>CAZNLJ010000008.1:0-152056 GCA_964573725.1 uncultured Saprospiraceae bacterium
CCCAACTTATAAAAAAAATCGGCGCCCCCCCGTGGGTGCTTTTTTTTTTTGTGGGGGGGCCGGCGGCCCCCCCCGGGCCCGCCGCCGGCCGTCCTGTCCAAAAGGCGGGAAGCGTCATGAAGGCCATTTGGTTATGAATAGCCTACGTCTTTATTTAATCATGCGAACCTTGCCATCAAAATCTTCGATTCGGTTCTTGCGGTGCGAGGGATAAGCCGGTCGGTCAGGTCCGATGGGCGAAGGGACGACCGCGGCCGGGAGGCGCGGAAAGGAAGGGGCCGCCCGTAATCAGGGGGTCCCGTCGCTACCGAAACCCAACGCTTTTCTGATCTTATGGTGGACGTCGATATTTTCGTAGATACCGGAGAACAGTTCCTGGCCAGGGCCGAAGGCAAAGACCGGAATCAGGGCGGCCGTGTGTTGGTCCGTCGTAAAAGCGGGTATGATGGAGTCCATGGTGGAACCCGGATTGATGGCATATCCGCCGGTTTCATGGTCGGCGGTAATGACGACGAGGGTGTTGCCGTCCTTTCGGGCGAAGTCGAGGACCTTACCGATGGTTTGGTCGAAGTCGATCATTTCGCTGATGATGTAATCCGAGCGGTTGGCGTGGCCGCCCCAATCGATTTGGGATCCTTCGATCATCAGGAAAAAGCCTTTTTCATCGGAGCCGGCGGACAGGTATTCCATGGCCTTGGTGCAGGCAGGAAGGAGATAGTCCCGTCCCTGGGAGAAAGGGAGGGGTTCCCCGTCGGCGGTGAAGTAGCCGAATTTTCGGGTCGGATCCACCGAAATGTCGCCGATTTCCGCTTCGATGAAACTGGAGACGACATAATCGTTTGCGATGAGTTCGGAGAGCAGGTCCCGTTCGTCGCTCCGGCGGTTGAAATACTTGAGTCCGCCCCCGATAAAGAAATCGACCGGGGTTTTCAACAGGTCGGCGGCGATTTCCTCCATCATGGACCTGTCCCGCTGGTGGGCGTAGAAGCTGGCGGGTGTGGCATGGGTAATGGAGGAGGTGGCGACGAGACCGGTCGCCATATCCTTTTCCTCGGCCTCCTCGAGGATGGTTCGAACCGGAAGGACGGCATCGTTGACCCCGATGGCACCGTTGTAAGTCTTGATGCCGCAGGAAAACGCCGTGGCGCCGGCGGCGGAATCCGTGACGAGGTCGTCGCTGGCGTAGGATTTGTGGAGGCCGATGTAACGGATTTGTTCCAGGTTCAGCCGGTTGCCGTTGGCATACATGCCGGCCGTGATTTGTGTCAGGCCCATTCCGTCCCCGATCATGAGGATGACGTTCTTGGGCGGGGTGAAGGAAACGGTATCCTGGTGACGCACGGGGGTGTCCGCAGTACGGAGTTGGTCGGAGGGCCGTGGTCCGCAGGCAGCGTATGCCAGGGATACCCAAACAGCCAGGATTAGTCGCTTTTTCATATATTCTTGAATTTAGTTTTTACCCGATGTGCATCCATCCTTGCGGGATGTTCAGCATAGCACGTACCTTTTGCCGGGTAAAGATCGTACCATCCCTTTAAATTCCAAATTAAGAAGGAGGGAAGCCAGTTCGGCGCCACCGATCTTGAGCTGGTAGGCCATTTCGTCGATTCCCGATTCCTCCCGGGTTCGAAGCAGGTCGACAATATCCTTTTCCCGGGAAGGCAGGTCATCGAACAATCCGGGTTGGAGGACGGGAAGGGGTTGTTTGTCGGAGGAATCCGGCCAGCGCAGGTTGCGGGCGATGTCGTCGGCATTTTCCACCAGACCGGCCAGGTTGTTCTTGATCAGGTAATGGCAGCCGCCGGAGAATGCATCCTTGATCCGACCCGGCAGGGCGAATACATCCCGGTTGTAGCTGTTGGCCTGCATGGCGGTGATGATGGAACCACCCCGGTTGGCGGTTTCAATCACCACGATGGCATCGCACATGCCGGCGACAATCCTGTTCCGCATGGGAAAGTTCTCCCGGTCCGGTGGTGTATCACTGGGGAATTCCGTCAACAGACCGCCGTTTTCCATCATTTCGGCGGCCAGCTTCCGATGTGGGGCGGGGTATATGCTGGACAGGCCGTGCCCCAGGACACCGATGGTGGGGAGCCCCGAAGCGAGGCTCTTGCGGTGGGCCATGGCATCGATCCCATATGCCAGTCCGCTGACGATGACCGGTCGGTAGGGCTTGAGTCCTTCGACGATTTCCTCGCAAGCGGCCAATCCGTGCGGGGTGGGCGTCCTGGTTCCGATGATACCGATGATCCTGGGGCCGTTGAGCGGTGCCTGCCCGGCATGGTAGAGGAGGATCGGGGCGTCGGAGCAATGCCGCAAGCGGTGGGGATAATCGTCCGATAGGAAAAACAAGGCCCGGATATTGTGCCTTGCGATAAAGGAACATTCCTTTTCGGCGGCGGGCATTACGGGATGGTGCAGGATGTTGCGGGCGGTCTGTTCCCCGATTCCGGGAATGGCCGTCAGCTGCCGGCGGGTGGCGGAGAATATCTCCCGCACACCCCCGCAATAGCTGACAAGGGTTCGGGCGGTGACGGGGCCCACCAGGGGTATCCGGGTGAGGGCGATCTGATAGAGGAGGTCTTCCACGGCTTGGTTTTTAGGGTCGGACCGATCTTTCCGACCGGTTTGGCCGAGCGGGGTCGGCTGCGAGGTGCGGGACGTCCGCCGGGTTTTCCAAAAATACGGAGTACCGCCTTATTTTGATAGTTCGGGCCGGTTATTATCCTGCCTGTATACATCCGGCGGACCATGGCGAGCGGGAACAGGTCCGGACAAGCTGTACCGTCCTGTGCCGAGGGGAAAGAAAATGATACGCAAATGGTCAGTTCCCCGTATTTTTGAGTGGCATGCCGGTTGCCGGTTTGCGAAGAACCGCTTGCCGGCAGGCAGGATGCGCCCACAATAAAGATAGCCATGAAAGGTTTGCTCTCCAGGTTGGAGTTCCTGGTCATCGGCTTGTTCGCCGTAGTTTTCCTGTCCTGGACCGTTTCGAAATGTTCGGCGCAGAAGCGTACGTCCATGGAGCAGGCGGCAGGTACCCGCTCGGCGGACAGCACCGCGGTGCAGCCGGCGGATACCGTTCGGATACCGGCCTCTTCCGCATCGGCGGGGACACTGGATACGGTGGCTGTCCGACCGGCCGTTCCTGCCGGGGATGCCACCGTGGCACCGCTTCGCTCCAGGCTGTACATCACGATCGATAAGCTCAAGCTGCGTGCTACCCCCGGATTGAAAGGGGAATTGATCGGTGAATTGCGTCTGTTCGAGGAAGTGTATTTCCTGGACGAGATGACGGATTCCCTGTACGAGATCAACCTGGGCAAGGAAATGGCGAAGGAACCGTATGTCAGGATACAGACCGGCAAAGGCAAGGTCGGTTGGGTATACGGGGCCGGTGTCCATTATGCCAGGAAGAAGCGGGAGGGGGTACTGGAATGACCTTCCCACAGGAAGCGCCTATTGACCAAATATACGGACCATGCAAAAATTGAGTAATTATGTCGCGGGGGAATGGATACCCCACGAAGGGGAGGGTGTGACGCAGTACGACGCCATTACGGGGGAACCCCTGTTCACGGTGGGCAGCGAGGGGTTGGATTACGCCGCCATGGCGGAATACGGCCGTACGACCGGCGGTACCGTCCTGCGGCGGATGTCCTTTTACGAGCGGGGACTGCTGTTGAAAAAGCTGGCCATGTTCCTGCATCAGCGGCGCAAGACCTATTACCCGCTCAGCTACGCGACCGGTGCGACCACCACCGATTCCTGGACGGACATCGAAGGGGGTATCGGCACCTTGTTTTCCTATGCCAGTCTCCGTCGCCGGCTTGGCAACGAACCGTTTCTGGTGGACCGTGAGTCGGTCCGGCTTTCGAAGGAAGGCAACTTTACCGGTTGCCATGTCAGCTCCCCGCGACAGGGGGTGGCCATCCACATCAACGCCTTCAACTTCCCGATATGGGGGATGCTGGAAAAATTGGCCCCGACCTTCCTGGCCGGTATGCCGGCCCTTGTCAAACCGTCCGAAATAACAAGCTACCTGACCCACCGGATGGTGGAGGATATCATAGCCTCCGGCATCCTGCCGGAGGGCGCCCTGCAATTGGTTTGCGGGAAGGGCATCGGTATCCTGGACCCGGTACGGTCGCAGGATGTCGTCACATTCACCGGCTCGTTTTCGACGGGCCGGATGCTCCGGTCCCATCCTGCCATCCTGGACGGGTCCGTCCCGTTCAACATGGAGGCGGACAGTCTCAACGCCTGCATCCTGGGGCCGGATGCCGAACCCGGTACGCCGGAGTTCGACCTGTTCATTCGGGAAGTGTACCGGGAGATGGTCACCAAGGCCGGACAGAAATGTACGGCGGTGCGTCGGATCCTTGTACCCGGCCGGCTGGTGGATGCGGTACAGGACGCTTTGCGGAAAAAGCTTGTGAAGTTGGTGGTCGGCGATCCCCGTGCGGAAGGGGTGAGGATGGGCAGTTTGGTCAGCAAAGGGCAAGTGGAGGAGGTGCGGCGTCAGTTGGACAAGCTCCAGGGCGAATCGGAAGTGATATATGGCGGGGATGATATGGAGTTGGTGGGTGCGGTCCGCGGAAAAGGGGCCTTCTTCGGTCCGGTCCTGCTTTACAACGACCGTCCGTTCGAGCGGATGGCCGCGCATTCCGTGGAAGCGTTCGGTCCGGTCAGTACCATCATGCCGTATACGGATGCGGATGCCGCCGTTGCGCTGGCCAACCTGGGCAAGGGTTCCCTGGTGAGCACGATCGTGACGGCGGACGAGCAGCTGGCCCGACGGTATGTCCTGGATGCCGGTGCATTCCACGGCAGGATCCTGGTGTTGAACCGTTGGTGCGAAAAGGAAAGTACCGGACATGGCTCCCCCTTGCCGATGCTGGTCCACGGCGGTCCGGGTCGGGCCGGCGGCGGGGAGGAACTGGGTGGAATCCGGGGCCTGCGGCATTATCTCCAGACGACGGCGGTGCAAGGTCATCCTACCTTCCTGACCACGGTGACGAACCAGTACCAGCCGGGTGGGCGTCAGGTGGAGCGACCGGTGCATGTTTTCCGCAAGCATTTCGAGGAATTGGAGGTCGGGGAAACGGTCGTGACCGCCAAACACACGGTCACGGAAGCCGATATCACCAATTTCGCCAACGTGAGCGGCGACCACTTCTATGCCCACATGGATGCGACCGCCTTGGAGGGAACCATCTTCACCGGTCGGGTCGCCCACGGATATTACATCCTGTCCAAGGCGGCGGGATTGTTTGTGGAGGCGAAAAAGGGTCCGGTCCTACTCAACTACGGAATAGACGAATGCCGGTTCCTGAAGCCGGTGTATCCGGGCACGACGATCGGGGTGCGGTTGACGGTGAAGGAAAAGATGGAGACGGAAAGAAAAGCCTCGGAGACGGTGGAAAAGGGAATCGTCAAGTTCCTGGTGGATGTGTACGACGAGACCGGGGAAAGCGTAGCCCTGGCCACCATCCTGACCATGTTCCGGAAAAAGGAACAGCCAGCCGATGAAGGGGTTTCACCCGCATAAGAAGCGGGTGGGAAGGCGCCGGAAATCAAGGTCAGTTGCTGAGCATGACCGGCATGACCAGCATGGTGACCTGTTCTCCTTCCTCCTCCACCGCCGGCAGCAACAGGCCGGCCCGGGAAGGCGTGGAAAGTTCCATCTTGACCTGGTCCGATTCCAGTACGCTGAGCATTTCGATCAGGAACTTCGCATTGAAACCGATGGCCATGGGCTTTCCGTCCAATTCACAAGCCAGGTTTTCGTCGGCTTCGTTGCTGAAGTCCAGGTCCCTGGCGGAGATATTGATGTTACCGTCCGTGATGTCCAACATGACCTGGTTGGTGGTCTTGTTGGCATAGATGGCGATCCTTTTGAGGGAGTTGAGCAGGTCCGTCCGTTTGATGGTCACCTTATTGGGCGTATCGACGGGGATGACGGCCATGTAATCCGGGAAGCGGGCATCGATGAGGCGACAGACCAGGTGGGTGTTTCCGAAGGAGAAAAAGGCATTGGCCTTGTCGAAGGAAATCGATACGTTCCCATCCGATGACA
This sequence comes from uncultured Saprospiraceae bacterium, assembly GCA_964573725.1. Taxonomy (GTDB): domain Bacteria; phylum Bacteroidota; class Bacteroidia; order Chitinophagales; family Saprospiraceae; genus UBA6168. The sequence goes on from CAZNLJ010000008.1 coordinate 6,083, forward strand.
AGGCGTTCTTGAGCAGGTTCAGCGCTTTCTTCGGGATGATGAAGGAAGTGGTGACCTCGCTGCTCACCTGGAGGAAAGCATAGCGGACGAGTTTGTGGGCGTCGGTGGCGACGAAGGTCAGCTTGTTGAAATCAATGGCGACGTAGACCCCCGTCATCGCCGGCCGCAATTCGTCGCTGCTGGTGGCGAACAAGGTCTTGTTGATGGCCTTCAGCAACATCCCGGTAGGGATGGACACGGAATCCACCTGGTTGGCTTCCGGAATCTTGGGAAATTCCAATCCGTTTTCCCCAGGCAGCTTGTACTTTCCGTAGGCGGAGGTGATCGTGATGCCGAAGGTCTGCTCATCGATCGAGAAGGTGATGGGTTGGTCCGGCAGGGCCTTGAGGGTATCCAGTAATATCTTGGCGGGAACGGAGACGACGCCCTCGAAGGAAGAGATGACTTCCATCTTGTTGGTGATGGACGTCTCCATATCGCTGGCGGAAATGGTCAGTTCGTTTTTCTGCAGCTGGAAAAGGAAATCGTCCAGGATGGGCAGGACAGGATTGCTGGAAATGACGCCGGCGGCGATTTGCAATTGCCGGAGCAACTCGGAGGAGGAAACGCTGAATTTCATAGGGAAGCGGGTAATGTTGTCCGTTGCAAATGTAAGTGTTCGGAGGCATAATCGAAAAATATTTGATATCTGCCGCTGTGGTTGCCGGCTGCAAGGAAGCCTGCGCCGGGTTCCGGCTTGACAAACCCGGTGTTTTTCCGTAATTTGGTCATACCGGTCGTGTGACCGGTGGCGGTATTTCCGTCGAATGAACCCCATAGACCGATGAAAACATTACCCTTTCCGGCCGTTCCGGCCGTGTGCCGACGGTTTGTCGGACCCATCCTTCTTTTTTTTCCTTTCCTGTGCTTGTCCGCCCAGACATACCAGGACGACTTCTCGGACGGTGACCACACCGTGAATCTTGCCTGGTCCGGTGATACGGACCATTTCCAGGTGGATGCGGCCGGCATCCTCCGGCTCCAGGCACCGGAGGCCGGCACTTCGGAGCTGTACATACCGGTCTCGATTCCGGACAGTTGTCGGTGGCGGTTATGGGTATGGATGGATTTCGACCCTTCGGCGTCCAACCGGCTCCGGGTGTACCTGCAGGCAGGGGGAGCCGACCTGGCTGCCGTCGACGGTTATTTCCTGGAAATCGGGGAGGACGGATCGGGGGACGCCATCCGGTTTTACCGGCAAGATGGCGGGGTACCGGTCCTGCTGGCGCAAGGTGCTGCGGGATCGGTGGCTTCCCGGCCGGTGGTGCGATGGGAAATGCAGCGGACTTCCGACGGCCGCTGGCTGCTGTATGCGGACCTGGCGGGCGGGTACGATCCGGAACCTGTGCTGACGGTTTGGGATAGCACCTACATGTCCGGGGATGTTTTCTTCGGTTGGAAGTGCTACTATTCCGGCAGTCGCCGGGACAAGTTCCGGATGGACGATTTCCTGTTGGAGCCCTTGGTGCCGGATACGGTCCCACCCCGCCTGCGGCAGGTGACATCCCCGTTTTCCAGGGAGGTGGAACTCACTTTCGACGAGCCCTTGGACCTGATGTATGCCGCCGACCCGGCGCTGTACTTCCTGTCGCCGGATATCGGTATGCCGGTGGAAGTATTTCCGCTTGCCGAATCTCCGGCCAAGGTGGTGCTCGCCCTCGACACATCCCTGGCCAATCTCCGGGACCATACCGTCCGGGTGCTGGCCATCCGGGATACGGCCGGAAACCAGGCTTCCCTGCAGGAATGGACCTGGCAGCACGTGGAGATCGGTCCGCCGCAGCCCGGAGGCATCCTGGTCAATGAGGTCATGGCCGACCCGCTGCCTGCCATCGCCCTGCCGGCGGCGGAATACCTGGAGTTGTTCAATCCCGGCGAGACGGTGACGGATCTGTCCGCCCTGACGCTCACCATCGGGAACACCGTTCGGTCCCTGCCTTCCTACCGGCTGTTTCCAGGCCGGTATCTGACCTTGTGCGATACCATATGGGCGGATAGTTTCCGGCTGTTCGGTCCGACCTTGGGTATGAGTCCCCTGCCGACCTTGTCCAACGAGGGAACCCGCCTGTCGTTGGCTACTGCGGACGGGTCGATGACGATCGACCGGGTGGATTACGACACGGACTTGTACGGTTCCGCGGATAAGGCGGGAGGCGGTTGGAGCCTGGAGCGGGTCAATCCGCGGTCCCCTTGTTCCGGCCGGTCGAATTGGGCGGCCTCCCGGTCCTTGTCCGGCGGTACGCCCGGACAGCCGAACAGCGTCCTGCAGGTGGCTGCGGACACGGCCGGGCCCCGGCTCTTGTTCCTGGCGGGAAAGCCGTCGGAAAGGAGGCGGATCCGGCTTGTTTTCGACAAGCGGCTGGATCCGGCCACGGTGTCGGATACCGGCCATTGGCGAATCCGGCCGCCCATGGCCCTGTCGGCTGCCTATGTCTCGGATGAGGCCGGACAGGAGGAAGTGACCCTGGTACTCGGGGAGGACCTGCGCGAGAACGTCCGTTATGAGCTGGAGGTAGGAAAGGAGGTGACCGATTGCAGCGGATATGCGGTGGCACCCGGAACGGTCGGAGTTTTCATATTGCCGGACAGCATACAGCCGGGCGATTTGGTCATCAACGAACTGCTTTTCGACCCCCAGCCGGGAGGAGCCGATTTCGTGGAGTTGTACAACCGCTCCGACAAGGTGTTGAATGCGGGGGACTTGATCATCGGAAACCTGCGGCCGAACGAGGACACCAGCGTTTCGGCAGTCCAGGGTGACCGCCTGATTTTTCCCGGGGGCCATCTGGCCGTCACCACAGACCCTTCGGACCTGGTTCGGCGATACCGGTTGGCCGATTCCTCCGTGCTGCTGAAAAATGAGCTGCCGGCATTCGGTGCGGACCAGGGTAACGTGACCCTGTACCGGTCGGGACCCGGCGGTACGGTGGTCCTCGATGTACTCGATTACAAGGCGGATATGCATCATCCCCTGTTATCGGACGCGAAGGGGGTTTCCTTGGAGCGGCTGCAGGAAGGGTTTCCCACACAGGACCCGACCAACTGGCAATCGGCGGCCGCTTCCGTCGGTTACGCCACGCCGGGCTACCGCAATTCCCAGCACATCGGTCCGGCTACCCATTCGGCCGGTTGCAGGCTCGCAAGCGACCACTTCACCCCGGATGGGGACGGCGCGGACGATATCCTGACCATCCGGTGCCATTTCGACCAGGGCGGATACCTGGTCACCGCGGCCGTCTACGATTGGGACGGCAGGCCGGTGGCGAAGCTGGTGGACAATCTGCTGGCCGGGGCGCAGTGTCACCTGCAATGGACCGGTGCCTCGGAAAACGGTCGACCTGTATTGCCCGGCGTATACCTGCTGGTGGTGCGGGCCTTTCATCCGGATGGTGCCGTGTTCCACGAAAGGATGGCCGCCGTCCTCTCGGTAGCCCCCTGAAAGGGGCCGGCCGTCGTTAAGGTTATTAAAAAGATGATTAAGGGAATCATAAATGATGGAAACATTGCGTGCCGGTCCCTTATTTTGATGCCCGGAACGGAAGGGCCGGAATGCCGGAAAGGACCGGCCGAAAGATATTCCGGACCGCCCGCAAGCTTCCATTAAAAAAAACAGGTATGAACCAATTCATCGGATTGTCCGGATGGCTGCTCGCCATCGTGCTTTTAGGCTCCTGCAACAACCTGACCTACTTCACGCAGGACCTGCAGGACCGTTACCGTTGGTCGGAAGACGAGCTGCAACGGATACAATTCTACTTATCACAGGATATCGTGCTCAAAAGGGAATTGACGGATGGAAGTTCCGATATCATATCGGGGAAGATACGGGTCGAGAACGGCCGTCGGATCGAAGAGGTCATCATCCGCAAGGGTACCCCGGGCGCATTCATCTTCACCCCGAAATCCGAACGTTTCGCCATCGGTTTCGAGGAGGGGGACGAGAATTACCTGATGTTCGGTCCCAATCCGAAACATAACGACCGTTACGTGGTATTGGCCTCGGAATGGAAGCGGAACACCGGGGAGGTCACCTACGGCGGCAAGAAATGGCGGGTCTCATCCCAGGCCGCTTACGCCGCGCTGATGGTCGATTTGCGGAAGATCAGCAAGATGGATGTCAGCCGACGGGTCGTCCGGGGACGGAAGGTCGACTGAACCACCGGCCGGGACGGAGGAGGACTAAGGATGTTGCGTCGGCAGGCCCGAGGCTTGTCCCTCCCCGAACCACTCCGCCAGTTTCCGGTCGGCGGATCGGCGCACCTCCTCATTGACATAACAGGCGATGGTGGCGAGGCCGAGGGTCAGGACACCCAGGTCGTCGGTATATCCGATGAAAGGGGAAAGATCCGGCAAGGCATCGATAGGAGCGAGAAAATAACCGAGGACACCCAGGATGATGTGCTTGGCCCACTGCGGCGTTTCCTTCCGCCGATAGGCATAATAGAGCAGGAGCGCGCTGTGCACGGTTTTTTGCCCCGCCGAGCGGAAGTAATGGCTTATTTTCCGAAAAAAAAGTTTTTCTGAGAAAAACCGTCGGTAAGACGCGTAGGGAAAGTGGTTTTTCATGGAATGGCAAACGATGGTGAATGGACATGTCGTGCCTCAACTTTCCAATTCCTCCAGGAGCCGGCTGTAGACGGCCACCCTTTTCCGGTTCAGGCCGAAGGAACCGCCGCTGAAGATGGTGAAAAGGAAATACGATATCCCCATAACAAAAACGGCGATGGTGATGGTTCCATAGCCTTGTGTGAAAAGGGCGGCCGTGTAGGCGACCAACCAGCCGGGGCCTATCCAAAGATCCCGGCGCATGGCCCGACGGCAGCGGCCGATCTGTTCCTGCAGGAAAACCGGATCCGGATTCTTTTGCAGCAAGGCAGTCCGTTCGCGGGCAGGCAGCGGGCGGACAATTTCCCGCAGCAAGGTTTCCGGAATTTTCTTCATCGGGTATAATTTGAACCAAACTTACGAAAGGAGCCGGACAAGGCCAACTGCCGACCCGGCCGGAAGCGTCAATAGGCTTCCGTCCATGCGAAATATTCCCGGATGACGGATTCCTTCTGCTGGGTGATGTAACGAAGGAAAGCGCCGGCTACCGGGGTATTGCGTTTGTCGGCATGCCAAATCAGGTTCCAATAGGAAACGATGGGCATCCCGTTGACCGGGATGATCCGGAGATGACCGTTTCCCAGTTCGTTCCGGATGCCGATCAGCGGCATGATGGAATACCCCAAGCCTGCCACCACCGCCTGCTTGACCGCTTCGTTCGAGGTCAGTTCCATCTTTTTCTTCACCTGGAGCCCGTTGCCCTGGATGAATTGCTCCATGGCCGCCCGCGTGGCGGACCCCTGTTCCCGGTATATCAACGGGATGGTTTCCAGGAAAGTCGGTTTGATGGCACGTTTGGTCGGCTGGGCGTCCTTGTTGCCGACCAGGAAAAGTTTGTTCCGCATCAGTTCCACCGTGTGGAGGCGCAAGTGCGTGGGTAAGACGGACACCAGGGAAAAATCCACTTCGTTCCTTTCCAGGTTCTCCACCACGCGGGACTTGTTCGTCACATCCAATTGCAGTTCGACTTCCGAATTTTCCTGCAGGAACCCGGACAGGAAGTAAGGGATGACATATTTCCCGGTGGAAACGACGGAAATTTTCAGCCGACCGGCCAATTGCCCGTTTGCCGCGACCGTCCGGTAGTTGATGTTCTCGATCTCGTCCAGGATCCTTCCGGCGGCCATGGCTATTTCTTCCCCGAAATCAGTGACATACAGCCGTTTGTTGATGACTTCCGTCAGCGGTATGTCGAACTGCTGCTGGAAGTTTTTCAATTGGATGGATACGGCCGGTTGCGTCAGGTGCAGTACCTCCGCGGCCTTCGTGATGCTCTTGGTCTGGACAATCACCTGGAAGATCCGCAACTGGTGTAAGGTATAGTTCATAAAATTAGATTATGGTAAACATTACAAAGTTAAATAAAAACTTATTAAAAAAGTGCGCAGTTTTGCCCTGCGGTTGTTTGGAAGCGGAAAGGGATTCGCCTGTGTCGTTTTTTCCACCGGCTTCCCGAGCGTGATGAAAGGATACCCCGGAATGCCCGGCTCCCGGTCATCGGCGAACGACCCCCGCTGTTCGGAAAAAGCAGGTAATGCCAGATAGGGTGGGGAAAGCATGCCACCCGGAAGTACGATAGGTTTCCATTCGGAGAAAACACGCATCTTAAAGCCCCGTATCATGCAAAAAGGAAAGGTAAGATACATGGACCTCATGTTGTGGTCCGCCTTGGCGATTCCGCTTCTAGTTTCGGTGGCCTTGACGGGTCACCTATCGCCGGACTTGATGAAGGCCGGTGCCATCGTATGGATGGCCGTATGCTGCCATTTGCTGGCCCGGCTTCCGGACCGGGCTTCCGGCGAATTCCTTCCGGGAAGATATCCGCTTGCCGGGGAAGTGCCAGCGGCGGACAGGACTTCCCGGTTTCCGGCCGATCCGGATGCCGAGCGGTAGTGACCGGATGTGAGGGAAAGACAAACAACTTTTCACCAACAGTCGAACATATTGGCCGGACGGATGTCCAGGCGGACCTCCTGCAGCAGCCGGGTGAAAACCTGTCTGTTGCCTGCGGGGTATCGTCCCCCTGCACGGATGCAGTCTCACCCACTGCATGCGCTGGCAATCCGTGGGCCGGACCGTACCATCGGAAGGATGGCCGGTTGATACCTAACCACTACCGAAGCCATGCGAATCTTGAACGGGCGTACCATGGTCATTGCCACCAAGCACGGTAAGGAAAAGGTGATCGGACCCGTGTTCGAGTCGACTTTCGGTATCCGTTGCATCGTAGATAACAAGGTGGACACGGACCTGTTGGGTACGTTTACAGGGGAAGTGGAGCGGGAGGGAAGCCCCTTGGAGGTATTGCGGAAGAAATGTGAAATGGCGATGGAACTGACCGGTCACGACCTGGCCGTCGCGAGTGAAGGTTCTTTCGGACCGCACCCGGTGCTGGGTTTCGTCCCTGCGGATGAGGAGTGGATGCTAATGACGGACCGCCGGCACGGATGGGAGGTATTCGTGGGGGATGTCAGTACCTCGACCAATTTCGCCGGCCGGATGCTCCGCACGGAAACGGAGTTGGCGGCGTTTGCCCGGGAGGTAGGCTTCCCGTCCCATGCGATCATACTCCGTAGAAGCCGGTACGATCACCTTCACCTGGTCAAGGGCATACGGACCTGGCGGCAGCTGAAGAATGGTTTTCGGGTATTTGTGCGGGAGCAGGGGAGCGCTTTTGCCGAAACGGACATGCGTGCCATGTGCAATCCCACCCGGATGGAAGTCATCCGGGCAGTTGCGGAAAAATTGGCGGGCAGGATCGGTATCCCATGTCCGGTCTGCGAAACGCCGGGATTCGGTACGGTGACGGTCCGCCGCGGATTGCCCTGTTCCGCCTGCGGATACCCGACCCGGTCGGTGTTGGCGCACCAGCTGTCTTGCGGCAAGTGCGGATATTCGGAGGAAAGGGAATATCCGGACGGCAAGCGGCAGGAAGACCCGCGGTATTGCGATTGTTGCAACCCATGACCAGGCGCAGCAGCCGGAAGGATCGCCCGGTCGCCGGGAACGCTCCGGCAGCAGCCCAAATGAAAACAAACCGGATAAAACCTGAATCGACGATGGCATGCGAACGGACGCAAGGCAGCCTGTGCGGCCACGCTTCCGTCCGCGTACATCCACCCAACCTATAGGACCATGCACAGCAACCTGTATTTCATTTGCCCATTCTCCCAATTGGAGCCGTACCTGCGCGAGCAGTTCGGACAAGACCATCTCTTTGCGACGGCGATGGCCGGAATACCGCCCTTACAGGATCCGCAGTATTGCTTGGAGATTGCGAGCATCATCCGGCGGAACCGGGTCAAGGAAATCGTGATGGTCAACGATATCGAGTGCCGTTTCCTGCAGGGCGTGTTGCAGCGGAACAATGTGGGCGACACGCCCTGCGTGAACCAGTTGCGCCAGCTGTACAGTGAATTCCTGTTGGAAATACTGGTTCGCGGCACCTCGGAAAAGCAGGCGAAATGTTTCGCCGTCATCAACCTGGTGGAGCAGTCCCGTCGGCTGGTCCAATGCAAGGTGTTGGGGCCGCTTATCGAGGCGCAGGGCATACAACTAAAAGGTATGGTCACGAACCGGTCCGCCGGCAGTGTGACGAGTTTCCATCTTTCAAACGCTTTATTGACCAATGGACTTTCAGGTAATCGGTTCCAGCTTAACTAATCCCACCCTACTTTTTTTTGTCCTCGGCATCGTGGCCGTCCTGTTGAAAAGCGACCTGGAGATCCCCGCATCCTCAAGCAAGTTCCTTTCCCTGTACCTGTTGTTTTCCATCGGATTCAACGGCGGGCAGGAATTGGAGCACAGCGGGTTCAGCCGGGAAGTGCTATATGCGCTGGCCGCCGGGATGGCTCTGGCGGTGCTGGTTCCCTGTTACTCCTTTTTTTTGCTGAAGCGCCGGATGCGGGTGAGTGATGCGGGGGCTGTTGCGGCTTCCTACGGCTCGGTGAGTGCGGTGACTTTCGTGGCGGCGGCGTCCTTCCTGGAGATACAATCGATTCCCTTCAGCGGCCACATGGTCGCGGTGATGGCATCGATGGAGTTTCCCGCCATCATGGCCGCTTTCGTCCTGATGAAAAGTTACGACCGGGAGGAGGTGGGCCGACAGATGGGATTCCGTTCCCTGTTGTACCATTCCCTGTCCAACGGCAGTGTATTGATATTAATCGGCAGCCTGCTGATCGGTCTGCTGACGGATGCGCGGCAAGCGGCGGGAATCCGTCCTTTCACATCGGACATATTCAAGGGTTTCCTCGCCCTGTTCCTTCTGGAAATGGGTATGTTGACGGCCCGGCGGTTCGCCGCTTTCCGGGCGTACGGTCGGTTCGCCTTCCTGTTTGCCATCCTGATACCGGCCTTCAACGGAAGTTTGGTGGCCTGGGCAAGCCAATGGCTGACCAGCCATACCGGCGACCGTTTCATGTTCTCCATCCTGGCCGCGAGCGCCTCCTATATCGCCGTACCTTCCGCCATGCGGCTGGCCGCACCCCGGGCGGATCCCGGCCTTTACATCCCCATGGCCCTGGGGGTTACTTTCCCGTTCAATATTTCCGTGGGGATACCCTTGTATTTTTGCATCATCACGGGTTCCGGCCAGCCGGTTTGATCCGGCTGCCGCCCCTCCGGACTTCCCGAATCAGGAATTTTTCGCAATGCGATTTTTTTTCTGTAAAAAATCCGACATCGGAAAACCATTTCCCCAGTGTGCTGTTACACTCCTGTCTTTTGACGAAACGGCGCATGTGTGCAACCCGCATTTCCTTTCCCGGAAAACCGCTCAAGAATCAGCGTCCGTAAGTCACGCTTCATGATTAATGATTTTAGTTGGTGAAAAAAGGAATTCCGGCGTGCCTCGTGTACGACCGGAATTTTTTTTGACACAAGTGCTGGTCCATCCCTTCCCGGCCACGTCCCTTTGCGGGTGATGGAAGCACCGATCCGTTTTCCCGTCAACCGGCCCCGATCCGCTTGGTCATCAGGGATTCCACCTGGTACAACAGGTTCCGAGCCGTGAAGGAGCGCCAGTTGACCTCATTCAGCCGCTGGCCGAAGTGCAGGAAATATTGGATGCCGGTCCCGCTCATTTCCTCCTCCACATGCGGGAGGAGGTTCAGCAAACAGACCCATCCGCCCTCATCGCGGATATCCTCGTACCATTCCTCGTAGTAGCAATCGTCCGATGCATGGAAGTTGAGGATATTCTCGCCGATGACGATAAACTTGTGGATACCGTTCCGGATGAATTCGTCGGCGACATCCCGTTTGAGGAACATGACATCGTTGTAGAGGCAGTCGTTCCATTCCCCCAGCATTTCGAAGACGGCGAATCCCAGGTCGTAATCCGCGTACAGCACCTTCATGTACAAGGTTTGGGAGCCGAATTCATCCCATTGCGGATGGATGAAGTAATTGTAGATTTTCTGGGTATAGTAGAATTCCTCGTAGATCCGTCCGAAAAAGGGGGAATACCGGTCTTCGGAAGAGTCGTAGTCGTCTTTCCAACGTTCGAAGGGAGCGATGTCATGCATGATCGGTACAACTGGTAACGGTTAACGGTGGAGCCTCAAGTCCATCGGGTAAGCGGACGAAGCGGGACCGACCTGTCGCCGGTCCGGCGGTTCAGGGCGGGATACCTTATCCGGTTCCCCCGGCGGGGTGTCCGTGGGGTACGTCCTGCGACAGTTTCCGAATCGGAGGGGCACCAGCGGTACAACAAGGCGCACCGTCCTTTCGTTCCGGGAAATCCGGGGTCTCCGTGAGGTAAATTTGGACTATTTCGAAAACATCCACAACAGCCTTCCAACAGAAATATTTTCCATTTGTTGTAAGGGGAGCAATGGGATCCGGGACGGATTGCGCCGACGGGAGCACCGGGGGTGCGGCCGTCGGTGGCCGGAACAAAAAGCGAGCGAAGATGACGGGGATTGTGGTGACAGGTCCGGAAAGCACCGGAAAAACCACCTTGGCGCGTGCGCTGGCCGGGCATTACGCGGTGGACTGGGTGCCTGAGTATGCACGTACCCACCTGGGAGCGTTGGAGCGTCCTTACGAGGAGCAGGACCTGTCGGACATTGCCAGGGGGCAGCTGCTTTGGGAGGAGGAATACGGGAAACGGGCGGCCGGCGGACTGATGTTCCTGGACACCAGCCTGGAGGTCATCCGCATCTGGTCCTTGGTCCGGTACGGGCGTTGCGACCCTTGGATCCTGACGCAGGCGGACCGGCGGCCCCATCGACATTACCTGTTGTGTTCGCCCGACATACCTTGGGAATCCGACCCGCTTCGGGAAGGTCCGGCCGGTCGGGAGGAATTGTTCCGACGTTACCGGGACGAGCTGGCTGCACGGGGAGCAGAGGTCAGCATCATCACCGGGAATGGGGACGACCGGTTCCGGCGGGCTTGCTCGGCCGTGGACAGCTGGCTGGGAAGGCAGGACTTTGCCGGATCGGGAAACACATAAACCGCATGGCCATATGGACGGGAGACACGTCGGGTCGTCCTTGGAAAATCCGGTATTGCTTTTCGACGGGGTGTGCAACCTATGCAACGCATCCGTACAGTGGTTGATTCGGCGGGACAAGCGTTCCGTCTTTCGTTTTGCCGCCCTCCAATCGGCGGTCGGTGCGGACCTGTTGCGGCGTGCGGGGCTGACCGGCGACCTGCCGGACAGCGTCGTGTTGGTGGAGGACGGCCGTTGTCTCGTACGGTCGGACGCGGCGCTCAGGATCTGCACGTTGTTGGGTGGCTGGTGGCGGTTGTTGGGAATATTCCGGATCGTACCGCGCTGGTTGCGGGACGGAGTGTACGACCGGATAGCCGGCAAGCGGTATGCCTGGTTCGGCCGGCAGGAAAGCTGCTGGCTGCCGACACCGGCCCTGCGGGAGCGGTTCCTGGACGCCATGCCGGGGGGCGAGGGTCGGACATGACCGGACGGAGGCCGTCATTGCCGGCCGGGGTCGGACATAAGCCCGCCGTTTTTGCGGAAAAGTGTACTTTTGCATATGGAAAACAGCTTTATGGAAAACGACAGGTTCCTGGGGGAGGCGCTCACATTCGACGACGTGTTGCTGGTGCCTGCCTACTCCGCGGTATTGCCGAGGGAAGTCGATATCACGACACAATTCACCAAGGGATTAAGGCTCAACGCGCCGATCGTATCCGCAGCCATGGACACGGTGACGGAGGACAGGCTTGCCATTGCGATTGCCCGGCAAGGGGGAATCGGCATCATCCACAAGAACATGTCGATTGACTGGCAGGCGGAGCAGGTGCGTAAAGTCAAGCGCTCGGAGAGCGGAATGATCATCGACCCGGTCATCCTGTCGGAGGAAGCCACCATCCGGGATGCCTTGCAAATGATGCGGCAATACCGGATCGGGGGGATACCCATCACGGACCACCAAGGCAAGCTCCGGGGCATCCTGACGAACCGGGACCTTCGGTTCGAGGTGGCCCTGGACCGTCCGGTCCGGGACGTCATGACCTCCGCCAACCTGGTCACGGCACCGGTCGGCACCAATCTGGAGCAGGCGAAGGACATCCTGCAGCAGCATAAGATCGAAAAGCTTCCGGTCGTGGATGACGACATGCGGCTGGTCGGGCTGATCACCTATAAGGACCTCATGAAGGTGGAGGATTATCCGAACGCCTGCAAGGACAGCTTCGGCCGCCTGGTGGTCGGTGCGGCCGTCGGCGTGACGTCGGATACGATGGAGAGGGTGGCCGCCCTGGTACAGGTCGGGGTGGACGTCATTTGTGTGGATACGGCCCACGGCCATTCCAGCGGGGTGTTGGACACCGTGAAAATCATCAAGCGGAAATATCCGGACCTGCAGGTGGTCGGGGGCAACGTGGCCACCGGCGAAGGGGCCCTGGCCCTGGCCAGGGCCGGCGCGGACGGCGTAAAGGTGGGGGTAGGGCCCGGCAGCATATGCACCACCCGGGTGGTGGCGGGCGTAGGCGTCCCGCAATTCACCGCCATATATGAGGCGGCGAAAGCGCTCCGTGACACAGGGGTTCCGGTCATAGGAGACGGCGGTATCCGTTATTCGGGAGATATCGTCAAGGCCTTGGCCGCCGGGGCGAACACCATCATGGCCGGCGGCCTGTTCGCCGGCGTGGAGGAAGCGCCTGGGGAAACCGTTCTTTATGAAGGCCGGAAGTTCAAGGTCTACCGGGGAATGGGATCATTGGGAGCCATGGGAGCCGGTTCGAAAGATAGATATTTCCAGGATGTGGAGGACGATGTGCGCAAACTCGTGCCGGAAGGCATCGAAGGGCGGGTACCTTTCAAGGGGTCTGTGGAGGAAGTGATGATACAATACCTGGGAGGACTCCGGGCGGGCATGGGATATTGCGGGGCCGGCGACATAGTGGCTTTGCAATCCGCGCGTTTCGTGAAGATTTCCGGAGCGGGGATCAAGGAAAGCCATCCCCATCATGTGGCCATCACCAAGGAAGCCCCGAACTATAGTATCCGGATGTAGGGTGATTCCCGACGCGGCAGTACGGGCCGGGTCGCTGGCCTCGTCCGTCCTGTTGTCCGAAAGCTTGCGGGCCACCGCAGGCCGGGCGGAAGGAGAACCGGCCGCCGTCGGTTCAAGGCCGTCCGGCGCGTGGGCCGGAAAATCAAATGACATGCAAAAAGACGAACTATTGCACAGGGCATTGGGACGGGAATTCCTTTCCGCCGAGGAGGGTGTCTTCCTGTTGGAACGGGTGCCTACCGCCGAGCTGATGCACGTCGGCAACCAGTTGCGGCAGCATCATGTTCCCGGGCGGAACGTGACCTGGATCATCGACCGCAATGCGAACACCACCAACGTCTGTATCGCCAATTGCAAGTTCTGCAATTTCTTCCGGCGACCCGGTCATGCGGAATCCTATATCACCTCCATCGAAACCTATCGGGAAAAGATAGCGGAAACCTTCGAGCTCGGCGGAGAACAGCTGTTGCTCCAGGGCGGGCATCACCCGGACCTGGGATTGTCCTACTACGTCGATTTGTTCCGCCGGCTCAAGGAGCTGTTTCCCCGGCTCAAGCTCCATGCCCTGGGGCCACCGGAGATCGCCCACATCACCAAATTGGAGGGATCCACGCATTACGAGGTCTTGAAGGCCCTTCGGGACGCAGGCCTGGACAGCCTTCCCGGAGCAGGGGCCGAAATTCTGGATGACAGGGTCCGCCGGCTCATCTCCGCCGGCAAGTGCGGGGCCCGGGAATGGCTGGATGTCATGCGGGCGGCCCACCGGCTGCGGCTGACCACTTCCGCCACCATGATGTTCGGGCATATCGAAACCAATCTGGAGCGGATGGAGCACCTGGTGAAACTGCGGGAAGTACAGGCGGAGAAGCCCGCGGATGCCAAGGGGTTCATCGCCTTCATCCCCTGGCCTTTCCAGGATACGGATACCATCCTCCGCAAATTGAAACGCGCCCGCAACACCTGTACGGGAGACGAGTACATCCGGATGATTGCGGTCAGCCGCATCCTGTTGCCGAATATCCCCCACATACAGGCCAGTTGGCTGACGGTGGGCAAGCAGGTGGCGCAATTGTGCCTGCATGCCGGTGCCGATGATTTCGGCAGCATCATGATCGAGGAAAACGTCGTCTCCGCTGCCGGCGCCCGTTTCCGTTTTACGGCGGACGGTATCCAGCGGGCCATCCGGGAGGCAGGCTACGTACCCCGGCTCCGGGACCAGCAGTACGACTTCCGGGAATTGCCGGCATCCATCCGGCAACAGCAGCTGGAAGGGGCGGGTATGATTGTGGATTGACCGGCAGCCGCCTGAATCCGCCTTATCCCCAACGGCCCGTCGCACGCCTGTACCCTGCGGCATGTAATACGTCGATATGAACGCGAAATCCGAAACTGCCAGGCGCCGTACGTTCGGCATCATTTCCCACCCGGATGCCGGCAAGACGACCCTGACCGAAAAGCTGTTGCTCTTCGGGGGCGCCATACAGACGGCCGGTGCCGTCAAATCCAATAAGATCAAGAAAACCACGGTTTCCGATTTCATGGAAATCGAAAAGCAACGGGGTATCTCGGTCGCCACCTCCGTGATGGCTTTCGATTACCGGAACTTGAAAATCAACATCCTGGACACTCCGGGTCACCAGGATTTCGCCGAGGACACCTACCGTACCCTCACCGCCGTCGACAGTGCGATCGTCGTCATCGACGTGGCCAAAGGAGTGGAAACCCAAACGGAAAAACTGGTCGGTGTCTGCCGGATGCGTGCCACACCCGTCATTGTGTTCATCAACAAACTGGATCGGGAGGGAAAGGATGCAATCGACCTGCTCGACGAGGTGGAACAGAAACTCGGCCTGCGGGTCCGGCCCTTGAGCTGGCCCGTCGGCATGGGACAGACGTTCCGGGGGGTGTACAGCATGTACGAGCGGAAATTGGTGCTGTTCCGACCGCATGGCAAACAGGAGGAGGAGGATGTCATCGAAATCACCGACCTATCGGATTCGGTGCTGGAGACCCATGTCGGCGCCCGGGCCGCAGCCACCCTCCGGGAGGAGGTGGCGATGATCGAGGAGGTTTACCCCCCCTTCGATGTGGAATCCTATCGGCAAGGAACACTCTCCCCCGTATTCTTCGGTAGTGCGGTCAATAATTTCGGGGTCCGGGAATTGCTCGATTGCTTCGTCGACATCGCGCCGACCCCGCGGCCCCGTGAAACGGAGGAAAGGACGGTCTTGCCGGAAGAAGACAAATTCACCGGTTTCGTCTTTAAGATCCATGCGAACATCGATCCCCGGCATCGGGCCCGCATCGCATTCGTCCGGATTTGTTCCGGTACGTTCGAGCGCAACCGGAACTACCTGCATGTCCGCCTGGGACAACAATTCCGGTTTGCCAATCCGACCAGCTTCATGGCGGATAAGAAGGAAATCATCGACGATGCCTATCCCGGGGACGTGGTCGGCCTGCACGACACCGGCAATTTCAAGATCGGCGATACCTTGACGGAGGGAGAGGTCCTCCATTTCAAGGGGATCCCCAGTTTTTCACCCGAACAGTTCCGGTACGTGGAAAACGCCGACCCGATGAAATCCAAACAGCTGTCCAAGGGGTTGGAACAACTGATGGACGAAGGGGTGGCCCAACTGTTCACCAGGGAGAGTACCGGCCGAAAAATCGTCGGTACCGTCGGTGCCCTGCAGTTCGATGTCATCCAATACCGCCTGCAGCACGAATACGGCGCTTCCTGTGTCTACGAACCGGTCAGCCTGTACAAGGCCTGCTGGGTCACCT
This sequence comes from uncultured Saprospiraceae bacterium, assembly GCA_964573725.1. Classification (GTDB taxonomy): domain Bacteria; phylum Bacteroidota; class Bacteroidia; order Chitinophagales; family Saprospiraceae; genus UBA6168. The sequence continues at coordinate 22,000 of CAZNLJ010000008.1, forward strand.
GCCCGGACGAGAAGGTGCTCCGGGAATTCAGGACCCGCCGGTCGCGGGACTTGGCCCACGATAAGGACGGCCACCTCGTTTTCCTGGCGGAAAGCGCCTGGACCTTGAAGATGGCCCAGGAAAACCATCCGGATGTGCAATTTCATTTCACCAGCGACATGGACCGACGCAGGACGGGCACATGAGGCCTTCTTTCGTATGTTCGGACCGGCTATTGTTACACCTTAATCCGTTTGCATGAAAACCTACCTTTTCCTCCTGGTCTTGCTACCGTTGGGATTTGCTTCCGTCTCGGCGCAGCAGACTTCCAACCATGGCAACAAATTCGAACAATTGGGACCTGTATTGCCCGATCCGACGCCTTACCGAGGGGTGGACGGAAGCCCTGGTCCCGAATACTGGCAGCAGCAATGCGACTATAATATCCGCTGTACCCTGGATGTGGCGGCATTGCGCCTGCACGGGGACGAACGGGTCACCTATCACAACCGTTCGCCGCACCCGCTCCGCTACCTGTGGTTGCAATTGGATGAAAACCAGCATCAGGGTCATAACGACATGCATCATTTCAACGGGAGCTCCATGAATGACGTCATGAACGAGATGGCCCTCTACATGATGGAGCAATGGAAGGACCTTACCGAATACGGCCACAATATCGAGGCCGTCACCGATGCGGGCGGGAAGCCGTTGGCCTATACCATCAACCAGACCATGATGCGGATCGACCTGCCGACGCCCGTCCGTCCGGGCGAAAGCTTCGCCTTCCATGTCAAGTGGAACTACAAGGTCCCCGACAGGATCAAAGGTCCCCGCGGCAGGGGAGGCTACGAATACTTCGAAAAGGACGACAATTATCTCTTCACCATTTCCCAATGGTATCCCCGCCTGTGCGTCTATTCGGATGTGACCGGGTGGCAGAACAAGCAGTTCACCGGGCGTGGCGAGTTCGCCCTGACTTTCGGCGACTTCGAGGTATCCATGACGCTCCCGTCCGATTTCGTGGTCGGCTCCACCGGGGAATGCCAGAACTACGACAAGGTGCTCGACAAGGCCCAGTACCGCCGTTGGCAACAGGCGATGACGGCTGCGGAACCCCTGGAGATCGTCACGCTGGACGAGGCGGTCCGGAATGAGGGCGCACCCAAGAGCGGGAAACTGAAGACCTGGGTCTACAAGGCCTCCAATGTACGTGACTTCGCCTGGACCGCCAGCCGGAAGTTCATCTGGGACGCGATGCCCCATTACAACGAGGATGGCAGCCGCGTGATGTGCATGAGCTATTATCCCAAGGAAGCCTACCCGATCTACCGGCGGTATTCCACCAAGGTGGTGGCGCATACCCTCCGAACCTATTCCAAGTATTCCATCCCCTACCCCTATCCGGTCGCCATTTCCGTGGAGGCGCAGAACGGGATGGAATACCCGATGATCTGCTTCAATTTCGGGCGGGCCGAGGAAGACGGTACCTACACGGAGCAGCAGAAGAACGGTGCCATCTCCGTCATCATCCACGAGGTGGGGCACAACTACTTCCCCATGATCATCAATAGCGACGAACGGCAATGGTCCTGGATGGACGAAGGGATCAATACCTTTGTGCAATTCCTGGCCCAGGCGGAATTCGACGGCAACTGGAACCACCGGCGCGGTCCGGCCCACACGATCGTGGATTACATGTCCAGCCCGAAGGAACGTCTCGAACCCATCATGACCAACAGCGAGAACATCGTGGAGTTCGGCCTTAACGCCTATGCCAAGCCGGCCGCCGGCCTCAATATCCTGCGGGAAACCATCATGGGTCGGGAACTCTTCGATTACGCCTTCAAGGAATACTGCCGCCGTTGGGCGTTCAAGCATCCGACACCGGCCGATTTCTTCCGGACGATGGAGGATGCCAGCAGTGTCGACCTGGATTGGTTCTGGCGCGGTTGGTTCTACTCCATCGAAAATGTCGATATCGCCGTCGATTCCATCAAGTGGTACCGTGCAGACCTGGAAAACGATCCGGAAAAGCGGACGGTCCAGCGGAAACGGAAAACGGAAGCCCCGTTCGAGGACATATCCGTCCGCCGGAACCGTTCCTCCGGAATGGCCTTCGCCGTGGACCAGGATTCCAACCTGGTCGATTTCTATACGACCTACCGTCCTTGGGAAACGGAGGATTCGGTGATGGCCTTCACCACCCATCTGTACGACCAGGTCCTGACCCCGGAGGAAAAGCAGACCAAATACGGGGACAAGCACTATTACGAAATGTATTTCCGCAACAATGGCGGGCTGGTCATGCCCCTGATCCTGGAATGGACCTATGCGGACGGTGCGCAGGAAGTGGAGCGGATACCGGCCGAGATCTGGCGGAAGAACGAATCCGCGGTGACGAAGGTGTTTGTCAAGGACAAGCAGGTGGTTTCCGTGCGGTTGGACCCGTTCCGGGAGACTGCCGATGTCGATACCACCAACAACGAGGCACCGATACCGGACGCACCGCAGTTGTTCAAGGTCTACAAGGAACATCGGATGGAAGCGGTACAGAATCCCATGCAGCGGGCCATGGGAACCAAGATCAAGCCGTAAGCGGCGAGCCGAGCGCGGAGGGGAGCGTAAGAAAGGCCGGTCCGGAGACGGACCGGCCTTTCTCATTGGGGCCCTTCATGGCAATTCAGCGACTGGTGCAAGTCCCCTGTGGGGGTAGGTGGCAGGTCGTCGCCGACCACTTGCTTACGGCAAGGGTATCCATCGAGGAGGAACCTGAAGGAAGCCGGCGGGGACCGGCGCCCGTCCGTCAATCCTTTTGCAAGCGGGAAGTCTGCACCTCGAGGAAGAGTTCGTCGAGTTGCTGGGTATCGATTTCGGAAGGTGCGTCGATCATCATGTCGCGTCCCATATTGTTCTTGGGGAACGCGATGAAATCCCGGATGCTGGTTTGTCCGCGCATCACGGCACAAAGGCGGTCGAAGCCGAACGCGATACCGCCGTGGGGAGGCGCCCCGTATTCGAAAGCACCCAGGAGGAAGCCGAACTGGTTTTCCGCTTGTTCCGGGGTGAAACCCAGCAGCTTGAAGTTTTTTTCCTGGAGGGCCCGGTCATGGATACGGATGGAGCCGCCGCCGATTTCCACGCCGTTGATGACCAGGTCGTAGGCATTGGCGCGTAAGCCTTTCAGGGTTTCGTGGTCGTCGCTCATCATTTTCCCGGCATCCTCCGGCAAGGGGGCGGTGAAAGGGTGGTGCATGGCGAAGAAGCGGCCGGCGTCCTCCTCCCATTCGAGCAGTGGAAAATCCACCACCCAAAGCGGCCGGAAGTCGCCCGGCTTGAGGAGCCCCATCCGTCGGCCCATTTCGAGCCGCAACTCGCAGAGTTGTTTCCTGGTTTTTTCCGTTTCCCCACTCAAGACGAGGAGGAGGTCGCCCGGTTTTGCATCGAAGTGCCGAACCCAGGTTTGGAGGTCCTCATCGGAATAGAACTTTCCGACGGAGGATTTGAAGGAGCCATCGGGATTGTATTTGACCCAGACCATTCCTTTGGCGCCGACCTGGGGTCTTTTGAGCCATTCGGTGAGATTTTGGAGGTCTTTGTTGGAATAGGCATCCGCCTGTCCTTCCGCACAGATGCCGACGACCAGTTCCGCCTCGTCGAATACACCGAACCCTTTGCCTTTGGCCAGCTCGTTGAGTTCCCGGAACTCCATACCGAACCGGGTATCCGGTTTGTCGGAGCCGAATCGGGTCATGGCTTCGTCGTAGCGCATACGGGGGAAGGGGGGCAGTTCCGTTTGGAGGACGGTCCGGAACAGATGGCGGGTCAAGGCTTCGAAGGTTTGGAGGATATCTTCCCGTGTGACGAAGGCCATTTCGCAGTCTATCTGCGTGAACTCCGGTTGTCGGTCGGCGCGGAGGTCTTCATCGCGGAAGCATTTGACGATCTGGAAATAGCGGTCCATGCCGGCCACCATGAGGATTTGCTTGAAGGTTTGCGGGGATTGGGGCAGGGCATAGAATTGGCCTGGGTTGAGCCGGCTGGGCACGACGAAATCCCGGGCGCCTTCGGGGGTGCTTTTGATGAGGTTGGGGGTCTCGATTTCAAGGAAACCTTCGCCGGCGAGGAATTTACGGGTTTCGATACCGACCTGGCTGCGGAAGATGATGTTTTGTTGGACGGGAGACCGCCGCAGGTCGAGGTAACGGTATTTCATGCGGAGGTCGTCGCCGCCGTCGCTTTGGTCCTCGATGGTGAAGGGAGGGGTTTTGGAGGGGTTGAGGACCTGAAGGGATTCGACCTGGATCTCGATGTCACCCGTCGGTCGGTTGGGGTTCTTGGCACTGCGTTCGCGGACCAGGCCGCTGACGGAGATGACGAACTCCCGACCCAGTTTGCGGGCTTTTTCGCAGAGTTCGGCATTGTCCTCCATATTGAAGACGAGTTGGGTGATACCGTACCGGTCCCGGAGGTCGAGGAAGGTCATTCCGCCGAAGTCCCGGCTCGCCTGGACCCAACCTGCCAACCTGACCGTTAGACCGATATGCTGCATGCGCAGCGCTCCGCAATCATGAGACCTGTACATAAACTGATGATTCTATGAATGAAAGGATGTGCCGGACCCGCTTCTTCGTGCCCTGTCCCGCCGGGGCGGCCGCCACCTGGGGAACGGAGGGGTGTCCACGCGGAAGAAAGGACGCGCAAAGGCTGCAAAAGTAGGAGGTTATACGGCAAAAGCGAGGTTCGGTTCTGAAAAAGCCCTCGAATTTTGAATGGGTGGCACGGCCCGGGGCCGGGCTGGTCCGGCGGTACCGGCGAGGATCGGGGCTGTCCTTCCATACCGGTGGCCGTGGGTTCGGCACTTGTGGGGCGGGCAGGCCATGCCCGTCACCCCGGTTGGGAAGAACGTCCGGGGATGGATGGGAAGCCTGCCGCTGGTTCGGCGGGTATCTTGTGTGACACCTGGCGGTGGTCGAAGGGAGTTTTTAGACTCACCGATTGTTTTTTTCCTTTTTCGACCGGGCATCCCGGAATGATTCCCGCAGCTTGAAGAAAAGGATGAGGAAGGAGAGGCTGAGGGTCAGGCCGTTCGCAAGGATGATGGGCAAATCCCGCCGCAGCAGGCCATAAGCGAACCAGCAGAGGGTGCCGATGAAGATCAGCAGGAACATGAAGAGGGAGAGGTCTCCGGTGCTGCGGGTCTTCCAGGTTTTGATGACCTGCGGAACAAAAGCACCGGTCGTGAGGCAGGCGGCGATCATACCGAGGAGGGAGGTGAAGTCCATAGGTGGAGGTGGGCAAATGAATCCAGGGCTGCCGGGTAGGTTGCCGGATGCGGCTGCCGGCAGGTTCCCATGGCAGCGACATCCGGCCGGAAGACCCGGTCAGCGCTTGATGACCCGGTACCTGCGCAACACCTGTTGTTGGTGTTTGACGATGGCGAGGTACCGACCCGGTTTGAGATGATTGACCTCGAAAGTTTTCAGGTGTTCGCCGGGTGGCAGGTCGGCCACTTCCATGCGCATGACTTCCTCGCGGAGGGGGTTGACGAGGCGGATGGTGACGGAACCAGGTTCCCGGAGGGCATATTTGATGGCGAGTTTTCCGCTGCCGGCCTCCGGGAGGACGAGCGGGCAGTCGTCCCAATCCTCCATCTCCCGGGAATCGTCCGGGGCGGAGGCCACCTGGTCGGCATGATGGCTTCGGGCGGCGAGCATGTCGAGCGGTTCGACCACCGGTTGGTGGTCGCGGCGCTGGATGACAATGACATCGCCGGTGGGCGGATTCCAGATGGTCAGTCCGACAGGGGCTTTGAAGACATTGGAGGGGTTGACCTCCCCGACTTCGGGGGCATTGTCCACCTGGACGACCCGGACCTCGATTTTGGACGCATCGGCGAAGATCCAGTTGAAGTGGTTGAAGCTGCCGCTGGCCCGGGTCCAGGATTTGTCATCATTGTGTTGTCGGAGCGGAGCGCCCCAGCAACCCTCCCCGACGAAGACGGTTCCGGTTTCGTCATCGCGGAGAAATCCTTCGTCACAACCCTCCCGGTCACCACAGACCCGGATGGGGTAGGTGCTTTTGGCGACATGGGCATCGCATTCCACGGCGAGGTTCATGCCATACCGGTAGAATAGCGGTCCCCAGTCCTGGACCAGGTCGTTGCGTTCGGGTTTCCTGGCGGTATGGGGTCGCATGGGGTGGTGATACTGGGCCATCCGCCAGACGACCTGGGTACCGATGGTCGCCAGGTCCTGTTCGAGCCAATCCTTTTGTGCACCGCCGGCGGCAATCATGGTATTGAGCGTATAAACCCGGAGGAGGTTGCCACCGAGGGTCAGGGCGTAATAGGCGTCGTCGAATTCCAGCCCGAACATATCCGACAGGACCCGGTTGTCTTCCTCGTGGTTGCCCCGGGTGACGACGACCGGGGTCATGCGGCCGTCCGCCGCAATGGTCAGTTGCCAGTCGTCGAGCCATTCCTGCCATTCCAGGGGGGAGCTGCCGCCAGTGAAATCCCCGCCGAACAATACGCAATGCGGTTTCAGCTTGGCGACGAGCAGGTTGGCATGTTGCCGGGCGGTGCGGTGGTTGCGGGAATCACCTCCGGCAATGATGGACAAGCGTTGGGAAGGGTTGTCGGGGGCGGTGGTGAAGAACATGCGCCGGCTGGTACCTTCGCTGTCTTTCACCAGGAAGAAGTAGGTCATGTTGGGGCGGAGCCCGTTGAGCCGGATGAAGTGGTTTTGCATGCCCTTGGCCGCACGGACCTCGTCCGGCCGGACCTGTTGGCCGTACAGGTCCGCATCATCCCCGAAATCGTTGATGTCCAGCAACAGGACCGGATCGGAACCCGATACCTGGTGCCAGGCGATGGTGGCCTGCCGGCTGGGGTCCTGGCTCCAGACCAGCCGGAATTTCTCCGCCTTTCCCCAGGAATCGATGGGGATGCACACCGAAAGGGCGTACACCAGGAAGAGGGTGGACAGGGATAGGTATCCGTATGCCGAGCGGTCGGGCAGCTGGGAGCTTCTTATCATAGACGACGATTGCAAATCCTTTTTCACCATACCAGTTCATAACGAAAGAACGGACGCTATGTTCTGGTCGGGAGGCAGGTCCTTCAATGAAACGCATAAAAGCCTGCAAATTATATCCTGTGGGAGAAGATTCGTATCTGCGGCGGCGGAATCTTTTTTTGGGGATGCCTTCCTACGGCCGTGCGGACCTGGATTTCGGCAAAATAAGCATTTCGAAAGGGCGGACAAGGCATCAGATCCCGGTGAGTTGTGTAGATTTGTACCGGCGGGTTCGCGGGTATCCCGGTCCGGAAGCGCCGGTCCGAAGCCGCCGGAAAAAGGGACCAGGCAAAATCACCTAACGACATGACGACAGACAAGGTACTTTTCGACATGATCCAGCGGGAGTTGGAGCGTCAACAGCGGGGAATCGAACTGATCGCCTCGGAAAATTTCACGAGTTCCGCGGTCATGCGGGCCATGGGTTCCTGTCTGACGAACAAATACGCGGAGGGCTATCCCGGCAAGCGATATTACGGTGGTTGCGAAGTGGTGGACGAGGTGGAGGAGCTGGCGATTGCGCGGTTGCGGGAGTTGTTCGGCGCGGCCTATGCGAATGTACAGCCGCACTCCGGGGCGCAGGCGAACGCCGCGGTATTCCTGTCGGTACTGGAACCGGGGGACAAGACGCTGGGCTTGGACCTGGCGCATGGCGGACATCTTTCGCACGGCTCTCCGGTCAACTTTTCCGGCAAGGTATACCGGCCCTTGTTTTATGGGGTCGAGGAGACGACCGGTACGATAGACATGGACAAGGTGGAGGCCCTTGCGCTTCGGGAAAAGCCCCGCTTGATCATCTGCGGGGCATCCGCTTATTCGCGGGATTGGGACTACGCCCGGTTCCGGGCAATCGCCGATAAGGTCGGGGCCTTGTTGCTGGCCGATATCGCACACCCGGCGGGTTTGATTGCCGCCGGGAAATTGAACGATCCCATGGCCTGGTGCCATATCGTCACCTCCACCACCCACAAGACCCTTCGGGGGCCGCGTGGCGGAATCATCATGATGGGAGAGAATTTTGACAATCCCTGGGGTCGGGTGACGAAAAAAGGGGTGGCCATCAAGATGTCGCAAATCCTCAACAGCGGGGTGTTCCCCGGTACACAGGGGGGACCGTTGGAGCATGTCATCGCCGCCAAGGCGGTCGCTTTCCAGGAGGCGCTGCAGCCTTCGTTCCGCGAATACGCGGGCCAGGTGATCCGCAATGCGCAGGCCATGGCGAAGGCATTTGTCGAAAAGGGGTACCGGATCGTGTCGGGCGGGACGGACAACCATCTCATGCTGATCGACCTGCGCACCAAAGGCGTCACCGGCAAGCAGGCGGAGGAGGCCTTGTCCAGGGTGGACATCACCGTCAACAAGAACATGGTGCCGTTCGATACGGAATCCCCGTTGGTCACGTCCGGAATCCGGGTAGGGACAGCCGCCATTACGACCCGCGGCATGGATGAGGCGGCCTGTCTGAAGGTTGTGGATTGGATGGATGCCGTAATCCAGGGTGGGCAGGATACCGACCTGACCGATGGTATCCGCCGGGAAATCAACCAGTTCATGGACCGATACCCGCTGTATGAGCCGACGGCGGCCTTGGTCCCTTGACAGGGCCGTCGGGAAATGCCGATCCGGCCGGCCGAAGCCATAGCCTTGAAGGTGAGCGAATCGACCTACCATATCCATTTGCCCCAGTTCGAAGGGCCCTTCGACCTCCTGCTCTTTTTCATAGAGCGGGACGAGCTGGACATCAATAACATTCCGATTGCCCGAATAACGGATGATTTCCTGGCCTACATCCGCGACATGGAGGCGCTCGATGTCGACCTGGCCAGCGAATTCATCCTCATGGCGGCGACCCTGTGCCGCATCAAGGCCAAGATGCTGTTGCCCCGCAAGCCGCTCAACGAGGAGGGGGAAGAGATAGACCCCCGCGAGGAGCTGGTGCAAAGGCTGCTGGAATACAAGCGCTACAAGAGTATCCTGGAGGATATGCGAAGTTTGGAGGAGGCGCGGTCCCTGCGGGAAACAAGGGGGAACATTTCCCGGGACCTGCAGCAGGTCGCCTCGCGGGCGATGGTGGATGTGGAATTGGAACAGCTGACCTTGTTCCGGTTGCTGAAGACATTCGAGCGGGTGATGCGACGCTTGGAGGAGGGAGGAAAAGCACCGGTCGTCCATACCATCGTCCGATACAATTATACCATCGCCAGCCAGCAGGCGTTCATCCTGTCGGCGGTGGAACCCGGTAGGAAAACCACTTTCGAAGCGGTGTTCCTGCATCTGGAAAACCGCATCCATGCCATTGTGACTTTCCTCGCCCTGTTGGAATTGCTGAACCTGCAGCAGCTCACCCTGCTGCAGGGGGAGGGCTCCAACAACTTCTGGCTGTCATTGCCTGAAGATGAAGGGGCGACCGACCGCCCGGTCGGCGAGGAGGAGGAATGAGCCTGCTTCCGGTTTCAGGAAAGCCGGGCCTTCCGAAGGCGGTCCAGGTCCCGTTTGGTATCCTTTTCGCGGATGGTTTCCCGTTTGTCGAAGGCTTTCTTTCCCTGGGCCAGGACGATTTCCACTTTCACCAGGTTACGGTCCGAAAAATACACCCGGTAAGGGACGATGGTCAGCCCTTTCTCTTTGACGCGCCGCTCCAGTTTCCGCAATTCTGCGGCGTGCAGCAGAAGCTTCCGGTCCCGCCGGGACGCGTGATTCAGGTAACCCGCGTTGTCGTATTCCTTGATGTACAGGTTCTTGATGTACAGTTCCCCGTTTTGGAAGAGGCAATAAGCATCCGTCAGGCCGACATGGCCCGTTCGGATGGACTTGATTTCGGAGCCTTTCAGCAGGATGCCCGCCTCGTATTTGGAGAGGAAGTGGTATTCATGGGCCGCTTTCCGGTTGACTACCTCTTTGGGTTTGTTATTGTTGTGGGACATAGGGTCGTGGATCGCAGGTATTTGTATATCGCAACCGCCAGGCGGTCCGCCAGGCGGGCCTATGCCGCCGGCTTCGGGAAAAACGGCCGGGCCGGGTGCCGTATCGGGCTTAGGATGGATTCATCCGACCCAGCCCAGGGCCTTGCCGAGCAGATAGAACCCGAACGCCAGCAGGAAGGTTCCCGATAACCGGCGCATACGCAACAGCCAGACCGGTTGCAGCCAGGGCCGGATCTGCCGGGCCAACCATATCTTCAGCACATCCGTGGTAACGATCGTACCTAACAATCCACCGTAAAAATAGTATGCCGGATCCTCACTTCCATCATTTCCAACCAAAGGAATACCGGAGATGCCAATCCAAAACAAGATGGTGAATGGATTGACGGTGTTGACCAGGAAGCCCCGGAGCCATTGCGCAGGGAACGATCCGGCCACCGACCGCCGCGCTTCCGGCACATGCGGGGGCCGGGGAGCATACAGCAGCAGGCTTCCTCCGAACACGACCAGCATCCCGCCGCCGCCCCATGCGGCGACGGTCACCAGCTGGTCCATATCCCACCGGGATCCGAGCCATCGCGTTCCCGACCAGGTGGCCAGGATGAACAGCAGGTCGCTGGTCCATATGCCCGATCCGACCTGCAGGCCGCACCGATACCCGCCCGCCAGGGTCGACTGCAACAGGGTGAACAGGATCGGACCGGCCAACAGGGCGAGCGCCCACCCCAACTCCACCCCCTTCCATAAGTTTTCCATAGGCCTTTTTCAGGTACTTGTCCGATGGTAACCATCGCCCGCCGGTATGCCGGAACCGGGGTTCCGATTCATTTTCCAGGAAAGCGGAAATCTGTTGATAAAAACTTACAACGCAAGGAACACCGATGTTTCCGGGATGATACGAGGGCGTGGACGATAAACATGATTGTTTTATGGCATGTTTTTGGATGTCAATAGGTTCCCATTCTTGTTATCTCGCCTAAAGCCTTAATTTTGTTGATGTATTAAATTTTTTGTCAAATTAAGGAAACAAAATAAAAAAGAATACGATTCTTCAATGAACTGGATTTTGTGATTTTTTTACAGTTATTTTGAAAAAAAATCACCTGATTTCCGGCACGCTTGCCCTGGATAATCAATACAAGGTACAAACTGGTCGATAATGCTGAAGCAGCAACTAACGCAAAAGTTACAACAGAAGCTATCTCCGCAGCAAATCCAGCTGATGAAACTGCTGCAGATACCTACGGCCAATTTGGACCAACGGATCAAAGAGGAGTTGGAGGCGAACCCCGCCCTGGACGAAGGGGACAACCTCGAGGATGAGTACGGGGAAATGGCGCGGTCCGGGGAAGAGGACAAAGCGGGGGAATCGGAACAGCCGGACAACCAGGATGCCGGCATGGAGGATGGCGAACAGGACCAGGAGGAAAGTATCCCGGAGGAGGAGGTTTCCCTGGACGAGTACCTGACGGATTACATGGATGACGACGAGGCATCCTACAAGTTCCAAGCCGACGGTTACGGGCAGGAGGAGGAGAACAAGACCCTCCCTGTGGCGGTGGAGAACACCTTCCACGAATACCTGGAACAACAGTTGGGCATGTTGGATTTCAAGGACGGGCGGGAAGAGAAGATAGCCCGGCAGATCGTGGGCAGCATCGATGACGACGGTTACCTGCGTCGGGAGACGGACGCAATCCTGGACGACCTGATGTTTTCCCAGAATGTGAGCACGACGATGGAGGAGATCCATAGCTGGCTGGCAAAAATCCAGCGGTTCGACCCGCCGGGAACCGGCGCCCGCAACCTGCAGGAATGCCTGTTGCTTCAGATCGAGAACAAGTTGCACCGGGCCGACGTTTCCTTCGGCGAAAAATTGGTGCTCCAGATCTCCAGGAAAATCATTTCCCATTATTTCGACGAGTTCACGAAGAAGCATTACCAACGGCTGCAGCGGCAATTGGGTTTGTCGGACGAAGAGGAACTGAAGGAGGCGATCGACGAAATATTGAAGCTCAATCCCAAGCCTGCGAGCGGCTATGTCTCGAACACCCGCAACACGCACTACGTCGTTCCGGATTTCATCATCATCAACAATGACGGGGAGTTGGAACTTTCCCTCAATTCCCGCAATGCCCCCGATCTCCACATCAGCGCCCAGTACAAGGACATGTTGCGCTCGTACAAGCATACCGTACGGGGTCGCCGGGCCACCCGCCAGGAGAAGGAGGCGATCATGTTCATCAAGCAGAAGATAGATAGTGCGAAATGGTTCATCGACGCCATCCGGCAGCGGCAGCAGACGATGTTCAACACGATGTACGCCATCATGAACTACCAGCGCGATTACTTCACCACCGGTGACCAGAAAAGGCTCCGGCCCATGATCCTCAAGGATATCGCCGATATCACCGGCCTTGATATCTCCACGGTTTCCCGGGTGGCCAACAGCAAGTTCGTCCAGACGGAATTCGGAACGAAGCGCTTGAAGGATTTTTTCTCCGAAAGCCTGCAAACCCAGGACGGGGAGGAGGTGTCGACGCTGGAAGTCAAGAAAATACTGACGGACATCATCGGGGGGGAAAACAAGCGCAAGCCTTTCTCCGACGAGAAATTGAAAAACCTCCTGCAAAAGAAGGGGTACAACATCGCGCGGCGGACCGTCGCCAAATACCGGGAGCAACTGAATATTCCGGTAGCCCGCCTCCGCAAGGAACTCTGACCCTTCGGTTCCGTTCCCGGTCCGTACGCCTCCGTCCGGCCGCATACCCGGATTCCCAGACCGGCGAAGCCCGTATGATTCACCGAAATCCGGACCTTCCCCTCATCTTCCCGCCGACGGACGGCCGCTCAGGGCCGATGCGCCGGCAGCAGCTTGTTCAGGGCGATCTCCAGGGCGGAAGCGGAGATGCCGGTGACGGAAGGGGCATGTCGGTGCACCTCCGCCAGGGCTTCCCGGATGACCCGGGACACGTCCTCGAAAATGGCTTGGTCGGTCATCTCCGCCTGGGGTTGCATCAGGTAGGCGAAAACCCGGGCCATACCGCAATTGGCGATGAAATCGGGGATGAGGCTGGCGTATCGGTCGACATGGCCGGCCGTCGGTCCGAAGAAGACCCCGTCGTCCACGAACGGGACGTTCGCCCCGCAGGCGATGACTTCCAGTCCGCCGGCCAGCAAGGAATCGACCTGTTCGCGGGTGACAAGCTTGGAGGCGGCTCCCGGGACGAAAATATCCGCGCCCAACTGCCAGATGCGGGCATTGGTTTCCTCGAAAGACAAGAGGGAATCGGCCGTCAGCCGGTTGTTCCGCTTTCGGAGGAATAGGTCCTTGACGGCTTCGAGGCCCAGTCCTTCCTCCCGGATGAGGCCGCCTTCCCGGTCGATGATGCCGATGACGCGCACCCCTTTCACGGCCAGGTAACAAGCGGCGGCGGAGGCGACGTTGCCCCAGCCCTGGATAATGGCCGTCTTTCCCGCCAAAGTCTCGTTTCTGAACAGGCGGTAATAATGGCACACGGATTCGGCGACACCATAGCCGGTAATCATGTCCGCCACGGCGAACTTATGAGGGCCGTCCGGTACATAGCGGCTGTCCTCCACCACTTTCGAACAGCCGTAGCGGAGTTGTCCGAGTATACCTATCTTCTCCCCGTCGGAAGCCTGCCGGAAGTGTCCGTTGACAATTCCTTCCTGGGGATGCCAGAGGCCGAGCGCTTCGGTAATCGGGATGACGTCCTTGAGTTCGTCCACGTTCAGGTCGCCGCCGGTGCCGTAATAATTCCTGAGCAGGGGAAAAACGGCCTTGTACCAGCGGCGGAGGACCTCATCGCGCCGGGGGTCGGCCGGGTCGAAATCGATGCCGGATTTTGCGCCGCCGATATCCGGGCCGCAGACGGAGAACTTGACTTCCATGGTCTTGGCCAGGGAGACGACCTCTTCGCAGGTCAGGCCTTTTCGCATCCGGGTACCGCCGCCGGCGGCGCCGTTCCGGAGGGAGTTGATGACGACCCAGCCCCGGGCGCCGGTATCTTGGTCATCGTTCCACTCGAAAATGATTTCCGGTTTCTTTTCCTTGTACTGTTCCAGCAATGACAGCATGGCTGCGGACAATTTGGTTAAGGCGGTCGCCGGCACACGGGTGGGCCTTCGGCGGACCAGGGCCGTTGCGGGGCGCCGGATGCCGGTTGTCGAATGCGACCACCCGGGGCGACAGGATTGCAAATGTAGGAAAAAACCGTTCCAAGGTAAGCGCGGATTTCGCCGGGCTCCGCGCCGGCCGCCGGCCGCCGGGCCGGGTGGAAAGCGAGGGGTATTTTCTGGAAATTGCATTCCTTTGCCATTGGCTTCCGCAAGGGAAGCCAGGTCCCGGCCGATCGGGTATGCGCCCGCACAGGGCCGAACCATTCACAAGCGCGTCGATATGTTAGAACATTGGTTGAAACCCAGCAAAGCGGCGATGGCCGCCGCAGCTACTTTGTCCGCAGGAAGTTTCGGCCGGAAGGTCGAGGTGTTCCGGGATTTGATGCCGGACCTTACAGGCACCCGGCTGGTGCTTTTGGGCGTAGGGGATTCCGCTGCGGATGCGGTCCGGCGGGAACTGTACGGTTTGTCTTTTCCATTCGGCGGTCTCCGTGTGGCGGATATCGGCAATATCCGCAAAACGGAGGCTTCCTTCCTGTTGCCGGTACTGCGGGAATTGCTCGAGGGAGGGATTTGCCCGGTATTGGTGGGGGAAGCGGACGAATGGGCCTTGCCGCAATTCAAGGCCCATTTGGTACAGCGGCCGTCCGTGAGCCTGCTGGTGGTCCAGGAATCCATTCCCTATCATCCGACGGAAGAAAAGGAGGGGCATTACCTGCGGGATATCCTGCGTGCACCCACACAGGAACTCTTCCATTTCTGCCACATCGGCAGCCAATCCCATTACATCGATGCGGAAACCTTATCGGCGCTGGCGATGCGTGATTTCGACTGCCTGCGGCTGGGCAAGGCACGGACCAACCTGGCGGAAATGGAACCTTACATCCGGGATGCGGACCTGATGTGCTTCCACCTGAGTGCGTTGAAGGGGACCGAGGCACCCGGGGTGGCGCACCCCTCACCCAGCGGTTTTTTCAGCGAGGAGGCTTGTCAGCTGAGCCGGTATGCCGGAATGAGTGACAAGATGGGTTCCGTCGGTTTTTTCGGCTATGAACCCGGGCAGGACCGCGACCGCCGGACGGCGCAGGTCACGGCCCAATTGATTTGGTATTTCCTCGACGGTTTCCACAACCGGAAGCAGGATTTTCCGGCTTCCCTCGACGAGTTGACCGAATACATCGTCGACCTCAAGGGGTACGATTTCCAGCTGTTTTTTTGGAAAAGCAACAAGACGGGCCGGTGGTGGCTGCAGGTGCCTGCCCATACCCGTGCCGGCCTGGAACGGCACCGCCTGATCCCGTGCTCCTACAATGATTACCTGCAGACCTTGGCCGGTGAGCTGCCGGTTCGGCTGCTCAATGCCTTCAAGCGTTTTTCCTGAGGGGATGCCCGGGCCGCCGGCCCGGGATTGTACCTCCCCACAAGACGGGGTCGTATGAAATGCCATACGACCCCGTTCGTCGACCCGTATCCCGGTATCCGGCCCCGGAAAAGACGCGACTCCTTCCGTTTCAGTTCCCGGTATGGGAAATCCGGTAGATGGCATTGGCGAAGTCGTCGGAAACCAGGATGGAACCGTCGGGCAAGTGTTCCAGGTCGACGGGTCTTCCCCACACTTCATCCGCTTCCGCATCGAGCCAACCGTCGGCGAACGGTTCATAGCCGACCACCTTGTCCCCATCGAGCCGGAGCAGGGAAACCTGATAGCCGATCTTCTTGCTCCGGTTCCAGCTGCCGTGTTCGGCGACGAGGACCTGGTGGTGGTATTCCTTCGGAAACATCGTACCGGTGTAGAATTCGATACCGAGCGGAGCACAGTGGGGGCTCAGTTTTTTCGCCGGCGGGGTGAAGTCTTCGCAAGGGCGTTCCTTCCCGAACTGTTCGTCCGCCAAATCCCCCTGGTGGCAATAGGGGTATCCGAAGTGCATGCCGTCTTTCGGGGCGTGGTTCAGTTCGCAGGCGGGGATGTCGTCGCCCAGCCAATCGCGGCCGTTGTCGGTGAACCAAAGCTCCCGGGTGACGGGATGCCAGGTGAAGCCGACGGTATTGCGAATGCCGTGCTGGACGACTTCCCGGCCGGTGCCGTCCGGATTGAGCCGGGTGATGGAGGCGAACACCTCGTCCTCCTCCTTGCAGATGTTGCAAGGGGCACCGACAGGTACGTAGAGTTTTCCGTCCGGTCCGAACGCGATGTATTTCCAGCCGTGGTGGGTCTTGTCCGGGTATTGGTCGTACACGACCTCCGGTGCGGGCGGGGCATCCAGGTGTTTTTCGATATCCGGGAACCGGAGGATGCGGTTCACTTCCGCCACATAGAGGTCGCCGTCGCGGAAAGCCACCCCGTTCGGCATTTGGAGGCCTGCGGCCAGCACGTATCGGCGGTCCGCCTGCATGTCGCCGTCCTCATCGCGCAGGGCGTAGACACTTCCCTTGTCCCGGGTGCCGACGAAGAGGGTACCGTTCGGTGACAAGGCCATGGAACGGGCGTTTTCCACATCGCTGGCATAGAGGGATATTTCGAAGCCGTCCGGCAAACGGATTTTCCGAAGGTAATCCTGCAGGATATCCGGCTTGCCCTGGAATTTCCGGACTTCCTTTTTTCCGGGAAAGTTGATGGAATTGCAATTCAGGATACCGACAGCCAGGACAGCTGCCAGCCATAGGTTCATTCGCATAGCGGCAATGGTTTAAGGATGAAGGGGGATCGGCGCCGATGAAGGTCCGGCCTGTCTGCGCCATCCCGGAGTAAAGATAGCAGATTCGGCCATATGCCGGCGACAACTTGTTTGCCCGGACACGTTTCATGGGCCGGAGGTGGCCAGGGGAACGCCCAAGCGGCATTCCGGAATCATCGGCCGGACCCGGGGGACGCTGCCCGGAAGGCCGCCGGCGCCATCGGATTTGGTCGCCCGGCCGAATTTAACGATAGTTTTGCCCTTGTCGGCCCATCCATTCCGGGGGTCGGTTTGTTGTAGGGTATGGGTGACCGGTTCGGACGCGACGGCGGCCGGTCCGGTTGCCGTTTTGATGTCTGACCTAAACCATTTGACAATGAAAATCAGGAAAACCTATTTCACCTTGGCCATGGGCCTGTTGGCTTTCATTTCGTGCAAGGACGACGGACTGTCGGTCGATCCGGTGCTGCGGTACGACGGGGAGAATGCGACCGGACCGTTTCTCGAGGCGGGGGAGCACGAATTGGCGGTCCGTTTTCCCGCATCTATGATGGCGGATTACGTCGGTCGCGAGTTGACGGAAATTTCCTTTTTCGTCGGCGATGTGTTGCCGGAGCAGTGCCGGGTCCGGGTATACCGGGGCGGGGCGGTCAGTCCGGGTGGAATGCTATATGAGTTCGACGTGACCAACGGTCTGCAGACACTCCGGTGGAACCGCCACATCCTGTCCGCGCCCTTGGCCTTGGAAGCGGACGACCTTTGGATTTCGGTCTTTGTGACGCATGCGGCCGGCCAACAGTCCATCGGTTGTGATGCCGGGCCCCGCAGGGACGGCGGGGATTGGCTGTACCAGAGTGCGGACGGCAGTTGGCAGACCTATGAGCAGCGGACGGCGGAGCGAGTGAACTGGAACATCCGGGGGACGACCCGGTAGGGTCACAGGTAGTTGCCGATCTTGATGATCTCGGAGAAGACCCCGGCTGCGGTCACCTCCGCCCCGGCGCCGGGTCCCCGGATGACCAGGGGGCGGTCCTTGTAGCGTTCCGTGGTGAAGACGATCATGTTGTCACTGCCGCTGAGCGAAAAGAAAGGGTGGGAGGCGTCGACGTTTTGCAGGCCGATATGGGCACCGTCCGGGTCGAGGGTAGCCACCAGCCGGAGCGCCGTCCGGGAGTCGGCGGCTTGCCGGGCCAATTGTTCGAAGTGGTCGTCGACCTTTTGGAGCGCTTCGAAGAAGGCATCGATATGCGGGGCGTTCATGACCTGGTCCGGGAGAAAGGGACGGATAGTGACCTGATGCGCTTCCAAGGGGCGGCCGGCTTCCCGGGCCAGGATCAGGAGTTTCCGGCGAACATCGCTGCCGTTGAGGTCTTCCCGGGGGTCCGGCTCCGTGTAGCCCAGGTTTTTCGCTTCCCGGACGATGGCGCTGAACGGGCGGCCGGGTTGCAGTTGGTTGAACAGGTAGGACAAGGTGCCGGACAGGACCCCTTCGATGCGGAGGATGCGGTCGCCGCTGGTGATGAGGTCCTCGAGGGTGGACAGGACGGGCAGGCCGGCGCCCACGTTGGTTTCGTACCGGAACTGGACATCCCTTCCGGCGGCGATACCTTTGAGGGCGCGGTATTGGTCGAGGGAGGAGGAAGTGGCGATCTTATTGGGGGTGGAGATGGAGATGTTGCTTTCCAGGATATCCCGGTAGTGGGCGGCGACCTGTTCGCTGGCGGTATTGTCCACGAAGATGGTGTTGGGCAGGTTCATTTCGCGCATGGTACGGACGAAACGGGGCAAGTCCGTCGGTTCGCCGAGTTCCGGGAGTGCGGTTTGCCACCGGCCGGGGTCGATGCCCTTTTCATCGAAGAGCATATACCGGGTGTTGGCCAGTCCCACGACCCTGATCTCCAGGCTTCGGTGTTCCCGCAGGTAGGCGGCCTGGTGCTTGATCTGGGCGAGGAGGGTGTGGCCGATCAGGCCTGCACCGACCATGAACAGGTGTATTTCCTTCGTATCGCTGAGGAAAAAAGCCTCGTGTAGGGCATTCATGGCCTTGGCCTCGTCAGTTTTTGATACCACAACGGAAATGTTCAGTTCCGAGGAACCTTGAGCGATGGCGACCACATTGATCCCGTTCTTGCCGAGGGCCTGGAACATACGACCTGCGATACCGGGTCTGTACCGCATGTTTTCCCCGATGATGGCGATGACCGAAAGGTCTGTCTCGACCTTGACGGGATCCACCATCTTTTTTTCCATTTCGTATTCGAAGGCTGCCTCGACGATGGATTTGGCCCTGGCTGCCAGGTCGGGTTGTATGGCGAAGGTAATGGAATGTTCAGACGATCCTTGCGTGATAAGGATAATATTTATGCCTGCCGCGGCCAGGTGGCCGAAGAGTCGGCCGGCGATACCCGGCACGCCGAACATCCCGCTGCCCTGGAGGGTCAGCAAGGCCACGGAATGGATGGAGGAAATCCCGGTGACGGTGTGTCCGGACGGATTGCGGCGGTCGCTGACGAGGGTTCCTTCGAATGCGGGGTGGAAGGTGTTCCGGATATAGAGCGGGATTTTCTTTTGGAGGGCGGGTTGCAAGGTCGGCGGATAGATGACCTTGGCGCCGAAGTGCGACATTTCCATGGCTTCCGCGTAAGTCATCTGCGGGATGGTGAACGCCTTCCGTACTTTCCGGGGATCTGCGGTGAGCACACCGTCCACGTCCGTCCATATCTCGATCGCATCGGCGTCCAATCCTGCCGCCAGGATGGCGGCCGTATAGTCGGATCCGCCGCGTCCGAGGGTGGTGGTCAGCCCCGATTCCGTCGCACCGATGAAGCCGGTGACGACATGGATGCCGGGGTTGTCGCGATAATGGCGGGCGATGAGGGGATACGTGACGGGGAAGTCCACCCGGGCGCTGCCAAATTGGTCATTGGTCCGGATGATCCGGCGGGCGTCCAGGAAATGGGCGGGCAAGCCCGCCGCCTGCATGGCATGGGTGATGACGAAGGCGGCGCTGCGTTCCCCGAAGCTCACGACATAATCCATGGTCCGGGCGGATGCCTCGCGGACCAGGAAAATACCTTCCAGTACGTTTCCGAGTGCGGCGTGTTGCTGCGACAAGGCCTCGGAGACCAGGTCCCGGCGTGCATTGTCCAGCAGGGAGGAGACGGCATCCTGATGACGTTCCCGGAAGTCTTGGAACACGGTGCGGAACGATTCGTCGCCGGCGGCGGCGAGCCGGCTCATGTGCAGCAGGCTGTCCGTGACGCCGCCGAAAGCGGAGAATACGACGGTGAAGTGTCCGCCATGCCGGCGGTGGCAAGCATCGAGAATGCCCAGCAGGCTTTTGATGCGGTCGGGAGTGCCGACGGAGGAGCCGCCGAATTTCAATACTAACATGATCAGGTGATGGTGTTTTTCCGGTATCCGGCCGTTCCGGACCGGTCGGCAGGGTCGGGTGGTCGCCGCCGGTCCTGTTCTTTCAACGAAACAGCTGGAAGAATGTTAGTTAAAGTAAGGCAAAATAATTTATGTTTGATGACGAAGGTCGGGTCGGCCCGGGGGCTTGCCGTTCCGGTACGGGTGCCGTATCCGGTTGCGGCGGGCGCGGTTTCCGACCGGATGACAAGGTCAAGCGGGATGAAAATGAAATTACCGATTTGGACGGCCCTCCTCTTGTCGGGCTGGGTCGGGGCACAAACGCCCCGGTCCGGCTGGGAGGAAAAGGTGGATGCCCGCCTATGGCAACAGCTGGCGGAAGGGGGCACACAGCCCTGTGTGGTGTGGCTGGAGGAGCAGGCGGAGCTCGGGGCGGCGGCTTTTCTACCGGACAAAGGCGCAAAGGGCGCCTTTGTCTTCCGGACGCTGGTGGAAACGGCTGCCCGGACGCAGGGGCCGCTCCGGTCCGTATTGGAAGGGGCGGGCGCACCGGTCCGGGCCTTCCACATCGTCAATGCCATCCGGACGGAGGTCGACGACGGACTGTTGGCCGTGCTGGCACAGCGGGAGGACGTATCGGCGGTCTGGTGGGACGCCCCCGTTTCCATGGCCGAGCCGGTACGTCCCGAACCGGTGGCGGGCGGGCGTTCGGTCGCCTGGGGGGTCAGCTACATCCATGCGGAGGAGGTTTGGTCGATGGGATACGACGGGACGGGCGTGGTGGTAGGGGGGCAGGATACCGGTTACGATTGGGACCATGCGGCCTTGAAAGCCCGGTACCGGGGATGGGATGCCGGGGGCATGACCGTTTCGCACGACTATCACTGGCACGATGCGATCCATGAGGACAACCCCAACAGTGCCGGTACGAATCCCTGCGGGTTCGACAGTCCGGAACCTTGTGACGACGGGAGCCACGGGACCCATACGATGGGGACCATGGTCGGGGACGACGGTGGGTCCAACCAGGTGGGCGTAGCCCCCGGCGCGTCGTGGATCGGTTGCCGCAACATGGAATTGGGATGGGGTACGATCACCACCTACCTCGAGTGTTTCGAATGGTTCCTGGCACCGACAGACCTCGGCGGCGGCAACCCGGATCCGGACATGGCTCCGCACGTCATCAACAACTCCTGGTATTGTCCGACCGAGGAGGGTTGTGACGGCAGCAATTACGGGATCATGGAAGCGGCGGTGGAGAACCTGCGGCAGGCCGGTGTGGTCGTCGTGGCATCCGCCGGCAATTCAGGTCCTGCCTGCGGAACGGTGGACCAGCCGCCGGCCATGTTCAGCGGCAGCCTCTCGGTCGGTGCCGTCAATAGTGCCGGACAGGCGGCCGCTTTCAGCAGTCGCGGCCCTACCACCTACGGAGGGGTCACCTACACGAAGCCCGACCTCACCGCCCCCGGGGTCAATGTGTATTCCAGCACACCCGGCGACAACTACGGCAATTCCAGCGGTACCAGCATGGCCGGACCGCATGTGGCGGGCGCCGTCGCCCTGCTGCTCGACGCGGTGCCGGCCCTGGCCGGACAACCGGACCTGATCGCTTCCTACCTGACGGAAACGGCCGTGGCAGTCACCACCGCCGAAGGCTGCGGGGGAGACAGCCCCTCCTCCCTGCCCAACAATACCTACGGACACGGTATCGTACACATCCACGATGCGGTGGTCGCCGCCCTGACGGCACTTCCCCTCACCTTGGTGGACTTCCGGGCCGAACCCGGCAGCGGGGAGGTCCGCCTCCAGTGGACGGTCTCCCTGCCCGGCACGATGAACCACTTCGAAACGGAAAGGTCGGCGGACGGAACCGATTGGGTGCAGCTGGGCCGGCAGGTATTCCGTCCGGCGGCCGCACATTACGGATTCCTGGATACCGCCCCCCTGGACGGGACGAACTATTACCGGCTCCGGCTTGTGGATATCGACGGTAGCCTGTCCTACTCCCCGGTGCTGCGGGTAACGTTCGACCGGACGGACCACTGGCAGGTCTTTCCCAATCCGGCGGACGGGTATTTTCGGGTGACCGGCCATCCGGGAGCGGAGCCGGTCGGCTTCCGTGTATTCGATACGGCCGGCCAGCTGCAAACACAAGGGAACTGGCAAACGGTCGACGGCTACCTGGACGTCACCATCGATTTGTCCGCCGCCGCTGCCGGCCTCTATTTCCTGCAGCTCGGACCGGTCGGCAAGGCACCGCCCCGTCGGCACCGGTTGGTGAAGCGTTAGGTCCGGCGGCGTGTCCGCGGCAGGTTGGTCGGCAGGAAAAGGGGGGGCGGCGCAGCCGGACAAATTCCTGTCGTTTTCAGTTGGTAAACTTTGCCAAACGTGTATCTTTGCGCCAATTTTCGAAAGGTGCTCATTCTCGCATACCAAACGCTCGCCAGAGTGTCATAAAGTTACCACAAATGAAAAATGTCGGCAAGATCAAGCAAATCATCGGTGCGGTCGTGGACGTCAGCTTCTCGGAAGGCCACAAGCTTCCGGAGATCCTGAACGCACTGGAGTTGACCCGCCCGAACGGCGAAAAACTTGTACTGGAAGTGCAGCAACACCTCGGTGAAGACAGTGTCCGTACCATCGCCATGGATTCCACGGACGGCCTCACCCGCGGAACCGAAGTGCTGGATACCGGCAAACCCATCGCCATTCCGGTTGGGGAAGCCATCAAGGGCCGGCTGTTCAATGTGGTCGGCGATGCCATCGACGGCATCGGCTCGGTCACCCGGGAACAGACCTACCCGATCCACCGCAAACCGCCCACCTACGAGGAATTGTCCGTGGAAAAGGAGGTCCTGTATACCGGTATCAAGGTCATCGACCTCATCGAGCCGTACATGAAGGGCGGAAAAATCGGTTTGTTCGGCGGCGCAGGTGTCGGGAAGACGGTCATCATCATGGAATTGATCAACAACATCGCCAAGGCATACGAAGGGATCTCCGTCTTCGCCGGTGTCGGGGAACGGACCCGGGAAGGGAATGACCTGCTTCGGGAAATGATCGAATCCGGTGTCATCAAATACGGCGAGGCTTTCAAGCACAGCATGGAGGAAGGCGGATGGGACCTGAGCAAGGTGGATAAGGAAGCCCTCAAGGATTCCCAGGCGACGCTGGTCTTCGGCCAGATGAACGAACCGCCCGGTGCCCGGGCCCGGGTGGCCTTGTCGGGACTGACGGTCGCCGAATATTATCGCGACGGCGACCTCAACGACCCGACCGGTGGTCGGGATATCCTGTTCTTCATCGACAATATCTTCCGCTTCACCCAAGCCGGCTCCGAAGTGTCCGCCCTGCTGGGACGGATGCCCTCGGCCGTAGGTTACCAGCCGACCCTCGCCACGGAAATGGGTCTGATGCAGGAACGCATCACCTCCACCAAGCGCGGTTCCATCACTTCCGTACAGGCGGTATACGTCCCGGCGGACGACTTGACGGACCCTGCGCCGGCCACGACCTTCGCCCACCTCGACGCCACCACCGTCCTCAGCCGTAAGATCGCATCCCTCGGCATTTATCCCGCGGTCGACCCGCTGGATTCCACCAGCCGCATCCTCGACCCGGCCATCATCGGGGAAGCCCATTACAATTGTGCCCAACGGGTCAAAGGAATCCTGCAGCGCTACAACGAACTGCTGGATATCATCGCCATCCTCGGGATGGAGGAATTGTCCGAAGAGGACAAACTCGTGGTACATCGCGCCCGGCGTGTACAGCGCTTCCTCTCCCAACCGTTCCACGTGGCGGAACAGTTCACCGGTACCCCCGGCGTCCTGGTACCCATCGAGGAAACCATCCGTGGTTTCAACATGATCATGGACGGCGAAGTGGATGAATATCCGGAAGCCGCTTTCATGCTCAAAGGTTCCATCGACGAAGTCATCGAGGCCGGCAAGAAAATGCTGGCGGAGGCCCAGTAAGCCCCGCTTTCGAATCATTCAACGTATCCTTCATGAAAATCTCCATCCTGACACCGGACAAGGAAGTCTTCCAAGGCTCCGTCTCGTCCGTCAAGGTTCCGGGCACCATGGGTACTTTCCAGGTCCTGCACCAACACGCACCCATCGTTTCCTCGCTGGAGAAGGGTACCGTCACTTTGGTGACGGACGGTGCGCCCTACCGCTATTACGATTCGGGATCGAGTTCCATCCAGGAAGGTAAGGAGGCGGGAAAATCGATTGCGTTCGATATCGCGGGGGGCTTCATCGAAGTGTGGAACAACAATATCTCCCTGTTGGTACGGGGCGTCAAATAGTCGGCCGGTCATCGGCCCGCGCAGGCAGGCCGTGTATGTCCCGCCGGATGCCAAGATTTTTTATCCTTTTTATTTCGCTGTTGTTCAGGGAGGAGCCGAAGCAGGTTTCCTCCCTTTATTTTTTGGTGCCCGACGCATCGGATGCCAGGTGTACGGTTGCGCCGGCGGCATCCCGGCGGACTGCCGGCCCCGGAAAAGTCCGACGGGTGGAACCGCCCGGTCACCCTGCATACGGCCGTGGGGAGGCATGCCCGCGGCTTAGGCGCACCGGCGATGCAGGTCGCCCAAACATACTTCCCACCGGCCCGGCAGGGATGATACCAATCGGCCGGGTCGCCCGATTGTCCGGATATTGCTTTCCCGCGGTGCATCTCATCTTCCGCACCTCGACCCTACAAGATAATTGATTGCAAAACACTGATTTTCTGTTGTTATTAGTTGATAGACTCGCAGATGTGCCACACCCCGCACCGAAAAGGGCGCGGGGCGGTGCGTCCGAGCGTGCCGCCGGCCGCCTTGTCCAAAAGGCGGGAAGCGCCATAAGGACCATTTGGTTATGAGTAGCTTACGTTTTCATACGATTTTGCGGTCCTTGCCGGCAAAATATTCGATTTGGTTCTTGAGGTGCGAAAGATGCGGCGCATCGCGGGGTCGTGGGTAAACAGGAAAAAAGTCCGTGGGGACGACAGCCGTACCGGTCACCGCCCAGGTAGAGGGATTGAGTCCGGGTCATCCGGTCGTCGGACAAGCGGGTCTCGATGTCGGCGGGAAGAGTCAAAGGCTTCCCTGCAGGAACCGCCGCAGCAGGTCCAGGGCGCGGTAGGCGGTTTGTTGTATGTTTCGCAGGCGGTCACGGCCCAGTTGGAGTTTCACGGCGACCGTCCTTTCCCGGGTGCCGACGGCGACCCAGATGGTGCCGACGGGTTTTTCCGGACTGCCGCCGCCGGGGCCGGCGATACCGGAGGTAGCGACAGCCACGTCCGTATGCAGGAATCGGAGACTGCCGGCGACCATTTCCCGGACGGTTTCCTCGCTGACGGCACCGAATCGGTCCAAGGTATCGGTCGAAACGCCCAATTGCTCGGCTTTGACCGCATTCGCATAAGCGACGGTGCTGCCGGTGAAGAAAGCGGAAGCCCCGGGCACCGAGGTGACCAGGTGGGCGAGGAAGCCACCGGTGCAGCTTTCGGCCGTGGATAATTTCCAATGCCTGGCCGTCAGGAGTTTTCCAACGACCGCTTCCAGGGTGTCCTCGTCATAGCCGGCGATGAGTGCCGGCGGCAGGTTTTTTTCCAACAAACGGAAATGGTGGTCGAGGGATTGGCGTGCCTCCCCGGCATCCGGCAGGGAAACCAACAGGCGCAACCGTACCCGACCGATGGAAGGCAGGTAGGCGAGCTTGACATGGCTGGGTAATGCGGCTTCGAAATCGCGCAGCCAGGCTGCGATGACGGACTCCCCCTCCCCGGCGGTGAGCAGGGTCCTGTGGGCGGTCGGCAGGGCCCGGAACCGTGCCTTCAGGCGGGGGAGGACTTCCTGTTCCATCAGGTATTCCATTTCGAAAGGGACGCCGGGCATGGAGACAAGCACATATTTTCCGGTGTCGAACCACATGCCGGGAGCGGTCCCCATCTTGTTGGGCAGCACCGTGGCGTTTTCCGGGAGGAGCGCTTGGGCGCGCACTTCCTCGTCGACCGGCCTGCCAAGACGCTGCCAGATGCGGGCGATGTGGTCCCTGGTGGGTTGGTGCAGGACCAAAGGGGTGCGGAAGTGGTCCGCCAGTGCCTTCTTGGTGACATCATCCTTGGTGGGCCCCAGGCCGCCGGTCACCAGCACGATATCCGCCTCGCCGGTCGTCTGCGCCAGGGCGGCCAATATCCGGTCGTGGTCATCGCCGACGGCGGATTTACCGATTACCCGCGCCCCGATACCCAGCAGCAGCTGGGCCATCCTGGCGGAATTGGTATCGATGACCTGTCCAATCAGCAATTCGTCGCCGATGGTAAGGATGTGAACGTTCATAGCAATAGGTTGAAGTGAGCGGCCTCACAAACTTAGGCAGAAATAAGCGGGTCTCCTTGTGGTCAACCCTGCAAAACGACGTCCTGTCCGGAGAATCTGCCGCATGTTCAGAGGAATCGGATGGTCTTCAGGTCGAAAGCGTCCACGGCGGTACCGGATTGCAGGCAGAGCCGGCCTTGGTCGTCCACATCGACGATGGTGGCTTCGAAGATGTCGCCGTCGGCATGGCGGTACCAGGCCGGTCGGCCGAACCGGTAGAGGTGCCGAAGGTAGTCCTCCTTGAGGAGGCGGAAATGGCCGGCCTTCAGCTGGAGGTACCGTTGTTCGATGTATCCGCAAAGTTGGGCAAGCAGCAGCGCCCGGTCGAATTCCCGGTTCGTTTCCAGCCGCAGGGAGGTCGGGTTGGGCAAATCGGGGGAAAAGACGGTTTGATTCACATTCAGCCCGATACCTGCAACTGTTGAGCGGATATTTTTGTTATAGGTTGTATTCTGGATCAGGATGCCTCCGGCCTTCCGATCGCCGATATACAGGTCGTTGGGCCATTTGATGGAAGTACCCGGGGCCAGGTGGGCGGACAGGAGGTCATGGGCGGCCAGGGAAACGGCCATGTTGAGGAATACCTGTTGCGAAAGGGCCAGGAATCCGGGGTACAGGATGACGCTCATGGTGATGTTCCGGTGCGGTTCGCTTTCCCAGGCGCTACCCTGCTGTCCCTTGCCGGCGGTCTGCCAAGCCGTGGAGATGACGGTTCCCTCCGCCGGCTTGTCCGATGACAAGACGGCGGAGGCGAAGGAATTGGTGGAAGGGACTTCCGGAAGGTCGACCAGGACCTGTCCCACGAAGAGGGTGTTCAGTCTTCTCAATAGAAAAAATATTGTATTTTTAGCGCTGCATTAATCTGTCCGATAGAATTCCGACGGCCGTCGTGCCGGCGAAGACCATAAACTTACCGATGCGCCCGACCGGATGCCCCATATCCGGCGGTGGCAGGGTGAGGGCCGGGCAACCGGCGAGGTTCCGATAAACAAAAATAAACAAATCAAAGCTTTGACAACCACCGTTGCCGCACCGGGAAGTACCGTCTCCGTTGAAGAACTGAATGACCTCATCATAGACAGCATACAGGATATCAAGGGAAAGAACATCGTAAAACTAGACCTGAGGAAACTGGACGATACCCCGGCGGATTTCTTTATCATCTGCGAAGGGGATTCCAGCACGCAGGTCCGGGCCATTTCCGAAAACATATACAAGCGGCTGAAGCAGGAAGCCGGCCAGGTTCCCCTGCATGTGGAGGGTCGTCAGAATTCGCGTTGGATCTGCATGGATTATTTCCTCATCGTGATCCATGTCTTCCATCGGGAAACGCGGGAATTCTACGCATTGGAGGAATTATGGAGCGATGCCGGCGTTACGGCTTACGAAAACCTCTGATGCGGGCCGGTCGGCCGGTCGGAAAGCGGCCGGAAGCGCGGGCCCTTGTCCCGAATGGCCGGCCGGAAACGAAAATCCATGCCCGATTGTTCGGGTATGTAAACACAGAACATAACCTTCATGGAAAATAACCAGGAGAACAAGAACAACAAGGGGGGGCCGAAGTTCCACACGTATTGGATCTACGGGGTGGTGGCGGTCATCCTCTTGGCGCTGCAGTTGATCAACCTGCCCAACTCCTCCAACGAGCCGATTACTTTCGAGCGTTTCACGGCCATGTTCGAAGCCGGGGATGTGGAAAAGTTGGAGGTGATCAACCAGAAGACGGGTCACGTCTTCCTGCGGGAAGCGGTGCTGGGGCAGGAGCAGTACCAGGACGCGTCCCGGAACAGTTTCGGCAAGAACAGGCCGCACTACACCTTCGACATCGGTTCCTGGGATTACCGCTCCCCGGAGTTGAAGGAAATGAACAACAAGTTGATGGAGGATGGCAAGCGGCAGGTTCCGATCACGTTCGTGGAAAAGACCAACTGGATCGGTCCGATCCTGGGGTCCTTGTTGCCGGTGGCGATAGTCGTTGCCATTTGGGTGTTCATCATGCGCAGGGTGAGCGGCGGCGGCGGTGGGCCGGGCACCCAGTTGTTCAACATCGGAAAGTCGAAGGCGACATTGTTCGACCAAAACTCGAAGGTGAACGTGACATTCGCGGACGTCGCCGGCCTGGACGAGGCCAAGGAGGAAGTGATGGAGGTGGTGGATTTCCTGAAGAATCCGCGGAAATATACCGCCTTGGGGGGGAAAATCCCGAAGGGGGTGCTGCTCATCGGACCGCCGGGTACCGGCAAGACCTTGTTGGCCAAGGCGGTGGCCGGGGAGGCGGGCGTACCATTCTTTTCCATTTCCGGGTCTGATTTCGTGGAGATGTTCGTCGGCGTCGGGGCTTCCCGCGTCCGGGACCTTTTCCGGCAGGCGCGGGAGAAAGCGCCCTGTATCGTGTTCATCGACGAAATCGATGCCATCGGCCGGGCACGTGGCCGCAACAGTTTCCAGGGAGGGAACGACGAGCGGGAGAACACCCTGAACCAGCTGCTGGTGGAAATGGATGGTTTTCCGACGGACAAGGGGGTGATCCTGATGGCGGCGACCAACCGTCCGGATGTCCTGGATTCCGCCCTGATGCGGCCGGGCCGCTTCGACCGCCAGATCGGCATCGACCGCCCCGACTTGAAAGGTCGGGAGGCCATTTTCAATGTCCACCTGAAGAACATCAAGATCAACAAGGACATATCTCCCTTCGAGTTGTCGGAAATGACACCGGGATTCGCGGGCGCGGAAATCGCGAACGTCTGCAACGAAGCGGCCCTGATCGCCGCCCGTCGCAACAAGACCGAGGTGGATATGGATGACTTCAATTATGCGTTGGACCGGGTCATCGGCGGGTTGGAGAAAAAGAACAAGTTGATTTCCCCGGAAGAGAAGGAAATCATCGCCTATCATGAGGCGGGGCATGCCGTCTGCGGTTGGTTCCTGGAGCACGCCTCCCCCTTGGTGAAGGTGACCATCGTCCCCCGGGGTATCGGTACCCTGGGCTTTGCGCAATATCTTCCGAAGGATGAATACATCACCCGGACGGAGCAGCTGCTAGACCGGATTTGCATGACCTTCGGGGGAAGGGCGGCGGAGGAAATCGTTTTCGGTAAGGTCTCCACCGGGGCGCAGAGCGACCTGGACCAGGTGACGAAGCTGGCTTACAGCATGGTGGCGGTTTACGGGATGAACGACAAGGTGGGACAGGTATCCTTCTACGGTATGCAGAACGATTCGTTCACCAAGCCCTACTCCGACGAGACGGCGGGGATGATCGACGAGGAGGTCCGCCGTTTGTTGGCGGAACAGTTCGAAAGGGCGAAGGGCCTGCTGACGGAAAAGCGGGCAGCCCTGGAGGCCCTGGCGCGGCAGTTGTTGGAAAAGGAGGTGCTGCACAAGTCGGACGTGGAAAAACTGATCGGCCCCCGGGTCGGCGCCCCGACGACGGCACCGGTGGACACGGCCGCTTCGGACCTCCCCCAACAGCCGGCGGCGGAAGTGGCGGCCGCCACGGTCTCCGTTCCGGAAGGGAGCGAATGAAGGTGCCTCCCGAAGCGGTCGCAGGGTGATTGTGAATGCAAATCGCCCCACCGGCCGCAGCGCCGGTCTTTCCGCTGCGCCTACGAACCGTGTGGATTCCGGTGGTGGGTAGCATCCGGCGGAAGTCTCCCCCTTTGACCCGCTGGCGGCTCAAGCTAGTCGGCAAGGCCGTCCTGCGGGAGCGGGAGCCGTCCCGGACCGGCCGGGCGGACCGGGACGGCCGGTACCGTTCCTTTCTTCTCTCCGTCGACCGGGATACCGGACGGTTTGGCCCGGCAAATTTCCATCATGCGTTCATTCCTGCGGATACTCGGTCACCTGAAGCGCTACAAGCTGTTGCTGGCCGGCAACCTGTTGAGCAACCTGCTGATGGTGATGTTTTCCATCGGCAGCATCCCGGCCATCATTCCTTTCCTCAACATTCTGCTGGACCAACAGCCGATGGTCCTGGAAGCACCCGCCGAACCGTTCGATTGGCAGCGATTGCCCGATTATTCCAATTATTACCTCAGCAGGCTCATCATGACCTC
Organism: uncultured Saprospiraceae bacterium; assembly: GCA_964573725.1. Taxonomy (GTDB): domain Bacteria; phylum Bacteroidota; class Bacteroidia; order Chitinophagales; family Saprospiraceae; genus UBA6168. The sequence goes on from CAZNLJ010000008.1 coordinate 52,600, forward strand.
CGGGAAGCAGCATGCCTTGGCATATGCCCTCGCCTTGGTGGTCGGCCTCTACTTTTTCCGGAACCTGTTCCGCTATTTATCCCAATTTTTTTTGGCGCCGGTTCGCAACGGGGTGGTCCGGGACATCCGGCAGGGTTTGTATGACAAGATGCTGTCCTTGCCCTTGTCCTTTTATGCCGACGCGCGGAAAGGGGACCTGCTGGCGCGGACATCGGTAGATGTGCAGGAGGTGGAGGCCAGTATCCTGAGCGGCATCGAGTCGTTTGTCCGGGAGCCGCTGATGATAGCCGGTGCCTTGACGTTCATGCTGTACACGAGTCCGTCGCTGACCTTGTTCGTCCTGGTGTTGCTGCTTTTTACGGGGCTGGTGATCGGGCGGGTCGGCAAGCTCCTGAAGCGGCAGTCCCGGAAGGTACAGGAACAATCGGGGATATTGTTGTCGATGATGGAGGAGGGCATTTCCGGGCTCCGGGTCATCAAGGGATTCAACGCCGCGGCATTCCAGTCGGCGCGTTTCGGTCGGGAGAACGAGACGTATCGATCGTTGGTGGTCCGGCTGTTGCGGCGGCGGGACTTATCTTCCCCGCTGACCGAGTTCCTGGGGGTGTTGACGGTGGCGGTGCTGGTCTGGTACGGATTTGGGGCCGTGCAAGCGGAGGAACTCACGGTACCGACTTTTTTCGCCATGTTGTATGCATTTTTCAGCATGATAGAACCGGCGAAGAAGTTCGCCTCCTCCTTTTACAATGTCCAGAAAGGTTTGGCGGCGGCGGAACGGGTGGATCGCCTGATGGCGGAGCGGTTGCGGATGGTGGAAAAGGCGGATGCCGTTCCCTTGCCGGCTTTCCGGGACAAGATTGTCTTCCGTGCGGTGGGATTTACTTACGATGGAGCCCCAAGGCCGGCATTGGAGGAAGTGGACTTGGAGATACCCCGAGGAAAAATCATCGCCTTGGTGGGGCCGTCGGGCGCGGGGAAGAGCACCTTGGTGGATTTGTTACCCCGGTTTCAGGATGTATCCGAGGGGGCGGTCACCCTGGACGGTATCGATATCCGGGATTGCCGGCTGCACGACCTGCGAGCCTTGATGGGTATTGTGACGCAGGAGCCGGTCTTGTTCAACGACACCCTGTTCAACAACATTGCATTCGGCAGGGAGGGGGTGACGATGGAAGCGGTGGAACAGGCGGCCCGCATTGCCTATGCGCACGATTTCATCATGGCGACACCGGAAGGATACGCCACAAATATCGGGGACCGGGGGGTGAAACTGAGCGGCGGGCAGCGGCAGCGGATCGCCTTGGCGCGGGCGGTGCTGGCGAACCCGCCCATCCTGATCCTGGATGAAGCGACATCCGCCCTGGATGCGGAATCGGAGCGTTTGGTGCAGGCGGCATTGGAGGCATTGATGCGCAACCGGACCAGCATCGTGATTGCGCACCGGTTGTCCACCGTGCGGCATGCGGATGAGATCATCCTGCTGCAGGACGGCCGGATAGCCGAACGGGGGACGCATACCGCCTTAATGGCCTGCGACAGCGCCTACCGCCGTTTGGTGGCCATGCAGTCATTTTGACGGATCCGCCGGCCAGCTTTGAAAGAACTTTTCCGAGAGGAGCAATTTACGGAGCAGGGCGCGTTTCTTGGTCTGGTGATCCTGCATCCGGCGGAGGATATCATCCAGGGCATGCGTAGCTTCGACGATATGTTCCCCTTTGTTGAGCATGATGCATTCGGAGCGCTGCCCCATGGCGGCGTCCGTGATTTCCGCCCGGGAGGGCAGTCCGGCCCGGGCCATGCCCTCGAGCACCTGGGTCGCCCAAATGGCGGGCAGGTGAGCGGCTTCGCAGAGCCAGAGGATTTGTTCCTGCACCTCCGCCAAGCGGCCGAATCCGCACTCGATGGCCAGGTCGCCACGGGCAATCATCACGCCGACGGCCGGGAGCTGCATGGCGGTGAGGAGCATGGCGGGCAGGTTGTCAAATCCCCTTCGGGTTTCCACCTTGAGCACGACGGCGGGTGGGTGTTCGGTGCGTGTCCGTAGCTGTTCGACCAGCTGCCCGACATCCTGGGGGCTGTTGACGAAGGAAAGTCCGACCATGTCGGCATGTTCCACCACAAAAGAAAGGTTTTCGACATCGTCTTCGGTCAGGGCCGGCAGGTCGAGCTGGGATTCCGGTAGGTTGATGCCTTTCTCGGCGCGGAGCCGGCCGCCGCCGGGACCGGTTCGGTTGATACGGACATGTACCTCGGCGGGATAGACCGCTTCGGTGCTTCCGCCGATTTTGCCGTCGTCGAACCATATGGGTTCTCCGATTTGTAAATGCGGGAAAATGGAAGGGATGGAACAGCCGATGGTGGCCGGGATCCATTGGTTGGTGTCCGGGTCGAAGCGGGCGTTCGTACCGGGTTGACCTGCGGCGGACAATACCAGCAGGTCGCCGGCCGTCAGGCGGAGGGCGCCCGCTTTGCGCGGAAGGTCGGCGACGAGCCGGACGGTCCTGTTCTTCGGTTTCCGTTTTCCGGTCGGGAAGAGATGGAGCTGGGTGCCGGGGACGAAATAAACCGTCTTGCGACAGGTGACCATGACGGCCTTTTCGGTGACGGTATCGACCTTGAGCCTTCGCTTGGCACCCCGGCCGTCGGTCAACAGGATACTATCGCCGCGTTTGCACTGCGCGAGCCAGTCACCCGGTAGCGGAAGGCTGCTCCGGGGGTCCGGCCGGTCCTGTTGCCAGTGGTTTTCCGGATACAGCCAAAGACGGGCGGGCGCCGTGACTTTCCCGGTATCGTTCCGCTCCGGCCGGATGCGGAGTACCGGCGGACCGGGTTCGACGATGCCGGTGCGCAACTTGGGGCCGCCGAGGTCCATGAGAATCTTGCAAGGGATGCCGGTCACGTCCGATGCCCGCCGGATATTGCCGATGATTTTTTCCCAGACGGCCGGATGGTCATGGGCGCAATTGATACGCGCACAGTTCATGCCCTGCCGGAGGAGGTCCGTCACCAGGCCGTAATCGTCCGCGGCGGTGCCCGGCATGGTCACCATGATCCGGACCCGGCGGCCGGAGGGGATGTCACCGAGCAGGGCCGCCGTATTGTGTTCCAGCAGTTGGCGCCCTTCCCGGAAACAAGCCGGTGGTTTTTCGGCAGGTGTCCAGGTTTTTCCCTGGAGGGCATGGATGACATGCAGCAAGGTATCGACAGTCGCCTGTACCTTCCGTTCCGCCCTACCCAGGGAGGACAGCCCCCATTCGGACAAGGCAATCTGCAATTCGCGGACGTCATACCGGCGGAGCGCCATGTAATGAATGAGGTTGCGGGCGCTTTTCCGGTGATGGGGGTGGATATTGTCCCAAGCGGCGTAAGAGGATTCCATCCGGAGCATTTCCGTCCGCAGGCGGAGCAATTCCGCGGCGATGGAATCGAGGGGTTCCGTTTCGCAGGGCAGGTTGTGTGGGAATTCTTTTTCCATCGGGTACAACGGGGTTTTGGGTTGGACAGGGGAACCGGAATCCCGACCAAGAGGATACCGGTGTCAGCGCCGGGAACGACCGTAGGTGACCGGTTCCTTCCGCATCCCTTCCGACGTCGGTCCGGTATGCCGGCCAAGTGACGGCTGCCGGCTGCCGGTGCGGCTGTCCACTTCCTCGAAGTCGACAAACTCCACCGCTTGCGTCCGGGTATAGCGTCGGCGGCTGTCCTTGAGCCGACGCCGGAAGACCGCCTTCAGGAAGAGGTAAGGAAAGACCAGCATATAGCCGATACCGGACAGGAGGACCAGGAAGATGCCGGACCAAATGTCCTGGCGGAGCCTGGCGATCAGCCAACGGCCGTAATCGATGACGACCGACCGTTCGATGATGGCCGCCGCCACCAGCAAGAACGGTGCGGCATAGCTGAGCAGGATGAAGACGCCCCGAACGAGCAGGAACAGGACAACCAGGAAGACGCCGAGTAGCAAGAGGCCGGCAAATGAGTCGAAATTGATTTGCGTAGTTCTACGATGGGTCATGGTACTGCGTTTCCGTCGGATTCGCCGGAATCCGACCTGTGCCTGCCGGCGGCAAGCCCGGAAAAGAGCTTCCGGCCCCTTACCTGCGGCCCTGCGGGGATAGCGACCGGATCTTGTCTTTTTCCGGCCGGCATCCCGGCGGCCTTCTGCGGCCGGACGCTTCCGGTGTCCCGGAAAAAACCTTGCCGGGCTCGCGGCCCGGATCCGATGGGCCGGTTTGCCGGTCCGGTGAATCCTTTACACAAATAACGATCGGGAAAGCCATCCTGTTCGGTGGTCGGCTCCTAAATAGACCAAGGATGTCGCCGGTCGGACGAGGACCGGCCGGCCAAGGGCCGGAAAGGGGTCGGGCCGGCTCAACCGAGGTGGGATACCGGGCCGGCGATTTGCGTCAGTTCACTGATGATCATGGCCGTTGCTCCCCACAGCACCTTACCTTCGACATCGAAGTAGGGTACGTTCTTCAAGGTGAGCCGGGAGGCCAGGCGGATGTCGGTCCGCTTCCGCAGGTGGGGTTCGAAGAACCGGTCGAAGGGGACATCGAAGGCCCGCTCGACCTCCTGGGGTTGGGGTATGTAGGTGGGCGGTGCCGACAGGTAGCCGACGAAAGGATGTACCTGGAAATTGCTGACCGGAATGTAAAGGTCGGACAAGCGGCCCAGGACCCGGATACGGTCCGCGGGAACGCCGATTTCCTCTTCGGTTTCCCGCAGGGCGGTATGTTGCAGGCAGGTATCCGAAAGCTCTGCTTTCCCGCCGGGAAAGCTGATTTGGCCGGCATGGTGGTCGCGGTCGTTCCGGTTGCGTTCGATCAGCACCATCCGCCATTCCGACAAGTGGCGGAACAGGAGCGCCATGACGGCGGCCTGCCGTGCCGTCGCCGGGGCTTCGGTGTACAGGTGCCGGGTGATATGCGCCATCTTACGCTGGGCCTCCAGCCCGGGAAGCGGCGCCGCAAGCCGGTCTTCAAGATGCCGTATGAAGTTTGGTAACATATCGGTTGAAATGGTAGGTCGGACCCGGGGTTCCGGCAACGTATCGCCCGCCTTTTCCCGCCCGGGGAGCGGCAGGCCGGTGATGCCGACCAAGCCGAACCGCATCCAGACCCATACAACGCCGGAACCACCGGGGTTGTTCAGGCGGCCGGCCGGCCGTGCGGAACCGGGGCCGGCCGGCCACCGACCCGGCGCCAGCCTTATTTCCCGGAAATGATTTTTTTTACCGGCACTTTTTCCGAAAAAATCCCAAATTGCAGCTTTTCACACTCCGGGGGCCTCAAGGCCGCCCACATCAACGACCCGCGCATGAAGTCCGTACTGACCGCCCGTGCCTTCGCCTTGTGGTTGCTCCTCCCGGCGGCGGTTTCCGCCCAACCCTCCCTCCGCACGGACAGTATCCCCGGTTCCGGGGTCTCCTTCCCGATGGTATTGGTGCCGACCGGGGTCTTCCCCATGCGGTCGTCCGACGGTACCCTGGAAAAGCAGGTCCGGGTGGACAGTTTCTGGATCGGGCAACAGGAGGTGAAATACGACGAGTTCATCATCTTTTATCAACGGGAATACGATTCCGATGCCTCCACCCGCCCGGACAAGGCCTATGCCGCCGATGCGGTGACCCGCCCGACGCCGCAGTATATCGATTATACCTATGGAATGGGGAAGACGGGATTTCCGGCGGTCAGCATGACCCAACAGGCCGCCTTGCGCTACTGCCGGTGGTTGTACGACAAGACCGGGGTTTTCTACCGCTTGCCGACGGAGGCGGAATGGGAGTATGCCTGTCGGGCCGGGCAGGAATCGGCCGCCGCCGATGCACTCGAAACGTACGCCTGGTTCTTCGACAATGCCTTCGAACGGTATCAGGCGGGCGGCCAAAAGCAGCCCAATGCCTGGGGCTTGTATGACATGCTGGGCAATGTAGCCGAATGGACTCTCGACGAATACCAGGATACCTACCTGGAACAGCTGGATGGCTCGCCGGCGGACAATCCCTGGCTGATACCGCAACGCCGCCATTCCCGGACGGTTCGCGGCGGCTCCTACGACAGCCCCCGCGACCAATGTACCTGCACCTTCCGGGAAAAATCGAACCCCCGCTGGCAAGCCAGGGACCCGCAGATCCCCAAGAGCCTCTGGTGGAACCCGGATGCGCCGTTCGTCGGTTTCCGGATCGTCCGGCCGGTCGCCCAGCCCGATCCGGCGGCAGTGGATGATTTCTTCCGCCGGGCCATCAAGGATTGAAGTTCCCGTCCGGATCCGACCTTCGGGCGCTGTTCCGCACAGGGCATCGCCAATAACCTGGATGACGCGGTCGTGAAACGGAAAACGGATACATAAACACAAGAATAAGCAGCCGCCCACCCCCGGGGCCGGTACCCGAAAAACTGTCGAATCAGTCCATTCAAATATGCGCTCGCTGAAAATCTTCCTCGTCAACGCCATCCTGTTGGTCGTGTTGGTCCATCTGTTAGGGCACGGTATCGCCCGGCACTTCTACCGGAACCTGAAGGACCGCTTTCTCCACGGCAATACCGGTCAGGTTGTTCATTTCGAAAAATTGTTCAAGCCGATCCACAAGAATTGCATCGTTTACCCGCAGTTCCTTTCCCGATACGATTCCGCAACCTTTTATTTCAATGCTCCCGGGAAATATGAGCTTGCCATTTTCGACTGCGATTATTCCTACGAAGTGGACCAGGACGGTATGCGCCGCTGCGGCTATCCGTCCGCTGGGGAGGATTCGCTGCAAATTGCCGTGCTCGGGGATTCCCATGCCTTCGGATTGGGTGTCGGCGATGACCAGACCTATGCCGCGCTTCTCAATGCCAACGGCTATCCGACCCGGCTGGTGGCCTGTTCCAGTTTCGGAACTGCCCGGGAATTCATCAAATGTGAAGAATTGGTCAGGCAGGGCGTCATTCGAAAACCTACCGTCCTGGTGCTGCATTATTGTGAAAACGACAGCCTGGAAAATAACAGCTTTGTAAACAACGATTTCCGTTACGCTCCGCCGGCCCGGGAGGAATTCGACCAAATGCTCGGACAGCCGTCGCATCCGGTGCGCTACGGCCTGATATACTACCTCCTTCCGGATATCCTCCGGCCTTTGTCATGGCCGACCGCCCTGGAGTATCGGTTGCTCAAAAGTTTTTCTTTCGAGATTCCCATCGAAAGAAAGAATCCTGTACAGGTAGGAACACCGCAGCCGGTTCGTTCCTTCGATGAAGACCTCGGGCAGATCGTCCTTCATTATTTGCAAAAGCCCGCGTTCGGGGATGTGGAGCAAGTGATCCTGTTGGATGCGATGTCTCCGGGGTATTTTCCAACGGCCGGAATCGAGTATGAGGCCCGGCGGATGGAAGCCTTGCGCAATCGGCTGGACCGGGCGCTTCCGGATGTTTCGGTGTCGTTTCTCACACCGGGCTCAAAGGATACGGAGCGATATTTCTTCCGGTATGACGACCATATCAACGCGGCGGGCCACGCTTTCTTCTTTTCGGAGATTCAAGAATCGATCGACAGGAAGGCCCGATGAAATCGGGGCGGCGGCTACACACCGCCGCCGGACGTCCGCTGTACTGGCCATGCTTCCCGGTCGTGGTTTCCGTGCATTTGTGCAAGGCGTTCCCAACCGGAGCCGGGTTGGGTGGCATGGGTCGGGCACAAGTCCTGTTTCCGTTGCGTATAATTTCGTAAATTTACTTGACGCTTCCGGGTACCCGGGTACCGCTGCAAAGGCACGGCCGTTCCGGTCCGGTGCGGCGGACTGCGGCGGAGTCGGAAGAATGTGCGGGGGCAGGCCGGCGTGCGGGTATTCCGGTGAAAACAAATTGGCAGGTTTGTGGTGATCAGGGACCGATACAACGATATTTTCCGACGGGAGCTGGATCGGCTGAACGAGGAGCAACGGCAGGCGGTGGACCACATCGACGGGCCGATGCTGGTATTGGCGGGTCCCGGAACGGGCAAGACCCAGGTGTTGGCCGCCCGTATCGGCAATATCCTGCTGCAAACGGATACCGCGCCCCACAACATCCTTTGTCTCACCTTCACGGAAGCCGGGGTGCAGGCCATGCGGCAGCGCCTGGTCCGGCTGATCGGGCCGGAGGGTCACCGCATCCATGTCTTCACCTTCCATTCCTTTTGCAATTCGGTCATCCAGGACAACCTGATGTATTTCGGCCGCCAGGAACTGTTGCCGGTCGGAGACCTCGAGCGGGTGGAGCTGCTGCGCAACCTGTTGGAAAAACTCCCGCCGGATCATCCGATGCGGGAGCAACGGATGAATGCCTGGTACTTCGAGAGCCACCTGCGGCATCTCTTCGATCTGATGAAAAGGGAAGGGTGGACGAAGGAACACATCCGGAAGGCGGTGGAACGATACGTGGAAGGGCTCCCGGACCGGGAAGGATACCGGTACACCGTCAACCGGGGCAACATCCGCAGAGGGGACATCAGGGAACAGGCTGTCCGGGATGCGGTCAAGCGGATGGATCTGCTCATGGCCGGTACGGACTGTTTCGATACCTACCGCGCTGTCCTGGCCGAGGCGCAACGCTACGATTTCGCCGACATGATCCTGATGGTGCTGGAGGCCTGGGAACGCCACCCTTTCCTGCTCGCCCGTTACCAGGAGCAATACCTGTATATCCTGGTGGATGAATACCAGGATACGAACGGTGCCCAGAACGAGGTGTTGACACGCCTGAGCGATTACTGGGACAGTCCCAACATCTTCCTGGTGGGGGACGACGACCAGTCCATTTTCGAATTTCAGGGGGCCCGGCTTCATAACCTCACCGAGTTTTACGAAAAATACCGGGACACGCTGCAGCTGGTTGTCCTGCGGAAGAACTACCGCTCGTCCCAGGAGATTCTGGACCGGAGTGCGCATGTGATATCAAACAACAAGGTGCGGGTGATCAGCCGTTTGGAAGGCATGGAAAACGCCAAGCAACTGGAGGCCGGTCATCCGGAATTTGCCAATTGCCAGGACGGCGTGTCATTCCGGAAATACGGAACCCGGTTGCAGGAAGACACCGATATCGCCGCACAGATCCATCGGTGGCAGGCGGAAGGATTTCCCCTGGATGAGGTGGCGGTCATCGTAGCGAAGCACAAACAGTTGGAACGGATCGCTTCCCTGTTGGGCAAATGGGGCATCCCCTACCGCAGCCGCCGGGAACTGAATATCCTGGACCTGCCGCTGATCCGGAACCTGCGCGACATATTGTCCTATTTCGAAGCGGAATTCCGGCAGCCGTACAGTGGGGAAGCCCTGCTTTTCAGGATTTTGCACATGGATTTCATCGGTGTAGTCCCCTTGGACCTGGCGCGCATGTCCGCACGCCGGCAAACCGCCGGGTATGCCTGGCAGCCTTGGCGGGCCTTGCTGGCGGACGAGGAATTCCTATCGGAATGCGAGCTGGCGGCACCGGAGGCCGTCCGGCGGTTCCTGGATTGGTCGGAGGCATTGCATCGGGATTATGTCTCCCTGACCGTACCGGTGCTGTTGGAAAGGATCGTCAACCGGAGCGGCCTCTTGCGGCGGGTCCTCGAGATCGGGGAGCGGGACCGGCATGCCGCCGTATTGTACCGGTTCACCGGGTTTGTACAGCAGGAGGCGGACCGGCGCCCCCGGTTGGAGCCGGGGGATTTGCTGGCCCTGTTGAAAAGTATGGATGCCAACCGGCTGAGCATCGAACTGGGCGTGGAGGACCAATGGGGGAGCGGTTTGTCGGCGGATGGGCAACCGGTTCGCCAGGTACAGTTGCTGACGGCGCACAGTGCCAAAGGATTGGAGTTCCGGCGGGTTTTCGTTCCCGATTGCAGCAAGAAAAGTTGGGACCCCGTGACCCGCAACAGTGCCTTCCAGTTCACCTTCCCGGATACGCTGACGAACAGTACGGAGGAGGATGCCCTCGAGGCGCGCCGTCGTCTGCTCTATGTGGCCATGACCCGGGCAAAGTCATTCCTGCAGCTCTCTTATGCAGGGTTGGATGACGGCGGGCGTCCGCTGGAAAAAGCCCGCATCCTGGGCGATTGGGAGGAACGGGAATGGCAGGAAGGACCGGTGGTCGGACCGGAACAGGCGACGCAGGCGGTCCTTCCGGTGCTGCTGCGGGAGCCGCAGGAAATCGGGCAAACCCAGGAAAGCTGGCTGGAGCCGATGCTGGAACAATGGTCGATCAGCCCTTCCGCCCTGAACGAATACCTGCAGTGCCCGCTCAGTTTTTATTACCACCAACTGTTGGAGGTACCGGTATTGCCCAGTCCGGCCGGTGCCTACGGCCTCGCCGTCCATGGGGCCTTGTCCAGGGGATTCGAGGAGAAACTGCGGGCCGATGGGAAGGCCGCTTTTCCCGATCCCGCGCAATTCGGCGAATTTTTTGTCCGGGAAATGTACCGGCGGCAAGCCCTGTTCGATCGGCGGGAATTCGATGCCCTCCTGTCCTCGGGAAAGCAGCGGATAGAAGGATTTGTCCGGAAGCGGATGACATCCTGGCCGGATGCGTTTCTCGTAGAGCAACGTTATGCCCGGGTGATGGTGGATGAGGTGCCGATGACGGGGGTGATAGACCGCCTGGACCTGCTGCCGGGTCAGCAGACTCATTTGCTGGACTACAAGACCGGCGACTTCGACGGGATCCGGAAAAAATCGGCCGGACCTTCCGACCGACTTCCCGTCGGTGGCGACTATTGGCGGCAGATGCATTTTTACAAGATATTGTACGACCATGCCGGATTGCACGGCCAGACGGCCGTCAGTTGGGAAATCTGCGCCACGGATCCGCACAATTCCGGGGAATACCGCCATATCCGGGAGGAATTCCGCCCCGAGGATGTGCAACTTGTCCGGACCTTGATCCGGGAAACTTATCGGGAGATACGCGGGCGGCGGACTTTCGAGGGCTGTGGCCAGCCGAAATGTTCCTGGTGCAGGTTTCTGCAGCACCGTTCGGTGGACAGCCTGGCGGATACGGCCATCGAGTCGCTGGACGATCAATGACGATGTATGGAAAACAGGCTGACGGATACTTACCGGCACAAGGGGCTGCGGCGTAAGCTCATCGACGAACTCCGAAGAAAGGGCATTCGGGACGAAAGGGTGTTGGAGGCGATGGGCAGGATTCCCCGGCATGCCTTCCTGGACAGCGCCTTTGCGGATTTGGCCTATGAGGACCAGGCCCTGCCGATTGCTTGTGAGCAGACCATTTCCCAGCCGTATACCGTGGCATTCCAAACGGAACAGCTCGATCTCCGCAAAGGGGACAAGGTCCTCGAGATCGGTACCGGTTCCGGCTATCAGGCGGCCGTGCTCGGTGCGATGGGGGTAAGGGTCTACACGGTGGAAAGACAGGAAGAATTATTCCATTCGGCGCGAAAGCTGTTGCATGAGCTGGGTTACAACAATGTCCGATGCTTTTTCCGGGACGGCACCAAGGGCTTGCCCGAGCATGCACCCTATGACAAGATCATCGTGACGGCCGGAGCGGACCGGCTCCCGCAGGTATTGGTCGACCAACTTCGCGAGGGGGGGGTGATGGTCATTCCGGTCGGTCAGCCCATCCAGACGATGAAAAGGGTGACCCGGGAGGCGGATGGCAGGCTGATGGTGGCGGACCTGGGCGATTTCCGCTTTGTACCTTTTGTCGAAGGGACCGTCGGCAGCAACGGAAAAGGGGCCTGAAGGCAAGGCATCATGCCCTCCGTGCCGGCCGCCGGAGCGGATACTGGCACCCGGATAGGAGCCGCCGGCAAGCACCGGGGGGATTTTCGGGAGGGACTTCCCACCAGCCCCAATAGTTCCTATCTTTGCAAGAGGCCTCGGATTCGTTGCGCAAGCCGCCCACCCGCAGGAATGACAGGCGGAAAGCCGTCCTTCCGGTTCATCCGGAAGGTGGGCCGGAATCGGCTCGGGGAAGCGGTCGGAAGTTGGATCCGGCGAAGGCAAACAGGACAGGATACTGCCGCGGCAGTCAAAAAATCAAGACGAATGGCAAAGGTTGACCTGATCATGCCCAAGATGGGCGAGAGTATCATGGAAGCCACCATTCTCCGTTGGGTAAAAAAAGCGGGGGATGCGGTGGAAGCGGATGAGACCATCCTGGAAATCGCCACCGACAAGGTGGACTCCGAGGTTCCGTCTCCGGTTTCGGGAATAGTGGCGGCTGTCCTGTTCGAGGAAAATGCCGTGGTGCAGGTCGGGAAAGCCATCGCCGTCATCGAGACGGCGGCAGGAGAAACCGTCCGGGAGAAGGCCGCCCCCCCTGAACAGGTGCCGGCGGCGGCGGAAAAGCAATCGGTGACGGCGGTGGAAGCCACCGTATCGGCCGCCCTGGAAACAGTGGCGCCCACCTTGCCCGCCCGGGAGGAACCGGTCAACGGACGCGGCGGGGAGGCCAGGTTCTATTCCCCCCTGGTGCGCAATATCGCCCGCTCGGAAAACATCAGTCCGGCGGAGTTGGATGCCATACCGGGGTCGGGACAAGGAGGTCGGGTTACGAAAAAGGATATCCTGGATTATATCGGTCAAAGGGGCAAGGAAACAAGCGCACCGACGGATGCCCGTCCCGCTGAACCGGCGAAAGCGGCTCCCCCCCGCCCGGCAACCGGCCTTTCCGGCGGGACGGACATCCTGGAAATGGACCGCATGCGCCGCCTGATCGCCGACCACATGGTGATGTCCAAGCGGGTATCCCCCCATGTCACCTCCTTTGTGGAGGTGGATGTGACCCCCTTGGTGCAATGGCGGGCGCGAAACAAGGAGGCCTTCCAGCGCAAGTACGGGGAGAAAATAACGTTCACGCCTATTTTTGTCGAGGCGGTGGCCCGGGCGATCGGTGATTTCCCGATGGTCAACGTATCGGTGGACGGAAACCGTATCCTGGTGAAAAAGGATATCAATATCGGGATGGCGACGGCCCTGCCCAGCGGCAACCTCATCGTCCCGGTCATCCGGAATGCCAATTTCCTCAGCCTGCCCGGGTTGACCCGGGCGGTCAACGACCTGGCGGACCGGGCCCGCCAAAACAAATTGAAGCCGGAGGAAATCCAGGAAGGTACCTTCACCCTGACCAACGTCGGTACCTTCGGCAATGTGATGGGCACACCCATCATCAACCAACCCCAGGTGGCCATTCTCGCCACCGGTGCCATCCGCAAGAAACCGGCGGTGGTGGAAACACCCTACGGCGACCTGGTCGCGGTACGCCAGCTCATGTTCCTCTCGCTGAGCTACGACCACCGGGTGGTGGACGGCGCACTGGGCGGCTCCTTCCTCCGCCGGGTCGGCGACTACCTCGAAGCGTTCGATCCGGAACGCGAAGTCTGATTCCAGATGCCCATCGGAGGATGCCGGGGCCCCAATCATCCTGCGGCCCCGACATCCTCCGGGAACCCTATATCACTGTCCGGAGGACAAGGACCGGAACCGATCCAGCCCGCATTGGAGAAATCCCGCATACTCGTTCGCATCCGGCGTGTATCCGACCGGCTTGGCCAACAAGCGGCCATCCGGTGACAACAACACATAATAGGGCTGCGAATTGTTGTCGAACAACTCCGTCTGCATATACTGCCACTTGTGGCCGGTCGTCCGCAACCGGAACGTCCCGCCGGTCTTCATCGGCAATACCTTTTGTTCCTCCGCCGGCAATTCGATTTTCTCATCCACATACAGGGATATCAGGACATATTCGTCTTTCAGGAAGCCGTAGACCGCCTGTTCCGGCCAGACATGTTCCTCCATCTTGCGGCAATTCACGCAGGCATGACCCGTGAAGTCGATCATGATCGGTTTGTTGACGCTGCGGGCATAGGCAAGCCCCTGTTCGAAATCCTTGAAACAATCCAGGTTCTGGGGGCAATCCTTGGGGTAAAGCCAACTGTAACCGACCGGAGGCGCCAGTCCGCTCAACAGCTTCAGCGGTTGGAAGGACCCCGTCGCCGCGTCGTGCCGGAAACCCGTCATCAGGTAAACGGCGAATGCGAAGGAAAGGACCCCGGTCAGTTTGCGGCCGGCACTCAGTTTGGCATGCGGGGAATCGTGGGGAAAAAGGATCTTCCCGAACAGGTACAGTCCCATGGCCAGGAACACAACGATCCAAAGCCCGAGGAACACCTCGATTTTCAATAGGCCCCAGTGTTTGACCAAGTCGGCATTGGAGAGGAATTTCAAGGCCAGGGCCAGTTCCAGAAAGCCCAGCACCACCTTCACGGTCGTCATCCAACCGCCGGATTTGGGCAGGTTGCTCAACCAGCTCGGGAAAGCCGCAAACAAGGCGAAAGGCAAGGCCAATGCAAGACCGAAACCACCCATGCCGGCCGTCAACTGCCAGGCACCTCCTTCCGCCGTCAAAGCCCCCGCCAACAGGGACCCCAATATGGGACCGGTACAGGAAAATGAGACCAGGGCCAGCGTCAATGCCATGAAGAAGATGCCGACCGCACCCCCGACCCCTTCCGCCGCCGCCGCCTTGTTGGCCCAGGAAGAAGGGAGGGTCAACTCGTAATACCCGAAAAAGGAGAAGGCAAAGACCAGGAATATGATGAAAAAGGCGATGTTGAGCCAAATGTTCGTGGATATCTCATTGAGGATTCCCGGACTGACGGAGTCCAGCAGGTGGAACGGGATGCTTAGCAACAGGTACACCAGCAGGATGTAGAAACCGTAGGAAACGGCGTTGAAAATCCCTTTTTTCTTATCCTGGCTGCCTTTGGTGAAAAAGCTCACGGTCAGGGGAATCATCGGAAAGACACAGGGTGTCAGCAGCGCCAGCAACCCGCCGATGAAGCCCAGGACGAAAATCCCCCACATGCCGCTGTCCGCTTGTATCTCCGCAACTTCCCCGCACTCGGCGGCCGTGGTCTTGTCAACCGAAAACAAATCCGCCTGCCCTGTCGCCGCCGCTTCCCCGCCGGCCGGAATGGTGGCGGTCAACGTGGCGGGTACCACTTCGAAAGGTACGGCAACCCCTGGCAGGCAGCGGGAATCGTCGCAACTCATGAAGTACACCTGCCCCTTGATGGTACGGGACGGGTCCGCAACCGTCACCTTTTGCCGGAACAGGACCGAGGACTTGTACTTGCGGATGTCCATGCCGAACATCTCATCGAATCCGTCCACCTGGTATTCGCTGATTTCTTCCGCCGGTCCGGCAACCACCAAGCCCTCCGCCGGCTCGAGTTCGATGGCCGTCGGTTCCGGCCCGCCGGGCTCGATGTGCTGGGAATACAGGTACCAGCCCGGCTCGATCCGGGCGGTCAATGACAGCCGATAGGTTCCCGCCTGTTCCTGTTCGACCGTCAGCTCCCATTTCACAGGGTCCAACAGGCCGTTCTCGGCCGAGGTCACCGACAGGTCCGCGCCGCCGGCCGCCCCGAACAACGGTGCGGGCGAAGGGCTGGCCGCCGCTTCCGGCGCCGTGCCTGCCGTCGTTTTTTCCACCGGCTTGGAGGACGTGAGCTGGAAGGCGAAATCCACTTCCTTCGGCGGCAGGCACCGTTCCTGGTCGCAGGTCATGAATTCCAGGTAACCCTTGACCGGCTTGCCCGGTTCAAGGACCCGGATGCGCTGGACGAAAGACACCTCGTCGGAAAACTTGATGACCAGCATGTCGTCGAACAAGGGATCGTTCAGTTCCTTGCGGTGGGCGGAGCGCTCCTCCGTGGTTCCGGAAAGCGCGTAATGGGCGCCCTCCTCGAAGTGAAAGCTGGTCCGTACGGGGCCGTCGTCACTCTCCAGGTACTGGGAATAGATATACCATCCCGGATCGATGGTGGCCTTGCATGTCAGGTCGTACAGGTCGGCGGACACCTGCTCCGCCGAAAACTCCCATCGAACCGGATTGAACAGCTGGGCGGTTCCCGCATAATGCAGGAAGAGGAAGAACAAAACGAAAAATCCTGTCTTTTTCATGCCAATCAGTTTGTATAGCCTGCCGGCCGTCGGTGTGGTGGAATAATGGTTGCCGCGTACATCCGGCCGGCCGTCGGTGGTGGCGGGCCCTTCGTTCCGGACGTACAAAAATATGGGAAGCCGCCCCTTGTCCGGCGTGACTTGCCGCACGGAAAGATTCCCTTCGGCCTACACCCTTGCCTTTGCGACGGAAACCGGAATTCGCCCCTCAGGGCAAGTCGATGGAAAAGTCGACGGAAACGGGCGGAAGACACTTCTCCTCGTCACAGGTCATGAACTCCAGGTAACCGGTCAGCGTGGTACCGGCCCGGGCCGTGACGCGTTGGGTGAATGTCGGCTGTCCGGAAAATTTTACGATGTTCATACCGAACAGTTCGTCGTAACCCTCATATTTTTTACCGACCTCCTGATTTTTACCCGCCAGGCTGACGCCGGGATGTTCTTCGAAATGAAAGGAGGTGCGGATAGGGCCGTCATCCGATTCGAGGTATTGCGAGTAGACATACCAGCCGGGCTGGATGGAGGCGGTGAAGACGACATCATACACGCCCTCCGACACTTTCAACGCGTCATAGGACCAGGAGACCGGATTTTCCTGGGCGCCGGCGCTTGCCAACCATCCGACGAGGAACAAGAAAGACAATGCTTTTTTCATGGTGCATCCGAATTTGTCGACGACAGGACTGCCGGGACGGACCGGTTCCGTCCGTCCCGGCAGTCACAGGGCGTCAAAAATAAGTCACCGCCCCGGTTTGCGGCGGCAGGTCGGGCGACAATAACGATAATTTAAGCCTTTGGCATCATATGGTAGGATGTGGCGGTCGATGCAGTATTCCGGTCAGAACCAACCGGCGCCCAGGTTGCGGAAGGGCCACGGGATGCCCGCCAGCAGCAACAGGAGCGCCAAGGTGAAAAACCGGAAGGTCGATTTGAACTTGTCCACATCCTCCGGCATGCGTTTCGCCCGGCCGTATCCGATGGTGACCAGGACGATGGCCAGCAACATCAGCACGCTGTGCTCCGCCGTGAAAAACCGGGTCAGGGGAATCTTCATCGCCGCTGCGGTGAACTGTACCTTGGAACTGTGCAGGTAGAGGCCCAGGCCGAGCAGGAACTGGATATGGGTCACCACCAGGGTGTACAGGTTCAGTTGGCGGTCTCCCCGGGTGAAGGTCGCATTCGACCGCCATTTCATCAAGGATTTGAAAACGGTGACGACCAGCAGCAGGAGCAAGATCCACCGCAGACCGGAATGTGCGTGTAAGAGGCCGTTGTACATGGTATGAGATTTTGAATCGTTATGGTTGAGACTGGTTGATGGCCGCCCGTCGGCCGGGTGGGTGCGGGTGGCCGGGATGGTTTCAAACCTTTTCGAAAAACCACCAGAGCGGCTTTTGCTTCCTCCGGACCTGGTAATGCCGTTCGATGTAGCGGTTGATGTGGACCATGGCCTCCGATACATCGTCCGTCAGCTTCACAAGCTGCAGGTCGTCCGGGGAAATGGTCTTTTCATGCGCCATGTACGACAGGTAATCCATCAGGGGGCGGAAATAATCCACCCCGATCAGGACGACCGGAAAATTGTGGATGATGCGGGTCTGTACGAGGGTGAGGGTTTCGAACATCTCGTCCATCGTACCCCATCCGCCGGGGAGGATGACGAAAGCGTAGGAATATTTCAGCAGCAGGACCTTCCGGACGAAGAAATAGCGGATGGTGACCGATTTGTGGAGGTATCGGTTGGCGAACTGCTCGAACGGCAACACGATGTTCACCCCGACCGACCGGCCGCCCGCTTCGAAGGCGCCCCGGTTCGCCGCTTCCATAATCCCCGGACCGCCGCCGGTCATCGTCGTGAACCCTGATTCCGCGATGGCCGCCCCCACCGCGCGTGCCTTTTCGTAGTAGGGATGGCCTTCCTTGAAACGGGCGGACCCGAACACCGTGATGCAGGGGCCGATGAAGTGCAGGCGCCGGAATCCCTTGATGAATTCGAAGAACACCCGCAACGCAAAAGACAATTCCGTATGCCTGCTCTTGGGACCCTCCAGGTAATGGATTTCCCCCTCGCGCAAGAGTGGCAAAGTTTTTTCGATATCACCTTTCATCTTGAAGCTTTTGGTTTTACTTGTGTCCACGCCGCGGGTCGTCCGGTCGGCATCGGGACCCTGCCGGGCTGGAATCAATCCGACGGGAAAGCTACGGTTTTACCCCGCATGCGGCAATTAATTTTCATTACTTTCGTCGAATCAATCGACCGCCTGCGCCAAACCAATCGTCCTACCCATGCAACAACACATCTGTATCATCGGTTGCGGAACATTCGGGTCTTACCTGCTCCGTCGGTTGTCCGAGCTGCACGGAACCTCCTTGCGGCTGACCGTCATCGAAATCGGCGACCGCCATATCCGCAGCGAATCGGACATCGGCATCGAAACCATCTCCCCCCATTCGTCCGTTTCCCGGGCCGGCCGATATTTCGGACTCGGCGGCACTTCCGCCCGTTGGGGTGGCCAGGTGCTTTTCTTCGACGACCGGGACAATCCGACGGATGATGCCGACTGGAAGGAGATCATCCGGCTCAACCGGGTACATCGGGAGAAAGTGTTGCGCAAACTCCTCGGCGACCGGGGCTACCACCCCATCCAGGATGAGCAGGGCCCCGTCAAGACCGGCATTTGGCTGAAATACACCCGTCGCAACCTGTACCGCCGGCTGTCGAAAAGCACCTTGCGCCAGGTCAACCTGCTTCCCAACCGCAGGGTCACCCGGCTGAAGACCGAGGGAAGCCGCATCGTTTCCGTCGTTTGCAAGACTGCCGCCGGCCAGCAGGAGGAAATCTCCGCCGACCGGTTCTATCTGACCGCCGGTGCCCTGGAATCCTGCCGGCTCCTGCTCCTCTTGGACCGGGAGCAAGGGCTGTTCACCGGTACCGACCTCGGAAGGAATTTCGGCGACCACATCTCCACCGAGCTTTTCACCGTCCGCAACAGCGCCCCCTTGCTGAACGGCACCGACCTGACGCCTTTGATGCACAAGGGAAGCCTGGTGACCCGGAGGCTGGTGGCCACCTCCGGACAAGGGGTGGTCGGATTCCTGCATCCCGTACTCAACAAGCATATCAAGTCCTTCAAGTTCCTGAAAGAACTCCTGTTCGGGAAACGGCGCACCACCGTCACCCCGGCGGAATTGTTGCAGGGGGCCGTCTTCCTGTTCCGTTTCGCATTTTCCATCGCCTTCCGGCAAAAGATGTACGTGGACCGCAGCCAATGGAGCCTGCAACTGGACCTGGAACAGCCGGTTCCCAATGAGAACCGGTTGCTCCTCTCGGACCGGACCGACCGCTTCGGGGAGCCGGTCCTGGAAATCGACTGGAAGATCTCCGATGCCGACCTCGCCGCCATCGCCGATATCCGCCGGCAGGCGGAGCGGATGCTGCAAGAAAACGGCCTTTCCTTCCAGCCGACCTACGACCCGGCCACCACCGGCAACAAGGTCGAGGATGTCTACCACCCGGTGGGATGCATACGCATGGGGTCCGACCCGGCCGCCGTGGCCGGTTTCGACGGCCGCATCCGGGGGCTCGACAATCTCTTCCATTTCTCTACGGCGCTCTTCCCGCGGGCCGGGTCCATCAACCCGTCCGCCGCCGTTTGCTGTATCCTGGAAGAACATCTGGAAAAACAAAATTTCAGCCGGAAATCCGATATTTGCACCGCCGGGAATTCCCTGGCGGCAAACGCCGGCGAGCATGCCGCCGGGTGAGGCCGGACACCGCCGGCCGCCCCGCCCCGAGGTCAGGAGCCTTGCCGCTCCGGGCAGCACCCGACATCGCGAAACCATCCTCGCACCACCCTACAAACACAGCGAATGAACCCGACAACTGCTACCGCCAACGATTATCACTGGGCCGACGACCGGGAACCCCATTTTCTCCGCCGCAAGGAAATCCTGCGCAAATATCCGGAAGTCACCCGCCTCTTCGGCGTCAACCCCCGCCTGAAATACTGGACCGTGGCGCTGGTCGTCGCCCAGTTGACCATCGCCCTGTTCATCGGCAGGTTGCATTGGTTCCCGTTCATCCTGGTCTCCTATTTCGTCGGTGCCACCATCGCCCATGCCCTGTTCCTGGCCATCCATGAAATCACCCATGACCTGGCTTTCAAGACCAAGAAACACAACAATTGGCTGGCCCTCGTCGCCAACCTCCCCATCGTCATCCCTTATGCCATGTCCTTCAAGGTGTATCACGCCCTTCACCACTGGGACCAGGGAAAGGACGGCGTCGACGTGGATATCCCGACGGAGACGGAAGCCAGGATTTTTCGTGGCTTCCTCGGCAAATTCGTGTGGTTCCTTCACCAGATCGTCTTTTATGCCCTCCGCCCGGTTTTCGTGAAGCCGGTCCGGCTGGACAAATGGCAATGGTACAACCTCCTTTTCCAGGTCGGCGTCATGGCGGTATTCCTGCCTTTCGCCGGTTGGTCCGGCCTGGGTTACCTGCTCTTTTCCCTGCTGCTGGCCGGCGGCCTGCATCCGACTTCCGGTCACTTCATCTCCGAGCATTACGTCTTCCACGAAGGGCAGGAAACCTACTCCTACTACGGGCCGCTGAACTGGATCACCTTCAACGTCGGCTACCACAACGAACACCACGATTTCCCGACCATTCCCGGCAGCCGCCTGCCGGAACTGAAGAAGATGGCGCCGGAGTTTTACGACAACCTCCACGCCTATCATTCGTGGGTGGAAGTGATCTGGAATTTTCTCACCAAGCGCGACATCACCCTGTACTCCCGCACCAAGCGGAAAGCTTCCGCCTGAGCGCGCCCGGATGAGGCAAGGCGGGAAGCGCCGCCGGGAGGTTCCGGTCCGGGGGGCGGGGCCGGGCCGCCGTCAGCCATCGGAGTCCTCGGTCAGGAGGTTCGCCAGCGTTTCCCGGACCAGTTCCGTTTCATATCCCAGCCGGAAGGCGTAGCCGAACAGCCGGTTGCGGCGGACGAACAGGTCGGTATCCTTCCACAGGTCATTTTTCTTTTCCAACAACAGGTGCAGGGATCGGCGGTAGCTGTCCTCGTCGATTTCCGATAAGGCTTTCCGAATGCAATACGCGGAAATATCCCGTAGGGTCAGTTCCCGGACGATCCGGTTCCGGCCCCAGCCCCGCATCCGGAATTTTCCCCGGGCGAACGACCGGGCGAAGCGTTCCTCGTTCAGGAAGTCCTCCTCGACCAGGGTGGCCATGATCGACTCCAGGGTATCGCCGTACACACCGATGTCCAGCAGTTTGGAACGGACCTCCTGGTGACAGCGTTCCTGGTAGGCACAGAACCGTTGCAGTTTGGCGAGTGCCGCCGATGCGGTCGGGGAAGATTTGCGCCTATCCATCCGAGCGGGGATTTTGCAGGTGCCGGACACCTTGTTGGAAAACGGACAGCAGCAGGTCTATTTCCCGCAGGTGGGTCCGGAAGGAAAGGACGGCCAGCCGGATCCACACCGTCCCCCGGATGGTGGTGGAGGAGACGAATATCCGGCCATCCTCCTGTACGAACCGCACGAGTCGAAGGTTGAAGTCGTCGGCATCCCCTTGCGGAGGCACGAACCGGTAGGTGCAGACGGAGAGTTCGGGATAGGGGCCGGTTTCGAAGCCGGCTTCGCGGATTTTTTCATAAAAGTACCGGCATAGGAGGATTTTTTCCTCGAGGGCGGCGCGGAACGGTTCCACGCCGAAGAGTTGGAGCGGCAGCCACATCCGGAGGCCGCGCCAATGTTTGGTCAGTTCCGGGGAGAGGTCGGCGGCGCTGAGTTCTTCGGTTTGGCTCAAGGTATCCTGCATGTAGTTCGCCTGGTACTGGTGTGATTCCCGTTGGGCCTGGACATTCTTGACCAGGACGGCGCCCAGTCCGTACGGGAGGAAAAGGCCCTTGTGGGGGTCGATGGCCAGGGAGTCGGCGCGTTCCACTCCTTTGAACGCTTCGCGGACGGTCCCGCCCTGCGGGTAGGGCAGGTCGGCGAGGAGGAAAAATCCGCCGTAGGCGGCATCGATATGGAACCACAGGCCGTGCCGGTCGCAGGTATCCGCGATGGCATCCAGGGGGTCGATGGCGCCGGTATCGGTGGTGCCGGCGGAACCGACGACGAGAAAAGGATGCAGGCCTTCGGCTTTGTCGCGACGGACCATCCGTTCCAGTTCCACGGCGTCCATCCGGAACCGCTGGTCCATGGGTACGGTGCGGACGACCGCTTCCGCCATACCGCCGATCCGGATGGCCTTGTGGACGCAGTGGTGGACCTGTTCGGTCAGGTAGATGACGGAAGTGGGGATGCGGCCGCTGGTCACCCGATGGTGGTCCCGGGCGGTCACGAAAGCGATGAGATTGGCGATCGACCCGCCGCTGGAGAGATTGCCCAGGGCCGTATCCGGGAAGCCGACCAGCCGGCACAACCAGCGGAGGAGGAGGTTTTCGATACGGACGGCACCGGGGCCGCCGAAGAAAATACCGGCGTATTCGTTGGTGACGGCGGCCAGGTAATCGCCCAGGGCGGCGGGATAGATGCCTCCGCCGGGGATATATCCCAGATGGCCGCCGGATGCCGGATTGATACCGGCGGTCGGGAGGTTTTCCTGCAGGACACGGAGCAGTTCCTCCATCGGGTGGGGTTCGCCGATCGGAAGGTCCAGCAAACCGGCCGCCGGGTGGGGTGGCATGGCGAAAGCCTTTTCCTCCGGCAGGCGGTCGATGAAGGCATGGGCATAGGCCGTGACGGCCTGGGACCATTCGGTCCGGCGGTCCGGGTCCGGTTCGAGTACGGCGCAGTGCCGGGCACGGGTTTCTATCGCTTGCGGAAGGTCCGTCATAGGTAAAAGGCGTTAGGTGGTGATACCCGGTCGCCGCGACAGCGGCCGGCCGGTTTGTGCAAAAGTAGGAAGGTCTGGGAAAGTAGGTTGTGTTCCTGTTCGGAAGCCGGTGCGGAACCGGGTGCGGCAGGCCCGTCCGAAGCCGGGCCATGGGGTCGGTTTGGAGAACCGTCTTTTTTTTCGGAACTTCGCCACAATCAAAACGAAACAAATACGATGGAGAAAATGATACGTCTGACCTGGTTGTTCACCTTTTTTATCGTGTCCTCCGCAGGTCTCCAGGCCCAATACGTGCCGGTGCCTGCGCCGGCGCAGACCCGGCCGGTGCTCCTGTCGGGGGCGACCGCCCACCTGGGCAACGGGCAGGTCATCGAAAACAGCCTGGTCGCCTTCGAGGACGGCAAGATAACGGTCGTTGCGGATATCAGGGCCAAGCGTGCGTTTCCGGATCACTTGGTGGTGGATGCGACGGGCAAGCACCTCTATCCGGGATTCATTGCGCCGAACACCACCTTGGGGTTGACGGAAATCGATGGTGTCCGGGCGACGCAGGACAACAGCGAGCTGGGGGAGATGAACCCCAACATCCGTTCCATCGTCGCGTACAACACGGATTCGGAAATCACGCCGACCGTCCGCGCCATGGGTGTGCTGATGGCGGAGCCGACCCCGCAGGGCGGGCGTATCAGCGGCACTTCGAGCATTGTCGTACTGGATGCCTGGAACTGGGAGGACGCCGCCTACGCCCAGGATGTCGCGATGCACCTGAATTGGCCGCAGACAGCCAGTTTCAACTGGCGGGAGCAGCGGATGGTCCGCAATGAGCGGTATGACGAGCAACTGGCGGAGCTGGAGGCCTATTTCCGCGAAGCCCGGTCATATTGCCAGGGAACCGATGGGCAGCGGGGCGGCAATCTCCGGTTCGAGGCCATGTGTCCTTTGTTCACCGGCAGCTGCCGCCTGCTTGTGCATGCGAACAATGTGCAGGCGATCCAGGAATCGGTCCTGTTTGCGGAGAAATTCTCGCTGAAGCCTGTCATCGTCGGCGGGTACGACA
Organism: uncultured Saprospiraceae bacterium; assembly: GCA_964573725.1. Classification (GTDB taxonomy): domain Bacteria; phylum Bacteroidota; class Bacteroidia; order Chitinophagales; family Saprospiraceae; genus UBA6168. Next base: position 76,450 of record CAZNLJ010000008.1, read on the forward strand.
GTTGGATGATCCCCGAATTCCTGCGCACACATGCGGTGCCGGTCATTCTGGGCTCCACCCAACGGCTGCCTTCCCGGGAAGACGAGGACATCGACCAGCCCTTCAAGACGCCGGCCCAACTGCAAGCGGCGGGCGTTACCTGGTGCTTCGGCCACAACGGGTACTGGCAGCAACGCAACCTGCCCTTCCAGGCCGGACAGGCAATCCCCTTCGGACTCGGCTACGAGGAGGCCATCCAGGCCCTTACGGCGACACCGGCCCGGATCTTCGGGATCGACAAGACGGTCGGCACCCTGGAAGTGGGCAAGGACGCCACCTTGTTCCTGACGGCCGGCGACGTATTGGATATGCGTACGTCCAAGGTGGAGCGGGCTTTCATCCAGGGTCGGGAAATCAGCCTTGACAACAAGCAGGAGATGCTTTACCACCGTTTCCAACAAAAATATAAGCAACGGTAAGGGAGCGGGGCTCCCATCCGTGCCGGAACAGCGGCGGCGGCCGGTTCGGCCCCCTACGCACGAATGCCCGTCCGACCGATCGAACGGGCATTCGCGTGTGCGGTATCCAATGAATACGCCCCGGCCCATGGGGTCTGCGGCGGCCTGCTTCACTCGCTCATGTCCATGGTATGGAAGACGTACTGGACATCCTCATCCTCCTCCATTTTTTCGACCAGCTTGATGACATCCTCGACCTCCTCGTCCGACAACTGCTTGTGCATGCTGGGAATGCGGTCCAATTTACTTTCCAGGATCTCGATGCCTTTCTCTTCCAAGGCCTTGGACAAGGAGCCGAAATTGGCGAAGCCGGCATAGAGCAGGTAGCGGTCGTCCTCTTCCCGGATTTCCTCCAGGCCGGCATCGATCATTTCCAGTTCGAATTCATCCCGGTCGGCCACCGCCTTGCGGTCGACCTGGAAGATGGCTTTCCGGGAGAACATGTAATCGACGGAACCGGAAGTGCCGAGCGAACCGCCGTACTTGGAAAAGACATGCCGGACGTTGGCAACGGTCCGGGTAGGATTGTCGGTGGCGGTTTCCACGAGGACGGCGATGCCGTGCGGGGCGTACCCCTCGTACACGACCTCCTCATAGTTGGCGGCATCCTTGGAGGAAGCTTTCTTGATGGCATTCTCCACATTGGCCTTGGGCATGTTGGCGACCTTGGCATTCTGGATGGCCAGTCGGAGACGGGGGTTGTAGTTGGGGTCCGGGCCGCCGGCCTTGACGGCGATGGCAATCTCCTTGCCGACACGGGTGAACGTCTTGGCCATGTTGGCCCAACGCTTGAATTTGCGTTCCTTCCGGTATTCGAATGCTCTTCCCATTGGAAAATAGGTTGGTGGAAAGTGGGTGCGCCGTGTTGGACGGCCGCCGTGGCGATACGCCGGCCTTGCCGGGACGGCCCGCCCCTGACGACTTTCGGCTGCAAAAGTAGGCTACGCCTGTAAAAGTAGAAATATTGTGACCGGGAAAAAATCTTGCCCGGGAGAAGGAGTGTGTCATTTGTCGGGACCTGTGTTATGGGCTCAGACCAAGTTGTTGGGCTTCAGGCCCCCTCCGCCGACCATAAGAACCCGATGAGGGAAACGACCTGATGTGCATGGGAATTCAGGTGCGACAATTTGGCTTGCCACGTATTCCTCTCCCGCGTTTATTATCCATACCGGCGTTCTCTGTTGACATGGGTTTGTGTTATCTTCGCGTACAGGGGTTGGTTTCTGACAAAGGCAAGTGAGAATAAAAACAGGCGTAATCCGAGCAGATAAAAAGCGTACGCTTGCGATTCCTGCCTCCGACCCCCATTCCTCACCACAACATCCAGACATGCCGGCATTCACCCATTTGCATTGTCACACCCAGTATTCGTTGCTGGACGGTGCGGCGGACATATCGAAGATGATGGACAAGGCCGTTCAGGACCAGCAGCAAGGTTTGGCGCTGACGGACCACGGCAACATGTTCGGTGCCTTCCAGTTCGTCAACGAGGCCAACAAGCGTGGCCTGAAACCGATCGTCGGTTGCGAGTTCTATCTGGTGGAGGACCGCCACCGCAAGCAATTCCTGCGTTCCCGCGGCGAAGAGGACACGCGGTACCACCAACTCATGTTGGCCAAGAACCGCCAGGGCTACGAAAACCTTTCGAAACTCTGCTCCCTGGGCTATATCGACGGCCTGTACGGAAAATATCCCCGTATCGACAAATCGCTCATCGAAAAGTATCACGAAGGCCTGATCGCCACCAGTTGCTGCATCGGTGCGGAAATTCCGCAGACCATCCTCAAGGGGGATGTCGGCAAGGCGGAGCAGCTCCTGAAATGGTGGCTGGACATATTCGGGGAAGACTACTACATCGAACTGCAACGTCACCGGTGCATGGAGGACATCGACGGGACGGGCATGAGCCAGGAGGACGTCAACCAGGTCCTCCTGGGGCTGGCCGGCAAGTACGGTGTCAAGGTCATCTGTACCAACGACAGCCACTATGTGGAGGAAACGGATGCCCGCCCGCACGATATTCTGCTGTGCGTCAACACCAATAGCCTGCTCAACGACCAGAACAGGTTTCGTTTCCCATCCAGTGACTTCTATTTCAAGACCCAGGAGGAGATGAACCGGCTGTTCGCCGATGTGCCGCAGGCGGTGGACAATACCCAGGAGATCCTTTCCAAGATAGAACCCCTGAAGCTGACACATGACGTGTTGCTGCCGGCTTTCCCCCTTCCGCAAGGGTTTGTCTCGCAGGACGATTACCTGCGGCACCTCACTTTCGAGGGGGCACGGCGCCGGTACGGGAGCCTGACACCGGAAATCGAGGAGCGGCTGAACTTCGAATTGGAGGTCATCCGCCAATCGGGCTATCCCGGTTATTTCCTCATCGTACAGGATTTCACCACGACCGCCCGGCAGATGGGGGTATCGGTGGGGCCGGGCCGGGGCTCGGCGGCGGGTTCCGCCGTGGCCTATTGCATCGGTATCACCAATGTCGACCCGATCCGATACGACCTGCTCTTCGAGCGTTTCCTCAATCCGGAACGGGTAAGCATGCCCGATATCGACATCGATTTCGACGACCGGGGCCGGGACCAGGTCATCAGCTACGTCCTGGAAAAATACGGCCGCAACCAGGTCGCCCAAATCGTCACCTACGGTACCATGGCCGCCAAGTCCTCCTTGCGCGATGTCGGACGGGTCATGGACATCCCCCTGCCGGAGGTGGACAAAGTCGCGAAGACCTTCCCCCATCAGTTGGGAGCCACCTTGGCGGAGGTCCTGGATACGCCGGACATTTCCCCCAAGCTCAAGGAGAAACTCAATGCGGAGGACCTGGAGCGGGCGAACCGCTTCCGGTCCCTGGCGGATGGGGATGACAACATCGCACAGATGATCCGGACCGCCCGGCAACTGGAAGGGTCCATCCGAAACACCGGTATCCATGCCTGCGGCGTGGTCATCACACCGGATGACATCACCAAGTATGTCCCCGTCACCGTCGCCAAAGACAGCGAACTGCTGGTCAGTCAGTTCGACAACAGCGTCGCCGAAGCGGCCGGTTTGCTGAAAATGGACTTCCTGGGGCTGAAGACCCTGACCATCATCAAGGATGCGGTGTCCGTCATCCGGCAGGTCCACGGCGTCGAGGTGATACCGGACGACATTCCCCTGGACGACGGCAAAACCTACGAATTGTTCCAGCGCGGTGAAACCGTCGGCATCTTCCAGTACGAAAGCGACGGGATGCAGAAGTACATGAAGGAACTGAAGCCGACCACCTTCGAGGACCTCATCGCCATGAACGCCTTGTACCGGCCGGGCCCCCTGGCCTATATCCCCGATTTCATCGCCCGGAAACACGGCCGGCAAACCATCCATTACGACCTGCCGGAAATGGAGGAGTACCTGGCGGATACCTACGGGATCACCGTGTATCAGGAACAGGTCATGCTGCTGTCCCAGAAACTGGCCGGCTTCACCAAAGGGGAAGCCGACGTGTTGCGGAAGGCGATGGGCAAGAAGCAAAAGGCGGTACTCGACAAGATGTACGGCAAGTTCATCGACGGCTGTGCCGGCAACGGCCATCCCAAGGACATCTGCGACAAGGTCTGGAAGGACTGGGAGGCTTTCGCCAGTTACGCCTTCAACAAGTCGCACTCCACCTGCTACGCCTATGTCGCATTCCAAACCGCTTGGCTGAAAGCCAATTATCCCGCCGCCTTCATGGCCTCCGTCCTGTCCAACAACAAGGACAACATCACCGACCTCACCAAATTCCTGCGGGAATGCAACCGCATGGGCGTGGAAGTGTTGGGTCCGGACATCAACGAGTCCAGTTCCGATTTCACGGTCAATCCCGGCGGCCAGGTCCGTTTCGGCCTGTCGGCCCTCAAAGGGGTCGGGGAAGGGCCGGTGGATGATATCCTGGCGGAACGCAGCAGGAACGGCTCCTTCCGGTCGGTCTTCGACTTCGTAAAACGCCTGGATACCAAGGCTGCCAACAAGAAGGTGCTGGAGAGCCTGGTGCTGGGCGGCGCTTTCGACGGCTTCAAGGATATCGACCGGGCCCAATATTTTGCACCGAGCGAAAAATACGACTCCTTTATCGAGCACCTGATCCGATACGGGTCCGATTACCAACAACAACAGGCTGATGCGGCCATGTCCCTTTTCGGCGATATCAGCGCCTTCCACATCGAAGACCCCGCCCCGCCCAAGTCCGCTCCCTGGAGCCTCATGGAAAAATTGGAGCGGGAGAAGGAAGTGACGGGCATCTACATCTCCGGCCATCCCCTCGACGATTACCGCATGGAGGTGGACCAATTCACGACCTGCTCCCTGGAGGAACTGGTGGACCCGGCCCGGAATTACCGGGGACAAAGCGTCCGGGTGGCCGGCATGGTCACGAATGTCGTGCATCGGGTCAGCCAGAAAGGGGCCGGTTGGGGTATCTTCACCATTTCCGATTTCAACGGGTCCCTCGAAATTCCGATGTTCAGCGATGACTATGTCCGTTTCAAAGGATTTTTCGAAAAGGGGAACTGCCTGTTCCTGTCGGGGGTCTACGAACTGCGTTGGGGCCGGGAAGACGAATACCAGCTGAAGGTCAAGGAGGTTACCCTGCTGGAGAATGTGGGGCGCCAGCTGGCGAACAGCATCACCCTCAAGCTGTCGATGGACCTGTTGACTGAGCGCGTACTGGACCAATTGGAGGGCATCTGTTCGGCGCACCAGGGTGAGCACCAGCTCAAGATCGTCCTGTTGGATTACACGAACAAGATCAGCCTTCCTTTCGTATCGACTTCCCACAAAGTGCATATCGACAACGAGCTGGTCCGGACATTGGACACGATGGGCATCCCTTACGAGGTGGCCTGACCCGGACGTACCGGCTGGCCGTCCAGCAAGGCCTGGAAAAAGACCAGGGCCTCATCAAGGTGTTCCCGGGCGGCGGGTGTCAGTCCGGTGGCGAGCTCCCAGGCGAAGCCGCCGATCAGGAGGATATGGGCTGTCGGAAGGTATCCATACAGTTGCCGGCACAGGAAGAGGACGGCATCCGGGGGCAGGGCATGGGTGGTGAAGTGGAAGACCGGTGCCGGCGGCTGCGGTCGCCAGTCGAAACCATGCGGCAGGATTTCACGGCAGGCATCCACAAAAACGACCTGGTCGAAGGCGGTGAGCAGGGCGGCATCCTCCACCTGCAATTGGTAGCGGTATTCGATGGTCCCGGGGAAGGTTCCCATCCGTTCCAGTGCATCGGCGAAGGCCCAGCCCAGTCCGTCGTCCTGTCTGCCGCTGTTTCCGATGGCGAGCAACAAGGTGCGCTCAGGATTTGGTCCGTTCATCCAATACGTTTCCGTGGTGATCCAATAAGGTGACGGCCAGGGGCATCTGGCCGACGGCATGGGTGGCGCAGCTGAGGCAAGGGTCGTAGGCCCGAATCGCCACCTCGACCTGGTTGAGCAATCCTTCCGTCAGTTCCTTTTTTCCGGAGAGTACCCGTTCGGCGACCCATTTCACGGCCCGGTTCATCGGTTCGTTGTTGTGGGTGGTGGAGACGATCAGGTTGCATTGGGTGACCTGCCCCTTTTCGTCGGCCTGGTAATGGTGGATGAGGGTGCCACGGGGTGCTTCCACCACCCCGATGCCTTCCGGTCGGCGGGATCCTTCGCGCAACAGGTCGTTTCCGGTGATGTCGGGGTCCGAGATCAGGTCCCGCATGACTTCCGCACAATGCAGCATCTCGATCAGGCGGGCCCAATGGTAGTGCATGGTATGGTGGTTGACCGCTTGGCCGTGGAAGGAAAAATACGCCTGCCGGGCTTGTTCCGCCAAGGGGGTGCCCAGGTGGGAACAAGTGTTCAGGCGGGCCAGCGGACCGACACGGCTCCATCCTGCCTCCGGGCCGAAAGCCCGCAGATAGGGGAACTTGAGGAAGGTCCAGGGTTGGACGGCCTCGAGGAAGTGGCTTCGGTATTCGGTGTCCGGGATATTGTCCAGGCGGCAGTTTCCTGCCGCATCAATGGCGCGCAGGCGGCCGTGGTAAAGCTCGAAGGCACCGTCTTCGGCCGACACCAGGCTGAGGTGACCGGATGGGTAGCTGGCGAAAGTATCCAGCCAGGCGGCATGTCGGCGGTGGTAGTCCTGGATGAAAAGGACGGTTTCCCGGGCCCACCCGATGACGGTATCCATGGAAGGCAGTTGGCTGTCGCCGTCCAGTAAGCGTCGGGTTTCCGCCGCGGTCATCGACTTGTACACCCCGCCCGGTACGGCACATACCCCGTGGATCCGTTTGCCGGCGAGTATCCGGATGACTTCCTGCCCGAACTTGCGCAGCAGGATTCCCTTGCGGGCCAATTCCTTGTGCGCGATGGCGACACCCACCACATTGCGTGTTTCCGGTGGCGCATCGAGTCCGAAAAGCAGGTCCGGGGCGGCGAGGTAAAAAAAATGGAGGGCGTGGGACTGCAGGGTTTGGCTGTAGTGCAGCAGGCGGCGCACCTTGGTGGCCGTCGGGGAAAGGTCTTCCGGCGCCAGGCCGGACAGCATATCCACCGCCTTGGATGCCGCTAGGTGGTGACTCACGGGACAGATGCCGCAGAGGCGTTGGACGAGGGTGGGGACCTCCCAATAGGGGTGCCCCTGGATGAACCGCTCGAATCCGCGGAATTCCACGATATGGAAGAACGAATCCTGGACACGGCCCTCCGCATCGAGGTGGATGGTCACTTTGCCGTGGCCTTCCACCCGGGTGACCGGTTCTATGACGATTTTCTGTGGCATGGTCGTGGTGATTGGTCAGGTGTGGCCGGTTCAATCGTATTTGAATTCCGGAAAGAGGACGGAGAACGGTTCTCCGAACAGGATGTTCCGGACGACCTTCCAGATATAATGGGCATCGGGCGGGCATCCGGGTATGAAGTAGTCGATGTCGACCACGTCGTTGCAGGCATATACCTGGTCGAGGATGGCCGGGATGTCATCGTGGCGGGGGATGGTATCGGCACCGGGTTCGCTGGTGAGGGAATGGAGGTAGGCGGTATCCAGGCATTCCTTCAGCGGAACGGTATTGCGCATGGCCGGCAGTCCTCCCCAGATGGCACATTCCCCGACGGAGACGAGGACCTTGCATTTCCGGCGGAATTCGCGCAGGACCTCCACGTTTTCGCTGTTGCAGCAACCTCCTTCGATGAGGCCGAGGTCGACCGGTCGGGAGAAGGACTTGATATCCGTCAGCGGGGATTTGTCGAAGTGGACCATTTCGATGAGGTCCAGCAATTCGAGGTCGATGTCGAGCATGGACATATGGCAGCCGAAGCAACCGGCGAGGGAGGTGGTGGCGATGACCTTTTTTTGGGGCGGCCCGTCGGTCGGCGGTATGGGCGGCGGGACCGGGACGGGAGCATGGTCCGCCCCGACATCGTATTTGCGGTCGCCGATGGGGCGGGCGAGGCTTTTTCCGCGGACGAGGATGGCACCGGTGGGGCAGATGTGCATGGCACGGAGCGCTTGTGCCTCCGACAACTTGCGTTCCTGGGTATAATCCACGGCCACTTCGGTGCGGTTGCCCCGGTTGGCGAAAGCGAATACCGGTAGGCCGTCATCGGTGAGGACCTCCTCGACGCAGCGGCGGCATCGGATACAGCGGTTGTGTTCGACGACGATGCGGCTCGGATTGTAATCGATGCGGCGGTCGATGAAAAGGTGGGGAAACCGGTTGTGGTGGATACCGAGTTGGTAACCCAGGCCCTGCAGGTCGCAATCGCCGCTTTTTTCGCAAGCCGGGCAGAAGTGGTTGCCTTCGACGAAGAGCATTTCGACCATGGCCTTTTGTTGGTCCTGCAGGATGGGATCTTTGGTGACGACCATGGAGCCGGCCTGCACCTTTGCGGTACAGGCGGCGGTCGGTCGGCCGTCGACGAGGACGGTACAGACCCGGCAGGTGCCGAGGGGCGGGTCGATATGGGGGTAATGGCAGAGGGCGGGCACCTCGGCGCCGAGGTCCCGCAGGGCATCGAGGAGCCGGGCATTTTCCGGCGCGGAGACGGACTGACCGTCGACGGTCAGGGTGACGGTATTCGGCATAGGCGGTCGGCTCAAGGGTTGATGGATGGAGGTTTCGGTGTTTCGGTCGCTTCCCGGTAGGCACGGGTAGCCAGGTCCAGGTCGAAGCTGTGCAGGACCTGGCTGCCCGAGTGGTCGACCCGTCGGTCGAAGTAGGCAGGGAAGCGGTCCAGGGCATCAAGGATGGGTCGGGGTGCGCTTTGGCCGAGTCCGCAGCGGCTGGTGGCCATGATGGTCCGTCCCCACTGTCGGAGGGCTTCCAGGTCGCGGGCGGTGCCCATGCTGCGTTGGAGTTTCTCCAACTGGCGGTGCAGGATGAAGTTGCCGGCGCGGCAGGGGGTACAGATGCCGCAGCTTTCCCGTTTGAAGAAATCGGAGAAATTGAGCAGGATCCGAAGCAGGTCGCGGTCCCGGCGGAAGATCATGAAAGAGCCGTTGCAGGGGAGGTCCTCCCGGGAGAGCCGCCGATGGGTGTCGGCGGCGGGCAGCAGGGTGCCGCTGGGGCCGCCGACCTGGATGACATGGGCCTGGTCGGCGCCGCAAAGTCCGAGCAGTTCACCGACCGTCATACCCCATTCGACCTCATAGATCCCCGGATATCGGCAATCGCCGCTGACGCTGATCAGTTTGGTACCGGGGGATGCCGGCGTACCTTTCCGCCGGAAAGCGGCGGGACCATGCTCGAGGATCCGGGCGGCGCAGGCGAAGGTTTCGACATTGTTGACGATGGTCGGTTGCCCCAGGAAACCGGATTCGACGGGGTAGCGGAACTTGATGCGGGGTTCGCCGCGAAGGCCTTCCATGGCATTGAGGAGGGCCGTTTCCTCTCCGCAGACGTAGGCACCGGCGCTGCGTTGGATCCGGATGTCGAAATCGAAAGGGATCCTGGCGGGAATGTCCCGCCCCAGCCAGCCCAGCCGACGGTAGCGGTCGAGGGTCTCCTGCAGGGCCGGTTCCAGGTATCGGTATTCCGCGCGGAGGAAAAGGGTTCCTGCGGCGGCACCGGCGGCATAGGCGGCCAGGACCATCCCTTCGATGACCAGTCCCGGATATTGCTGCAGCAGGACCCGGTCCTTGAATGTTCCCGGTTCCCCTTCGTCGGCATTGCAGACCACTTGCCTTTTTCCCGGGAATCCGCTGCAGCTTGTCCATTTTTGGCCGGTCGGAAAAAATGCGCCGCCCATCCCGCCGAGACCGGCGGTCCGGACCTGGTCCAGGATATCCTGTGGCCGGAGATGCCTCAATTTTTCCAGTGCCGCCCCTTCCCGGTGGGCACCGAGCATAAAGGGGGGTGTTGCGGGCATAGGACGGATCTGGACGTCGGGCTTGTCACAGATATCGGCAGGCGCACGTCCTTGCTCCAGTTCGGCGACGATTTTGCGGACCTTGCCGGCCGTCAACCGGGTGAAGGGGTGGAATCCGATCAGGGCGGCGGGTGCCTGGTCGCTGAGTCCGATGCAGGGGGTGTCGAACAACCCGAACCGGCCGTCCGGGCCAACCTTCCCCCAAGGGGTACCGGTGGCCTGCGCGAAGGCATCCCGCACCGCCCCGTGGCCCTGGTGGTCGGACACGATGCTGTTATCCAGGTACACGGTAAGCCGGCCGGCCGGCTTGCGGTGGAAAAAATGATAAAAGGACACCACCCCCTCGATGTCGGCCTCCGATGTGCCGAAGCGGTCCGCCAGCCCGGTGAGGGCGGCATCGTCCAGGTATCCACAGGCATCCTGGATCGCCCAGATCTCATCGAGAAGTCGCCAGCGGGGAAGGATTTCTTGTTGCATCGGTACAGGTCGGTGAGGTTCGGAAGCATGGGTGCCGGCATCCGGAGGAATCGGAACCGGCTTGGTCAAAGATAAGTAAAAAAGCACGGAGTCGGTACGACCGGGCCTTTGCTGTCGGGCTGTTCCGGCCGTGCTTCACCGGCCGCGCCCCCCGGGCCGGCCATCCGCCGCCGGAGGGTCGGACCGGGGGGCATAATTCGCCCGGGCAGTCCCCACTATTGGGCTTTAAATCATTATTTTTGCAACGGCAATCCTAACCAGGCCACCAAGCGGCGGCACCGCCGCCGGTACATCCAATCTAAAAAAAAAGACATGCAAGCGACATCCAACGGAAGCGCCGCTACCCATCGGCGGGCGAAGGAAGACCCTTACCAGCATCACGATTACTACCTGCTGGACGAACTGCTGAGCGAGGAACACCTGCTGGCCCGCGAGGCGGTCCGCTCCTGGGTGAAATCCGCCGTCTCCCCGATCATCGAAGACCATTTCGAGCGGGCCGCCTGCCCGACCCACCTGTTCCGGGAGTTGGGGGAAATCGGTGCCTACGGGCCGAGCCTCCCGGCCGAATACGGCTGCGGCGGGATGGACGATATCGCCTACGGGGTCATCATGCAGGAACTGGAACGTTGTGATTCCGGCCTCCGCTCGATGGCCTCGGTGCAGGGCTCCCTGGTGATGTATCCGATCTTCCGCTTCGGTTCGGAGGAGCAGCGCCGGTATTACCTGCCCAAGCTGGCGACGGGCGAACTGATCGGTTGTTTCGGCCTGACCGAACCGGACCATGGCTCCAACCCGGCCGGTATGGTCACCCATGTCAAGGACGACGGGGACGCCTATATCCTCAACGGTGCCAAGATGTGGATCACCAATTCGCCGGTGGCGGACATCGCCGTGGTCTGGGCCCGCAACGAGGCCGGCAAGATCATCGGGATGATCGTGGAAAAAGGGATGCCCGGCTTTTCGGCACCCGAAATACACGGTAAGCTGTCGTTGCGGGCCTCGGTGACCGGGGAGTTGATCTTCGAAGACGTGCGGGTGCCCAAAAAGAATGTCCTGCCCGGCGTGGAAGGCTTGAAAGGCCCCTTGTCCTGTCTTTCCAAGGCCCGGTACGGAATCGCCTGGGGGGCGGTCGGCGCAGCATTGGATTGTTACGACACGGCCTTGCGGTATGCCGGGGAGCGGATGCAGTTCGGCCGGCCGATAGCGGGATTCCAACTGACGCAAAAGAAGTTGGCCGAGATGATTACCGAGATCACGAAGGCCCAGCTGCTGGTTTGGCGGTTGGGAACGTTGGCCAATGCCGGAAAGGCCTCGCCGGCCCAGATCTCGATGGCCAAACGGAACAACGTGGACATGGCCCTGATGGTGGCCCGGGAAGCCCGCCAAATATTGGGCGGCATGGGTATCACCAACGAATACCCCCTCATGCGGCATATGATGAACCTGGAATCCGTCGTCACCTACGAAGGTACCCACGACATCCACCTGTTGATCACGGGGATGGATGTCACGGGGATCAACGCCTTCTCCTGAACCGGCGCGGTATGGCCGGGATCATGGGCCCCGGCTGTTCCGATCCGCCGCCTGCCATCGGACGACCGGCGGTGACCGAACTCCGCCGGTCGTCCGACCTATGATTTTTTCCGGCGACCTTTACCGTTGCTTCCTTTTTTCCTCGATGGTCGGATCGATTTCGACGGCCCGCCGGATGTGCACCTGTCCCTGGTCCGCTTGTCCGGCATTGATGTAGGCGGATCCCAGGTTGTAGAGGGCGTCGGGGTCGTCGGGTCTTTGGGCGAGCGCCAGGCTGAAATAGGATATGGCCGCCGGTCCGTTTCCGCCGATCCCGTTGGCCACGCCGAGCAGGCGGAGGGTCTCGTAATCTTCCGGATTCATTTCATAGGCTTGTTGCAGGTAGGAAAGGGCTTGCACCAGGTCCCCTTTTTGTTCCCCGTAATAGCGGCCGGCATCCCGCAAGGTGATGGCCAGGTTGTTGGAAGCCTCGGCATAGCCGGCGTCCAACCGCAGCGCCTGTCGGTACGCCTCGACGGAGGCCTCGTACGATTGAAGGTAGTTGCAGGCGTTCCCCAGGAGCAGGTAGGCATTCTTGTAGCCGGGATGGATCCGGATGGCTTCCCGCAGATGTACGGCGGCCGATTGCAGCATTTCCGTTTTACGGGATGCGTTTTCCGGCTTCAGCGACTGTGTGACCAGTTCCCCGCCGGCGGCGTTGCGCAGTTTGGCACTGTCGGGTACCGTAGCCACATCGGTCAGGAAAAGGGTGAAATTATCCTGCCAGGCAAAGTTCCGGGTCACGGTGGCCACGGACAGGACCAGCAGGAGGATTCCTCCCCCGGCCATGACGGCCCGATGGGTCCGGCGGCCCGGCCGCAGCAGAAGGTAGGCCGCCAACAAGGAGAAGCCGACCGACGGCATGTACAGGAACCGCTCGCTCATGTTGGTACCGATGGGGAAGACGAGGTTGGAGACGATGGAGAGTGTCGCCAGATAATAAAGGGCACAAAAGCTCAGGATGCTCCGGCGGGAAAGATTCCGGAGGGCATATACACCCACGGCGAGGTAGAGGAGCGCGCTCAGGATGACCTGCCAATCACCGAACCCCATGATGTCCACCGCCCGGGGGTAATAGTCATGGCTCAGCGGATAGGGAAAAAAAAGCAGCAGGAGGTACTTCCCCAGGGTGAACAGGATGGTGGCATATTTTTCCCCGGCTGAAAAATCGACGTATTGGTTGCCGACCAGTTTGAGGAAAGGATTGTTCATCAGTTCCCGCGGAGGGGCACCGGCCCCTTCCCAGCCGAGGATGCTGCCCCGGATGACCAGGAACAGTACCGCCGCAGCCAAAAAGGGGAGGGATTGCCGTCCGATGGCACCGGGTCGGGCGTCGGTGAAACAATGGAAGGCAAGCGGGACAATCGCCAGGAAGGTGATGGCGTTCTCCTTGGAGAGGAGTGCGGCGAAGAACAGGCCGCCGGCCAACAGGGATTTCCAGGTTTTCTTGTCCTGCCAGCTCCGGATGGAAAGCAGCAGGGCTCCGAGGCCGCCCAGGAGGCTGACGATCTCATCGCGTCCCTTGATATTGGCCACGACTTCCGTGTGGATGGGGTGGGCCAGGAACAGGAGGCTGGCGGCGAAGGCGATGAGCGTAGCCCGGCCGGTATCCTTTCGGCAGGCGGCATGTCCGGACAGCAGGTTCCGCAGCAACAGGAACAGGACGACCCCGCTGCCGGCATACAGGAGTACATTGACCAGGTGTCCGACCAGTTTGACCAGGTTGCGTTTTCCTCCTTCGTTGGGATCGAACACCACCCGTCCTTCGCTATCTTTGACGGGTTGGCCGGCGGCATCCCGGCGGATCGGTGCGAAGAGCTGGACCTCCAGGGCATACATGACCGGTGTCAGGGGGCGGTATCGGCCGCCGGCCACGATGTTTTCCTTGCCTTCCACCTTGAAAAAGCCCCGGAAGGTATCGTACCGAAGCAGGTCGGGGATACCGGCGATGCCTTTTGTGGTGAATTCGTTGTCGTACAGAACGATGGCATCGTCCAGGGTATAGTCAAAGGAAAGGGTGTTGCCATACAGGGCGATGCCGAAGAGGAACAAGAACCAACCGTAATACCCGGATAGGTGGGCCGGGGAACCGGCCGGTCGGGCCGGTTGTGTCCCGACGGATGTCTGCCGCACAGGTTTTTGCTTTGCCATTCCGGAAAATTGGATATTTACAGTCCCAAAGTTCAAAAAAAATCCCGTATCGGCGCAGGGAGGGAAGGAATTACGGCTGCCTCGGCGAATGCTGGTGATACAATCGGAAAGTCATGGAAGAAAAAAAAATACGGTCCGTCCGGACAAGGAGGGGGTTCCGGCTGCCACCCGCCCTGGCGGGCTTGGCGGCGGCCTGCCTGTTGTGGCATGGATTGTCCTCCTGCGCCGGCGGTTCGGTGTATGAGTCGTCGGTATCCATTCCGGACGGGATATGGGCATACGGCGACACCCTATCCTTCGTCTTCGGGATGGAGGATACCACGGGCACATATGCCATGTATCTTCGGGTCCGGCATACGGCGGCATATCCCTACCGGAACCTGTACACGGAATTCCTGACGGCTTACCCGGGCGGGCGGACCGTGAACCAGGTCGTCAGCCTGGAGTTGGCCGATGCGACCGGAAGGTCCAACGGCAACTGCCGGGGAGCGGCTTGCGAGGTGGAGATACCATTGCAGGCGAAGGCGGTTTTCCGGGAGCAGGGTACCTACCGGTTGTCGCTGGTCCAATATATGCGGCAGGATTCGCTGCCGGGGCTTTCCCAGGTCGAATTGGTCATCCTTCCGGCGGAAACGGAATGAAACAGCCACCTCCTCCCTCATCGACGCCGATGGATGCCTCCGACCTGGAACGGTGGCGCATGATCCTCGGACCGGGGTCCGACCCGGATGCGCAGACGCCGCTCCCGGAGGAGCAGGCGCGGGTGGACGAGGTATTGTCCGCCTTGTACGACCGGGACCGGAAGGGCGGATTGGGCGACAGCTACCCGTTTGTGAACCGTTGGTTGGGCGATATCCGGCGGTATTTTCCAAAATCAGTGGTGCAGGTGTTGCAACGGGATGCCATGGAGAAGCTCAATCTCCGGAAATTGCTGATGGAGCCGGAATTGGCGGAACTGCTGGAGCCGAACGTGGAAATGGTGGCGACCCTGGTGGCACTCAGCAAGGTGCTGCCCGGCCAAAGCCGGGAAACTGCCCGGGAATTGGTCCGTAAGTTTGTCCGGGAACTGGAGCAACGCCTTCGCATCCCCTTGATACAGGCGGTCCGGGGTGCCTTGAGCCGGGTGGAGCGCCACCACCGGCCGCAAGGGATGGACGTGGATTGGCACCGCACCATCCGTTGGAACCTCCGGCATTACGATCCGGAACGAAAAAAGGTCATTCCGGAACGGTTCTTCGGATTCGGTCGCCGGGGAAAATCGCTCCGGCATCTGGTCATCCTCGCGGACCAAAGCGGCTCGATGGCTTCTTCCATGGTATATTCCGGGTTGATTGGCTCGATCATGGCTTCCTTGTCCAGCATCCGGACCCATTTCGTGGCGTTCGATACGGAGGTGACGGATCTGTCGGCGTACCTGCAGGATCCGGTGGACCTGCTGTTCGGCGTACAATTGGGAGGGGGTACGGATATCAACAAAGCCCTGGGGTACGGCCAATCCCTGATCCAGCGCCCACAGGATACCATTCTCATCCTGTTGTCGGACCTGTACGAAGGGGGAAGCGTCCAGGGGCTGCTCGGAAAGGCTGCCGCCATCAAGGCCGCCGGCGTGAATTTCATCGTGTTGCTGGCTTTGAACGACGACGGGATGCCCGATTACGACAAGGATACGGGCATGAAATTGGCGGCGCTGGACATCCCTTGCCTGGCCGCCACCCCGGATAGTTTTCCGGATATCATCGCCGCCGCCATCCAGCGCTTGCCCCTGGCGTCTATCCTGCCCAAGCCTCATACCGGCGGATGAACCTTCGGGAAAGGCATCACTCCAGTCCGAGCGTATCCCGTAAATATTCGAAAGCGGGGCCGTTTTCCTGCCAGTAGGCGCTTTGCATGCTCTTCCTGAGCGTTCCCCGGGAGGCGGGCCGTCCGTCCTGGGTTTCCATCCATGTCAGGATGCGGTGTGGGAAATTAGATTCGAAGGTGATGGATAGCTGCTGGTCCCGGTCCAGGTAGGTCAGGACGAGTTGCCGCTTATCTTCGGTGGTTTCGAACCGGATTGTGGCCGGCCGGGCCGTTGCCGGTTGGTGCAGGAGCCGTTGGTGGAATCCGGCGGGAATGACCCGGACCTTTCCGACAGGAATACTTTCCGGTTGGATACGGATTCGGGTCCACAGTTCGTCTTCCAACAGGTCCGCCGGCACCTTGTCCGTCCGGTCGCCGACCGACTCGAAATAGGAGCGGGTATGGACCCGGTAGTGTCCGCCCCGGAGGTTGGTCTGGGTAAAGGCCTGTCCGCACCAATCCTGCACCGAAGTGGTGGTCTTGAGGGTGTGGGGGAAACGCGACAGGTCGACCGGAGTGAAGACGGAGGACATGAGGGCGTAATCATAGATTCCGGTGACGAACCGGCGGAGGTGGTTGAGCTTGAGTACCGTCACCTTGTCGCGCGGCTGTCGGTCGGGCTGGTCGAGCTTGACCTGCTTCGAGCGGGACAGGTCCTCCGTGACGAAGATGAGGACTGCGTCGCCCTTGCGGACGGCACCGTACCTGGATTGCTCCAGGTCGTAGGTGTTGATTTCCGCCATGCCCTGGTACCAATACCCGGCGAAGGGTTGACGATCGGAGGGCATGTCGGGGGAGGACCCGCCGGATTGGCAAGCGGCGGAGGACAAGCAGCAGAGTGCGGCCAGGAAGCACAGGGGTATGGAAAGGCGTGTGGTATGCATAGGCGGAATCAGGAATGACGGACGCGTATGTAGCTTGTGGGCGGTTTTCTACCCGCGCGCTTGCATCATCCGGGCGTAGGTGCGGTAGCCGGGCTGTTTGGGGGAGGCGATCAGGAAAGCCGAGCCGGATGTGAGGCAATCGAGCTGCCAATGCTCCTCGTCCTCCACCCGGATGAAGTCATCTTGGCCGGCCGTTGCGTCCCGGACGAGGAAATCGCCGGCCAAGACATAACAGGAATAGGTCCGGTCCGGGTCGGGAAGGGGCAGGTAGCGGCCCGGGCGGTCGAAATCCAGGCGGATGATCTCGAGGCCGGGGGTGTCGAGGGTGACGGGAGAATCGGGGCCGACGAAGGTGGTGACGGTCATGCCGTCCTGATGACGGCGGGGCAGCCGGTCGGCGGGGTAGTCGTCGTAGGAGGCCGGTTGGCGGAGCGTCCTGGAGAGGTCCGGGTCGACCCAGATCTGGAAAATGGCGCCGCCTCCAGCGATGAATTCCGCATGACTGATGCCGTTTCCGGCCCGGATGACCTGCATGTCGCCGGCGGCGAGCGGACGCCACGCCTGTTGTTGGGTGTCGTAGTGCCGGATGTTGCCCTTGAGGACGAAGGACATGATTTCGAAGCCTTCGTGCGGGTGCAGCCCGATGGTGCTGTCCACCTTCGCTTCCGCGTAAGCCCAGTAGAAAAGGTTGGAATAGGGGCGTAGGCCGCCGCCCTCCCGGGGAAATCCGATCGGTTTGTTCTCGATGATTTCACCGCCGTTGAAGGCGCCTTTCGCTTGTCTTTCCTTGGGAATGATTTGTATGGCCATGTGTCGGTCGTTAGGTCGTGAGCTGTCTGGTCCCGTCCGGCTGTCGCGGATTTCCTGATAACAAACAGCAGGCGGGAAGGTTGCCGGGAGTGACAAAAAGCGCAGCCGTCGCCACCGGTCCGCCACCGGTCGCAGGATCCCTGCAACCGGGTGGCCGGACTTCCGTTTGATAGCCGGGTAACTTTGTTACCTTTGTACAGGACCGGTCCGCAGCGGATGCGGCGGTTTGCGCGAGCGCGGCGCATCCTCCTCCGGCGACCAGGCCGGCCGACGGAATTCCGATTCCTTCAGCGGGGCGGAACCGAAAAAACGCAAGACGTGGAAAAAGAAACCAAGCGAACGGAAATCAGTGAGTTGGGAGAATTCGGCCTGATTGAGCACCTGACCAGGAACCTGGTTGCCCGTCAATCCTCCACGGTCAAAGGAATCGGTGACGATGCCGCCGTCATCGACAACGACGGATACCTGACCGTTGTCTCCACCGATATGCTGGTCGAAGGGATCCACTTCGACCTGATGTATTTTCCATTGAAACACCTGGGATATAAGGCCGTCGTGGTCAATTTGTCCGATATCTACGCCATGAACGCCCAACCCCGGCAGATTACGGTAAGCATCGCCGTTTCGAACCGGTTCAGCGTGGAGGCCCTGGAAGCGCTGTACGAGGGTATCCACCTCGCCTGCGAGCAGTACGGGGTGGATCTGGTCGGCGGAGACACCACTTCCTCCGGGAAAGGGATGGTCATCAGCATCACCGCCGTCGGTCAGGGGGAGAAAGGAAAACTGACCTATCGGAGCGGCGCGAAGCCCGGAGACCTGCTCTGTGTAACCGGCGACCTCGGTGCCTCTTATCTCGGCCTGCAGATCCTGGAGCGGGAAAAGCAACTGTACCTGTCACAACCCGACATCCGTCCGGATCTCGAGGACCAGCAATACATCATCGGGAGGTTCCTCAAGCCGGAGGCCCGCAAAGACATGGTCGAGCTGTTCGCCCGGGCAGGATTGGTACCTACCGCGATGTTGGATGTGTCGGACGGGATCTCCTCCGACCTCATGCACCTGTGCAAACAGTCCGGGGTGGGCGCAATCATCGAGGAAACGGGTATCCCCATCCATCACGACACCAAGATGCTGGCCTTGAAATTCAACCTCGACCCCCTGGTTTGCGCCCTCAACGGCGGGGAAGATTACGAACTGCTGTTCACCATCGACCCGAAGGATATCGAACGATTGAAAATACTGCCCGACATTTATATCATGGGGGAAATTACGCCGGCGGAAGAAGGCGTGAAAATCCATACCGCCGGCGGGAAGCGGCACGACCTGCTCGCACAAGGTTGGCGGCATTTCTGAGCCTGCGGCCGCAATCGGTCGCACAGGGCCCCCATGACAGCCTGGGTATCGGCCGGAGGCAGGGCGTGGCCCCGCTTCGCCGTCGGCAAAAACTACTGTAGCACCATGCATTGGACAGACTGGACGGTCATGTTCGCCGTACTGGCGGGCATCATAGGATACGGGATTTGGAAGACACGGAACGTCGCCACGGCCAAGAGCTTCCTGACGGGCGACCGGGAGATGGGTTGGTGGCCGATCGGCCTTTCGGTGATGGCCACGCAGGCCAGTGCCATCACCTTCCTCAGCACACCGGGCCAGGCATATGAAGACGGCATGCGGTTCGTCCAGTTCTACTTCGGTATGCCCATCGCCATGATCCTGCTGGTCGTCTTCGTCTTGCCGATCTACTACCGGCTCAACGTATATACCGCTTACGAGTACCTGGAGCAGCGGTTCGACCTGAAGACCCGTACCCTGGCGGCGATCCTTTTCCTGTTTTCCCGGGGGATGGCCGCCAGTTTCACGATTTCCGCCCCCAGTATCGTCCTGGCCAGCATCATGGGCTGGAACCTCCAACTGACCATCATCCTGACGGGGGTGGTCGTGACGGTCTACACCGTGAGCGGGGGCACCAAGGCGGTCAATGTCACCCAAAAGCAACAGATGACCATCATCCTGCTGGGTATCATCGCGACCGCCTTCATCATCGCCTTCCGCTTGCCGGAGGATATTTCCTTCCGGGACGGGGTCGGGGTCGCCGGAGCCTTGGGGAAGCTCGATACCCTGGATTTCGAATTCGACCTGTCCAATCGGTACAACATATGGTCGGGCTTGCTGGCCTCGGTGTTCCTGTTCCTGTCCTATTTCGGCACCGACCAGTCGCAGGTGCAGCGATACCTGTCCGGCCGGTCGCTGCGGGAAAGTCGCATCGGATTGCTTTTCAATGGTTTCATAAAGATCCCGATGCAGTTTTTCATTCTTTTCGTCGGGATCCTGGTGTACCTGTTCTTCCAGTTCGAGCAACCGCCCCTGCATTACAACAAGGCGAATGTGCAAGCCTTGGCGCAGGCATCGGAGAAACAGCCCTATCTGCAGGAACTACAGCGGTCGTACGATGTCTTGTTTGCCGAAAAGTCGGAAAAAGTAAGGGATCTGGCCGGGGTGTTGCGCGGGGACGACCCGGTGGCGAAGGAAGCGGCGAAGGCGGCGGTCATGGACCTGAACCGTTCGGAATCCGTACTCCGCGCCCGGTTCGACAGCCTGCTGGTGGCGCATGCCGAGGAAACCGGACAGGATTTGGAACCGAACGACAAGGATTATGTCTTCATCACCTTTGTGGTGAACTACCTGCCGAAAGGGATGGTCGGGTTGTTGTTGGCGGTGATCTTTTGCGCCGCGATGTCGTCCATCGCCTCCGAACTGAACGCCTTGGCCACCACGACCGCGGTCGATTTGTACCATCGCTCGTTCGCATCCCGGAAGGAAACGGACCACCACTATCTCAGCGTCTCCAAATGGCTGACGGCAGGCTGGGGGATATTGGTCATCCTGTTCGCATCCGTGACCCTGTTGTTCGAAAACCTGATCCAGGCGGTGAACATTGTCGGGTCCTTGTTGTACGGCACCATCCTGGGTATTTTCATGGTGGCGTTCGCTTTCCGGAAAATCGGGGGGACTGCCGTTTTCATCAGTGCCCTGCTGACGGAGCTGTTGATCCTGGGGATCTACGGTTGGGACCGGCTGGACGGGCAGGAGGACCTCGGTTTCCTGTGGCTCAACCCCATCGGCTGCCTGTCCGTCGTCCTCTTGGGAACTTTCTTCCAGGCGGTCCTGGGCCGGTCGGCGCAGCAGGCGGGGGAAGGGGCCGGCAATCCGTAGGTCGATGTTTCCGGCCCGCCACGGCGGAATTTACCGCGCCGCCGCCTTGGCGACGGCTTTCTCCAGCTCCTCCTCGTCTCCCGGGACGAACCCGTTGTGCTCATAGACGATATTTCCCTTCGGGTCGGCCACCAGGGTCTGCGGGATGGTCTGGAAATTGAACGCGTTTCGCATCGCCTCCTCGTTGCCGGCAAAGACAGTGTACTCCCAGCCTTTCGACGCGACGATGCCGGGGACTTTCGACAAGGCACGCTGGTCGTCAATGGTGATGGCGAGCAACTCGACGTTGTATTGCGCCTGCCAGTCCTCGTACATGTCCGCGACGATATCGAGTTCCTTCTTGCAGGGAGAACACCAGGTCGCCCAGAAGTCGATGATGATGACCTTGTCCTGTGCCTGGGTGTATTCCCGGAGGTTGACCGTCCTGCCGTCCAGGGTTTTTACCTGGACATCCGGGATGGTTTTCTGTGCCGAGGCAGGCAGGGCGAAAAGAAGGAGGGCGAAAGCGGGCAGATAAGCGGATTTCATATATACATCTATTTTGTTTCGGATAAATTTGATTTCGCGAAAAGAGATTGGCTACCTTTGGCGGCGTTGGAAAACCAAAAGTACCGACTATTTTACGAAAACGCTTTCACGCGGTGAAAAATTACCCCTTCCCACATCTGCGGTTGAAGAAACGAAACAGTACTATGCTAAGGAGAATATGGTATGTCCTGGGGTGCTTGTCGGCGGTATTGCCCCTGTTCGCCCAGGACGAAGGTGGTCCAGGCACGTCGCCAGGTGGCCGTTTGACGGGCAACCTGTCGATGAACGGGAATTTTTTCATGCGGGACGCCCGGATCGGGGCGGCGAACACCCCGCAATACGACCGGCAACTGTTCGGTGCCGATTCTTGGCTGAACCTCAATTATCAGCAGTGGGGATTCGACCTGGGGCTTCGGTTCGACCTGTTCAACAATTCGAACCTGTTGAATCCGACCGGCTCTTTCACCGGGGTGGGAATCGGACAATGGTATGTCAGCAAGCGCATCCACAAGCTCGGCATTTCGGGCGGCTACCTGTACGACATCATCGGGAGCGGTATCATTTTTCGCGCCTACGAACAACGTCCGCTGGCGATCGACCAAGCCTTGTACGGGGTCCGGCTGACCTATGACATCCTCCCGGATTGGAAAGTCAAGGCGTTCACCGGTCGCCAGAAACAGCAGTTCGACGTGTACAACAGCGTGCTGCGGGGACTCAACCTGGAAGGGTTCCTGGCCTTGGATTCCGCCGGCGTCACCCTGGCACCCGGCATCGGCGTGGTCGGCCGTACCCTGGACGATCCCACCATGAACAACCTGGTCGCCGCACTCAATACCTACCGACAGGAGGATATCGCCCGGATGTTCCCGGATACGGTGGCGGGCGGTTACCGGGGACCGGCCTACAACACCTACGCCGCCACCTTCTACAACACCCTGACCGTCGGTCCGTTCTCCTGGTATGTGGAAACGGCCTGGAAGTCGAAGGACATCATGAACGACCCCTTCGCCGACCGCGTCAATCTGGCGGGGGACACGCTTCCCAATGCCGGTGCCTACGTCAACACCACGGGCAGCGTGCTGTTCACCAGCCTGAGCTATGCCCACAAAGGACTGGGCATTACCCTGGAAGGAAAACGGACGGACCATTTCGACTTCCGGACCCGACCCCAGGAGGAAGGTTTCCGCGGGCTCTTGCATTACATTCCCCCGATGGCCAGGGTCAACACCTACCGCCTGCCCGCCCGCTATGCCGCCGCTACGCAGTTCGTGGGGGAAATGGCCATCCAGGCGGATATCCGCTACCGGGTGAACAAGAAACTCAGCCTCAACCTCAACCTTTCCCACATCGACAACCTGGATAAGGAACTGTTGTACCGGGAGATTTTCTCGGAGATTTATTTCAAACAAAAGAACAAATGGTCCCTCACGACCGGCCTGCAATGGCAGCGGTACAACCAGGAGGTGTTCTATGGAAAGCCGGAGGCCGACCTCATCGAAACCCTGACCCCCTATCTCGATTTCCTCTACCATTTCGACCGCAGGAAAACCCTGCGCCTGGAGGCGCAGTACATGAATGTCGGAAAGAACGCGGACAAGACCACCGGGACGCTCGTGCGGGAAGATTACGGCAATTGGATCTTCGCCCTGTTGGAATTCAGCGCGGCCCCGCACTGGACGGTCACCGTCTCGGATATGTACAACATCGACCCGGGTAAGATATCCCCGGTGGATGACAACGGAAAGAAGCTGCGTATCCATTATCCCCGGGTGGACCTGTTCTATACCTACAAGGCGAACCGGCTTTCCCTCAGTTATGTCAAGCAAGTGGAGGGGATCGTCTGCTCCGGCGGCATCTGTCGGTTGGAACCCGCCTTCAGTGGGGTGAAAATGAGTGTGAACTCGACGTTCTGACCGGGTGAGCGGTAAGGCCCTTTTCGACGGGGCCGAGGGGCCGGGCCGGATTCCGTCCTGTTCCCGACGCGTGGGAAATCCTTGTCCACATAAAATTCAGTCCGTATGAGAATTCGATTGATGATGCTGTTATGCATGCCGGTAGTCCTGATGTGGACTTCCTGTGAGGAAATCGCACCCGTCGTGACCGGGGTGAAGCCCGGGCAGGTAGACCCCGGGCCGGATTTGGAAGGGCAGGGTCGGCAGGTGCTCATCGAGGAGTTCACCGGCGTCCGGTGTGTCAACTGCCCGGCCGGCAGCGAGGAAATCGAGACCTTGTTGAGCATCCATGCATCCGGGCTGATTGCGGTATCGATCCATGCCGGCGAATTTGCCCCGCCTTATCAGGCCAGTCTCTACGATTTCCGCACACCGGACGGCGACCAGATCCTGAGTTACCTGGGTGAGCCGTTCGGGTATCCGACGGCGGTGGTCAATCGCCGGAAATTCGAGGGGCAGTTCGACCTCCAGTTGGGGAAAGGGGAATGGGCAGGCTATGTGGCGGAAGAAAAAGGTATCCCGCCCGTCGTCCGGATCGGCATCGTGCCGTCCTTCGATACCAACACGCGCAAAGTGACGGCGACGGTCACCTTGTTGGTGGACGAGGACATCGCGCATCCGGATGTCCGCCTGAGCCTCATGATAACGGAAAGCGGAATCCAGGACCTGCAGCTGACGCCGGCCAGTTCGGTGCCCAAGGCGGATTACGTCCACAAGCATGTCCTGCGCGGCATGATGACACCCTACGACGGGGTGCCGCTTACGGAAAACCTGTCCGCCGGGAATACGGTCACCAAGACTTTCGAGTACGAACTGCCGACAGGATGGAAGGAGGAGCATTGCGAACTCATCGCCTTTGTCAGCCTCAATGGCCAGGAGAAAGACGTGTTGCAAGCGGAGCAGGTGCCGCTGCTGGAATAGGGGCGAGCTCCGGCAGGGAGGGAAAGAGGCCGGCGGGCGGAAAGGGGCTTCAGGCGGCTTCCATGGCTTTCATCTTTTCGGCGTTTTCCGCCAATTGGAGGGCATCGAGGATCTTGTCCAGCTCCCCTTCCATGATTTGGTCGAGGTTGTACATCGTCAGTTCGACCCGGTGGTCCGTCAGCCGGTTTTGGGGAAAATTGTAGGTCCTGATTTTTTCGGACCTGTCGCCGGAGCCGACGAGGGATTTCCTTCGGGCGGCGATATCGGCCTGATGCCTTTCCTGCTGCATTTGGTGGATCTTTTGGTAGAGCCGCTGTTCGGCGATGTCGCGGTTGGAATGTTGGGAACGACCTTCGGTGCATTCGACGACGACGCCCGTGGGCAGGTGCGTGATGCGGACGCCGGATTCCGTCTTGTTCACATGCTGTCCGCCCGCCCCGCTGGAACGGAAGGTGTCTATCTTCAGGTCGGCCCGATTGATGTTGACATCCTCCATTTCCATTTTCGGCATGACGGCCACGGTAGCGGCGGATGTGTGGACGCGGCCTTTCGATTCGGTTTCCGGTACCCGTTGTACCCGATGGACACCGGATTCGAATTTGAGCCGGCCGTAGACATCGGTGCCCTTGACGGCGACGGACACTTCCTTGAAACCGCCGGCTGTCCCTTCGTTTTCATACAGCGGTTCCGTTTTCCATCCTTGTGTTTCGAAATATTTGGCGTACATCCGGAACAGGTCGCCGGCGAAAAGGCTGGCTTCGTCCCCGCCGGTTCCCGCCCTGATTTCAAAGATGACGTCGCGGGTATCCTCCGGGTCCCTGGGGATGAGCAGGGTTTTGATTTCGTTCTCCAGGGCCGCCTTGCGGAGTTCCAGTTCTGCCGCTTCCGTGCGGGCCATTTCCCGGATCTCGTCGTCCGGGGCTTTCAACAGGTCCTTGGCTTCCCGCAGGTCGTCGACCACGGATTGATAATGGCGGTAGGCGTCGACGACAACCTTCAGGCGGAAATATTCCTTGCTGATCTTGGCGTAGCGGTCCTGGTCGTTGATGACATCCGGGTCGCCCAATTGTTCCTCCAGCAGGAAAAAGTTGTTTTGTATGGCATCCAGTTTGTCCAGCATGGTCCTGTTTTGAGATATTTGCCTGGCGATGGCCGGTCGGGGCCGTTGGTGACGATGAAAAGCCGGTCGGACAGCAGGGCTGCCGGATCGGCAAAGTTAGCAATCCACCTGGAAACAAATCGGATGGCAGGACAAGTTCCCCTCATTTTGAATCTGGAGACGGCGACGGACGTGTGTTCCGTCGGCCTTGCGGGGGCGGGACGTCCGTTGGCTTTGTGCGAACGGACGGAAGGCAACGACCACGGCCGCATCGTTACCCGCCTGGTCGGGGCGTGCATGGATGCCGCAGGGCTGGAGCTTGGGGACTTGTCGGCGGTTGCGGTGAGCGGCGGACCGGGGTCTTATACTTCCCTCCGGATCGGTGTCTCCGTAGCGAAGGGGATTTGTTTCGCCCTCGAACGGCCCTTGTTGGCGGTGGATACGCTTGCATCCTTGGCTTGGGCCGCCGCCCGGACGGACGGCGACCCTGACGCCCTGTACTGCCCGATGATCGATGCCCGGCGGATGGAAGTGTACACCGCCCTGTATGATGCCGGCGGACAGGAGGTACTGCCCGTCCAGCCCATGGTCCTGGACGATTCCGCATTCCGTTCGTATTTCGAGGCGGGGAAGCGGTTGGTTTTCGTGGGGAACGGCTCGGAAAAGTGCCGACCCTTGCTGGCCGGCAGGAATGCCGATTTCCCGGCGGTCCGGTGTTCCGCCGCACACCTGGCGGAGCTTTCCTTCCGGCAATTCACGCAGGGTGTTTTTGCGGACCTGGCCGGTTATTCCCCGAACTACCTCAAGGCGCCTAACATTACCCGTCCGGCCAACCGCCCCGGATGAGGCCGGCTGTGCTTCGGCCGGGCCTTTTCAAGGGTCTGCCGGCAAGCCTGTTTCCCACCATTGCCAGCTGCCTGTTTCCATAGGACATGCAGGATGCCCGGTACGACCGGGAAAAACCCATGGCCGGACGGTACCATGGGGCACGCCTGCCGAAGCCTGTCGGGGGCGGCGGATTTCCCCGGCGGCCCGGAGCACGCGAAACGCCGGCTGCCAGGCCCGTCCGAAACGCCCGGAGCCGGAACATTTGCCGTGCCTGCCCATTTACGGACAAGGAACGTCCATTTGTTCCCACCGTTTGGAACGGATGGGAGGAGGCGTTCACCGGCCGCTCCTTCGCAGTCGGGTCCCGCCTTTCGCATGCCGGCACGCGCAGCGATGCATGGCATGGGTGCGGGCCGGCGGTCGGAAGCGGCCCGGATTTCGCAACATTCACTTTACGTTGCCACGACACATTTTTTTTAAGATCCCGCCGTGAAGGACCGCGAACCGGAGGCGGTGGTCGACGAGGCGGGTGCGCGGTTCCATAACATTATTTTTACATATCGTGTCGGCAAAAGGGGGGGAGGGTTGATTCCGGTCGGGAGGAATGGGAAGGAGCTGCCCGAAGATAAGCGGGATGCGGGCAAAGCGAATGTTGCCGAAGGTATTAGGGGAAGCCTAAAGCCTTGAAAGGCAGTAGGGAACGACGAATGGGGAAGGCCCCGGAAGGGGGAAGGGCAGACCTTTGGGAGGATCTCCGGTAAAGACTCCGGCACGGGGCCGACGGGAAGATACAGGCATGCGCACCGGACGGCCACCCGGGCGGGCACGTACCCGGAAGGAATTGCGAATATTTTAATTTATTGGTAATTAAATGTTTAAGTAAGGACTTCTGGAAGCTTTCATTTTAATTGAAGATTTTATTAATTTAGAAATACTTTGTATTTTCGCCATTGCTATATATGGGCGGGCCGTCCTTACGAATTATTTTTTCGATTGGTATAATTATTGGTCAGCTAGGTATGAAATTTTTAATAATCTGAGAAAACTTAAAACAAGGTTAAGGACAATTTTTTAACCGTTTCAAAAACATAGATATGAGAAAGCAAAAGAGTGAGACGATTGTCTTAAAGAAGGGAAAGGACGAAATACAGTTGGACTACGCGGAGTTACGCAAGGCGGTACTGGTATTGCGGGCCATCAATCATAAACTGCGTCAACGAATCATAGACCTGTTGGAGGAGAACGACAAGATGACGGTCACCGACATTTACATCAAGCTCCGCCTGGAGCAATCCGTCGCTTCCCAGCATCTGGCCATTCTCCGCCGTGCGGGTGTCGTGGCGACGGAGCGGCAGGGAAAGTTCATTTTTTACACCCTGGACAAAGACCGGCTTTCTCAAATTTCGAAACTGGTCGAGGACCTGGCAGCCTGATATAAGAGCTTATTTGTCAGTCTGATATGGACAGGAAACGGTGATGGTCCGTCCGGTGGGACGAAGGTGGCCCCCTACAGGTTTCCTCGGCCGGGCGGATGGCAACAATCCGAAAAAACGAAATACTACGACAGGAAGGCGATCCTGTTTCGTCCGATGGGTGGTTCGCCTATCGGAAAATGCTGTAAACCCATTGATTTACAGCATTTTTTTTATTACCGTTTTGGGAAAATAAATTAAAACCTCATATTTGCCTTTGCACATTATTGAAAAAAGAAACTTCTATGAGAAAGGCCAAGGTAAACATCAGCGATGACAAATTGCAGGATTCGTCGGAGATCCTGCGTGCACTTGCCCACCCACTCAGACTAAAGATTCTGGAGTTTATCGACCAAAACGAAGTTATCAACGTCAACAAAATCTACAACACGCTCAAGTTGGAACAATCCATCACTTCCCAACATCTCAGGATCTTGCGGTTGGCAGGCTTGGTGGAGACCATCCGGGAAGGCAAGTTCATCCATTACAAAGTGGATTACGACAAGGTGCAGAATGCGGTCATTTCCATCGGTCGCTTTGCGGGCCGGATAGAAGACTGAGGCTGGGGGCGGGCAGCCGGGCGGACACGCAGGCCGTGCCGGTGGCAATCAGCCTTCGATGAACAGCGCCGAGATGGAGCGGTGTTCGTGCGTGTTGCGGATGGCCCTGGCGAACAGCCTGGCCGTGGAGAGGACCTTGATCTTTTTGCACCGCTGGTTGTCCGGAATCGGAATGGTATCACAGACAATCAATTCCTGCAGGGCGGATTTCTCAATATTTTCAAAGGCTTTTCCGGACAGGACAGGGTGGGTGCAGATGGCACGTACGCTGCGGGCCCCTTCCTTGAGGAGGATATCTGCGGCGCGGCACAGGGTGCCTGCGGTATCCACCAGGTCGTCGACCATGATGACATCGGCACCGTTCACATCGCCGATGACGGTCATGTCCTCGATCTCATTGGCCTTCTTGCGGTACTTGTCGCAGATGACGAGGCTCTTTCCGAAATACTTGGCATAGGTGCGTGCGCGCTTGACGCCGCCCACATCGGGAGAGGCGAAAATGACATTGTCCAGGTTCGTTTCCTGAAGATAAGGCATGTAGATCGCCTGGCTCTTGAGGTGGTCCACCGGAACATCGAAAAAGCCCTGGATCTGGTCCGCATGGAAATCCATGGTCATCACCCGGTCGGCTCCGGCTGCCTGCAGCAGTTCCGCAATGAGCTTGGCGGAGATGGGCACCCGGGGTTTGTCCTTGCGGTCTTGGCGGGCATAGCCGAAGTAGGGAATGACAGCCGTGATGTAGCCGGCGGAGGCCCGTTTGGCGGCATCGATCATCAGCAGGAGCTCCATGAGGTTTTCCGCAGGAGCAAAAGTGGACTGGACGAAAAAGACGAAGGCGCCCCGGACGGATTCATTGATGACCGGTTGCATTTCCCCGTCGCTGAAACGGTTGACATCGAGCGCTCCGAGCGGCTGGCCGTAGTAATCCGCGATTTTCTCGGCCAGGTAGCGGGATTGGGTGCCGGAAAAGATCTTGACTTCAATCATGGTATTGGATGAAAAGTAACCGATGCCTCCCGGAGCGGTCGTCGCTTGGGCAGCGGAAGGTCCCAACAGGATATCCATGTATTTCATGAGGGTCGGATTGGAACGGAGGGCGCGGCGGTGCATGGTGCGGGCTGCCTTCCGTCCGAACGTCCCGGTATCTTTGTACGAACGGGCAGGCGCCGGCCAAAACGAAACGGACGACGCGTAAATATATCGATAAGCTTGTCATTTTGCCCGAAGTATCCGTACAAGGATGGACAAATATAGGACACTTTGGATATTCCGGAAAAAATAGGCGGGTCTTGTCGCTCCGGACGGGTACCTGCCCGGTTCCTGTCCGGCGGTGTGCGTCCGCCTGCCGCCGGATGGACGTTTTGGGATCACATCATGTAGGCCCAGGCGGTCTGGTAGCCGTCGCTTTCCTCACAGTGGTCCAACAGGTCACGATAGAATGGGTCCTTGCCGATGGTGGCGCTGTCTCCGACCATGACCAGCAATTTGCGGGCCCTTGTCATGGCGACGTTCATCCGGCGGTAGTCGGCCAGGAAGCCGATGTCCCCTTTTGGGTTGGATCGCACCAGGGAAAGATAGATGACGTCCCTTTCCTGCCCTTGAAATGCATCGATGGTGTTGATGTCGAGCGATATCGATGCAAGGACCGGGTCCTTGGCCGAAGCGGTCGCCATATGCAGGACCTGCTCCCGGTAAGGGGATATGAGTCCGATGGAAGGGGGCTCCTGTCCGTCGTACAGCCCGAGCAGCTGGTACAAGTGTTCGCACAGCAGCTGGAATTCCTCGGGGTTGTATCGGCTCCTGGATTTTTCGGGGGTTTTTTCCTCGAAACCGGTACCCGCGGTATCGATGAACAGGAGCGGCGCATGGGGTAAGGGGACGGCGAGCCGGTGATCCGCGACCGGTTCCGCCGCCTGTAACTTGCCTTGATAGAACCAGCGGTTCGGGAATTGCATGATGGACCGGTGCATGCGGTATTGTACCGTGAGGAGGCTGACCGGTCTGACTTTCGTGAGGCATCTCTCCATCAGGGTGACGGAGAGTCCGCCTTGCAGGGCCTTGGGGGATTTTACCGTGGGCGGGAGCTGGAAGGGGTCGCCGGCGAGAATGACCCGGTCCGCCCGGGTCAAGGGGATCCAGGTGGCCGGTTCCAGTGCCTGGGCGGCCTCGTCGATGACCAGGGTCCGAAAATGCCTTTTACCCAGGGCCTTGTGCATCGATCCCACCAGGGTACAGGTTATGACCTGGCTGCCGTCCAGCAGGCTCTCGACGAGGATATCCTCGAGGCGGTTGGCCCAGGCGGACAGCTCACCCGCTTCCTTGAACAGGCGGCCTCTCTCCCGGCGTTCGTCCTCTCCGAATTTTCTCTTGTACCGCAAGGCCTTTCGACGGGCCTCCGCGGCCTCCAGTCTTACTTTCCGGATGTTTTTCGCTTCGGGATGATTGGCCAGTTGTGCATCCAGGGTATGGCGGACAAGGTTTTCATCGACCCGGGAAATATCTCCGAGCCGGAGGACGGACAATCCTTCCGCCGCCAGCCGTTCGGTCAGCAGGTCGGTGGCGGTATTGCTGGGCGCACAAACGAGTACGGTCTGTTCCGTCTGGCAGATCAGCCGGATGGCGGCCACCAGGGTGGTGGTCTTGCCGGTGCCGGGCGGGCCGTGTACGACGGCAATGTCTTGCGCAGAGAGGACCTGCCGGACGGCTTCCTCCTGCGAGGGGTTGAGTCCGGCCACCGTCACCGGCGCGTGTTCCCGGAACCGGGCATCCCGATTGCCATGGACGATTTCCCGCAGCGCCGCCAATTGGTTTCCACTTGCTTCCCGTACCCGGGTCAGGGCATTTTCCATTTCCCGGTAGGTCCTTTCGTCGAAGGACAGGTTCACGCCCAACGATCCGCCATGCAACCAGTCGGGAAGGTCCTTCCCGGAAAGCACGACCTTCATCCGGGTGGCGGTCATGGAATGGATGACGCCGCTTTGCTCCGGCTGCCGGACTTCGTCCGCCCGGTTGAACAACAGGACCGGCTGTCCCGGCCGGAAAGCCTGTTGGGTCCCTGCGGCAGCAGTCCGCGTGACCGTCACGTACGCGCGCTCCCCGTATGTGTAGCCGGATTTTTCCAAGGTCACCGGATACCAGGTATACCCCTCCGATACGCTTTCCGCTAAGGTCAGTTGTTCTACGAAACGGCGGAACTGCTCATAATCCTGTTCCTTTTCCTGTCGCAACAACTGCTGCAGCAAGGCCAGCTCCTCTTGTGCTTTACTCATTCCCTTGGGTCGCTTTTGATGCTGATGGTACCGTTCCGGCACCGCCAGGCGACAAAAATACGGGGAAGCCGGGCTGGGCGGTACCCTTGGCCCGCACTTCTACCAACCGATTGCCCCTGCCTTCCCGCTGTCCGCAGGGAATGCGGCGCGACGGGGACACCGGCAGGGACCGGACCGTGACTTCGGCCGAACCGGCCGGCGACTGCGGGCCGACCTCGACGGCAGCTTGTGGAATGGCACTGCGGCCCGGCACCAGCCTTGTATAACCGGAGGAATCCTTCGGAAAGGCCACGGACGGTCGTGCATCAAATAATCGACAGGAAATGGTCCCGAAGGACCCATGGAAGGAAGAAGAAGAAAGGAAAAAAGGTGGAGATAGTCGGAGTCGAACCGACGACCTCTTGCATGCCATGCAAGCGCTCTAGCCAGCTGAGCTATACCCCCTTTATCAAGTGACAATCCATCTTTTCGGATGCGGTGGCAAAAATAATCTTTTTTGGGAAACTAACCTTGGGAAGCGAAAAAATAAATTGCCCCGACCGGGGAGCGGCATGAGCGGGCAGGTAACGGATCGTCCCCGCCGGCCTGCCGATGGCACGGCAACCCCGGACTTCCGCTTCGGCTACCCCCTGTCGCGCAGCCGGGAAAGAGCGGTTCCCCGGACGAGGCCGGCGCCTCGCGGCCATCAGGCCCCTCGCGGCCATCCAGGCGGAACCGCCGGTCAGCGCCCGGAGGCAGGAGCCGGCAGGTACTGTTCCCTGCGAAGCCGGGAAGAAAAAGATTCCCTGACAAGGTGAAAGTACCCATTCCCGGGAATCCCTTGCTTTTCCGCCAGCGGTCTCGGGTGGTCGGGGCCGCCGGCCATGAAGGCCTTGCTCCTGCGGACCATCGGGAAGCGCCGGTTCAATCCCGGGAAAATATCCAGCGCCCCATTTCCCGCAGGTTGGCTTTCTTGCCGTAAAGCAGGATGCCCACCCGATAGATGCGGCCGGCCAACCAGACGAAGAACAAGGAGGAGGCGATGAGCAGCAACAGGGACAGCGCCAGTTCCCACCCCGGTGGCTCGAAGGCCAGGCGTGCCGGCATGAGGACGGGAGCGGAAAGGGGGAAGATGGAAAACCAGACCGCGATGGTGCCGTGAGGGTCTTCCATGACGGGGCTCAGCATGACGATGGACAGGATGATGGGGGCCATGGCGACCATGGTCAGGGACTGGCTTTCCCCGAGGTCGTCCCCCATGGCGGAACCGACGGCCGCAAACAGGGAAGCGTAAATGAAATAGCCGCCGAGGAAGTACAGCAGGAAAAGCGGTATGATATAGGACCAATCCTGTCCGGTCAGCATCGTATAGAAGGCTGCGGATGCATCCGGTGCCGGTTCCGCCGCCGGTAGTCCGCCGGCCGCCGTGTCCATGCCGATGAAAGTACCGGCCAGGGAGCTCAGGCCCAGGGTCAGCGCCACCCAGATCAGCATCTGGGTCAGCCCGACCCCACTGACCCCGATGATTTTGCCGAGCATCAACTGGAAGGGCCGGACAGACGAAATCATGACCTCCACGATTCGGTTGGTCTTTTCCTCCATCACGGACCGCATGATCATGGTGCCGTAGAACAACAGGATGACGTAGATGATGAAACCTGCGGCAAATCCGATGACCGTGGCCACTTGTGCGGAATTCCGCTTATCGGTTTCCAGCAGCTCGCCGGTTTCCGTGACGGCCAGCTCCTTCTGCTCGAGGTCTACCCGGACTTTCAGCAGGGCCAGTTCCGCTTCCTGGTAGCCGGCCGCGAGGATCTTGAAATCCTCCACTTGGTTTCGGACAAGGTTTTCCAGTTGGTTCGTCTCGGAGAGGGAAAGTTCCCCCTCGGAAAAGTATTGCACGCGGAGCTTGCGGACCGTATCCGGAAAAGCCGGTACGTACAGGATCCCTGCGAAACCCTGTTCCTGATAAGTCGTTTTCAGGACATCCAGGGATTGGTCCCGGATGACGGCGAAGTGGAGATGGCTCCCGTTTTCCTCCGGTGGATGCATGATGCCGGAGGCATCCAGGACCGCGATGGACTTGTCCTCCCGCTCCGACAGGGTCGCGATCAGGACCGGTACGGTCAGTATCGCCACGAAGACCAGGGGAGAGAGCAAGGTGGTCAGGATGAAACTTTTCTTCTTGACGCGGGTCAGGTACTCCCGTTCGATGATCAGCCACAACTTGTTCATATCGCTCGATTATGCGGTGGTGGAGGAGGGACGTCGGCATCGGGAGCCGTTTGTTCCGCGCCGGTCACCTGGCGGATGAAGATTTCGTTCATACCGGGAAGGATCTCCTGGAAGGACCGGATGCGAAGCCCTTGTTGGATGAAATACTGCAGCAGCGCGTTGGTATCCCGGTCCGGATCGACCTGTACGAGCAGGGTGGGGCCGTCTGCGGATCGGACGGTCACGCCGGCGAGCGGAATGGATTCCGTCGGTCCGCCGGGTGGCGGAGGTTCGGCGAAGGAAATCCGGAAGAGGTGTTCCTTGAACTGTTGCCGGATGTCGGCCACCTTGCCGTACAGGATGTTGCGCCCTTTGTTGATGAGGACGATCTGCTCGCACAGTTCCTCGACCTGTTCCATCCGGTGGGTGGAGAAGATGATGGTGGTCCCTTCCCGGTTGAGGTGCAGGATCTCATCCTGGATGAGCCGGGCATTGATGGGGTCGAGTCCGCTGAACGGCTCGTCCAGGATCAGCAGCTTGGGTCGGTGGATGACGGTGGCGATGAACTGGATTTTCTGTTGCATCCCTTTGGACAGCTCTTCGACTTTCTTGCCCGACCAGTCCCGGATGGCGAACCGGTCGAACCAGTAACGGAGCGCTTTCCGGGTGTCGCCGGCGGAGAGCCCCTTGAGCTGTGCCAGGTAGCGGAGTTGTTCCCCCACTTTCATTTTCTTGTAGAGGCCGCGTTCCTCCGGCATGTAGCCGATCAGCGCCGGATGCCGGCTGTGGAGCGGTTCCCCGTCGAACTTTACGTTCCCCGAATCGGCTTTGGTGATGGTGGTGATGATTCGGATCAGGGAAGTCTTTCCGGCGCCGTTGGGTCCGAGCATGCCGAAGATGGCACCCTGGGGGATGTCGAAACTGACGTGGTCCACCGCCAGGTGGTTGTCATAACGTTTGACAATGTCGTCGAGGTGCAGCAGGCTCATGGAGCTGGTATTTTTTCGGATGAGGAGGCAGCGGGTCGCCGGAAGACCGGCAGAATCCCGACCAGTGGCAAAAGTATCCGGATAAAGGACGAAGGCAGGGAATTTTATATCGGCGGGCATATTTATCCGATGAAAAGCGAAGGGGAGGCAGGTTCCGGCCGTTTCCGGCAAATTGCTGCGAATATTCGCTGGAACACTTGTAGCTTTGTAGGATGAGCCAAAAGAAATCCAACGACCGGATCCTTTTCGGGTGGAAAGTGAAGCAACTGCGGCAGGAGCAGGGCTTGAGTTTCGCCGACCTGGCTGCCCGGACCGGCATTTCCGTGTCCTATTTGAACGAGATAGAAAAGGGGAAGAAATATCCGCGGGCGGAGAAGATGCAGGCCTTGGCCGAAGCGTTGGGGCGGAGTGTGGCGGACATGCAGGCGGAGGCGGACCGGAGCATTACGCCGGTGCAGGCATTGCTCCGGTCCAACTTCCTGCAGGAGCTGCCGCTGGAGTTGTTCGGGGTGGAGATGCACAAGGTGGTGGAAGTGTTGGCCGATGCGCCGGTACGGGTCAGCGCCTTCATATCCACCCTGTTGGAGTTGTCCCGAAACTATTCCCTGACGGAGGAGAACTTTTATTTCGGGGCCTTGCGGGCCTACCTGGAGTTGCAGGAAAATTATTTTCCGGCCTTGGAGCAGGCGGCCGCTGCACTTTCCAGGACGGCGGGTCTGTGGAAGGAATTGCCGGTGCCGAAAGAAAGGCTGGGTGTGCTGTTGAGGGAGCGTTACGGATACACGATTGTCGAGGACGGACTGGCGGCGCATCCGGAATTGGCCGGCATCCGGTCCGTCTATTTGCCGGCATCCCGCAAATTGCTGCTCAACAGCCGGCTCAGTCCGGAGCAGGTCGCGTTTCAGTATGCCAAGGAGCTGGGGTTCAGTTATCTGGAATTGAAGGAGCGTGCGAATACGGCCAAGCTGCTCCGGGTCCACTCCTTTGAGGAAGCGCTGAGTCACTTCCAGGCCGGTTATTTTGCGGCGGCGCTTCTCCTGCCGAAGTCCGCCGTCCAGGCCGACCTGCGGCGCCTGTTCCGGTTGCCGCGGTGGGACGGGGGGGCCTTGCTTCGGCAGTTGTTGGAAAAATACCACGCGACTCCGGAGATGTGGCTGCAGCGGATGTCCAACCTGTTACCCCAGGCGTTCGGGCTGGGTCAGCTCTTCGTATTGAGGATGGTCCGGGAACCGGATGGCGGCCGGTTCCGGATTGACCGGGAGCTTCGCCTCAACCGGCGGGGGGAACCGTCCCTGCACCTGTTGCAGGAGCATTACTGCCGCCGATGGGCTTCCGTCACCCTGTTGCAGGAACCGGTACCGGGAACCGGACTGTCGGTGGCTGTGCAGCAGGCCGTATTCTCCGGGTCCGGGCAGTCTTACCTTTGCCTGGTCATCGCCCGTTCGGGAGGCACGGAATCGGGCGGTGGTCGGGATGTCAGCCTGACGATCGGCTTGCAGGTGGATGGGAAGCTGCGCAATCAGGTCCGGTGGCTCGACGACCCGCAGATACCCGTCACCCTCGTCGGTACCACTTGCGAACGGTGTGCCATCGCGGACTGCAGGGAACGGGCCGTCCCTCCGTCGGTGGTCATGGCCCGGGAGCACCGGCGCAGTGTGCAGGCGGCCCTGGCCTCCCTGGAATCGGAAGGCTGAGGAGGATTGCGGGCCTGCATCATGGGTCAGGGTACGGCGAACTCCATGAAATCCTCCACGACCAGCAGGGTGTCTCCCTGGTAATGGCTTTCCGGATCCAGTCTGTTCCGATGGGTACCCATGACGCGGTCGGACGCGGACAGGAACTTGTAGAGGGTCCGGGCGACCTTGAAGAAACGTTCCACATCGTGGATACCGGGAATGTCCCGGCTTCCCAGGATGCCCATCAAGGCCCGGAACCGGTTGAAATCATACGGCGCATAGCGGTCCGGGAAACGCCAGCTCAGGTAGTGTGAAAGGATTGCGTAATCGTCCGCATGGTAGTGGCTTTGCCGGATGGAATGGGGGTGCCGCTCCCGATAGGCCCGCAGCAGCTCGTCGCAATGGAACAGGAAGCGGTCCATCCGGCCCTCCACCTCCCGCCGTTCGTCGAACAGGTCGGAGAATGCCGACCGGACGAAATCCCGGTCCAGGTCGATGAAGGCGAGCATCATGTCCTTGGGGGCGTAATGTTCCCGGTTCCAGAGCCGCCTGGTGCGGGTGCTCTGTAGGGACCGGTCGAACATCTCCCGAAAGTCTGTTGCCGCGGGGTCCCAGTTTTCCTGGAACCGCCGTTGGATTTCCCATTTCCAATAGGGGTCGTGGTGTGGGGACTGTTCGAGGAAATCCGCATAGCTTCCGATGATGTCGCGTAGTTGCTGCAGGTTCATGACGCCGTGTTTTCAGTGGGTGCCGCCGCCGCCCGATATCGCGGCAGTTTGCTACTTTTACATA
The DNA here is from genome assembly GCA_964573725.1 of uncultured Saprospiraceae bacterium. Taxonomy (GTDB): domain Bacteria; phylum Bacteroidota; class Bacteroidia; order Chitinophagales; family Saprospiraceae; genus UBA6168. The sequence goes on from CAZNLJ010000008.1 coordinate 113,537, forward strand.
CCACCAACAAATCTCCGGCGCAGGTTTGTTCGATGGGAGCCTTAAAATATCCCGTGGCCGCGCCACCCTCATCCGATTGTCATGACCATCCTGCAAATAACCGACCTACATCTTTCGCACGACAATACCAATCGGCATGGGGTGGATACCCGGGGCAACTTCCTGACCGTGCTGCATGCCGCCGTCTCCATGCGGCCGGACCTGTTGGTCCTGACAGGGGACATCTGCTACGAGACGCCGGATCCGAAGGTGTATCGTTGGGTGCGGGAACAACTGGCCGAAAGCGGGCTGCCCCATGTGGTGATCGGAGGCAACCATGACGATACGGACACCCTGGCCCGTGCATTTGATTGTCGGCATTGGCAGACGGACGGAGAACTCTATTTCACCTATCCGGTCGGCAGACATCGGCTGGTCTTCCTGGAATCTTCGCAGGGGCATGTCTCCGACCGACAGCTGGCATGGTTGGCGGCGGAGTTGTCGCCACGGCGGGAGCCCGTCCTCCTGTTCATGCATTATCCGCCCCTGCCTGCGGGCGTCCCTTTCATGGATACGCATTATCCGCTGCGGAATACGGAAGCGCTGCGGAAGGTGCTCGGGACGGCCCCGGTACCGGTACAGGTGTTCTGTGGGCATTACCACGTGGAACGCGCGCTCCAGGTGGGCAGGCTGACGGTTTACATCACCCCTTCCTGTTATTTCCAGCTCGATGCCGGGACGGCCGATTTCCGGATCGACCATTTCCGGGCGGGCTTCCGGTTCATCCGCCTGACGGACGACGGTATCCTGGCCACTTCGGTGATTTATCCGGAGGGGCGGCCGTCCACCCTGCCCTGATGGACCGCAAGGTGCGGGGAAATGCAAAAATCAGGATATATTCGCCAATCCTGCCGCAGCCTTCCATCCGATGACATCGGGGCGGGCGGGAGGCGGCGGGGTGCCTAACGCAAGCCATCCGGACATGGTCATCACTTCCAAACTTCCGCACATCGGTACCAGCATCTTCACCGTCATGTCTGCACTTGCGCAGGAACACGGCGCCATCAACCTTTCGCAGGGCTATCCGGATTTCGACTGCAGCGAACAGCTGAAAAAATTGGTCGCGGAACACATCGGCAAGGGACACAACCAATATGCGCCCATGCAGGGGGTGCCCGCCCTCCGGCAACGGCTGGCCGACAAGTTGGCTTCGCTGTACGGGGTAAGGCCCGACCCCGACCGGGAACTGACCATCACCGCCGGTGCCACCCAGGCCATTTTCAGTGCCATTGCCGCCTTTGTCCGGGCGGATGACGAGGTCATCCTCATCGAGCCCGCCTATGACTGTTACCGGCCGGCGGTGGAAATCGCCGGCGGACTGCCGGTGGTCTACGAAATGACGGGGCCCGACTATCGGGTGGAGTGGCCCTTGCTGGAGCGCCTGATTTCCTGGAAGACCCGCATGATCATCGTCAATACGCCGCACAACCCCACCGGAAAGGTGTTCCGGGAGCAGGACTGGGGCGCCTTGCAACGGATCGCCGCCAGTCGCGACATCCTGGTGCTGAGCGACGAAGCTTATGAACACATGGTCTTCGACGGGCAACGGCACCTTTCCCTGCTGCAATTTCCCGCCTTGTCCGAACGTGGGGTGGCCGTCTTCTCCCTGGGAAAAACCCTGCACACGACCGGCTGGAAACTGGGATGCCTGGTCGCCCCGCCCGACCTGACCAGGGAATTCCGGAAAATCCACCAGTTCAATGTCTTCTCGGTCAATACCCCGATGCAATATGCCGTGGCGGATTATTTCTCGGACCCGTCGGTCTTTGGCGGACTGGCCGACCTTTTCATGCGGAAGCGGAACAAGCTGCTCCAGGAGATGCAGGGATCCCGCTTCAAGCCCTTGAAAAGCGAGGGGTCCTATTTCCAGTTGTTCGATTACAGTGCCATCAGCCGGGAACCCGATACGGAATTTGCCCGCCGGATGACCGTGGAGTTCGGGGTGGCCGCCATTCCGGTATCCGTCTTCTATTCGTCCAAACGGGACGAACGCATCATCCGGCTCTGTTTCGCCAAGAAAGACGAAACCCTGGAACAAGCCGGGGCACTTTTAAGGAAAATCTAATGCCGCGTTTCGGAAGATGTCTTGGCAACCAATGGTAATGTTGTACATTTACCCTGTTTGTCAATAATATTTGGCTTTTCGGCGCAATCCGTTCCTGTTGTCCCGGGCCTCGTCCGGCTCCCGAGGCCGGGTCGGCCCCGGTCTCTTCGCAGGGTTCCAATCCGGTTCCCGACCGGTCATTCCCCCGGGTGTGCCGGAAAAAAATAAAGTTATGAGTGAACAAGCAGCACGTCCCTGGCTCCGCCATTACTCAAAAGGGGTTCCGGCGAATATCGATGATTGCGCCTATCCGACCTTGGTGGCCCTCATCGACGAGACCCTGAAGAAGTTCTCCTCCCGGCCTGCCTTTTCCTGTATGGGAAAGGAAATGTCTTTTGAAACGGTGGACAGGTTGTCCAGGGATTTCGCAGCCTACCTGCATTCCCGCGGGTTGGAACCGGGCGACCGGATTGCGCTGATGATGCCGAACCTGCTGCAGTACCCCATCGCCTTGTTCGGATGCCTGCGGGCAGGTCTGGTCATCGTCAATACCAATCCGCTGTATACGCCGCGGGAAATGCTGCACCAGTTCACGGACGCCGGTGCCAAGGCGGTCATCATCTGCGAGAATTTCGCTTCCAATCTCCAACAGATCTTGCCGGATACGCAGATAAAGACGGTGATTCTCACGAGCATCGGCGAGTTGCTGGGGTTTCCGAAGGGGAATGTCGTCAATTTCGTCGTCCGGAAGGTCAGGAAAATGGTGCCGGCCTACCACCTGTCCAATACGGTCACCTTCCGGGAGGCCCTGGCGGCCGGCCGCAGGTTTACGGTCAAGTCCTTCGCTTCCGATTCGGAGGATGTGGTGCTGCTGCAGTATACCGGCGGCACGACGGGGGTCTCCAAAGGGGCGATGCTCACCAACCGGAACCTGGTCGCCAACATGATGCAGATCCGGGCCATCGGGGCGACCGCCTTCCAGGAGGGGGCGGAGGTCGCCTTGTCCCCCCTCCCCTTGTATCATATTTTCGCCTTCTCCGTCAATTGCCTCGCCTTGTTCAGCCTGGGGGCACTCACCATCCTGGTGACCAATGCGCGGGACCTTCCCTCCGTCATCAAGGAGTTCCGGAAATACAAGGTGACGGTGATGACCGGCGTTAACACCCTGTTCAACGCCCTGCTCAACCATCCCGATTTCGCCGGAAGTGATTTCAGCGCCCTTAAGTTTGGCCTCGGCGGCGGTATGGCGGTGCAGAAGGCGGTGGCGGAACGCTGGCTGAAGGTCACGGGAAAACCCCTGGTGGAAGGTTTCGGCATGACCGAATGCGCGCCGGTCGCCAGCGTCAATCCCTTGGATGGTACCGGAAAACTGGGATCCATCGGTATGCCGGTCCCTTCCACGGACATGCGGGTCGTCAACGAGGATGGCATCCCCCTGCCGGTCGGGGAGGTGGGGGAAATCCAGGTCAAAGGACCCCAGGTCATGAAAGGCTACTACAACCGGCCGGAAGCGACGGCGGATACCATCCGCGACGGTTGGCTCTGCACGGGCGATATCGGGCTGATGCACGAGGACGGTTACTTCCAGATCGTCGACCGGAAAAAGGACATGATCCTGGTCTCCGGTTTCAATGTCTACCCGAACGAAATCGAGGATTTCGTGGTGACCCATCCGAAGGTGCTGGAATGTGCGGCCATCGGTCTGCCGGATGAGAAATCGGGCGAGGTGGTCAAGCTGTTCGTCGTGAAAAAGGATCCGTCCCTGACGGACAAGGAGTTGCTGGATTTTTGCCGGACCGGACTGACGGCCTACAAGGTGCCCCGTAGCGTGGAGTTCCGTACGGAGTTGCCGAAGTCGAACGTCGGGAAGATCTTGCGGCGGCTCTTGCGGGAGCAACCGTCGGCCTGAGGGAATGCTGTCCCGCCGCCGCTGCCCCTCCGTGCGTTACAGGAGCCTGATTTCTTCCGCGATGCCGGGGTTTTTCTTCAAGAATCGCCGGAACGCCAGGATGGATCGGAAATATTGCAGCCGGATCAATGCCTGCGCCTTTTTACTTTCCGGAAGGACCCGAGATAAGATAAGATATTTCACGACCTGGGTCCGTGCCCGCCAGCTTAGGTCGCCGTACGGGGGCCATCCCCACCGCAACCGGAAAAGCTGTAGCGCCATGTGAGCGTTCCGCAGGTAAGCCAGCAAAGCCTCCACCTCCACTTCTTCCCGCCCCATATGGTGTTCGAAGGAAATCGCATCGGTGGTCATGCTGTAGTAACCCGCTTTCATGGCGAGCAAATGAATATCCAGGTCGGTTCCCCGCAGCACGCCCCATTCCTTGCGATGCCTGAGTTTTTCGGTCAGCCGCTCGTACAAGGGAAACACATCGGAATATTTCTCCCGTACCACTTTTCTGACGAACATGCCGACGGTCCCCCTGAGCACCGGCGTATGTTCCATCATGGAATTCGTCTTGAAGGTGCCTGAAAAGCCTTGGTGGGTATAGCCCTTGGCGAAAAGGTCGAAGAGTTTGCGGGAGACCTCCGGCAGGTCGGAGGGGCCGAGGAATTTGATTTGGCCGGTCGGTACGGCGACATCCGGTTGTTCCTGCAGGATGGTCAAACCCTTGCGCAGGTAATCCCGGCAAAGGATGAGGTCGTCACCAAGCAACAGGGAGACCGGTGCACGGGAAGCTTGCATGCATTTTCGTTGGGTATAAGGGAATCCGGACATCGGTTCCTCGACAAACCTCAGGCGGGGATGCCAGGCGAAAAGGTCGCCATGCTCCTGCTCGATTCGGGGGGGCTGGTTGTTGTCCACCAGGATCAACTCCCATCGGTGGGGTTCCAAATCCTTCGCCCGGAGGCTGCCGGCTAATTTCGCCAGGTTCTCACGGGTCGAATTTCTGCTTGGGATGCAAACGGATAGCAGCAGGTCTTCCATATATAGCCTGATGAATAGGTCGGCGAAGGCCGGGTCCCGTAACCATGGGCGCTTGGGGGAAGGGTTCCTGTTCGACCGGGATGTGCTTCCCATGCCGTCCCCTCGCGTGCCTTTTTCGGGATGCCGGGAATCCGCCCGCTGTGCCGGCGAAACGGCAGGAGGCAAGATCCATACCGGACGGCCCGGACAAGCGGGGATGCAGCCAGTGGACAAGCGAATCGGGGCGGCACCAAGGATGCGGCTACGCAGGAATGTTTCAGAAAATCGATACGGAAAAAGAAACCGGGAGAGTACGGTGACGAATCCGGGGGAGCCCCATTTTCGTCACCGATGTCATGAGTCTTGTTAGTTGGCCCATAAGGATTCGAACCTTAACAGACAGAACCAAAATCTGTAGTGCTACCGTTACACCATGGGCCACCGATGCTTTATGAAAAGCGAGGCAAAGGTAACAGGATTTTGTTTTTTTGTAAAATAAACCGGTAAATTTTTTAGCCTTATCCGGCCATCCGGCAGCCTGGTAGTACCGGGGTTGCCCGGTTCATTCCCATTCGCGCAGGGCTTCCACCACGGCGGGGATGAGTCCGGCCATGGTTTCGATCAGGGGACCGGCGGCTGTTTCACCGGCCTTTCCCCGTCGGGCGGTCGATTCAAGGGCTTTGTTGGTGGCCTCCAGGGTCTGGTGGCCGGTAAAGGGCAGCGTGGCCTTGAGTTGATGGCAAGTCCGTTGCAGGTCATCCCAATCGGCCCGGGCATAGGCGGCCCGGATGGCGGCCAAAGCTTCCGGCAATTCCGCCCGCAGCATGCCTATCATGGTCTTCAGCATATCCGGGTCGCCGTCGGTCATCAGGCGAAGGTAGTCGAGGTTCAGGATGGCGGAAGTCGTTTTCATGGAAGTCGTTTGATGTATTTGGAAATCTTGAGATACAGGTCGTCCGGTTCGAAGGGTTTCAGCACGAAATCGTCCAGTTGGTAGCTGCGGAACTTTTCGTCCTTGGCGATATGGGCATGGGCCGTCATGGCGATGATGGGGATGCGGGATTTTTCGGGTTCCATGTTCGTACGGATGTACCGGGTGGTCTCGTATCCGTCCATGACGGGCATTTGGATGTCCATGAGGATGAGGTCGAAGGCTTCCCGCCGGAACAGGTCGATGGCTTCCGCGCCGTTTTCGACGATGGAAAGGGAGAGGTTTTCCCATTTACGGCGAAGGATTTTCGAGGCGACGAGCTGGTTCAGGGGGTGGTCTTCCACCAACAGGAGCCGGAAATGGGCATCCGGCGGGAGGTATTCGTCGGAGGGCGGTGGCTGGAGCGCGGCCAATGCGGACGCCTGGGCTTTTTCGAACGGCAGCTCGAAGAGGAATTCCGAACCTTCGCCGGGTCGGCTCTTTGCCCAGATTCGGCCGCCCTGCAGGTCGATGAGTTGTTTGCTGATGGATAAGCCCAATCCGGTCCCTTCGTAGATACGATGCTTGTGTTGGATGCGGGTGAAGGTATCGAAGATAGCCTCCAATTGGTCCTGTTGGATACCGATGCCGGTATCGAGGATGGAAAAGCGAAGCCGGACGCGGTCGTCCGATGCTGGCAGGGGATCTACGGAAATACGGACGTGTCCGTGGTCGGTGAACTTGATGGCGTTGCCGACGAGGTTGTAGAGGACTTGGTTGAGGCGGAGCTTGTCACCGAGCAGGAGGTCGGGCAGGGTCGGGGCGCAGTACAGTTCCAGGAAAAGGTCTTTTTCCTGTGCCTTGTACTGCATCACGTTGATCAGTTCCTGCAGCAAGGGGTTCAGGGCAAAGGGCGTGCGCTCGAAGACGACCTTACCATGTTGGATGGCGCTGATTTCAAGGATGTCGTTCACCACACCCAGGAGGATGGAGGAGGAGCTGCGGATGGATTCCACCATCCGCAGCTGTTCATCGGGAAGGCCCATCTGGAGGAGGAGGTGGCTCATGCCGAGGATGGCGTTCATCGGGGTGCGCATTTCGTGGCTGATACCGGCGAGGAACTGTTCCTTCATACGGGCACTCCGGCGGGCCAGTTCGCTGGCTTTCCGGATTTCCTCGGCCTTCCGCCTTTCCGTGACATCCTGCACGATACCATGCAGGACCCGATGTCCGTCCTCTGTAAAGGTGACCAGGCATTGGAGGGTCACGAACCGTTCCGCACCGTCCGGGGTCAGGAAGCGCGCATCCTGCCGGGCGGAGCCTTCCAGCAGGGCTGTTTGGTGGAGGTCCGCCAACAAGGCCAGGGGGGAGGACGCAAGATCGGGCGACGCTATGGGCAACCGCTGCCGCAAAGGCAGGCCGAAGATGCGGTACAGTTCGTCGCTGGCCCGGAAGGCACCCGATTCCTGAAAATATTCCCAGTTGCCGATATTGGCCAGCTGCTGGGTTTCCTCCAGGCGTTGCAGGATTTTTTTTCTCTCGATGGAAAAGCGGAGGGATTTGGCGAGTTGGTCGGAATCGAAGCCGCTCTTGACCAGAAAATCCTGTGCTCCGGCTTTCACGGCCTTGATGCCCAGTTCCTTATCGGCAACGCCGGTCAGGACGATGATGTTGTTCTTGGGAAAGCCGGCGACGAGCCGTTCCAGGGTTTCGAAGCCCCGGCTGTCGGGCAAGGTGAGGTCCAACAGGATGGCGGCGTACTCAACCTCCTGTTCCAGCAGGGTGATACCTTCCCGCAGGGTAGTGGCATGGACCACCTCGCAATGACGAAGGTCCGATGCGGACAGGTATATCTCCACCAGCCGGGCGTCTCCGGGGTTGTCTTCTATGAGCAGGATCTTGTTGGCGGCGGCGACGGCAATGGCCATGGGTTCGGGTGCTTTTTTGTTGAATCAGGGTTGGTTGGCCGTCGGGAAAGTCATCCGGAACGGGGTGATTCCTTTCGGGTGCGGGGTAATCTGGGACCGGGGCGGTGTCCAAACCGGCCGGTACGGCGAAACGGGACTGTTTTCCTACCTGTCAAGAGATTACCGGCCTCGGGTCGGCACGACATGGCAGCCCCCGGCAGGGCTGGTCCGGGACCCGGACCGAAGCGGACGGTCACCGGGATTCGGGGGCTTGGCCGGTGCGGATCGACGAAAGGGAGGATGAGAGGCTGGTGTGGTCCGGTAGCGGGCGGAGGGCCGACCGGTGGCCTATCGGGGCAAAAAAACGAAATTCGCGCCGAGGTCGCTCAGGACGAACAAGCACAGTTTGTCAGGGTGGTTGCTGTACAGCAGCTTGAAATCATCCACCTTTTCCGGGGCGATGAGTTGTTTGGCGACGAATTCCTCCAGGGTGGAGGCGTTGACGGACCAGTTGCTGTGCACCTTCTCCTTATCCACTATATTTATGCCAATATCGATAAGGTTCTTGTGAATGACGAAAATAGGGTAGTTGGAGACATCCTGGGTGGTGATGGTTTCTGCGGCATCGGTCATCAAGCCGCGGAAAGCGGATAGCTCCTGTTCCAATATCTTGAAATGGGGGGATTTTTCCATAGCGAAGGTGGTGGCAAGGTCCGCCGGACGCACATCGGCCCGGGCTTGCCGGTACATGGCGTGGCGACATGGTTCCGGAAGGCCCTCCCGTTTGTCGGGGAGGTTCTTCCGGAACGCGGCACAAAGATAGGCAAGCGGAGCGGAACGCGGGCGGATCACCAGATGGCGCCGATGCCGATATCCCAAAGTGCGCGGTTGAGGCGCGGGATATCCGACGACAGGATTTGCCTGGCCTGGCTTTCGAAGGAAAGGGCGACAGGCTGCAAAGCCTCGAACTGTTGCCGGGAACCCTGGTTGACACGGGGTATGTCGCTTTCGGTTTGGTTGAGGAGGAACAGGTACTCCGCGGTGAATTTGTTGGGGAAATTTTCCACGTCGTCGTATGCTTTGGATTTCCGCTGGACCATGGCTTGGTCCCATTCCCGCATCCGGTCGAGTAGCCGGACGGCATCCTTCCGGAGGGCTGCGGCGGAATCCGGTAAAAGGGGAAGCAAGTCTTCCAGCCGTTTGCGCCGCTCGTCCATGGTTTGGACCGACAGGTGCAGGCGGGTAAGCGTATGTTCGAGGGTATCCATGAAGGAATCGTAGGCCTGGTAGCTCGCGTCGTCGACCTCGTACTGCGGATTGGGAAGAACAAGCACGGTGGTGGTGCGGGACATCGAATCGGTCCGGAGTGTGGCGGTATAGGTTCCCGGGGATACCTTGTGGCCGCGGTAGCTCCCTTCGATGTAGACATGGGGTACGCCGGGCAGGGTGGTGTGACGGAGGTCCCAGACGAATCGGTTCAGGCCGGGTCTTTTGGAGAGGGTCGGCGGGGCGGGCGGGCCACCGTCGTAGGCGAGGAAAGCGGTATCCGGAATCGACGAGAAAACCCGGACGACCTTGTTGCGGGCATCGGTAATGGTCAAGGTCAGGGGCTGCTTGTCCGCGAGTTGTTCCGGCAGGTGATAATACAGCACGGCGCCGGTCGGCGGATTGACACCGCGGGTGGGGTGGGCGCCGGAGAATTGTTCCGTGTTGCCGTCCAGTTCACTACGGCCGGTAAGCAACCGGGTTTCCTGCGGTCGGAACAGGGTGAACCCCTTGGAATCCGGGTGGTACTGCCGCAGCAGCGGGAGGTCGTCCAGGATCCAGCAGGAGCGGCCGGAAGTGGCGGCGATGAGGTCGTCCTGATGGATACGAAGGTCGGTGATGGGCGTCACCGGGAGGTTGAGTTGGAAAGGGTACCAGCGCGTGCCACCGTCCCAGGAGATCAGGATACCGGTTTCGGTGCCGGCGAAGAGTAGGTCTTTCCGTTCGTGATCCTCCCGGACGACGCGGGTGAAGGCGCCGGCGGGGATGCCCTGGTTGATGGCGGTCCAGGTGTTTCCGTAATCGGTGGATTTGTAGAGCCCCGGGGTGTGGTCGTTGAATTTGTAGCGGGTGGTCGCGATATAGACGGTGGCGGGGTCATGGGGGGATACTTCGATGGCATTGATGAGGCATTCCGGCAGGCCGGGCGGGGTGACGTTTCGCCAGGTCCGCCCGCCGTCGCGGGTCAGGTGGACCAGGCCGTCGTCGCTGCCTGTCCAGATCAGACCCTTTTCATGCGGGGATTCCGACACATAACTCAGGGTGCCGTAGTTTTCGGCGCCGACGGCCTCATTGGTGTAGGGGCCGCCGCCTTTCCCTTGTTTTTCCTTTTCATTACGGGTGAGGTCGGGGGAGATTTCCTCCCAGGTCAGGCCCTTGTCGCGGGTCCGGAGCAGGTATTGGGCGCCATGGTAGTACGTGTCCGGTTCATGTCGGGACCAGACGATGGGGGCGTTCCAATTATACCGGTATCTCATATCCCGGGCATCGCGGGACAGGTACTGGATGGGGGCGGCCATGATATTGGTGCCGGCCCGGGATTCCATGTCGAAGATTTCGATGGTGCCGAGGTAGCTGCCGCCCATGACGAGACGCGGGTTGTCGGGATCGAAGGCGAGGAAGGCGCTTTCGCCGCCGGCGCTGGCCGTCCAGCTGCGCGGGGTGATCCCGCTGCTGCCGAATTCCTGGCTGGCGATGGCGAGGGAGGTGTTGTCCTGTTGGCCGGCGTAGATCCGGTAGGGGAAGCCGTTGTCCACGTTCAGCCGGTAGAGTTGCGCGGTGGGCATATTGTCCTGGCCGGACCAGGTTTGCCCGCCGTTCAAGGTGATACCGACCCCTCCGTCATCGGCGATGGCCATGTTCCGGGGGTTATGGGGATGGATCCAGAGGTCGTGGTAATCCCCGTGGGGCCCTTCGACCACTTCCCAGGATCGGCCGCCGTCGGCGGACCGGAGGGCGGCTGCGCTGAGTACGTAGACCGTGGATTCGTCGGTCGGGTCGACGAAGACTTCCGTGTAATACCAGGCACGTTGGACGAGGCGGTGGTCGGCGGATACGCGGGTCCAGTGGCCGCCGGCGTCTGTGGAGACGAACAGTCCGCCCAGTTCGCGGTCGGAATCGCTTTCCACCAGGGCATAGACCCTGTCCGGCCGGGAGGGACAAACGGCGACGGCCATCTTGCCGAGTTCGGCGGGGAGGCCTTGGCGGATGGGAGTCCAGGAATCCCCGCCATCGGTGGATTTGTAGAGTCCGCTGCCGGGCCCGCCACTGATGACCTTCCAGGGGCGCCGGCCATGCTCCCACAGGGCGGCATAGAGCACATCCGGATCGTGGGGGTCCATGGAAAGTTCGACCCCGCCGGTTTGTTGGTCGACATAGAGTACTTTTTTCCAAGTCTCCCCGCCGTCGGTACTGCGGAAGATCCCCCTGTCCTCGGAAGGTCCGTAGAGGGGGCCTTGCGCAGCCACGAACACCCGGTCGGGGTTGTTCGGGTCGATGCGGATCCGGGCGATGTGTTGCGTGTTTTTCAAACCGATAGGTCGCCAGGTCATCCCGCCGTCGCGGGAGCGGTACATGCCGTCGCCGTGGTGGGTCATCACACCGCGGACGGGGTGTTCCCCCATGCCGACATAAACGGTGTTCGGGTGGCTTGGGGCGACGGCGATGGCACCGACCGATCCGGTGCCGACGAATCCGTCCGTGATATTGGACCAGGTGACGCCCATGTCCTCGGTTTTCCAGACGCCGCCGCCGGTGGTCCCCATATAATAGGTACCTACCTGGTCCGGCACGCCGGCGACAGCCACGGCCCGGCCACCGCGGAAAGGGCCGATGCTACGCCATCGGAGCGGTTGGAAGAACGTGTCGTAGCTGATGCCCGACCAGCGCGTAGGGGCAGCCGCCCCTTGTTGGGCGAAGGTTGCCGGCAGGAAGTGCAGCATGGAAAAGGACAGGAAGAGGCAGTAACGAAGCATGGTTCCGATTGATTTGAAAGATGTGGCAGGCGGACAGGCGGTACCGGCGACGGGCCCGACCGCCCGCTTTCCCGTCGGTCCTCAGCCGGTCAGCGGCCCCTCCGGCCCATGGTAAGCAAAAGGCTGTCGATATCCGGACCGACCGAAAGCAGGTCCGTGTTCTCCTGCACGAGGAATCCCTCCCTGAGCATGAGCCGGACATGTGCCAGCAGGAGGTCGTAATAACCGTCCGGGTTCAACAGGCCGATGGGTTTGTCATGGAGCTGCAGTTGGCGCCAGGTCAATATTTCGAAGCATTCGTCCAGGGTGCCGAATCCGCCGGGCAGGACGATGAAGCCGTCGGAGCGGGCGGCCATGACCGCTTTCCGCTCGTGCATGGTGCGGGTGACGACGAGTTTCTGCAGGCCGGTGTGGCAGGCTTCCCGTTCTTTCAGGAAATCCGGGATGACGCCCAACACCTGTCCGCCTGCCGACAGGGCGGCATCGGCGAGGATTCCCATCAGGCCGACGTTTCCGGCACCATAGACGAGCCGGATACCGCGTTCCGCCAGGGTACGGCCCACCTCCGCCGCCAGGTCGGCGTATTTGCCGTCGTGCCCGGTCCGGGCACCACAGAAGACCGTGATGGATGTCATGCCGAATGATTTTTTTGCATAGCTGCAAATCTTCCCATATTCTTCCTAAATTCATAATTTATTTAAACCTTCCGAACATGATGGATCCACCGAAGTGTACCGCCCTTCCGAACCTTATCCGCCGCCCGTTCCGGTTTCCCTGGGGCATCCTGCCGGTCGGCGTGCTTGGCCTGCTGTCATCGGCGGGATGCGGGGCGCCCGGCGTCCCGGAACAAGCCGTCCGCCGCCCCAACATCGTGTATATCCTGGCCGACGACCTCGGTTATGGGGATGTGGAACCGTACAACCCGGCTTCGAAGATTCCCACCCCGAACCTGGCGCGCCTGGCGGCGGAGGGAAGGATGTTCACCAATGCCCACGCGCCGGCCGCCGTCTGTACCCCGACCCGGTACAGTTTCCTCACCGGTCGGTATCCCTGGCGTTCCCCGATGAAGAAGGGCGTGTCGTGGGTATGGGACCCGCCGCTGCTGGAACCGGGACAGCCCACCCTGGGTACCATGTTGCAGGCGGCGGGGTATCATACCGCCTGCATCGGGAAGTGGCACCTGGGTTGGCATTGGCCGACGACGGACGGCGCACCGCCGACCCTGGACAACCAAGGTCGGAATGTGGATTACGGTGGCCGGCTTCGGGGCGGACCGACGGAACGGGGATTCGATTACTACTTCGGGGATGACGTACCTGGATTCCCTCCCCACGCCTTGATAGAGAACGACCGGTATCCGGTCCCTCCTTCCGAATGGTACGATCGGAAACATTTCCTGGCAGGAGCGGCCACACCCGGCTGGCAATACGAGGACCTCCTGCCCGCGGTTACGGACAAAGCCTGCGAATACCTGCGGGAACGTGTCCTGGAACATCCCGAAACCCCTTTTTTCCTGTTTTTTTCCTTACCCTCCCCCCACACACCGATTGCACCGGGCCTGGCTTTCCAGGGACGGTCAGGTGCCGGTCCCTATGGGGATTACGTATTGGAGACCGACTATCAGACCGGCAGGGTCCTCGACCTGTTGGACAGCCTGGGCATCGCCGGGGAGACCCTGGTGGTCTTTACCAGCGATAACGGGCCGACGACGGAGGACGGGGAAAACTATCACGGTGAATTCGGGGCCATGGTCAGGAAATACGGACATCGGGGAAGCGCCCACTTGCGGGGGGTGAAGGCGGATACCTACGAAGGGGGCCACCGGATTCCCTACCTGGTGCGCTATCCGGGTTTCGTTCCGGCCGGAACACGGTCGGACGCCTTGTTGTCCCAGACGGATATGATGGCAACCCTGGCAACCCTTTCCGGTGGGCAGGTGCCTGCCGGTGCGGGGGAAGACAGTTACGATATGACCCCTGTTCTGCGGGCACCCGGCGATGCGGCGGTGGCGGTCCGCCCGAACCTGGTCACCCAATCCGGAAAAGGCGCCCTTTCGATCCGGACCCAGGATTGGAAGCTCATCCTGTCGTCCGGGAGCCACGGGCATTGGACACAGCCGATGGGGGAGTTGCCGGTCTGGCGGGAAGGACGGTTGGAGCAGGTCCAGTTGTTCCACCTGGCGGTCGATTCCTCCGAAGCCCATGACCTGGCGGCCGCCGAACCCTTGAAGGTGGCGGAATTGGCATCGGAACTGGCCCGCCAGGTGCTGGCGGGCGGAACGGCCCGTCCGCCGGCGGTACCCCTCGACAGCTCGGCACTTTGGGAGGAAGTGGACTGGATCCGGACACGCTCCGGTTCATCCGATTGACGGGTCGGCCGATGCGCCGGCATCCGCAATCCTCCGCAGGTAATCCTGCCAGACGGGAATGTCGGCGGCGACCCAGTCCAAATCCGGAAGCGCCTCAACCGCCAGCCAACGGAGCTGTGCGTGTTCGCGGGCCAGGGGTTCCTGCCCCGGGACCAAGGTGCAGCGGAAAGGAAGGAGCCGGATGGTTTTTCCGTCCGCATAGGTATGGTTTCGGGCGGGTAGTTGGTCGAGGACGAGGATGGATACGCCCAATTCTTCCCGGATCTCCCGATACAAGGCTGCCTCCGGCGATTCCTGTGGTTCCATCTTGCCACCGGGAAATTCCCACTTTCCGGGATGAGGCATCCGTTCGCCACGTTGGGCACAAAGGATACCTTTTTTCGTTTCGATGACGGCACAGACGACCGGGATGAGCACAGGCATGCGTAGCAGGGATGCGGACAGGGGCGGGACAGGTACCCGTTACCGGAACTTGTGTCCGCTCCCATCCGGGAATGTCGGTTTCGAATATTCGCCGAAAGATAAACTAAGCCAAACGATAATTCGTTATCTTTTCCGGGGCCCGACAGCCGACGGTCGATTCGGTCGGACGGAACCCTGGGATAAAGGCGCGTCAAGATGGACAGGATATGGATCGGGATACTGATTTGCACCGGCTTCGCGCTACAGGCGGCGGGGCAAGCCGCCGCGGACGGCCAGGAGCCGAACCTGGTGCCCAACCCGAGCTTCGAGTTGTACGCGGCACCGCCCATCGGCTGGTTCTACAAGGGGGAACATTTCACGACCGTCATGAAGTACTGGTCCTCCCCCTCGAATGCGTCCCCGGATGTGTTCGGTCCCAAGGTCAGGATCCCGTCCCATTGGGAGGAAAAGGGTTTCGGCCGGCAAGTGCCCCGTACCGGCCAATCCATGGCCGGCATCACGGTATACGGATGTGAGCAAGGCAAGCCGCATTGCCGGGAATACCTGCAGATACAATTGGTGGAGCCTTTGGTGGTGGGACAAACCTACGAGGTGGAGGCATGGGTATGCCACCTGCCGGCTTCGTTACGGGTGGACCGCCTGGGTTTTCATTTTGCTTCGGAAAAGGTGGAGGTGGTCACGGATGGCGTGCTTCCGTTTTCCCCCCAGGTCTATTCGACGGAAGTATTGACGGCGCCGAAAGGGCAGTGGGTCCGGTTGGCGGGTCGTTTTACAGCCCATACGCCGGCCGAATACCTGCTGGCCGGCAATTTCTTTGCGGACAGCCTGACGGCCGTAACCGTCCCGCCGGAGAAGGACAGGCTCCCCTACGGGTATTATTATATGGACGACGTATCCTTGCGGAAAATTCCGCCCATCCTTCCGGTGCCGATTCCCGAGGACGACCTGTCCCGGATGAAGCTGGAGGCAGGGACGGTCGTCGCGCTGCGGGACATACACTTCGAACACGACCGTTGGGAACTCATGCCGCGGTCTTTTGTGGAATTGCGCAAGCTGCTGCACCTGATGCGGGCGAACCCCACCCTGCACATAGAGGTCTGTGGCCATACGGATAATGCCGGGGCGGATGGCTACAACCAGGTCCTGTCCGAGAAGCGGGCCAGGGCGGTGGTGGATTACCTGACGGCCAACGGCATTCCCGTGCTCCGTACCCGGTACAAGGGCTGCGGGAGTGCCCAGCCGATAGCGACCAACGACAGCCCGGAAGGGCGTCGGTTGAACCGACGGGTGGAGTTCACCGTCCTGCAAATGGAATGAACCGGCGCCACATTGACGGACAGTTCCTATTTTTGCGGAACATCGCCGTCCATTCCCTCACCGGTGGGATGGCGCACAACAACCAGCACATGGCCCGTACTCCTTCCAATATGGTTCCCCTAGGAACGACCGCCCCGGATTTCACCTTGCCGGATGTGGTGTCCGGCCGGGACATCTCCCTGGCGGAATTGTCCACCGGCAAGGCCCTGGTGATGATGTTCCTCTGCAACCATTGTCCCTACGTCAAGCACGTGAACGCGGGAATCGTCGCCTTGGCGGAGGAATTCCAGCCGCAGGGCATCCGGTTCGTCGCCATCAGTTCCAACGATGTGGAAAATTATCCGGATGATGCGCCCGACAAGATGAAGCTCGTCGCGGAACAGGAGGGATATTTGTTTCCCTACCTGTACGATGCGCAGCAGTCGGTGGCCAAGGCGTATGATGCCGCCTGTACCCCTGATTTCTATGTGTTCGACCAGGAGGGCGGCTTGGTGTACCGGGGCAGGATGGACGCCTCCCGTCCTCAAACGGACATACCGGTGACGGGTGCGGACCTCCGGGCGGCCCTGGAAGCCATTCTCCGGGGGGAAGCCCCTTCCGAGACACAGTATCCCAGTTTGGGATGCAACATCAAATGGAAATGAAGCGCGGTGCCTGACCTGTCGAAAAATGCCTGGCCGGCCAAATTGTTGTTGTTCGGGGAACACACCGTCAACAGCGGCTCGAATGCGCTGGCGGTTCCGCTGCATGCCTATCAGGCCCGTTGGCAATTGCCCGGGGGGCTTTCCCGGGCGGAACTGGCGGCGATGCAGCAACAACTGCCGGAATATGCCGCCTATCTTTCGGGCCTGGCGGCATCCGGCGGATTGCCCCTGCCCCTGGATACCGAAGGATTCACGGCAGCGGTCAAAGCCGGTTGGGTGCTGGCATCCGACATACCGGCCGGATATGGTGCGGGGAGCTCGGGGGCATTGGTGGCCGCCGTATATGCGGCTTGGGGCACACCGGTCGGGGACCTGGACACATTGAAAAGGATGTTGGCGTCCATGGAAAGTTATTTTCATGGAACCAGCAGCGGAACCGACCCGCTCATCTGTTACCTGCGCCGCCCCTTGTTGCTGCATCGGGAGCAAGGCGTGCAGTTGGTCGCCTTGCCGCAGGCTTTCCGGACGGTCCGATTGTTCTTGTGGGATACCGGGCAAGCGCGGAAAGCCACCCCGCTGATCGGATGGTTCCTGGCCCGGATGGAGGATACCGGGTTCCGGCAATTGTGTGCGGAGACCCTTTTGCCGGCGGTGGATGCATCGATCGCCGCTTTCCTGGAAGGGCGGGAGGCGGATTTGTTCGCTGCTTTCGATGAGATCAGCACCTTCCAGTCGGTCCATCTGACCGGATTGATACCCGAAGGACAGCTTGCGACCTGGCGGGAAGGCTTGCGGAGCCCTTTGTTCCGGTTAAAGCTTTGCGGAGCCGGCGGCGGCGGTTTCCTGTTGGGGATTACCCGGGATTGGGACGAGCTGCGTCGGCGGTATCCGGACCTGCGGATTTTCCCGGCGGACCTGTGGGAAAACGGCAAGGCGGACAAGGCATCCGCAAGGCCGGGCCATTCCGGAAAGGACTCGGGCCGCTGAGGGAATAAAGGCCGGCGTCCATCCATCAAGAGGATTCCTGGCCGTCCGACAACCAAACCGGCGGGAACCGGTCGTTGCCGGCCGGGAAAGTCCCGGCAAAAGGCGGCCGAGGCAAGGCTTTGGGTAAAAACGTAGATTACATGATGCAAATACGTCCTTACTTGTTTGGGAGTCTGCTCCTCCTGTCCCTCGGTTGGCATGCCTGCCGGCCGGCCGGTGACGAAGGGTTCCGGGAGCTGGTCCGGGAGATAACGGAAACGGAACAGCAACTGGCGCAACGGCAGGATACCGTGGGGTCCGCTGCGGCCACGGCGGAGCTGGTCCGCCGGACCCTGGTGCTGGCCGAGCGATTTCCGGCGGATACCTTGGTGCCGGATTGGCTGTTCCGGGAAGCGAAGAACTGTATGGGAATGGAGGCGCACGACGGCGCCGTCCGGTTGTGGGAGAAGATATGGACGCAGTATCCGACGCACCGCCATGCGCCGGTAGCCCTATTCATGCATGCGTTTACCTTGGACAATGTGCACGGGAACGTAGAACAGGCTGCCTTGCATTACGGGGAATTGGTCGCCCGTTATCCGGACACGGAAGTGGCGCGGCAAGCCAGGCAGCTGTTGGAGGTCATCGACCTCACACCGGAAGAGCTGGTGCGACGGTTCCAGGGGGAGTGAAAACACCCCCGGCGCATGGCCACACCCCCGTTTTGGGCATTTCAAATAATCCATGATGAAAAAAACTATCCTATTTCCGTTGTGGCTGGCCTTGCTGACACCCCTGGCGGTCACCGCCCAGGGAATCGAGTTCTTCAAGGGCACCTGGCAGGAGGCCATGCAGGAAGCCAGGGAACAGGGCAAACTGCTGTTTGTGGACGCGTACGCCAAGTGGTGCGGCCCATGCAAGCGGATGGCCGCGACCACCTTCCGGGATGCCGGGGTCGGCGACTATTTCAACGAATATTTCATCAACATGAAAATCGACATGGAGGAGGGAGAAGGACTGAGCTTTCGCAAGAAGTATCCGGTCAGTGCTTTCCCTACCCTGTTTTTCATGGATGAGCAGGGGGAGGTCCTCCTCAAGGTGGTGGGTGCCCAGGATGTGTCCCGGCTGATGAAACTGGCCCAGGAAGCCAGTGGGAAGGTCGATTACAGCAAGGAATACGCCGCTGCCTACGAGGCGGGCAACCGGGAACCCGATTTGGTATACGACTATGTCAAGGCTTTGCGAAAATCCGGAAAATCCAGTCTTTCCGTGGCCAATGAATACCTGCGGACCCAAAAGGACCTGAGCACGGAGTTCAATTTGCGGTTCATTTACGAGGCGGCGGAAACGGCCGATTCCAGGATTTTCGAATTGTTGGTGCGGTATCAGCGGGAGGTGGCGGTACTGGTCGGGTGGCAGGAAGTGCGGGACCGCATCGAGTCGGCGTGTGATGCGACCGCCCGGAAGGCGGCCCAATATCAAAGCAAGGAGTTGTTGGACGAAGCGAAGGAAAAGATGTCGGCCCATTATCCGGAACGGTCCGAAGCATTTGCCGCCGGTGCCGACCTGCTTTTCCACAAGGTCATGCAGGATGCGAAAGGGTTCGGAAAGGCTTGTGCGGATTATGAAAAGGCCGTCGCCCACGGGGATCCCAAGTTGTTGGACCGGCTGGCGAACGAGCTGCTCACTTTTTTCGATACCGATGCCGCTTGTATGAAACTTGCCGAGAAATATGCCCGCGAATCGGCACAAAACGGCAAACAGACCTCCTACTTTGTCACCTATGCGGAAATCCTGCATCGAAACGGCAAGAAAAAACAAGCTTTGGAGGCGGCCCGCAAAGCATTGGAGCTGTCCAAGTCGGGTGGTTCCCCCACGGAGCAGGAGGTCATGCAGCTGATCAGCCGGCTGGAGAGCTGACCGGTTGCGGACGGGATCCGCGCCATCATCATCAAATCAGAAAATACATGAAACAATTCATTGTGAGCATGCTGCTTGCCCTCCAATTGAGCGGCGGCCTCGACGCCCAATCGGGGATCCAGTTCGTGGAAACATCCTGGCAGGCATTGTTGGCGCAGGCGGAAAGAGAGCAAAAGCTCATTTTCATGGATGCCTACACCACCTGGTGCGGCCCTTGCAAGATGATGTCCAGGAATGTCTTCACCGATTCCGCGGTCGGGGATTATTTCAACCGTCACTTCATCAACACAAAGATGGACATGGAAAAGGGAGAGGGTATCGGCTTGTCCGACCGGCTCGGTGTCATGGCCTATCCCACCCTGCTGTTCGTGGATGCGCAAGGTGACGTCGTACATCGGGCGGTAGGCTACCACACGACGGACCTGTTGATACAGCTGGGAGAAGCCGCGCTGGATCCAGACCGCAACATCGGCAGCATCATGCGTCGGTACGAGCAGGGTGACCGCTCGCCGGCGCTGCTTCGGAGTCTCGCCCTGGCTAAATACGATGCCATGGACGGCAGCTATGTGACGGTGGCGGAGGAATATCTGGCGACACAGGAAGATTGGCGTGCGGAAGATATTCCGGCCTTCATCATGCGCATGGCGGACGACCTGGATTCCGACATGGGCAGGTACCTGCTCCAAAACCTGTCCTTGTTCGAAACCGAATTCGGAACGGAAGCGGTCATGGGCAAGGTCAATGAGATGATCGAACAATCCATCGCGCATGCCGAGACGGAGGATGACCTCCGGTCGGTGGAGCAGTTGTACAACATTCTTTTTCCCGGGGAGGCGGACCAAATGAAGGCCCGGCTGAAAATGGGATTCTACGCCCAACGGGAGGACTGGTCCGGTTTCGCCACGGCTACGTCCCGGTATTATGCCAGGTATCCGGCGGAGAGTTGGGAGGAACTGAATGAGCTGGCCTGGGTGTTCTATGAGGAGGTCCAAGACCGGGCGGCATTGGAGGAAGCGGTCGGGTGGGCCCGGCTTTCGGTCGGCATGGAAAGGAATTACTACAACCTGGATACCCTGGCTTCCTTGTATTTCAAGCTGGGCAGGAAGCGGGAGGCGAAGAAAACGGCCCGCGAGGCCATTGAAATCGCCAAGAAGGACGGAACGGACCATACCGCCACGTCCGAACTGTTGCAAAGGATCAAGAAGCTTTGACGACGGTTGTGCTTGAACCGGCGGATGGTTTTCACCCGGTGGGCAGGGCAGGAAAGTTTCCCGGGCCACTGCGGCCATGCGACCGGTTTCCGGAGGAAAGGGAGGACAACGGTCAGGCTCGTTCCGCTTTGACTTGAAGTTCGGAAGATTTGTAATTGGCCCGGAATTCCGGGAATCGGGTCGATGTGGGAATTGACTTGAAGCGGTAACATCAGAATCCGGTGAGGTCGGTCTGCCGTCGGGACGGCTGGCAGGAGACAAGCCGTGTAAACCAGGGCGTAAAGCCTTGCAGCAATGGGAAAAAGAAAAAAGAAACCGGTGGTCATTCCGGAAGTATTGATAACCGGGATGGCGGACAAAGGACGGGGCGTCGGCAGGACGGGCGAGAACCGTGTCGTATTTGTGGAACATGTGGCGCCGGGGGATATCGTCGATGTCCGTGTCGTGAAGAAGAAGCCGGAGTACCTGGACGGTTATGCCGTTCATTATCATCGGCTTTCGGAGGATCGGGTAAGCCCATTTTGCGAGCATTTCCACTTGTGCGGGGGGTGTCGTTGGCAGCACCTGGATTATGCGGCACAGGCAAGCCACAAGGAAAAGGTTGTCCGCGATGCGGTCCGGCATATCGGCCGCGTGACGGCGGAAACCTTCCTGCCGATCTTGCCGGCGGAGCGTACCACCTACTACCGGAACAAGCTGGAGTATGCCTTTTCCTGCAAGCGTTGGATAACCAAGGAAGAGATGGACGGGGGATTGTCCAACGAGGAGGACGTCCTGGGTTTCCACCGACCGGGGGCTTTCGACAAGATTCTCGACATCCGGCATTGTTGGCTGCAGGAATCACCTTCCAATGAACTGCGGTTGTTGGTCAAGCGGACCGCCATCGAGCAGGGGCTTCCGTTTTACGACCTGCGCACCAACGAGGGCTTGATGCGTCATATCATGATCAGGCTGACGACCTTGGGGGAGCTCATGTTGATCGTCAGCTTTGCGCGGCCGGATCAGGACCTGATCCGGCGCTTCCTGGATACCCTGCTCGAGCGCATGCCCGGCCTGACGACGGTCCTGTACTGTATCAATCCCAAGGTGAACGATTATATCGGCGACCTGGACATGATTCGATACCACGGGAAGGGCTACATTGAGGAGCAGCTGGGGCATGTGCGGTTCAAGATCGGGCCGAAGTCTTTTTTCCAGACCAATTCCTGGCAGGCGAGGCTCCTGTACGACAAGGTGGTGGAGTTCGCAGAATTACAGGGCACGGAGAACGTATACGACCTGTACACCGGAGTGGGAAGCATCGCGCTGTATGTGGCGCGGTACTGCCGGCAGGTAGTGGGCATCGAGGAGGTACCGGAAGCGATTGCGGATGCGGAGGAGAACGCCCGGATGAACGGTACGACCAACTGCGTGTTTTATGCGGGGGATGTCAAGCATTTGCTGACGCGTGCCTTTGCGGAGCGGCATGGCCGTCCGGACCTGGTCATAACCGATCCCCCGCGGGCAGGCATGCATACGGAGGTGGTTAAGATGTTCCTACAGCTCGAGGCTCCCCGGATCGTTTATGTCAGTTGCAATCCGGCCACCCAAGCGCGGGATTTCCGGTTGCTCAGCGAGAAATACGATTTGACGCGCATCCAGCCGGTGGACATGTTCCCTCATACCCATCATGTGGAAACGGTGGCTTTGCTGACCCTGCGTTCCCCTGCGGTCGAAAGCGAAGGCAAGGCACTCAACTGAAGAAAGAGACCGGCGGAATATCCGCCATGGTCCGCAGGCCGGGTTGTGCCCGCAAGACCTGTTCGACGGCATTGAGGGTGATGGCACAGGTGGCGACATCCCCGTTCACGCCATTGTCAATCCGGGAGTGGATCCGGGGGGTCCCTTCGATGACCACCTCGTCATAGCTTTGGGGTTCCCCGACGCTAGCCTGGAAAATGAGTTGGATGCGCAGCCGTCCGTCCACATACCCGTTCCCTTCCTGCCGGACGCCGGCGGCATAGCCGGCCGGGATGGACAAGACCTCCGTTTCGATGGGATTGGCGGCGAGGACGGGCCGGATCACATCCTCCACCTTGTCGAGGGACCACCCCATGCGGTGGGCAATCAGTTGGACGCTCTCCGTGAGGCCGACGTGCCGGAGGGAGCCTGCCGCCTTCCTTTTCTCGAAATCCTCCGGCGAAAGGCCGGCGCCTATTTTCTGTTGGAAGGGGATTCTCCTGAATTTGGCGTTTTGGAACCTGTTTACGCGGACCATGTCGACATCCTTGCAAACCGCAGTGAGGAACACCGGCAGGATATCCATGAGATAGCCGGGATTGACGCCCGTGCCCAGGACGGCTACCTGGTGCTTTTTGGCGGCCGCGTCGATTCGTTGGGCCAACTGGGGGGCCGTCCGCCAGGGAAAGCAGAGTTCCTCGCATGTCGAGACCACCGGAATGCCGCGAGCCACGATGGCTTCCAACTGGGGCGTGATGCGGACCATATCGGAAACGGTGGTCAGGATGGCCACATCGGGTGATACCCCATCCAGGGCGGCGGACAAATCGTTGCGGATGATGACCCCGTCGGCGCCTTTACCGCACAGGGAGCCCAGCGGGACGCCTTCCAGGGTGGGTAGGAGGTCTACGGCGGCCACGGTGGACATGCCGTCCCGTTCCATGATGAACTGGGCGATCTTGATGCCGAGGGGGCCCAATCCGACTTGAAGAATCCGAATGTTTCTCATCAGACAACATGGTTAACGGTCCCGCCCGGCTGTCGGATGCTGTCGACGCGGGGGCAGGTGCCGGGAACCGGCGTATTGTAAGGTCGGTCGCCGGCCACCGGAGGTTCATCCCCGCAGCAGGTCGAATCCCGTGTAAGGCTGCAAAGCCGCCGGGATGCGGATGCCATCCGGGGTTTGGTTGTTTTCCAGCAATGCGGCGACGATGCGGGCCAGGGCCAGGGCACTGCCGTTGAGGGTATGGGCAAGTCTGGTTTGTTTTCCGGTTTCCCGGAATCGGACCTTGAGCCGATTGCTCTGGAAGGTTTCGAAGTTGGATACGGAGCTGACCTCCAGCCATCTTTCCTGTGCGGCGGACCAAACCTCGAAATCGAAGGTCAGGGCGGAATTGAAGCCCATGTCACCGCCGCAGAGCCGGAGGATGCGGAAGGGCAGCTCCAGTTTTACCAACAATCCGGACACATGCAGGAGCATTTCCTGGAGCCGGTCGTAGGAGGAGTCCGGGTGGGCAATCTGGACGATTTCCACTTTATCGAACTGATGGACGCGGTTCAGGCCCCGGACATGGGCGCCGTAAGATCCCGCCTCCCTTCGGAAGCAAGGGGTGTAGGCGGCCATTTTCACCGGGAAGTCCGATTCCGAGAGGATGACGTCCCGGTACAGGTTGGTGACCGGCACTTCGGCGGTTGGGATGAGGTAGAGTTCGTCTTTTTCGACGTAATACATCTGGCCTTCCTTGTCGGGCAGCTGGCCGGTCGCCTTGGCGGAATCGCGGTTGACCATCAGGGGGGGGGACACTTCCCGGTAGCCGGCGGCGGCGGCTTCGTCGAGGAAGAAATTGATCAGGGCCCTTTCCAGTCGGGCACCCTGGCCCAGGTATACCGGGAAGCCGGCACCGGTGAGTTTGACGCCGAGGTCCAGGTCGAACAATTGGTACTTCCGAGCCAGTTCCCAATGCGGCAGGGCCTCCGGGCCGAGGGAAGGCAGGGGCTTGTCCCAGGCCTGGTACACCTCGTTGTCATCGGCGGAGCTGCCCTTGAGTACCGACTCATGCGGAATATTGGGTATGTTCAGCAGCAGGTTTTCAAGTTGGGCGTTGGTCGCCGCCAGGGCGGTTTCCAGTTCTCGGGTCTTTTCCTTGAGTATCCCGACCTGCTGTTTGCGGCTTTCCGCTTCTTCCCGCCGGCCGGCCTTGTACAGGCCGCCGATTTCGTCGGCGAAAGCCTTCGACTGGGCCAGCAGGCTATCCAGCTCCGATTGTGTTTTCCGGCGGGTTTCGTCCAGGGCGAGGACTTCGTCCACCACGCCCAGTTGTTCCGGCTTGAAGTTCCGGACCGCCAATCCGCGCAGGATGCGCGCCTTGTCCGTCCGAAAGAGGTTCAGTTCGAGCATATGGCAATGTTGAGTGTTTCGCGACCTTTATGATAGCGCAGGGATTGCCTTTTTTGTTGCAAAACGCAGGTTGAATCTAATGGTCGGGTCCCATTCGATGCTGCTGCGTGACGGAGGCAAGCCCATCCGGTCGCAAAGATACCTTCTGCCGGCATATTCCCCACCTTATCGGACCGCAAAGGGGGAAATGCGCGAACCGGATCCGGACAAGCAGGAATCCGAACCGCAGCGTACCCGTAACCATGCGGGCGAATATGCGGAAGTGCCGCGGCGGCAGGCCTGATCGTTGCGGATGCAGCAGCCGCCCCGGAATCCGGTCAACCGGCGAACCGGGCACGGTACCGCACAATGGACCGCCGGCCAAAGGAAATGTAAGATAAAACAATCATAAAATAAATTTTTAATAAAGTTATAGTTTGAAAATTCAAACAAGTGTGTACTTTTGCAATACCGATTCAACCCAGTTGTCTGGATTATTGTATTCCGACGAGCTTCAGATTTCCAATTCCGTTCGCACTTCCTTTAATAACAGCATCTTGTTAAGACGAGTTTGAGGCAGAAGGCGTGTCGGAGGCAATCTCAAATAGATCAGTTCATTGTTTTGCCCCGCCCCTTCCGGAGCGAATCTGAAAACCCTGGATTTTCACTTTTCCTCATAATAGCTGTTCGGCAAAATCGTACCGGATGTTCCCGAAAGGAAACAGCAGGTCGATGGCGGTGGATGTACCGTTCTAAAGGGCTGGAAAGGCGGCCGCTATCAGGTAGTTCACATAAGATACTGCAAGGATATACCCTTCGATATCGTCGGCATTTGGTTTCCGTTGCGTCCCTGCATGGTGGGCGGTGTGTAAGGTATTCATGTGCATACCTGTGCATGTTCCACGTCCGTTTGTTCGAAGGTCGACAGCCGATATGGTGAGGGAAAAGACAGTGCTTTTCGACCGACAAACAAGATTTCCGGACATACCCAATGCTACCAATCAATCGGAAATAGGCACCCGGCATACGGGTTCGTCTTTCCATCATATGCCCTGTGGCGGACAGGTTTCGTCAAGGTTTCCGTCCGGGCATCCCGCAAGGCAGGAGCCCGTCCTTCCGGTGCTTCGGTCGAGGCCCTGTTGTCGGGGTACGGTCTTCCGCAATCGGTCCATGCCGTCCTTCCCGACCGGCTCGCCGTGTCTCTTTCCACAAGAAAACCGGGGGTAGGGCGACCTTTCACGGATGTGTGGCGACGGCACCTTTGCTTGGAAAGGCCGGATCATCCCAAGTGGCAATAAGTTTCATTTCACTATACCATATCATGTACGACATTTTGCAATTGAACGACATGCTGGTTCCCGAGCTTCGGGAAATCGCGGAAAGGTTAGGCATACAGGGGTTCAAGCGCCTGGCGAAGCAGGACCTGATTTACAAGATATTGGACCAGCAGGCCCTGGCGGGCAAGAAGCAGGGCCCTCCGGCCCAGGTTGCCCCTCCGGCCCCGGTTGCCCCTCCGGTCCGGGAAGAAGAGGTCCGTCCGGAAAAAGAGCGGCGGGAGCCACCGGTCCGGCGCCAATTCTCCGCGGATCGGAACGAGGACGGCCCCCCACCGCCCCGCGGCGGAGATCGCCGGGAAGGTGGGCCTCCGCAACGGGAACACCGGAGCCGCGGGTTCCGGCCCCAACCCCCTCCCCGAAACCCCAAGTTCCAACCCTATGACGTGGCGGAGTACGAGGAAGGCTTCGAGGAGGAATTGACCGTGCCGGTCCAGCCGGCTGCCGGTACCAAGGACATGCCCGACATCATCGTGGATGCCCCGATGGACGAGGCAGGACAGGCGGCAGCCCGGTCTTCCGAGAAATTCGATGTCGAACTGGACGGCATCATCGAAGGGGAAGGGGTCTTGGAAATGATGCCGGACGGCTACGGTTTCCTCCGGTCTGCGGATTACAATTACCTGACCTCACCCGACGATATCTACGTATCTCCTTCCCAAATCAAATTGTTCGGCCTCCGTACCGGGGATACCGTCAAAGGGGCCGTCCGTCCCCCCAAGGAAGGGGAGAAGTACTTCGCCCTGCTGCGGGTTTCCCGCATCAACGGCCTCGAACCAAAGGATATACGGGACCGGGTACCGTTCGACTACCTGACGCCCTTGTTCCCGAATGAGAAATTCAGTCTCTGCGTTTCCCCGACCGGCCGGGATTTCAGCACCCGGGTCATCGACCTGTTCTCTCCCATCGGCAAAGGACAGCGCGGATTGATTGTCGCCCAGCCGAAGACCGGTAAGACCTTCTTGCTGAAGGATGTCGCCAACGCCATTTCCAAGAACCATCCGGATTGTTACATCATCGTGCTGTTGGTGGACGAAAGGCCGGAAGAGGTCACGGATTTCCGCCGTAGCGTCAATGCCGAAGTCGTGGCTTCCACGTTCGACGAACCGGCGGAAAACCACGTCCGGGTGGCCGGCATCGTGCTGGAAAAATCAAAACGCCTCGTGGAATGCGGCCATGACGTGGTCATCCTGCTCGACTCCATCACGCGTCTCGCCCGCGCCTACAATACGGTGGCTCCCGCAAGTGGAAAGGTACTCTCCGGTGGGGTGGAGGCCAACGCCCTGCATAAGCCGAAAAAGTTTTTCGGTGCCGCACGCAACATCGAAGGCGGGGGGTCGCTGACCATCCTCGCGACCGCCCTGATTGATACCGGTTCCAAGATGGACGGCGTGATTTTCGAGGAATTCAAAGGGACGGGCAACATGGAACTACAATTGGACCGTGGCCTCGCCAACCGACGGCTCTATCCCGCCGTAGACCTTACGAAATCCAGTACGCGGCGGGATGACCTCCTGTTGGACAAGGATACCCTCCAGCGCATGTTCATCCTGCGGAACCACCTGGCGGACATGAAGCCGGAGGAAGCCATGGAATTCTTGCTCAAGCATTTGCAAGGGACCAAAAGCAACGAGGAATTCCTCGCCTCCATGAACGGATGACGGTGGTCCGGTCCGGATATCCGGTCGTCCCGTGCGGTTTCGGACTCGATGGCCGCCCGTTGCGGACAAGATGCGGGCCGGGTTGGTAATCCGCCCAACCGGACCTTCCTCCTCCGCCGGCTGGCTTCAAACCCATCCCAATCGCCTCTTATTCGGTTGTCATGACTGTTTCCGAAAAGATAGCCGCTTTGCGGCAGCATATGCGCGCCCATCAACTGGCCGCCTACATCGTACCCTCCGGTGACGCCCACCAAAGCGAGTATGTGGCGGATTATTGGCAAGGACGGTCTTGGTTATCCGGATTTACCGGATCGGCCGGGGTATTGGTGGTGACGGTGGATCATGCGGGTTTGTGGACGGACAGCCGTTATTTCCTGCAAGCGGATACGGAGCTGGCGGGGAGCGGAGTGGTGTTGCACAAGCTGGTGGTACCCCATACGGCGGAATATATCGACTGGATGCTGGCCAACCTGTCCGCCGATGCCCAGGTCGGCGTGGACGGCCGTCAGTTTTCGGTGTCGCAATCGGATCAATTGGAGCGGCGTTTGAAAAGCCGGGGTATCACGCTGCGGACAGATCTCGACCTGGTCGGTGTCATATGGAAAGACCGGCCGCCGCTACCGACGGATCCGGTTTTCGAACATGCGGTCAAGTTTGCCGGAAAAAACCGGGCGGAGAAGTTCCGGGCGGTCCGGTCGCGGATGGAAGACCAAGCTTACTACCTCATTTCCACCTTGGATGATGTGGCGTGGTTGTTCAACCTGCGGGGAAGTGACGTCCCCTGCAATCCGGTATTTTACGCACATGCCGTCTTGGGACGGGAACAGGTGTGGTTGTTCGTCGATCCGGCCAAGGTGCCGGAGACAATCCGCACCGGACTGGCGGCGGACGGCGTGACCTTGCTGCCCTACGAAGGCTTGGCGGATTTCCTGCGTACATTATTACCGGGCCCCCTGCGTATGGATCCGGCGGGAACGGACGTCCTCTCCTACCAGGCCTGTCCACCGGAACTGCGCCGAACAGGTGGAAACATCGTCGCTGCACTCAAGTCGGTCAAGGACGCCGTGGAAACCGGGCATATTCGGAACGCCATGGAAAAGGACGGGGTGGCGATGGTCCGTTTTTTCCGTTGGTTGGAGGCCAACCTTCCGACGGGTGAGCTTACGGAATCTTCGGTAGCGGCCGAATTGTCCCGTTTCCGGGCGGAACAAGCGGATTCGATGGGAGATAGTTTCGAAGCCATCGTCGGGTATGGTCCGAACGGGGCGATTGTCCACTACACGGCGGAGCCCGGCCGGGATGCCGGCCTGGCGCCAGCGGGTATCCTGCTCTTGGATTCGGGCGGACAATACCTGGACGGCACCACGGACATCACCCGGACGGTCGCCTTGGGGACCCCCACGGACCTGCAATGCCGGGATTTCACCCTGGTGTTGAAGGGGCATATCGCATTGGCATCCGCCGTTTTTCCGGCAGGTACCACCGGCATACAGCTGGATATTCTCGCCAGGATGCCCTTGTGGCAGGAGTTGCTCAATTACGGACATGGAACCGGCCATGGGGTGGGCTACTTCCTTAATGTACACGAAGGACCGCAGGGGATCGCTCCGGTCAGTTCCGCAAGATCCAATACGGCCTTGTTGCCGGGAATGATACTGTCCAACGAACCGGGCATTTACCGGGAAGGCATGCATGGCGTCCGGACGGAGAATCTTGTCCTGTGCGTATCGGCCGGCAACAATGAATTCGGCGACTTTCTTTGTTTCGAAACCCTTTCCTTGTTTCCGATGGACAGGAACTTGGTGGACCGCAGCCTGTTGCTGCCGTCGGAGGTCGACTGGCTCAACCGGTACCATGCCCTGGTGTACGAGCGGCTGGCACCTCACCTGGATGAAGCGGAGCGGGATTGGTTGGCCGGGGCCTGCCGGCCCATCTGATGTGCCGCGCGACAAAGGGAGCTGCAAATAGGGCTTGGATTCCTTATCCGTTGACGCTCAATATTTTTATTTCCACGCGCTGGTTTTTCTTCCTGCCGGCGGCCGTCTTGTTCGTATCGACGGGATTCCTTTTTCCATATCCTTTATACTGCAACCTGCCGGCGTCAATCCCTTTGGCGGTCAGATATTCCACGACCGCTTTAGCCCTTTCGTTGGATAGCCGGTCGCAATATTCATGGGCGGGAATATCGTTGGTATGTCCCCCTATTTCCACGGTAACATCCGGATGGGCGGCGAGGAAATCGAACAGTTCATCCAATACCGGGTAAGACGCAGCGGAAATGGCGGCGCTGTCTGCGGCGAAATAAAGCTGGTCCATCCGGATGGTCTGGCCTTCCGTGATTTTGGAGCGGTCCAGTTCGCGGAGAATCTTCGGTTTCGGTGCCGGTTCGGGGGCGGGATCCTCGGCGGCGATGGTGGGGGTTTCGACGATGCAAGGGACCGGAATGATGGCGGAAGCGTCGTCGAGCAACAGGTTGCCATTGTAAAAGAAAGGGGTCAGGGTGTTGTAATAGGCTTCCAGGACGATATAGGCGTAATTCTGACCGGGTTCCAGCCGAAAGTTGTATTCCAGCCACCGGTAGCTGGTGACCAGCGCACTCTCGGCGAGCAGCTCCTGCCTGTTGCAGATACCGGATCCGCCCCAAATGCGAAGTTTGGCGGGCGTGGTATATTCCACTTCGAGGGATGAATCCGCCACGGAGGCGCTTCGATAGCGGTCGGATCGACAGAGCCGAAGGCTGAATTCATAGCAGACATCCTTGCGCAGGGGGGATTCGAGGCGTTGGGACACCGATTCCCAGGTGGAATCCTGCCGGACGACCAAGCCGAGGTAGGAGTTTCCGTCCGCCGGTTGTTGGGTAACCCCGAATTGGCCGCCGTTTCGGACGGGATGTACATCCGGTGGGGTCTGTCCCAGGGATCCGCAATCCGTCCAGCCTTCCAGGTTGAATCGCGTGTTTCGGCCTCCTTCCGCGGGTGGGGCCTCAAAGGAGGCATTCCGCAGGAGGATAGGGATACCTTCCTCCTGAGCCTGGGCGGGAAGCAGGAGTGCAAGGAAGCAGGCGGTGGACAGCAAGGGAGAACGCAGCAGCATGGCGGATTGTCGTTAGGAAGGGGAGCCGGGCAGCAGGTCAGCTGCCGAAGCTCAGGATTCGTATTTCGACGCGCTGGTTTTGCAGGCGTCCTTGTTCGGAATTGTTGGGTGCGACAGGTCTTCGTTTTCCGTACCCTTTGTAGGTGAGTTGCTGGCCGGGTATCCCTTTCCTTTGGAGGTATTCCACGACCGCCTTTGCCCGGGCGGTGGACAACTTGTCGCAATATTCATGTTCGGGCAGGCCGTTGGTATGGCCACCGATTTCGATGATGACATCGCGGTTTTCCGCGAGGAAGCGGTAGAGTTCGTCGAGGACCACGAAGGAAGAATCGATGATGGTCGGGCTGTCGGCCTTGAAATAGACCTGTTCCATGCGGATGGTCTGTCCGCGTCGGATCTTGCTGCGGTCGAGGTCCTGCAGCCATCGTTTGCCGGCGGGCGGCGGGGTGTCTTTTTTGTCCGCCGCTGCGGGTTTTCGGAGGGCATCGGGTTTGTCGGGGCGTGGGGAAGTGCCGGTGGCCGGGTTGTTGGCCGGTTTGCGGGAGGGGACGGATGCAGTCGACCGGTCGTCACAAGGCACCGGCAGTACATCGGAGGCATCATCCAGCAGGATATTGCCATTGTACGGGAAGGGCGAGGGTGTCTTGTAGAAGACTTCGAAAACGAGGAAGGTATGGTTGCGACGAGGTTGGAATCGGAACTGGTACCTTTCCCATTCAAAATTTTCGACCATCGGGCTTTCGTCCAGCAGTTCGCTGCGGTCACAATAGTCGTTGCCGCCCCAGATGCGGAGTTTGGCGGGCACATTGTAATTCTTCAGTTGTTGCCGGTTGGCCCTGCTTGCGCTGATGTAATTTTCGGATCGGGCGAGGGCGATGGAAAACCGGTAACATGTTCCTCCTTCCAGCGGAACGGAAAGCCGTTGGGAAATTCGCTCCCAGGTATCGTTCTCCCGTACGACCATGCCGATGTAGGTATTTCCTGCCGCCGGAATCTTGGTCACCTGAAATGCGCTGCCGGGTTTCGGGTGGACATCGGGGACGGTCTCCCCGGGAAAGCCGCAATCGAACCAACCCCGCGGCAGTTCCCCGTTCATACTGCCTTCCCTGGCTTCCCCTTCGAATGACGGATTGGTCAGCGGGATGGGATTTCCTTGGCCGTTGCTATCCAGGAAAGGGAATAACAGCAGGAGGATTGCCAGTTGGCGCAAGGCGGATGGCAACTCCTTCGGAGGGTAGGGAGACCGGCGAAACAACTGTTGCAAAAGGGTATCCATCGTCATATCGGGTCGCTTTCGGGGGTGTCTCCGGCGGAGGAGTGTTCCGGTTGGTGTGTTTGGGAAGGGCTGTTTCGGAACGCCCTGCCCATCGGCCGACGAATATCCCGAAGCGATCGGAAGCCGTGCAGCGGGAGCGGGGCGCCACGGGAGGCTGCCCCCTTGGTTCCGCGAAGGGGCCGTGAATCGATTTGGCACCTCCGGCCGGTGTACATGGGGTAAGCTTGTCATCGGTTCCTTTGGAGCGGGCGGCCGTGTACAAAAGTAAGGTCCTTTGGCAGCTTTTTCAAAATCCGGCGGGTCAAATCGGACAAGGCCGGCCGAAAAGGTGGACGGTATCCGGCAAGCAAGGCACCGGGAGGGTGTGTGTGGTCCCGGAAGGGTTCCGCCGGCAGAGGTGGTGATGGTTCCGCCGGAGGGTCCTCTTGAGCGTACGGGTGGAAACACGACGCAGAAAGGATGGGATCCCATCCTTTCTGCGTCCGCAGGCTGACCGGTGCGGGGGGTGATTTTTTCCGTGCCGGAGAGGATCAGTTGGCGGCCCGCAATTTGACCGGTATCTCCAGGACCTTGTTCCGGCGGTTGATGACGAGGGTGACCGTCTCGCCGGCCTTGGCACCTCCGACGATTTCCAGCAGGTCGGCGGAGGATTTGACTGTTTTTTCATTCACACCGACGATGATGTCATCCGGAATGATGCCGGCCAGCTGTGCCGCCCCACCGTCCACGACACTTTCGACATAGATGCCTTGGGTGATGTCGAGTCCCAGTTCCGCAGCCTGTTCGCTGTCGAGGTCCATGATGTTGATACCGAGGAAGCCGCGTTGGTAACTGCCGTTTTCGATGATGTCATCGGCGATCCTGCGGGCCAGGTTGATGGGTATGGCGAAGGAATAGCCTTCGAAGAATCCGGTCTTGGTAGCGATGGCGGTATTGATGCCCAGCAGGTTGCCACCTGCATCGACCAGTGCGCCGCCGCTGTTGCCGGGGTTGACGGCCGCATCGGTCTGGATGAAGGATTCGATGGGCGATTTGCCACGGATGATGTTGATGTCGCGCCCTTTTGCGCTGATGATACCTGCGGTGACCGTGGAATTCAGTTCGAGCGGGTTCCCGACGGCCAGCACCCATTCGCCGATGCGGGCCTTGTCCGAGTCCGCCAGCGGAAGCACGGGCAGGTTCCCGGCATCGATCTTCAGCACGGCCAGGTCCCCATCCGGGTAGGTTCCGACAATCTTGGCAGGATATTTCTTGTTGTCGTAGGTGGTGACCTCCACTTGGTCGGCGAATTCCACCACATGGTTATTGGTGAGTATGTAGCCGTCGGCGGTGTAGATGACACCCGATCCGGTGCCTTCCATCGGTTGGTTGAACTGGAAGAATGGATTGTCGAGCAGGAAATCCTCCCCGAATAGCCGCGACCAGGGATCGGAGGGATTTCGCTTGTTGCCGGCGGACGGGCTGCCTTGGGCGGAAATATGTACCACCGCCAGGGTCGCGCGTTCGGCCGCGTTCGTAAAGTCGGCAGGTACATGGAAACCGTTTTCGGGACGGTTGTTGACCAAATGGACCGGTTTTGCGTAGGATACCGTCGCCTGGGCGGGTTGGTTGTCGTTCCCTTTGAACAGGAGGAAACCACCGAGGGTGACCGCTCCGCCGACGATGCCGGCCAGTACATAGGAAATCAACTGTTTCATTTTTATTCGATTTATGTTGTGATGGATAGTTGACTGCTGTACCCGATTCTTGTACATTACCAGACTAAACGCCGGTAAAGTGTTTCGGTTATGGACGGAAGCTTGGTTTAACCCGTTGTTAACAAGTCCGAACAAAATTTTTTTTCGAAGGGTTCATGATTCCGGAGGCACTTTTCGAAGGTGCCGCCGGATATTCCAGACACCGCCAGTTCTTATGCGTGCAAACCATCATATCATCCATCCGGAAAGCCCCTTGGAGGAAACATTGTTGGCGACCCCCGAGTTCCGGACCGGGTATGGCTGGGGGACACCCCGTTTCGGGCATCCCGAAGGGAAGGTGGGCCTGCATGTCCGGGAGGTCCTGGACAACATCGATGCCTTGGGAACGGACGGCCGGACCCGGGAGCGGCTCCGTTTGATTGCGCTGGCCCATGACACGTTTAAGTACAGGGAGTTCGACCGGGGGAAGCGTATCCGTCACCACGGACTCCTGGCGCGGGATTTCATGGAGGCTTGGCTGGATGATCCGCTGATATTGGATATCATCGAGTTGCACGACGAAGCCTTCTACATTTGGCGGATGCTGCATTTGCAAAACGAGCAGGAACAGGGCCACCGCCGGCTGGACCGCTTGCTCGACCGGCTGACCTCCGGAATCGGCTTGTATTTTCTTTTCTACAAATGTGACACCCAGACGGGGGATAAGGTCCAGCGTCCGCTCCGTTGGTTCGCGGGGCTGTTGCAGGACCTGGAATTACCGGCCGGCTGATCTGCGCGCGGGTGCGTCCGGTCCGGTTTATGTCCGCCATATCCGTCGATTTTCCGATCCCGTACGCCATTTCCCGTCCGCCTTGCATCTGTACGGATGATTGGAACCGGCTCCCGACCGCCTTCCGGAATGCCGGCATCCTCTTACCTTTGCGGCGGCGATTTTCCGACCGACACGACCGGGCCGGAGTACCGGCCGATTCCGATATGTGCGCACTAAACAAGCCAGCTATGAATTACCTGTCCAGAAACCTGTTGCCGGTCCTTTGGCTCATGCTGTTGTATGCCTGTTCCGACGGGGCGGAGCGCACGCCGCCGGCCGGTCCGGAGTCTCCGGCCCGACAGGCGGAGCGGACAGCGCCGCCGACGGTGCCGAAACGTACGAAAGCCCCCGGCAATGTCTATGCACATGGCAAGATCAACCAGGTCCTGGTCGTGGCGGACGAGTCGGTCTGGGAAGGCATGGCCGGCGACACCCTCCATTACTACTTCACCGCCCCATACATCCTTTTGCCGCAACCGGAGCCGATTTTCGACGTGACCCACCTGACGCCGGAGGAACTTTCCCGGCAGCCGGTCCGGAAGGAGTTCCGGACCATCGTGTTCCTGGCGGACCTGAATGCGGACAAATCATGGACCGGCGAATTGGTGCGGTCCGACCTCGGCAGCGCCAAACTGGCGCAGGTCAAAGCCGACAAAGGTTACAACATCACCGTCGGGCAGGACAAGTGGGCGAAGGGACAATTGTTGCTGTATGTTTCCGGTTACGGCACGGCGCGGCTGGTCCGCAACATACAGGAAAATTTTCCTGCGATGGCAGCCCGGATCAACCAGCATGATGCGGAAACCGTACAGGCCACTGCCTACCAGGGCGGTCGGAATCCCGACCTCGAGGCGGACCTGTTGGCCCGGTTCGGCTTGCGGATGGAAATCCCGTTCAGTTTCCGGAAGGCACGGCTGGACGAGAAGACAAATACCTTGTGGCTTCGCAGCGACCAACGGGAAATCATTGCCAACATATTGGTAGCCAAAGTCCCATATACGGATGCCGAGCAATTGACCAAGGAAGGGATACGCGCGCTGCGCAACCAGAAAGGGCGGATCATCACCACCCGTCAGAAGGGATCCTACATGCGGATCAATGACGAGGACCTGCCCTTGTTCGTGGAAAAGAAACAGTTGAACAACATCTACACGGTACAGGCAAGGGGAATCTGGGATATTGTCAACGACTTCATGGGGGGGGCTTTCATTTCCCAGCTCATGCTAAACCCGGAGACGAACGAACTGATTCTGGTGGATGGATTTCTATACGCCCCTTCCAAGAAAAAGCGGAATTACATGCAGGAAATGGAACTCATATTGTCGACGGCCAGGTTCTGACCGGGCAGGAGTTGACAGTCCCGTCGACCCCGTTCGCAGGCAGCAAGGGATACCAACGGGGGACAGGCGGCGGGTACCGGTTCGTCGGCATGGCATACCCGAAGGTCACTCCACCTTTTCGACGTCTTTCAGCGCGTACATCAATTTGTTGATATCGGTTGCGTTCAGCTCCAATTTTCCCCGGATGGTGATCGCATCCGCGGAAAAGGGGACGGGCTGCCGCGCCGTCACCTCCACGACGGTTTCCGGTCCGGCCCCACCGCAGAAGAAGCACATGTTGTACGGGTAGGCCGAGAAGATGAATTCCTTATGGCTCTTGTATCCCTCCACCGGGATGATGTACCCCCTCAAGGTAACGGTCTTTCCTTCGAGGTCCTTCAGTTCCTTGCTGAACACGGGGACATCCACCTTGAAGCCCAGCATCTCGTCGTACTCCTTCTTGTAGGTGATCTTGGCCAAGGTCTTCCACATGTTTTCCTGTTGGGCGGACAGGGTGGTGCCCATCCCGAGAAAAAGCGGAAAGGCAATCGCCAGAAAGGTCTTGTTCATGATATGGCTGTGTTAGCTGCCGGCGCGGCGGCGTCCGCCGGAACCGGTTTGTCATCCTTTTCGGATGAGTCCGGAGACCGAAGCGCCGCGCGGGTCGTCTGTTCCCGGGCATCGATGTGCAGGCGCCGGTGGGGCACCGACCGTGCAAGCGACCGAACGGCCGGGGAAGTCTCCGGTTTTCCGGCCGGAACCGTCCGTCAAAGTTAACCACCCGGAAGGACCGGCGGGTACTACGGCATCAAATTTTACGTTATGTTTTCCGGAAAGCATGTAACCGAAACGCCCTTTTTCAGGTTTGGAAACAGGGATACGCAGTTTTTTCCGTCCGTCGGGACGGAAGAACGGGTTGACCGGTATATTTGCAAGAAGATTCCCCGTCCTTCCGACCCGCTTCCGCCGACCCGGGGCCGCAACCGGGCGGGAACCGTCCTTTTCACAACAACCGAATAGAATGACCAGACAGCTCTCCATCATCCTGTTTTTGCTATCCGCCCGATCACTGACCGGGCAAGTCGGGTCGGGATTGGTCACTTGGTTGACGTTTGACAAGCCCCTGTGTGAGGTCAGCGACGAGTACGGGGACCCGGGGGTGCAGGTGTTTACCAACGGCGGTTCCTGCCGTTGCGGCGTCGCCGGTTCCGGCCTGCGCCTGAACGGGGACGGGGAGTGGTTCAGTCTCTACGGCGAGCGCATCGATGATGTGTTCAAGACGATTGATTTTTCCCTGAGTTTTTACATGAAGCCCTTGTCCTCCCCGACGACCATCGGGGTGCAGTCCTTGTTTTCCAAACAATTCGATTGCCTGCCTTCCTCGGCGTTTGTGGTACAGTACAAGCCGTCCAGCCAATTGTTGTCGGTAGAGTTGCTTGAAGCCGGGACGGTCAACAATTCCCTGTCCGCGAAGCTGCCGGCCAACAGTTGTTGGCACCACGTGGTGATTGTCCGGAGGGAAGGTACAACCACCTTGTACATCAACAAGGAGGAAGTGGCGAGTGCCACGGCGGCGGGTAACCGGCGGGTCAACATCTCCAACAGTGAATTGCTGTTGGTGGGCAGCAGCGGTTGTGCGGAAGTGGATGATTTCGACGGGTTGATAGACGAAATCCGTTTGTACAACCGCGCGATATCCCGGAATGATATCCAGGACCTGTACCTTTTTCCGGACCAAATTTCCACGGGCTTGAGATTCACGGGCACGAACGATACGACCATTTACCTGGGCAATGCGGTCCGGCTCGGTGTCCGAAACACCTGTGCCGCGGAATATGCCTGGTCGCCGGCTTCCGGCCTGGACGACCCCAACCTTCCGGACCCGCTGGCCAGTCCTGTCACCTCCACGGAATATATCGTGGTCCTCCGGGACAGCCTCTCCAATTGTGCCGCGCGGGATACCATCCGGATCCAGGTGGTGGATCCCGCCACGGTTGATTGCAGCGATATCCTTTTGCCGACCGCCTTCACACCGAACGGGGACGGGTTGAACGACCGCTTCGGTATCAGCAATCCATTTGCGGCCGGTGAAATTCTTGTTTTCCAGGTATTTGACCGCTGGGGCAATATTGTCTTCGAGACCCGGGATCCCCTCGATCGCTGGGATGGCCGGTATAAGGGACAGGACGTCAATCCCGGTACCTATCTTTATCGGATCCGGTTCCGCTGCCAGGGCGAGGAGGGCGTCATCAGCGGGGAGGTCACCCTGATCCGCTGAGAAACAACAGTCCACGAATACGGCAGCCTGATTCGATTCGGCCACCCTACATTTCCGGAGTAGCATACGGCGGGATTTACCCTTCCGATGGGAGGGTTCGTCGCCCTTTTCCCTTCCAACTCATCTTTCGCACCTTAAAAAACAAATCGAATATTTTGATTGTAAGGTTCGCATGATTGAATAAAAACGTAAGCTACTCATAACCAAAGGGTCTTTATGGCGCTTCCCGCCTTTTGGACAGGACGGCCGGCGGCGGGCCCAAGCGCGCCGCCG
>CAZNLJ010000009.1:0-148404 GCA_964573725.1 uncultured Saprospiraceae bacterium
CGCGCTTGGGCGCGCCGCCGGCCGTCCTGTCCAAAAGACGGGAAGCGCCGTAAAGCCCCATTGATTATGAGCAACTTACTTTTTTATAATCATGCGAATCTTGCAATCAAAATATTCGATTTGATTTTTAAGGTGCGAAAGATATGCGTAGATGGTGTTCAGTCATTTTTTCATGTCAACACCTGGGGCGCGGAACGGACATCCGAACAGGAAACGGCCGGACCGGGGCTTCGCAAGAACCGAAAAAAGGTCGGCCATGGCCCGTTGCAGGCTTGTTTTCGGGAGGGCAAGTCGTGGGAAATCAGGATAAATGTGTATTTTACAGCCAGGACGTGCAAGTATTTCCGGAGAAAATGCCATTGGGCAGCGCCCGGGAATCGGAATTCGGCCGGAAAAACGCAGGTAATAAGAAAGAAACACCAAAGCGAATGGGAAAAGGGTACCGTTTAAGCGCTTCGGCGGCAAGCTGGGTGATGGGAGTCGCCTGGGTGATGGTTCATGCGGGATGCGGGCCGGTCGTTTCCGGCGACAACGGTTCGGCGGCATCCGTCGACCGCGGGGGTGTGCAACAGCCGAACCGGCGGTTTGAAAAAGAAATACTTGCCTTTGAGGACCAGGACCGCCTGGAGGAGCCGCCCGAGGGGACGGTCGTCTTTACCGGGAGTTCGAGTATCCGGATGTGGTCCGGATTAACGGTCGATTTCTCACCGTTGCCGGTACTGAACAGGGGGTTCGGAGGGGCGACCCTGCCGGAGTTGAACGCCTATGCGGACAGGATCGTTTTCCGTTACAAACCCGCTGTGATCGTCGTCTACTGCGGGGAGAATGATATGGCGGAGAACAGTCCGCCACCGGTAGTTTTCCAGCGATTCAAGAAATTCATGGCGGCCAAGGAAGCTCGGCTTCCGGGTACACCGGTGGTCTTCCTGTCGGCCAAACCTTCCCCGCTCCGGTGGCATTTGTGGGGGCAGTACCAACAATTCAATGCCTTGGTGAAGGAATACGCTGCCAACCGGGAAGAACTGCATTACGTAGATGTGGGACAAGTGCTGCTGACCGCGCAAGGGGAGCCCGACAGCACCCTGTTTCAGTCGGACGGGCTACACCTCAACGCGGCAGGTTACGCCCGTTGGACGACCCTGCTGAAGCCGGCGGTGGAAGGGATTTTCCCGGGTAAAATCCCTTCCGGCGGCATCAGCCAAGACGCGGGCCATTGAGAAGCTCATCTGCGGCCACCCGGTCGGCGGGGGCTTCCCCCTGCCGGAGGCTGGGCATGGCGGCGTTCCCTGATCTCCTGGAGCAGGGCCAGTTTGAATTCCCGTTCGATACCGTGGAGCATGGCGACCTTTCGGAGGGGAAGCACCCTGCGGAACGCCTGTTGGTATTCCTTTCGGAGGGCGAAGAGTGCATCCTCCGCAGCCTCCGTATCGTCGAGGAATTTGACCACGGCATCATCCGACATCAGTTCCAGGTGCGGTGCCTCGTCCAGGTCTTTGCGGATGGCTTCCCGTTTGGCTTCATATTCATTGAACACCGGCCAGAAAGCCTGGGACTCCTGGGGGGTAAGCTGTAGTTT
The DNA here is from genome assembly GCA_964573725.1 of uncultured Saprospiraceae bacterium. GTDB lineage: Bacteria > Bacteroidota > Bacteroidia > Chitinophagales > Saprospiraceae > UBA6168. The sequence goes on from CAZNLJ010000009.1 coordinate 1,577, forward strand.
TTCCGTGAAGAAGGCGATGCGGAAGGATTCGACCTTCTCGCGACGTTGTTCGCCGTTCCTGACCCTGTCGGGTGGCTGGGCGTCCAGGGCCATTGAAAAAAGGAGGAGGACGCAGGTTGTCAGCAGATACTTGGACATAAGGATGGATATTTAGATGAAAGATTGGATGTCAGTTTCTGAAAAGATGGCATCGGGTTCGGGAAGTCCGGTCCATCAGATATCTTCCGAAAGATCTTCCGCCGTGAATTCGTCGAGGTATTTTTCCAGGAAAGAGGCGGCCTCCGATTCGGAGAAAGGGGATTCGGAGGCGAGGGGATCGATGCCGGCCAGCCGGATGAGGTCGGTTTCGATCCAGTGCAGATTGTCCCGGACGAACCCTTCCAGTTCATCGGCGGGAATGGAAGACAAGGTAGCCGGGGATCCGGCGCCGGTCAGGGGCGGGATTTCCGTTCCGGGGATCCTCCAGGACCGGAATCCGGCGACGACCAGCAGGAAAGCTGCGGCGATACCGGCCAGGCGGAGGGGAAGTTGTTGCGGGAACCTGCGACGGCGGGTTTGTGCGGCCGTCGGCCGGATCCGGCCGGCTTCCTTGCGCAGGTCTTCCCAACCGGGTTCCTGGTCGAAATAGCCGGAGGGAACCCGGAATCCGGCATCCTTCCCTTTCATGTCTCGTAAAAAGGAGGAATCCGGCTCCAGGCGGGCGAGTTCGGACAGGAGGTCTTCCGATTCCGGACCGAGGGGTCCGGCAGGTTGCTGTGGCATAAGGCTGCGTATTACGCTTCATGACCCACCGGATTTCCCGGCCGGGAAAACGGCGGGATAAACGGCGGACCGGTAAGTTTGGTTTCCAAGGAAAGGTTTTTCAGGGTAGGGCCGTCAGCGGTTCGATACGTAGGCGGATACTTTTCGGACCGCATGATGGAAGGAGGCTTTCAGCGCCCCTTCGGACGTGTCGAGGATGTCCGACATTTCCGCGTAGCCCATTTCCTCGAAGTAGCGGAGGGTGAATACGGCCCGTTGCTTGTCCGGCAGGCGGGCGACGGCCTCCTGCAGCAGTCGTTGGGCAGCTTCCCCATCGAAAAAAGGGTCCGAGGACAATTTGTCCGACAGCTGGCCCGGTTCGAGCGAATGACGCTCTCTCCGGTTCTTCCGTTCCAGGAAGGAAAGCGATTCGTTCATGGCAATCCGGTACAGCCAGGTACGGAGAGAGGAATTACCTTTGAAATCGCGGATGGCCAGATAGATTTTCAGGTAGCAGTCCTGCAGGACATCATTGGCATCCTCATGATGGAGGACCATGCGCCGGATTTGCCAATAGAGCGAGGTGTGGAATTTTTTCACCAGGCGGCGGAAACCATCCGGCGCAAGTTCTTCCGACGCAAGCCTTGCGAGGATATCTTCGTCCGACGTAGCTTGATCATTCGCTTCCAAGGCAGTCCTTTCTTACATAGACCGGCATAACAGGCAAAGGTTTAAGGGATCGGGGTAATTTTGGAAGCCATCCGGAAAATGGTGACACCGGGTGGGAATCGGAAACACGGGAGGCAAGATCCCGGCAAATAAACACAAACAATGGAATACCGGCCGTTCATCCGTATCAGTGCGTTGTCGGGGCTGCATTTGGCCCGACCGGAGTTGGCGGAACCGATATTCGGGGTGGTGGACCGCCAGCGGGCGTACTTGCGGAGGTGGCTACCCTGGGTGGACGCCACTTTGTCGGTCGAGGATACCAGGGAATACATCCGCACGGCGATGCGGCAAAACAGCGAAGGCACTGCTTTGAATACCATCTTGTTGCATGGTCAGGAGGTGGCGGGTGCCCTGAGTGTGGTGCACTTCAGCCCTGCCAACAGGAAGTGCGAGCTGGGGTATTGGTTGCGGGAAGACCTGCAGGGACAGGGCTTGATGACGCAGGCCTGCGCGGCATTCATCGCATACCTTTTCCGGGGCCGGCAATGGAACAGGATAGAACTGTATGTGGCGGCGGACAACGGGAAGAGCCTTGCGGTGGCGGAGCGGCTGGGCTTTACCCGGGAAGGGACGCTTCGGCAGGCCTTGTACCTGCATGGCCGGTATTGGGACATGACCGTTTGGTCCGTATTGCGGGAGGAGTGGGTTTAAAACACAATTAAAACTTTTTCGAGTAATTTTTTAACAAAAAGTTGGTTAGTGAAATAAATTGTTTTAAGTTTACATCCTAAACCAAATCGATTGTTTTAATTAAGGGTAGTCGGGTACGTACGATTTGATTCCGTCCGAAACAGGAGATTGCTGTCGTGGCGAGCGGTCCTGTGCAGGCAAGGTACAGGGCGCCCGGAGCATCCGGGTGTCCGAGGCATCGGTCGGCGAGGTCCGGGTGTGACGGCATGAACGGAAGGATGGCGGGAAACGGGAGCAGTACGGGGGACCGGTGCCGGGAGGGAGGCTACCGAAAAAAAACGAATGACATGATAGGAGAAGATCGGCTTGAATTGAACGACCGTTTTGTGAAGGTATTCCAATTGTTGGAGGAAAAGGGGTTGATCGTAAAGAACGACCGAAACGGCAGGGGGATCGGGGATGTTGCGGAAAAGGTATTGGGCAACAAGGGCTACGGTCATATCATCCGGGCCTTCCTGAACCCTGAGGACAAGCGGGTGATCAGTTATTCGCAGGCGCGGAAATTCTGTCGGGAGTTCGAGGTGAACGAGGATTTCCTGTTGGACGGATCGGGGGCGCCTTTCGGGCTGGTCTTACCCAAGGGGCAGCAGCCGGAGCGAGGTAAGGAAGAAGGGCTGTTCGCCAAGGGGAACATCCTGTTTACGACCGTGGAGGCATTCGCCGGCAGTTCGGTCGATACGCGGAGTTTTGCTACGGAGGACAGTTACTGGTTTTCGTTGCCGGGTTTGCCGGGTGGGGGTTTGGTTGCCTTCCAAATCAGCGGCAATTCGATGGAGCCGGTCATCATGGATGGCGATATCGTGGTTTGTCGGGAGATCGAGCGGCTGGAGGACATGAAGGACAACGAGATATATGCGGTCAAGAACAACGGTTCCCTGTGGGTCAAATACGTCCAACGCATCTATCGTGGTGGGAAAGTGTCGAATCTGAAGCTTATCTCCGCCAATCACCTGGAGCACGATCCATTTGTGGAGGACGTCGGCCTGCACACCCGCTTGTACCGGGTCGTAAGGAAAATTACGGATTTCTGAGCACAGGTATGCGTGCGGCGACAATCCGTTCGGCCATCTTCTTTTTTCAAAAGCTACTTCAGTTTGTTTCGTTTCTCTCGTTCATGCCCAATGCATGAACATATCCTGCTGTTTTCCTGCTCCCAGCACATTTTTATTGTGCTGGGATTTTTTTTGGGTTGGAGAAAAAAGGGGAGGGGTAGGTGATGACCTGGCTGTTATGTTTTCAAAGGGCTAAAATCCGCTGCCGCTTTTCCCATCGGTATGGATGCGGGGAAAGGGGATGTGTCTTGGGGGCAGACCGCCGTGGAACTCACCTTTCGCACCCTAAAAACCAAATCGAATATTTTGATTGCAAGGTTCGCATGATTGTATAAGAACGTAAGCTACTCCTAACCCAAGGGGCTTTATTTCGCTTCCCGCCTAATGGACAGGGCTGCCGGCGGCGCGCCCAAGCGCGCCGCCGGCAGCCATAAAAATCCATTGGGCGCGGGCTACGTCACGCGCCCTTTCTTGTGCGGGATGTGGCACACCAGCGGGTCTGATGATTAAAAACAGAAAATCAATGTTTTGTAATTAATTAATTTGTAGGGTTGAGGTGCGGAAGATGCCGTGTAAGGCGCCGGGACGCATGTTTCTGGTCCGGGTCGGCGGTAGTGTGACGGGCAGGCGGGGCGACCCGGGGGGCGTGACAGGTCGGATACTTCCCGCGGATACCTGTGCACGTCATGGTGCCGGGCTACCTGGCGGTAGTGTGACAGGCAGGCGGGGCGACCCAAGGGGCGTGACAGGTCGGTGTTACTTCCAGTAAGAACCTGTGGATACCATGGTACCGGGCTACCTGGCGGTAGTGTGATGAGCAGGCTGGGCGACCTGGGGGGGTGACAGGTCGGATACTTACTGCGGATACCTGTGCACGTCATGGTACCGGCTACCTGGCGGTGGCGATGGTCCGGCTCCATTGTTCCACACCTTGGGAATCATAGATGCGGATGGTCATGGTTCTTTCCGTCCGGGGGCCGTCGAATTCCAGCATGCCGAAATTTCGGGTGGAGACGAGGGTTCCCGCTTCCCGAAGGAGATTTCTTTCTTCTCCCTGGTGAGATCCGGAGGTGAGGGGAGACACGGTGAGGTCATAAATGTCGATGCCGTTACCGAGGGTAAGTTTGCTGAGTTCGGTATGGTGTCGGTCCCCGGTCAGGAAGACAACGTTTCGGATACCTTCCTCTTCGATTCTTTTAAGGAGGAAAGCACGTTCGTCCGGTGCGAGGTTGATATACGTTTCATGGCCGGCATGGGTATTCAGGACTTGGCCGCCTACTGCCACGAACTTGAAGGGGGCCCTGCTGCTGACGAGTGCGTTGACGAGCCATTCCAGTTGTTCTTGGCCGAGCAGGGTCGGTTGGCCGGTCTTGCGGTTGTTGGCGGTGCGGAAGTACCGGTTGTCGAGCAGGAAGAAATCCATATCCGCCCATTTGAACGCCGAAGTGGTGCCGCCCTGGCCGGGAAGGCCGCAGGTGGGGTTTCCCCAGAACAGGCGAAAAACATCCGTGGACAGGTCCTTGTGCACAAAGCTGCCGTCGCTGTTATCCTGCCCGTAGTCATGGTCGTCCCAGATGGCGTAATGGTGGGTGCTGGCGAGGAGGGCTTGCAGTTCGGGAAGCGAGCGGGTGTGGGTATAACGGTGGAGGAATCCCGTTCGGGAGAACCAGTCCGGTTCCCGGAGATAAGTGTTGTCACCCAGCCAGAGCATGGCATCCGGGCGCATTTGATGGATGGTGGTGAAGATATTGTAATCCGCACCATAGGGTCTTCCGGGTCTGTCGTATGCCGGTTCGTTGACATAACTGCAGCTGCCGAGCGCCATCTTGAAGGGGGGCGGGTCCGTCCGCCATTGCCACAAGGCCTGGGTTTGGAAGACGGCGGGATAGTCCAGGGGAACTACCTCGTCGTTGATCAGCAAGGCATATTCGTACACATTTCCGGGTTCGACCTGGTCGGCGATGAGACGGGCGGTGAACCCTTCGTTTGGGATGGTCTGACGGATTTCGGTCCGGTGCCGCAGGTCCGGTCGGTCGGCCGGCCAATATTCCACCTGGACGGAGGCCGGCCGGGTGGTCTGTACCCAAATAAGGGCCTCCTTCATTTCCGAATAGCCGAGCATGGGGCCGGATTGCAGCAAGGCGGCGGGTTGGGCGGAAAGCGTTCCTGCCGGCAGCGGCAGGCAGGCAGCAAGGAGGAGGAAAAGGCGTAGACGCATGGCGGGCGGCATTGTTGTGTTTGCAGGGTCAGGCCGGGAGCCGGATCCATCGGGCATCCTAGGTGCGTACGTCGGGTCGCCCATGCGGGCCGGTGCCGGATGGCCCGGTTGGAGCGGCGGATTGTTCCCGGCTCGGAACCGAAGGCAATGTTAGCAATAATTTCGCAAATCGGGCACACCGGCATCGTTGGGGCGGGGGCGATCCGCGGGTGTCCGGGTCCGGTAGGTACCCGTGCCTGCCAGCCGTTTTTTTTCGTCGGTGTGGGAGGCTTGTCCACCGACCAAAACGGTGGTTTGCCGCATGTCTTCCGTTTCGAAATGATACATTTGTCCTTGTATTCCGGAAGGAAGGCAAGGGGGTGGGAGCATTCGCCTGAATGCGGACCGTGTCCCCGGCAGGATCCGCCGGCGCCGGTAGGCGCCGGTCCGTCCCGACCGACCGGCTGCAACCCTGTCGCAGGGACGGGGTCTTTCGGTTAAAACGTAAAACGGCTGGCCGGAATCGATCCGGCCCGTCGTCCTGATCAAACAGCAAGAACCATGAAGAAAAGAACCATCGAGCTATTGCTCGTCGTCTTGGTCGGCAGCCTGTACGGGCAAGGGGACCCTCGGGTCGCACACACCAAGACCCCATTATCCGATGTGGAGCAGGTGGTATTGCCTTTACAGGACAATGCCCAACTCCTGGCGGACGAAATGGAGCGGCGCATGCCGGGGGTGGCCCCGCGTTTTGCGGTGGCCGTACCGGTGGATATACGGCCGGAGACCCATGGTACATGGGAATACCTGCCGGGAGCGCTTGCCGTATGGCGGCTGCGTATCCGTTCGGCGGGAGCAAAGTCTTTGAACCTTGGTTTTACCCGGTATGTGATGCCGGCGGGAGGCAGCCTGATCCTGTACGACCCGGCGGGGGAGCGGGTGCAGGGACCCTTCACCCCGGCGGATAACGAGGATCATGCGCAATTGTGGACGCCGATATTCCCGGGAGAGGAATTGGTGGTCGAGGTGGTGGTTCCCCGGTCCATGCAACGGGCACTTGAGTTGGAGTTGACGTCCGTCCATCATGACTTCCTGGGTTTCGGGCAGGTACTGTCCGGTTCCTGCAACCTGGATGTCATTTGCGGGGAAGCGGACGGATGGGCCCTGGTGGACGCGTACCGGGACATTATCCAATCGGTAGCGGTCATCGGGTTGAACGGCGGAACTTTCTGCACAGGTTTCCTGGTCAACAACACCCGGCAGGATTGTGCTCCTTTTTTCATGACCGCCTTCCATTGCGGCATCAATGCGAACAACGCCGCCTCGCTGGTGGCATATTGGAATTTCCAGCAGAGCGAATGTCGTCAACCGGGGACGCCCGCCAGCGGAGGGCCGGGAGACGGGGTGTTGGACGACTTCAACACCGGTTCGGTCTTCAGGTCCGGTTGGAGCAATTCGGACTTCACCCTGGTGGAACTGGACGATCCGGTCAGTCAGACGGCGGATGCCTTTTTTGCCGGCTGGGATGCCGGGAGTACGGCCCCGGCCGATACCGTCATCTGCATCCATCATCCTGCTACCGATGAGAAGCGGATCAGTTTCGAGTTCGATGCTGCCCCGGTGTCCGACATCAGTGGGAATGTGATGGCGACGGGTAATTTCATCAAGGTACCCGACTGGGATATCGGTACGACGGAGGGGGGCTCCTCCGGTTCCCCGCTGTTCAACAGCCAGCGGCGGGTAATCGGTCAGTTGTACGGAGGTTTGGCGGCCTGCAGCAACGACGAGTACGACGTATACGGCTGGATGCACCGGTCCTGGACCGGAGGCGGCACGCCGGCCACCCGTTTGCGCGACTGGCTGGATCCGGACAATACCGGCCTGACGGCATTGGACGGCCGCTCCGCGCTGGCATGCAGTTTCGCTGTCTCCGTCGATCCGAAGGAACAGGTAATGTGCCAGCCGGACAGCATCTCGATATCAATCGGTGTCAGTGAGAATTTCGAGGGTCCGGTGGTGCTTTCCGTCGAGGGGCTGCCGGCGTTCCTGACGGCTGTTTTCGGTTCGGATACCCTGATGCCGGGCGGCGGTACCAGCCTGTTGCTGACCGCGGCGGGAGATTGGCCGGCCGGACTGTACCAATTGGCGGTGACGGCCAGCGACGGCAGCCACACCACGACCAGCGGCTTTTTCATCGCTGCGGAAGCGGCGGAGCCGGTCTCCCCAGCGCCGGTTTTTCCACCGGACGACGGCACGGGAATCGGATTGCTCCCGGTTTTCGGCTGGCTTTCCCAGCCACTTGCCACCTACAGCCTGGAGGTGGCGACCGACCCGGCGTTCACGGATGTCATCGCGTCGGTGAGCAATTGGGCGGACAGCAGCTATTCCCTGCCGACGGCCCTGTCGGTGAACACGGAATATTTCTGGCGGCTGAAGGCCTTGAACACTTGTGGTGAAAGCGACTGGTCTTTGCCGTACCGGTTCCGGACGGGCGTCATTTATTGCGGTGCCACAGCCGCGGAGGATGGGCTACCGGCGGATATCAGTCCCGACGGGACGCCGGTCGTGGTCTCCCCCTTGGAGGTCGACGCGCCGGGAACGGTCCAATCGCTACGCATCGTGGACCTGGAGATCAACCACACCTGGGTGGGCGACCTCCGGGTGGAGTTGACATCCCCATCCGGAACCACCGTCACCTTGCTGGCCAACCCGGGAGGCGGCAATTGTGCCAACAACAACCTATCGGTGACCTTGGACGATGCGGCCGACAATCCTTACTCCGCCTTGGATGCCATGTGCAATGGAGGAGGACTGGCCATCGACGGTTCCTTCCAACCGATGATGCCCTTGCAATCCTTCAGCGGGGAAACGGCGGCGGGGACCTGGACCCTGCGGATTTACGACGATGCGGACCAGGATGGCGGCGCCCTGCTGGGTTGGTCGCTGGAGTGGTGTGCCGTCGTTCCGGACGAAGCCGTACTGGTCTTGTCCGAAAACATGATATCCGGCTGCCAAGCCGATACCTTGGCCGTCGGCATCCTCAGCGGAACGGCATTCGATGACAGTACCGGCATCCTTTACACGGCCCTCAACCTGCCGGCCGGTGCGACCGTCCATTTCGAACCGAATCCGGCACAACCGGGCGAGCCGGTGGTGGCCACCTTCTTCGGCAGCATGGAGACAGGGATGTTTCAAGTGGATATCCAGGGGGCGGATGGGAACGGCAACGAGGTGTCGGTACCGCTCACCTGGCAGGTCGACGATGTACCGGCGGCACCGTTGCCGACAAATCCCCCGCCCGGTGCGGCCGGTATCCCCCTCACGACCGTGCTGGGATGGCAAGGTACCCCCGGGAGTACATATGCGGTCCTTGTGGCGGCGGATCCGGCCTTCCAGGATACCGTGGGATATTATTTGACGGACAACCCGCTGTACACACTGACCGGGCTTGCCTACTGCACCACCTATCACTGGTCGGTCATGGCAATCGGGCCATGCGGGCCAAGCCTGCCTTCCGAAATCCTCGCATTCACCACGGAAGACGACCTGGGTTTCGATACCGATCCCGCGCCTATCCAGCTGTGTGCGACAGGCACCGCCACGGCGGTATTGGAATTGGGTGTCTGTTGGGACAGCAACGGTGTCCTGCTTGGTACCGGGGTGCTGCCGGAAGGTCTCAGCATCGAATTTTCCGTCAATCCGGCCCCGCCGGGCACATCCGTCGGATTGGACATTACGGCGGTCGGAGTCAGTGTTCAGGATCCGGTCCAGGTCGTGCTGACCGGAAACGGGCCGGGCCAATCCCAACAAGGAATGGCTACCCTGAATTTGGAAATCGGACAGCCTGCCGCGGCGACGGAGCTGCTGTCGCCTCCGGACCAGGCGCAGAACCTGTCTCCGGAGGCCATTGCGTTCGCCTGGCAGCCGGTGTCGGATGCCACCGGATATGTTTTCGAACTGGCGCTGGACAGCGACTTCCAGGAGATGATCCATCAGACTACGACGACCGCGGCAGATTATGACTTGCCCGTGCCGCTGGAAGGCGAAACAAACTATCATTGGCGGGTGACGACCTATAACGATTGCGGCGGAACGACCGGCGGGATCCATCTTTTCGGTACCGGACCGTTGGTCCGTACAGCCGACCGGTTGTCGACGGAGCGGATCGACCTGATTCCGAACCCGACCGCCGGGATGGCATGGTTGAAACGGCAGGGAGCGGAATCTGTCGACCTGACGGTCCAGGTATGGACATTGGCAGGGCAACGTTTGTCCGAAGCGTGCTGGTCGGGGGCGGAAGCCATATATCCGATGGATTTTTCCGGGCAAGCGGACGGGCTTTACCTGGTCAAACTAATATCCGGCAATGCTGTTTTGACTAAGAGGGTCCTGGTCTTCCGATAAGGATGCACATCGGAAGCCGATCCATAGAAAAGACCGGGCTTATTCCCACTTTCCGGTGCCGCACGGCGGTGGCGGGGCCCGATTTGGCCGGTACGGGAATGACTCCGAAAATGGAAGGCGTTTCCCGTGAGGCGCCCCGTCTGTCCGGAACCCAAATACGAAAGCATGCAAGCGAACGACCCAACCCGGAAAAGTTGGATTGCGATTCCCGAAGGAAGCGACTTTCCCATCCAAAACCTACCGTTCGGGGTATTCCGGACGATGAGCAACCCGGTTCCCCGGGTATGTACGGCGATCGGCGGTTATGTAGCTGATTTATCCGTGATGAGTTACCTGTCCTATTTCGATCATTTGGAGTTGGACCAGCACGTGTTCAATCAGGACAATATCAACGCACTGATGGCGCTGGGCAAATCCAAGGTCCGCCAATTGAGGAATCGGTTGGCGGAGCTGTTCGATGTGCGCAACGAGGAAGTGCTCGGATACGCATGGCACTTCCTGCATCCGATGGACAAGGTGGAGATGTTGATGCCGGTGCGGGTGGGAGACTACACGGATTTTTATTCGAGTATCCATCATGCCACCAATGTGGGGTCGATGTTCCGGCCGGACAACCCCTTGTTGCCGAACTGGAGGCATTTGCCGGTCGGCTATCATGGCAGGGCATCCAGCGTGGTGGTTTCCGGGACACCGGTCCGTCGGCCGATGGGGCAGACCTTGCCGGCGGGGGCGGACACGCCGGTGTTCGGGCCTGCCCGGCTGATGGATTTCGAATTGGAAATGGCCTTTGTGATCGGCGAGCCGTCGCAATTGGGGCAACGGATCAGCACCGAAGCGGCGGAAGACCATATATTCGGGTTGATGTTGTTCAATGATTGGTCGGCGAGGGACATCCAGCAATGGGAGTACGTTCCCCTGGGGCCGTTCCTGAGTAAGAATTTCGCATCCACGGTATCCCCGTGGGTGGTCACCCTCGACGCTTTGGAGCCCTTCCGGACGGATAATCCCGTGCAGGAACCCGCACCGCTTCCCTATCTGCAGGTATCGGGGAAGAAGACCTACGACCTTTCCCTGGAGGTGGTGTTGCGTACGGCCGGAGGCGTGGAGGAGGTGGTCAGCCGTTCGAACACCAGGCATCTGTATTGGAACATGTGCCAGCAACTGGCGCATCATACGGTAGGCGGGTGCAACGTCCGTACCGGGGATATTTGTGCCAGCGGCACCATCAGCGGTCCTTCGCCGGGAAGTTATGGGTCGATGTTGGAGATAACCTGGCGCGGGACGAAGCCCCTGGTCTTGCCGGACGGATCTACGCGTAAGTTTCTGGAGGATGGAGATACGGTCGTGATGCGGGCCTGGGGGGAGAAGGATGGGTTGAGGATTGGATTCGGGGAAGCGTCCGGACAGTTGTTGCCGGCCCTTGTTTAGCCGGTACGGGCTACCCGGGGGTCGGGGGCATTCCGGTCCGGCAGGAAGGGGGCCAAGGCCGGTCGGCGGGTTGCATCCGTTTCGAGGGTAAAGACAAACAAATCAGTATGAACCTACGAAAATGGTGTTGTTCGGGGTGTTTGGCAGCCTTGTTGGCATGGACGGGTTGCCGGGATACCGGCGGATTTCCGGGGCCGCCCGCTCCCCGAGTTGTGGAGGGGGACACGGCGGGGGCGAGTATCCAGAACCTGCTGGACCAATACGACCCTCCGGGCCGGGTCATTTGGCAGAAGCCGGAGGTGGTGATCGGCAGGATGGGGGATTTGTCGAACAAGGTCGTAGCCGATATCGGTGCGGGATCCGGGTTCTTTTCCCGTCGACTGGCACCGCAAGCCCGGAAGGTGATTGCGGTGGAGGTGGACGAACGGTTCGTCCATTTCATGGACAGCATCAAGCGCGTGGAGCTGAAGCCTGCCGACCAGGAAAAGCTGGAGGTCCGGTTGGCGAGTCCCAGTGACCCGAACCTAAGGCCGGAGGAGGCGGACGTGATCCTGGTCGTGAATACCTACATATTTCTGGAGGACCGGGTGGCATATCTCCGGCGATTGCAGGAATTGCTGCCGCAGGGGGGCAAGGTGATCATTGTCGATTTCAAGCGGAAGCGGATGCCGATCAATTATCCGCCGGCGGAGATCCGGCTGGAATTGTTCCAGGTGGAGGAAGAACTGGAGCTGGCGGGATTCACCGATTTTGAATCGGATGATTGTTCCCTGGACTACCAATACATCATAGTCGCCGAGAAAGGCTATTGAGCGGCGATTGAACAGAATCAGGAAACCTATGCTGAAGACAAGCGGACTTACCTACGCCTATCCGGGAGGGGAGGTGTTGTCATTTCCGGACATAAGGTGCGGAAAAGGTGAACATTGGTTGTTGCTGGGGCAGTCGGGTTGCGGGAAGACGACCTTGCTGCACCTGCTGGGCGGTTTGCTGACACCCCGTTCCGGCGGGGTGAGCCTGGAAGGGACGGACATTACCACCTTATCCCAGCGTCACCTGGACCGTTTTCGGGGGCGTCATATCGGCATCATCTTCCAGGCACCCCATTTTGTGCGTTCCTTATCGGTATGGGATAACCTGGTATTGGCGCGGCAGCTGGCGGGTTTGCCCCCTGCGCCGGAAACCATCCGGCAGTTGTTGGAGCGTTTGGGGATAGCCCATAAGGCCGCGTCGTCTACCGGGCGGTTGAGTCAGGGGGAGCGGCAGCGGGTGGCTATTGCCAGGGCGCTGGTCAACAAGCCCAGCCTGATACTGGCGGATGAGCCGACCGCATCCCTGGATGATCGCAATACCGGAGAGGTCATCCGTTTGTTGGAGCAAGTGGCGTCGGAAGTCCAGGCGACGCTGCTTGTGGTTACGCATGACAAGCGATTGAAGGAGCATTTTTCCCGGCAGGTCACCCTGGGATAAGCCCCGGGCGATTCCGTCGCCGGGAGGGTTTCTTGCGGGCACCGCTTGGAATGCCGGGCCGCGTATTTGAAATATCCATTTGCGGCGGCACACCAGGTTGGATCGTCGAAAGGGACACAAGGCTGTACCTCATCGGGAAAAAACGCCGGCGGACAAGCCGATGCGGAAATTTTCGAGGCCTGGAAGGGAAAGAAACAATTGTCGCCCACTTACGTCCGGGATGGCCGGAGGCGAAACAACCGAAAAGATATGAATCTACTGACCTTGAGCTGGAAGAACCTGGTCAACAAGCCATTGAGTTTGGCGTTGAGCCTATTGCTGTTTGCGTTGGGTACAGGGCTGATATCCTTGTTGGTCAATCTCAACCATCAGGTTTCGCTAAATTTCGACAAGAACCTGGCGGGCGTGGATTTGGTCATCGGGGCGAAAGGGAGTCCCCTCCAGTTGATCCTCAGCAGTATGTATCATGTGGATAATCCTACGGGGAATATCCCGCTGGAAGCGGCCGGTCCATTCCTGAATCCCAGGAACCCCTTGATCGGCCAGGCGGTCCCCCTTTCGTTGGGAGACAGCCACAGGGGGTATCGGGTGGTGGGTACGACATGGGATATATTGTCCTTATACGGAGCGGAATTGTCCGAAGGAGACTTGTGGGCGGCCCCGATGGAGGTGACCATCGGTGCCGGAGTTGCCAGGAATCTGCAAATGCGTATAGGCGACCGGTTCCGGAGTTCCCATGGACTGGTGGAGGGACTGGAGGAGCACACGCATGATTTTATGGTGGTCGGCATCCTGAAACCGACGGGTTCCGTGATTGACCAGTTGATTCTCACGCCGACGGAAAGCATCTGGTTGTCGCATGAGCATGAAGCGGCGGCACCACCTGTGGAGGAAGGCCACGACCACGAAGGCCATGACCACGAGGGTCATGACCACGAGGGCCATGACCACGGTCCGCAGGAGCAGGATGCGGGTGGAGGAGCGGCCGCATCGTATGACAGCGCCACGGTAGCGGCAGCGGGGACGGCGGCCCGGCTGCGGCTGATATCGGAGCGGGGGCGTGATATCACATCAATTTTGGTACGGTTCCGATCCCGGACCAATCTACAGGCCCTGAACCTGGGGCGGAACATCAACCAGCAGACGGACATGATGGCGGCGAGTCCACCGAATGAGATTGCCCGATTGCAGACCAACCTGGGGGTTGGGACGGAAGTGTTGAAGGCGATGGCCTGGGTCATCGTATTTGTATCCGGACTGAGCATATTCATCTCCTTGTACGCTTCCTTACGGGACAGGGCCTATGAATTGGCCTTGATGCGGGTGATGGGGGCTTCGCCGGGGAAGCTTTTCCGGTTGATCGTCCTGGAGGGGCTGTTGATGGCGGCGGCGGGATATATGGCCGGACTGGTATTCAGTCATATGGGCTTGGCGCTGTTGTCGGGGATGCTGTCGGAATCGTACCGGTACCAGTTTACAGCGGGCTTATTTCTTCCGGAGGAAGCCCTGCTCGGCATAGGAGCCTTGCTTGTCGGGGGCCTGGCGGCGGTACTTCCGGCCTGGCAGGCCAGCCGGACGGACATATCCGAGACCTTGGGTCGGGAAGGAAGGTAGGCCGTCCGAGGTCGGTCTTTTTTTTCGGCAGGGGGAGGAGGAACGGGGATACGAGGAACCCGGGAAATGAACACGCAAGTACATGGAGAGGGCGGAATATTTCATTGAAGCGTTGATGGATTGGTATGCGGGCCAGAACCGGCCATTGCCGTGGAAAGAGGAGACCGATCCCTGGCTCATACTGTTATCGGAAGTCATTCTGCAGCAGACGCGGGTGGAGCAGGGGAGGCCGTACTATGAGCGGTTCCGGCACCAATATCCTACGCCGGCGGCATTGGCGGGGGCCTCCCCGGACGATGTCATGAAATTGTGGGAAGGTTTGGGGTATTATGCCCGGGCCAGGAACCTGCAGGAGGCGGCCCGGCAAATTCGGGACCGGTATGCGGGGGAGGTACCGCGGACCTACGAAGCGATCCGGGGCTTGAAGGGGGTGGGAGCTTATACAGCGGCGGCGGTGGCATCCTTTGCCTTCGGGCTTCCCTATGCGGTGGTCGACGGAAATGTGTATCGGGTATTGGGGCGTTTTTTCGGAATAGCCGATCCGATAGACCAAACGGCCGGGAAAAAGCGTTTTGCCGGGGAGGCGCAGGCATTGATGGACCGGATGCTGCGGCGGGAAGGGTCGGAAGGGGAGAATCCTGCCGGGCGATACAACCAGGCCTTGATGGATTTCGGGGCGACGCAATGCAAGCCTGTCGGACCGGATTGCGGTACTTGTCCGATGCAATCGGCCTGTGTGGCTCGGCGGGATGGGCTTACGGCCCGGCTGCCGGTACGGGCCAGCCGGTTGGTCCGACGCGAGCGTTTCTTCAACTATCTGGTCTTGTCTTCCGGAGAAGGCTTTTATATGCGGAAGCGGACGGAGCCGGACATCTGGAGGGGCTTGTATGAGTTCCCCCTGGTCGAGACGGCCGGGTTGGCCGAAGGGGTCGACCAGCTCCGGATTACCGGCGGGGAACTGTTCCATTGGTTGGACGTACATGCGGGGTATCGGTCGGTGGTCGGACCCTTCCGGCAAGAGCTGACGCACCAGCGGGTCATCACCCGCTTCTGGCATTTTTCGTTGGAAGGTTCGGTGCCGCCGGCGCCACCGCAAGCGGACTGGTGCTGGGTGGAGCGTGCCACCGTAGGCCGGTATCCATTTCCCCGGCAAATCGATTGGTTTCTTGGACAAAAGGGTTTAACTTTAGGAATGTTTTAGGCATCGGGCAACAGCGGGATGTTGGGGTCCGTGTCGATTATCCACCTTAAAACCATAAGATCATGTTGAACAAAGTCATTTTGATCGGCCGTTTGGGCCAGGATCCCGAAAAGCGGATGACCGACGGGGAAGTGCCGTTGGTCAAGTTTTCATTGGCGACCAACGAGACGTACAAGAAGGACGGGGAACGGGTCGACCAAACGGAGTGGCACAACATCGTGTGTTGGCGGGATTTGGCACAATTGGCGGAACGGTTCCTCCACAAGGGGATGTTGATTTATTTGGAGGGGAAGCTCACCCATCGCGACTATCTGGACAAGGAAGGCCAAAAGCGCTACATCACCGAGATTGTGGCCAACACGTTCCGGATGTTGGAGAAGCGGGATGCGAACAGTCCCGCATCCGGATCGAACGGGGCGGCCATGACAGGATCGGTCTCCGTGGCTCCGGGTGGGGGGGTATCGTCGGGTGAGGATTCCGATTATCCGTTCTGACATCGGGTCGTACCCGGCCGGGCCGTGTGGGATACGGGGAGAATCGATGGGCGGAATTGGACGGAGCCGCGTCCCGGAACAGCCCGGCAATCAAGAAGGCGAGCCGCTTGCGACAGGCGGCTCGCTTTTTCATGAAAAAAGATACTACGGCATCGGCCGGTATTTTTCCAGAAAGGCCAGGATTATTGAACGTGGATTGGGAAGTCGCGTGATTTTCCGGCCACCTAACAACACAAGATGCGAAACCCAATTGCTTCGGGCAGGAAAAAAACCATGGATTCCGGGCGGGCCTTGTCGGTTGGCCGGTCCTTTGCCTTGGCATGGTTGTTTTCCTGGGCGCTGTTATCCTGCGAAGGAACCGTCTGGCAGCCCAAGCCGAGGGGATATCCCCGGGTCATTTATCCGGAGAAGGCATATCGGGCCTTTTCGGAGGATTATTGCGGGTTTACATTCGAATATCCCGAATACGCCCGGATCGAGCAGGATACCACGTTTTTTGACGAGCGGCCCGAACATCCCTGTTGGTTCAACATCGTCGTGCCGGCATTCAATTGCCAGCTGTACTGCAGTTATGTGCCGGTGACTGGGGAAACGCCGGTGGGAAAGTTGAAGGGAGATGCCTTCAAGATGACCGATTGGCACAACAAGAAGGCGACCTACATTTCCGAAACACCGTTTTATTCGGCGGTGCGCGGCACCAAGGGTATATTTTTCGAGGTGGAAGGCCCGGTGGCGTCCAAGTACCAGTTTTTTGTGACCGATACGGCGGAGCAGCGGCATTTTTTCAGGGGCGCGCTCTATTTCGATACGGAGGTCCAGCCGGATAGTCTGGCCCCTATTTATGCATTCATGCGGAAGGATGTGGAGCGGCTGCTGGAAACTTTCCGTTGGGAGTAGGTAAGATAGCGTCAGTGGCTCTTGTCGATGGCCTTGACCACAAAAAGGGCCATTTCGATATCCTGGTAAAAGGAGTGGACCAGTTCGAAGCTGACATTGGAGGTCCGCCAGGAGGGCTCCAGGATATCCTTTTCACTGGAGACGGCCGCGAAGACGTGGCTACCGTCCAGGGAAAAGAAGACGTTGCCGCGTTGGTGGAAAGCGGTGGTCAGGAAATCGAGCAGTTCCGTCGGCAAGGCTTCGTGCAAACGGGTTTCCGACATGCCATACACGGTGAAGACCGCGCGGAAATCCTCGTGCCGGATGGCATTGTCGAGGTTCCTCCCTCCTTTACGGACAAAGGCCTTGACGGATTCCGAGAAATCGGGCAGGGTCCGTTTCGGCAGCACGAGGACCGTTCCTTTGACCGGATGGAAAATACGGGCATGGACGAAGACGCCGCGGAAAACAAGGTTCAACCGTGCCCGGACCGGGGAAAATTCCTTGACCGTCAGTTCGCACAACTCGAAAGTCACATCCCCGATACGACCGGAAATATGATCTTCCCCTTCATAGACTGCGGGGCGGGCCGGATAGAGGCCGCTTGATAGGAACCTGTCCAGGGGAACCGCCCGGTTGGCATCGTACGACAATTCCCCGAAATTAAGGCCGTCGTCGATATGGTCGAGAATAAGGCGGACGACCTGGGGTTTGAAGGCTTGTATGAATTTCCGGATGCGAAAGACGACATAGCCGATATGCAATCCGAAGAGAAGGGCTGCGAAGAGGGCGAGCACCAGGATTTCAAGTGACATCAGGATGCCGACGGTGCCCAGGAGGAGCGCCGCGGAGAAGAAGACGAGCCGGAGGAGCCGGCGGCGTTGTCGTTCCAGCCGGAGTAATTCCGGATGGATGGTCTGGTTGTAGTAAAGTCTGAAATTTTGTGATGGGCTCACGGTAGCGGGCGTCGGTGAAGGGAAGGGCGGGATAAGTCGGTCATGGGGTGGCCGGGATTACAGGCATTTGGTACGGCCACCGTCTACCGGAAGGTTGATGCCGGAGATATACGATGCGGCGGGGGAAGCTAGGAATGCGACGGCGGCGGCCACTTCGGCGGGTTGTCCGATCCTGCCCAGCGGAATTTCCGATATCCAGGCTTTGTAGACCGCCGCCTTGTCGCCTTGCAGTTTGGCGGCCTTGGCCGAGGCGAGTTCATCCAGCCGGGCCGTCATGGTTGCACCGGGCAGGACGTTATTGACCGTGATGCCGTGCGGTCCCACTTCCCCGGCCAGGGTTTTGGCCCAATTGGCGACGGCGCCGCGGATGGTATTGGAGACACCGAGTCCTTCGATGGGTTGTTTGACGGATGTGGAGATGATGTTGATGATACGGCCGTAGCCCGAATCCATCATGCCGGGCAACACGGCTGTCGCCAGGATTTGGTTGCAAAGGAGGTGGTTGTTGAAAGCCTGGAGGAATTCCTCGGAGGATGCGGACCGTACCGGTCCGCCGGGAGGGCCGCCGGTATTGTTGACCAGGACATGGATGGTTTGTCCGGCGGTGAGGCCGTGGATTTTCCTGCGGACATCGGATAAATCCGTGAAATCGGCCGCCAGGAAGGAGTGGGACTGACCGGTGGACGTATCGAGTTCCTGCAGGACGGCATGGAGGCGTTCCGCATGTCGGGAGACGAGGATGACATTGGCGCCGAGGACGGCAAGTTCCAGGGCTACGGCTTTGCCGATTCCTTGGCTACTGCCCCCGACCAGGGCGTTTTTCCCATCCAATCTGATATGCATGTCGAATTAGGTTTACCAGTGCGGTCCGCCGGCGGGTACCGCCGGGAAACCGATGCGTTTCAGGCCATTTTTGCAAATTTCCGTTAAATGATCCAATCGCGGTCGTTCCGGGTCGGATTTTCCTGGAAAAATGCAGGGAATGCACGGCGCCGGGAGAAACGGCGCCGGGAGAGGAGACTTAAATGCGTACATTCGTGTTATCTTAGCAAGGCAGCGGCCTTTCCCGGGGCGCACAGGCCACATCGTTGTCAACGCGTTCCGTCGCGGCTGTCGGCTGACCGCGGAACCAGGCAGGAGGACACCCTGGTTTGTTGTGGGCGGGCGGACTGCCCCCATGGCGTATCCTGGCAAGCGCCGGGCGGTAAGCGAGTAAGAAAAACAGGTTCTTATTCCATAATTGTGGGCACGGGGTAAGGTGTGTCGGGAAAGCAACGGAAAAATCGAAGTATATTTCCAGCCCTTCGTCCGCGGGAGGGATCGGTGCGGGCGGGGAGGTCCGGAGTTGACAAGGATCGGCATTCGGATACGCCCATGCCGACCGCACCCTTTCGGGAAATGATAGACCGGTGCCGGTGCGTATCGGAAAAATGAAAGCCATACCAATGACAAAGCCATTCAACCTGATGAAATGGGTGGAGGAAAACCGTCACCTGTTGCAGCCCCCGGTGGGGAACAAACAATTGTATGTAGGGAACGACGATTACATCGTCATGGTGGTCGGCGGGCCGAACGGCCGCAAGGACTACCATTGGGAGGAGGGAGAAGAGTTGTTCTATCAGTTACAGGGGGACATCACGGTCCGGATCATCGGGGAGGACGGCCTGCCGGAGGACATTCCGGTGCGGGAAGGGGAGATGTTCCTGTTGCCGCCCCGCATTCCGCATTCTCCGCAGCGGCCGGCCGGTACGGTCGGATTGGTCATCGAGCGGTATCGCAAGCCGGGGGAGGTGGACAAGCTCATGTGGTTTTGCGAGGCGTGTCATGGCAAGTTGCATGAGGCGGCATTCGAATTGAAGGACATCGGTACGCAGATCCGGGAAGCGATACAGGCATTCCTGGCGAACGAGGCGTACCGGACGTGCCGTCATTGCGGGGCGGTGATGGAAAAAGCATAGGCCGGATATGGGGAGGACCTATTTTGCGTCGGATTTCCATTTGGGGGCTGATGGCCGGTTGAAAAGCCGGGATCGGGAAAAACAGGTGGTGCGATGGTTGGATGCGATTGCCGGGGATGCGGAGGCCTTGTACCTGGTCGGTGATGTATTCGACTATTGGTTCGAATATCGTCGGGTGGTCCCGAAGGGCTTCAACCGCCTCTTGGGTCGGTTGGCCGCCCTGCGGGACGGTGGGCTGCCCGTTTATTTTTTTACCGGCAACCACGACATGTGGATGTTTCGGTATTTGGAGGAAGAATTCGGTATTCCCATTTATCGGGAGCCGGTCATGCGCACCATCGGGGGGAAAAAGTTCCTGATCGGCCATGGGGACGGATTAGGTCCGGGCGACTACGGATACAAGTTCATCAAGCGACTATTCGCCCATCCGGTGAGCCAGTGGATGTTCGCGCATTTGCATCCTGATTTCGGCTTGTGGCTGATGCGGGGTTTTTCCGGGACCAGCCGCCAGGCGAATCCGGCGGCATCCGTGTTGTTGCCGGTCGAAAAGGAGCGTTTGATCTGTTATTGCGAGGAAGAATCCCGGCGGCAAGACATCGATTACTATGTATTCGGGCATCGACACCTGCCCATAGACTTTCTTTTGCACAATGGCTCCAGCCGGTACATCAACCTGGGGGATTGGCTGAGCCACAACTCCTACGGCGTATTCGACGGGGAGGATATGCGCCTACTTTTTTTCGAGAACGAAAGGGGCAGGGTGTCGGGAGGTCCCGGCTGACCGCCCATCCGTATGCGTCGATTCGTATTTTGTGATGGTGGTGGCCGGATTTTTCGGTTGGTCGGACTGGAAAAATTTGGAAACAAGAATAGTATGCAAGGTACCGGAAAACGATTTGTCCGGTTGGCGGGTTTGGGACCCATGGCGGGCCGGGCCCTTGCGGGGGTCTTGGTCATCCTGTCGGCAAGCCTTCGGGGCCAGGAAGCACCGGACGGCGGCGCGGTGTACAAGTGGCTATACACCTTGCCGGTGACCGGCAAGGCATTCACGACGGACCGGCTCCGGCAGGCCTATGTGCTTACCGCGGACAACGTGGTGAACAAGTACACGGCCGAAGGGGATTTGCAGTTCACCTATCCGAACCGGACGATGGGCGACGCCGCCATCCTGGACGCCACGAATCCATTCCATTTGTTATTGTTCTTTCCCGGTCATCAGACGGTATTGTTGTTGGATCGGACGATGAATCCGGTGGTGCAGTTCAACCTGATGCAGCACGGCATCTATCAGTCGGGTGCCGTCGGGATGTCGGGAGACGGCAAGTTGTGGGTATACGACGAGACCGGGTTCCGGCTTCGGAAGCTGAAATCGGACGGCGCGGTGGAATTGGAGGGGAACGACATGAGTATGTTGTTGCGGGAGGGCATTCGGCCGGTATCATTGGTGGAGCGGGACCAACTGGTGTATGTGAACGATCCGGAGGCAGGCATTTTGGTGTTCGACGTATTCGGCCGTTACCAGCGGACCCTTCCTTTGCCGGGCATCGGGAGCTTCCAGGTGATGGAAGACCAGTTGATTTACCTGCGGGCGGGGAAGTTGTACAGTTATCACCTCCTGCTGATGCAGGAGCGGACCATTGCGTTGCCGGCTGTGGCCGGAGCGGTGAAAGCGGTGAATGTACAGAAAGGTCGGTTATACCTGATGGGAGAGGACCGAATATGGGTTTACGGATTTTAGGACGGGCCGGGAAAGGCTCCGGGCGGCATCAGGCGGGTCCG
Organism: uncultured Saprospiraceae bacterium; assembly: GCA_964573725.1. GTDB lineage: Bacteria > Bacteroidota > Bacteroidia > Chitinophagales > Saprospiraceae > UBA6168. Next base: position 23,166 of record CAZNLJ010000009.1, read on the forward strand.
CATGGGCAGGTGGGGGATACCATCCTCCAGGTATTCCGGTCCGCAGACCGAGAAGCCGAATTTTTCATAGAAAGCTTTCAGGTAGGATTGGGCGCTGATTTTGATCGGCGTATCGGGGAACAGCCGGTTTGTCCGACGGACGGCCTGTTCCATGAGTTCGACACCGAGCCCTTGGCGGCGGAAGTCGGGGCTGACGACGACCCTGCCGATGGAAGCATATCCCGCATAAGAGACACCGGAGGGGAGGATCCGGGCATAAGCGACCACCTGCCGCCGGCGGTTGGATCCGATCAGGTGCCATGCCGGGAGGTCCTTGCCGTCGGCGTCCAGGTATGCGCAGGCTTGCTCCACGACGAAAACGGCTTGACGAAGGGCCATGACATCGTAGAGCAGCCTCGGGGAGAGTTCGTCGAAGGGAAGGCAGATGAAGTCGTTCATAAGCAGGCGGGGTCAGGAAGGTCAGGGGCAGACAACGACCTTGCCGGTGGTCTGTCCGGATTGGAGCAAGCGGATGGCGGAAGGCAGGTCGGAAAAAGGCAGGACATGACCGACGCGGGGCTTTCCGATATCGAAGGATTCCAGTTCCCGGAGATAGCGGTGGAGCAAATCCGCCTGTTCATAGAGGTAGATGAGATTGAAACCGAGCACCCCTTTATTGGAGTTGGTCAGTCGGAGGGGGTCGATTTTAGGTCGGGTCAGGAATTTCCAGAGGACATGCAGGTAATTGGGGCGGTTGCCGGCGGTGACGAAATCGGCGGCGCTGTAGACGACGCTTCTGCCGGCCGGGGCCAGCCGGCGGAAATCTTCGAGGAGGATTTTCCCGCCGTGGGTTTCCAGGACGAGGTTGATGGGATGCCGGCTGCGGATGGCATCGAGGTGCTTGAAGAAATCCTGGTCGCGGACGAGCGGGAAATCCACCCCTTCCGCTTGGAGCAGGGGCAGTTTGGCCGTGCTTCCGACGGTACCGATGGTGGTGGCGCCGATTTTTTTTGCCAGGCGGTTGGCCAGGATTCCGACGCCGCCGGCCGCCGAGTGGATGAGGACGGTTTGACCGGGTTGGAGATTTCCCAAAGGGATCAGGGCATAATAAGCGGTGAGGACCTGGACGAGGTAGGCGGCACCTTCCTGGAAGGACCAACCGGCGGGCAGGGGCACTACATATCGGTGGTCGATATTCAGGTGGGAAGCGTAGGCGCCGAAGCGGGTGATACCCATGACGAGGTCGCCGGGGCTCAGCTGGCTAACCTGGTCGCCACAGGCGACGACGACCCCTGCATACTCCAGTCCCGGCGTAAAAATGCCCTTCGGCGTGGCGCTGTAGAGGCCGAGCACCACGGACACGTCGGCGAAGTTCAGGCCGATGGCTTTTATTTCGATGCTGACCTCATGCGGTTGAGGCGGCGGAAGGGTATCCGCTTCCAATCGGAGGTTTCGGATATTTCCTGCCTTCAGGCGGTATCGGGTACGAATCATGCGGCGGCATTGAAGGTGGCGGGTTATCCGGTCGAAGTAAGGTCGACCGGGCAACGGGACCAAAAATAGGGAAAACAGGTCAAAATACGGCTTCCGCAATCCGGCGGATGACGGCCGTATCCCCCATGGTGTAATAATGGAGGCAGGGGACGCCGTTGGCTTTCAATTCTTTGGACTGATGGATGCACCATTCGGTACCGACTTGTTCCCGGGCTTCGGGAGAAGCGGCCTTAAGCATTTCCCGGGTCAGTTCTTCCGGCAGGTCGATGAAGAAATTCCGGGGTATGGCGGTCAGTTGGTATTGTTTGGTGAGCGGTTTGATACCCGGGACGATAGGCACCGTGATACCGGCTTGTCGGCATTCCTCCACAAAGCGGAAGAAGTGGCGGTTGTCGAAGAACATTTGGGTGACGATATAATCGGCGCCGGCGTCCACTTTGGCACGGGTGAAGGCGAGGTCGGTATGGAGGTTGGGTGCTTCGAAATGTTTTTCCGGGTAGCCGGCGATACCGATGCAGAAGTCGGTCGGTTCCCCTTGGGCGATATCCTCGTCAAGGTATTTGCCCTGGTTCATATCGGAAATCTGGCGGACGAGGTCGAGGGCGAACGCGTGGCCGTCCGGTTCCGGTACGAAGCGGCCGTCGAGGGATCGGGCATCACCACGCAAGGCCAGTACATTCTTGATATTCAGAAAATTGAGGTCAATCAAGGCATTTTCCGTCTCTTCCCTGGAAAAGCCGCCGCAGATGAGATGGGGGACGGCATCCACCCCATAGCGGTGCATGATGGCCGCGCAGATTCCGACGGTACCGGGTCGTTTGCGGATGGCCACCTTTTCGAAATAGCCGCTGGGCATTTTCTTGTAGACGAAATCTTCCCGATGATAAGTGACGTCGATAAAAGGAGGTTTGAACTCCATGAGGGGGTCCAGGGTATCGAATATTTTTTTCATGCTGCCGCCTTTCAAGGGAGGGAGCACTTCGAAGGAGACGAGGGTTTCCCCTTGGGCGTTGTCGAAATATTCCGTAATTTTCATAAGTCGGATTGAGCGGGACAACACGTTTGGTGTTTGTCCCTGGTCCAGTAACCAAAAGCAGGAGGACGGGATGATTTTAGTTGGCAAGGACTGCACCCGGTTCGATTCCGGGGGAGCGGTGTGCAAAGCTAAGGGGAAGCGGTGGAATTTCAATCCGGGGGCGAATAAAACGATGGGTGTCGGCGGCCAGGGCAGGTCAGCGGGCTATTCCGGGAGGGCTGTCGTCGGCGGGTGTTTACGTTGGACCAGGATGCGGTCGGTTTTGGCGAACAGCCAGCGATGATAAGGGAAGGAGGAGACGGGTTGGAATCCCGGTACATTACCGAAGGTGATCATCCAGTCGTCCCGGGTCACCCACCAGAAGGAGGTGCCTGGTTTTTCGGTTCTTTCCCGATGATAGTTATAGAATCCGTTGTATTCATAACCGGCGTCCATTTGCCGGATGGAGACACCATGTGCGGTGAGCCATTGGAAAGCCTCCCGGCGGGCGTGGTTCCAAGCCAGGTAATCGTGGGTGGCCAGGAGGCTGAAAACGACGAACGGGACCAGCGGCATCCAGGCCGGGCGAGGTTTGGAAGGCGAACCGTCCGGTAGGAGTACGGCGGTGAGCAGCAGGGAGCAGGCCAGGGGAAGCAGCAGGTACCGGTCGAAAAAGCTGGTGATGGAGAGTGCCGGGAGATAGAGCGCATTAAGCAGGAGCAGGGAGTACACGAAAGGGCGCAGGAGGGAAGGGCAGGCTTTCCAGCGGAGGAAGAGGAAGGTGCCGAGCATGGTGGCGCCGAGTTGGCCGGCCAGTTGCAGCGCCAGCATCAACGAGGCGGGGGCGAGGGGCGTATTTTGCAGCCCGAGCGTATAGACATCCGGAAGCAATTCCGGGCCGAGGCCGAAGTTGAATAGAATGTTTCCGCCGAAAGGGAACGTTTTTCCCTGGATGACCAGGGCGGCCAGCACGAGGCCGTTCCCCAATCCGGCGAGGACGAGGAAGCGGGGCGTCAGCCGGCCGCTCCTGCGGATGGCCGGCCAGGTCATCGGGAGGAGCGGGAGCGAGAACAAACCGATATAGATGGCGGATTTCAGTGCTTTCTTAGCCCACTCCGCCAGGACGGGCAGGGGGTTTTCCAGCACGGTCCGGAGGAAGAGGTCCCCTACCGGAACGAAATTGTCCGAAATGGCCAGGGCGGGTTTGAGCAACCTTTCCATGCCGAGGTAGGCGGTGACGGCGAGGCAGAGGAAGAGGAGGCTGAGGGACAGTCGCCGGCGGGCGGGCAGGTCCAGCAGCCAAACGGTCGTGGCGAAAGTGGGGAACAGCAGGAGACCGGGTTGTCGGATCCCGAAGCTGCACAGGGCGGATACCGCCGCCAGGGCCGCCCACCTGTACCTGGACGGAGTCAGGGTATAGCGGAACCATCCGTAGAGGCTGGCCAGGCAGCAAGTCAGGAACGGCACATCCGTCATGAAGGTGAAGGCCAGGGAAAAGAAAAGCGGATTGAAAGCCAGGGTTCCCGTGAACAGGCCGACGGCGGAGTGGGCAGGCGTCCGTTGGAGTAACCTGGACAGTAAGAGCAAGGCCAGGACCGCGAGCGACAGCGTGGACCATTGAAGCCAGCGGAAATCGAAGGAACCGGCCATTTCGCAAAAGAGGTAGCCCCATACGACCTGCAACAGGATGTTCGGCGCAAAAAAACCTTTGAAGGAAGGATGGCCGTCCTGCACCCAGGTCATGACCGGATACGCATATTGCCAGTCGTCGTTCAGGGGGAAATCTACGGAGGGAAGCAGGAAGGCGGCGGCCACAAGCGCGAAAGGCCATGGGCCGACGGTCCGGACCACGGACGGAAGTCGGAGAAAGCGGACAGGTGTTCGGGAATCGGAAAGCGTAGCCATGTCGTTGGATACCGAGATCTTTTTCCGGAGGAGCGGGGCACCGGCAAGCGTAGGGAGCGGGACCTGGGCCGGAGAACCATCCTGGTACCGCTAAGCTAATGGGTTTGGGCTAAAAAAAGGAGCCCCCTTCCGGACAAACCGGAAGGAGGCCATCCCAAAAACTGCTCTTTGATTAAGCCTCAAGGTATAAAAACCCCCACCTCAAGACTTACTTTTATCCTCAGTAAGAAGATTCATGCCAGTATCCCGCAACGGCTATAAAAAAAGAGGTCGCAGGAGAAAAAGATGCGGACCGGGCCGCATCGTTCGTTTCAGCGGTGGCAGTCGACATCCGATGGAACGGATGGGACCATGCCGGCTGGTCAGTGTTTCAATTATTGGGTGGGAATGCTGCGAGGTAATTGTCGGTTGCGACGGGAAAGCGACCTGCGGTGCATCCGGGGTATCTTTCACGATTTTCCGGACTCGGTCATTACCGCTTCATCGGCAATCCTTTAGCGCCGTCATAGTGTAGTGTCCTTGCAGTCGATGGTTCGCCGACGACGGAAAGTTCCACAAGAAAAGGAATCGGCGATTTGAATACAGCTTCAAAAAAGCTATAATTTTTTTCTTGATAGCACAAAAATAGATATTGGCTTTTTTTTGATGATACCGTATGGGGTGTAATTTTCCAAAATAAAAAAATAGTATAAAAAAATAATTATAGGTGAGCCGGGTGGAACGGCCCGGGTGGATTACCGAAACTCCTGGATGGGGATCCGGTAGCGGTACGGTTGTATTCGAATTGCCTGGGGGTGCGCCGGAAGGCTACCGGCGGGGCCTGGTGGCAGGAAGGGCGGCGGACATGCGCATACAGGGACACCGCCAACCCGGGCGTCCTAACCGATTCGTGGGAACCGGAAGGAGCTACGGCTGGGTTGGCGGTTATCCTTTAGTGGATGGTAGGTAATTATTTCAAGTACGGACGGGACCGGGTGCCGGTGCTGTTACCGGCCGTCGGTCAGTTCAACAGGGACAACGCCTGTTCGTGCACGCTTCCGTTGAAAAATGAAGCGACGAGACAAAGGATGAAAAGTACGAATGCGAAGAGCTCATCCTTGTTGTAACGAAAGTGGGATCTTGTTTTCATATGGTATCAGATAATAGGTCATCCGAGCGGGGGATCGACAAGCGTAGTTGGTCACTTGAAACTGGTGGATACGGGCGGCAATTGAATGGGTGGGCCCGGAAAGGAGAGAATGGGTTCGTTTTACAAAAGTATGACATTTACGGACAGAATGTCAATAAAAACATCGAAACTATTCGAAAGTGACATTGATTTTTGTCAAGCAACGGAAAGCATGAAAGTCATCGGGAAAGTGCAGGGGGCCGGGTCCGAAGGAGGGGCTGCAAATGGGCTTACCATTTGTTGAGGCGGATGCGGATGGCGCGGTTGGGCGGCGGATGCGTGAAGCTGCATTGTTCGAAAGTAGGGATACGCCATTTGGAGGGAGGATTGCCGGAGAATGCATAGGGTTCCGTCGGGATACCGAGCAGGTTCTTGTCGAGCGAGGCATCCTCGTTTTCGTCCTGGAAGACCGCCAGGGCATAGGTGCCGGCGGGCAGGTCGGGGAGGACGGCGGTCATGTCCGGAAAATGCGTAACGGGGATGCTGTATCGGACGGCGCTGTCCTGCTGCATGAAACCATGGGGAGAGCGGTACAGGGCGAAGCGCAGGATTCCCTTGGCCGGAGAGAGGCCGGATAGCTGCACGGTGAGGTCGGCGGCGGGGGGCTGTCCGTCCGGGCATTCCGGCGGCTGGAAGCCGAAAGCAGGGAGGAGGATCGAAAGGAGAACAAGGGGGAAAAAAGCCATAAGGAGGAGGAGAGGGCGTGTGATGAAATCAATCCAGTCGGAGGTCTTCCATGTGGCAGTCGGGGCAATCCTTAGCCGAGATGGAAAAGGTAGCGGGTGTGGCATCCTGTTTCGGACCGATGCGGTGGATGATGACGGAAAAGCGGGCCCCGTCCTTTCCGAAAGACTTGATACGCAGGATGTCCAGTGTTTTGGTGTTGAAAGTGAGCCGGACCTTCGAATAGTCGGTATCCCGGGAAACGGGTTTGAATTCGATTTGCTGGACGGGCAAGCCTTTTTCCTGGAAAGCCGGAGAGAGGGAGTAGACATAGTCTTTCCATTCGTAGGCCTTCAGCAGGTCGCCAGGAGAGGAGATGCCGCCGCCGGTGCTGGGTTCGACATCATTGATTTGAATTTCCTTTTTTAGCAACAGGTGGAGCCAGACGGCTTTACCGTCGGAAGCGATTACCCGGTCGGGTAAGGAAAGCCGGTATTTGTCACCTTGTTGGAGCAGCGTCCCTGGCTGCCTGTCCACGGGTTCGTCCGGGATTTCCACTTCCAGGGTGAAGCGGGCCTCGAGGGTTTTCATGGCCTCGTAGCGGGACCTCATTTTTTCCAATACCGCTTTGGCGGCCGGGTCGGATTCGGCGGCCTGCGTAAATTGCTGGCCCGACACGACGGCCGAGCTCAGGACCAGGAGACAAAGGGTGGCGATGCGGGGACATTTCATGAACAAAATTTTGGTGTCAAACGGTTTATGGGAATGCAGGCCGGAAACCTCCCGATTGGTGGGAGGGGTGATGGGCCGAACCGCGTGGCGGACAAACAGGATGTCCATTGTCGACGCGGTCGACCGGTTATCCGTCCGGAACGCGGGCGATCCACCGAAGCGGTAACGTCGGGCCGGGCCGGTATATTTCATCCGATGCAAAAGTAGGAAGATATCCCCGGCGGGCAACAGGTTTCCCCGGTCCCGAAGCCGGCTGCCGGGACTGCCGTCGGGAAAGTCCGGGTGCGGATGGTCACGGGAGCGGGCAGAAAGGCCGGGGCAGCAGACCGAAGGATGGGCATATGCTGCTTATTTTTGCGGCATTTCTAACCACATTCGGTTGTTTTTGTCCAATTTAGCTGCCGGACATCGAATCAAGGGCGAGCGGTGGGGCGCGTTCCACCGTTTCCGCAAGAAATCAACGACCGAGATGAGAACAAGACTGATGTGGGCGATGAGCATCCTGGCCATGGCATCCTGCGGCGGCGGACCCGTCGCGGAGCAAGGGACCGAAACGGGTATGGCGGCGGCGGAACCGGAACCGGCGGTTGAGCCGGCCAGGGTGGCCCCGGATTACGACACCACGGCCTGGGCGGAACTGAATCGGCTGGCCCCCGGCGTGATACTGGACCTCCGCTATGCGTCGACCGATAATTTCGTATCGACACAGCTGTATGCATGTGGGCGGTGCTTTTTGCGGCCGGAAGTCGCCGAGGCGCTGGCCACGGCGCAAGCGGCTTTGGAGGAGCGGGGATTGCGGCTCAAGTTGTTCGATTGTTACCGGCCCAGGCCCATCCAATGGAAGTTGTGGGAAAAGGTGCCCGATCCCCGATATGTGGCGGATCCGCGGGAGGGGTCGATGCACAATCGAGGCTCGGCGGTCGACCTGACGTTGGCGGATAGCCTGGGAAACGAGTTGGACATGGGGACCGGGTTCGATTACTTCGGAGCGGAGGCGTACCACGACTACCAGGGCCATTCGGCGGAAGTCCTCCGGAACAGGGCGTTGTTGGTGCAGGTCATGCAATCCTGCGGACTGGAGCCGATTACCACGGAGTGGTGGCACTACTCCTATCAGCGGCGGACCTATCCGTTGGACGACTGGATATGGCCCTGTGTCGACTGACGCCATGGAAAAAGGAAATCCGTTGCGGTCCGACGTGGTGCGGGCGGACCGGGGGCCCTGTGCGGATAACCGGGGCTGGCAGCGCGATATAAGCAACCGACAGGCGGGCCGGTAGGTCGGCCATGGTCGGTGTAACGGAAACGGCAGCCCCATTCTTGTCAGCGGAAGAAGGGCAATAAAAAATCAAGTCAGGTTGGAATTCGAACTACAACATACGGATACGGGGACAGCGGCGCGGGCGGGAGTCATCCGGACGGACCATGGGGCCATTGCGACGCCGGTATTCATGCCGGTCGGGACGGCCGGTTCGGTGCGGGCCGTCCATCAGCGGGAGCTGGAGGAAGAGGTCCGGGCGCGCATCATATTGGGCAACACCTATCACCTGTATTTGCGGCCCGGGCTGGACGTCATCCGGGGTGCCGGCGGATTGCACCGGTTCATCGGATGGGATAAGCCGATGTTGACGGACAGCGGCGGTTACCAGGTCTATTCCCTCAGCACCCGTCGCAAGATCAAAGAGGAGGGCGTCACCTTTCAGTCGCACATAGACGGGTCGCGGCATTTCATTTCGCCGGAATCGGCGGTCGACATACAGCGGGAGATCGGAGCGGACATCATCATGGCCCTGGACGAGTGCACCCCATATCCCTGCGACTACACCTATGCGAGGAAATCGATGGAACTGACGCATCGTTGGCTGGGGCGGTGTTGCGAGCGGTTCGACCGGACAGCGCCGGTGTACGATTACGGGCAGACCCTGTTTCCGATCGTGCAAGGCAGCACCTATCCGGATTTGCGCAAGCAGGCTGCGGAAACGGTGGTGGCATTGGACCGGCCGGGCAATGCCATCGGCGGGTTGTCCGTCGGGGAGCCGGAGGAGGAGTTATATGCCATGACGGCCTTGGTATGCGGCATCTTGCCGCGGGAAAAGCCCCGGTACCTGATGGGCGTGGGGACGCCGGCGAACCTGTTGGAGTGCATCGCGCTGGGTGTAGACATGTTCGACTGTGTGCTTCCCACACGGAATGCCAGGCACGGGCTGTTGTATACGGCGGACGGCGTCATCCACATCCGGAATGCGAAATGGCGGTGCGATTACAGCCCGATCGACGAGACGAGTCCCTGCACGACCAGTCGCATGCATTCGAAGGCCTATCTGCGGCACCTGTTCCACACGGGCGAGTACCTGGGCGCGCAAATCGCTTCGCTGCACAACCTTTCCTTTTTCATGTGGTTGGTCGATGCCGCCCGGGCGCACATCCTGGCGGGCGATTTTCCGACATGGAAAGCCGATATGGTCGCGCGGTTACGGCAGCGGCTTTGACCGGATAGGGAAACGGGGAAAAGGAGGAAAAAACAACGGGCGGGGTATATGCGAATCAGCATCAGTATACTGGACCGATACATCATGCGGAAGTTCCTGGGGACCTTCCTGTTTGTGATGTTGTTGTTTTCGATGATAGCGGTCATCATCGATTTCAGCCAGAACGTGGAGGAATTCATAGACGAGCAATTGTCGCCGCGGCAGGTGGTCACCGAGTACTACCTGAATTTCGTGATATTCATCAACGGGTTGCTATGGCCGCTGTTCGTCCTGATTACGGTCATTTTCTTCACTTCCAGATTGGCCTACAACGCGGAGGTCATCGCCATCCTGAATGCGGGGGTGAGTTACGGGCGGTTTCTGCGGCCGTATTTCCTGGCGGCGGGGATGGTGGCCTCGACGCATCTGGTGATGAACCATTACCTGATTCCGATGAGCAACAAGCCCCGGTTGGATTTCTTCCACAGCTATATCATGAAGGAAAGTGAGAAGGGCAATACCCGGGACGTGCACATGTTCACCGCCCCGGGGGAGAAGGTGTATATGCGCGACTACTTCAAGCGGGATTCGTTCGGGCGCAACTTTCGGCTGGAGCACTTCGAAGGCAGCCGGTTGCGGTCGTTCCTGGAGGCGGAGGAAATCCGTTGGCAGGGCCGTCCCAACAAATGGCAGCTGCACAACTACGAGGTACATACATTCGACGGAAGGGCGGAGACGATCCGGGTGGGCAGGAATGCCAAGCTGGATACCATATTGAATCTGGTACCGGAAGATTTCGTCCGATATGATGCAACCAAGGAGATGATTCCTTCACATCGTTTGCATCGGTTCATCGAGGAGGAGCAGATGCGGGGAGTCGGCAACACCAAAGTGTACGAGATAGAGCTGCACCGCCGCAGTGCGGACCCATTCATGATATTGGTTGTGACGCTGATCGGGGTGGCGGTGGCTTCCCGGAAAGTACGGGGAGGTCTGGGTCTCCATTTGGCCATCGGGGTGGTAACGGGAGCCGTCTTCATTTTCCTGTCCAAATTTTCCATGACCTTTGCGAACGGGGAAACGCTTTCCGCCTTTTGGGGGGTATGGCTACCCAACCTCGTCTTTTCTGCCCTGGCGGCATGGTTGACCGTAAAGGCCCAGAAATGACCTGCGGGGAAATCCGTCGGGCTTGCCGGCCACCCGATTGCGGGATTGCCGTGAAATTTCGGAAGCGGGCAAATTACGGCACGTTATTTTCTATAAGCAGAAGAACCGATGGAAACGGAGACCGGTTGAAACTTTGGTAAATGTTTATTAGTTTTGCCTCTCCTATACGATAAGACACATCCATCCGGATAAACCAAGCCTACTATCCATTTGTCCGGGGTCGTGCCCGGTAATCACCGGGTTACTATCGGCTTCATTGCCACCTGCTCTTAATCGACTGCTCCCCCGCCTCTGCTTTGAGAAGCTTATTTCAATGCTGGTATAGCTATTGGTGGCCAATAGGCCAACGATTGCTTGAATAAACCTAAATTCGTTGTAATGATATAAGAAATCAGGCAACAGGTAGCGAAGTTTCAACGGCTACCGGTTGCCTAATCAACCGTACAGGTGCCTCATCCGTATCTCCATCCGCGAATATCCCATCCGGAAGATGTCGTCAAGCATCATTCGGTGGGCTTGCCATGTGTGAAAGGTAAGTTTTCGACTTATCAAAAGCGAAGCTATGCCCCGACCGGAGTAGTGGTCACCTGTCTGACCAACTGCGCAGCACCGTGATAAGAGGATTTAACCTGCCGTTCTTTTCCGGCACCGGAAAAAGGGAGGCACCGCGGACGGACCTGTCCTTTTTGGGAGTGGACATGCACTCCCACCTGGTTCCCGGAGTGGATGACGGTTCGGCGAGTGAGGCGGATAGCCTGATGCTCTTGCGCGGTTTGGTATCCTTAGGGTATCGGAAGGTCATCACGACCCCTCATATCCGTCCGGATTATTTTCCCAACAAGACGGAGGACCTGAAGGAGGCGTTCGGCCGGTTGCAGTCGGCCGTTCGCCGGGAGGGAATCGATATCGAGTTGGCCCTGGGTGCGGAATACTACCTGGACTCCGAATTCTTAAGGCAGGATCTGACGGAGGGTGCCTTGTTGACGGTACACGGTAACCACCTGCTGGTGGAGATATCCACGATTTCGCCGCCTCCCAATATGCTGGATATATTGTTCCAGTTGCGCATAAAAGGCTACCAGCCCATACTGGCGCATCCGGAGCGATACTTCGGATTGCAATCGCCGAAGGCATTTGAACGACTGAAGGAGTTCGGTTGCCTGTTCCAGTTGAACCTGTTATCGATGACAGGTTATTACGGCAAGGATGTGAAATCGTTGGCCCAACGGCTCTGGAAGCAAGGCATGATCGACATGATAGGTACGGACCTTCACAACGGCCGGCAGTTGGGGTTGATGCTGTCGTTGGCGGAAACCCACCCGAAGCTGCTTCAGCGTCTACGGGAGCGGCCGCTTCGGAACGGCATCCTGACATAAGGCGGAAAAAGAATCGAAATGGCCATGCTACCTGCATTATCGGCCTCAGGCGGGGCGTTCCTGCTGTCGACTGTACTGACGGCGGCGGTAATACGCCTGGCTGGCAAGCTTCAGATATACGACGGCAACAACCACCTGAAGGTCCATGTCGAGCGGGTGAGTCCTTTGGGTGGAATCGGCATTTTCGCCGCCTGTTGGGTGGCTGTATTGGTCTTGTGGTCGGAACAGTTGCCCAAGGTATACCTGTCCCTGTTATCGGGCTCGCTCCTCTTGTTCCTGATCGGGGTCAAGGATGACCTGGTGGGAATTCCGGCCCTGCGCCGTTTGCTGTACCAGGTGGTGATAGCCGTGGCATTAGGGTGGTTCGGGGTACGGATCGGCGAGTGGCCGGTCGGCGGCATGGCGATACCGATGTGGGCGGGCATGGCTTTGACGGTATTGCTGACGGTGGCCCTCATCAACGCGTACAATTTCATAGACGGGGTCAACGGCCTGGCCGGCGGATTGTCGGCGACCAGTGCCATGGCGTTCGGTTGGATGTTCCACCAAGCCGGCATGGAAGCGGAGGCGTTGGCTGCATCGGGATTGGCGGGCAGCATCCTGGGGTTTTTGGTCTTCAATTTCGGCCGGGCGAAAATATTCATGGGAGACAACGGGTCGACCTTCATCGGCTTGATGTTTTCCTTTTTTGCGATCAGGCTGTCGTCGTCGGGCCAACTGGACGCATCCGGTCGGCCGTCGGATTTCCTGTTGCCGGTATATCCGTTGCTGTTGCCGGCAGGAGATATGGCGAAGGTCGTCCTTTGGAGGATCCGGCGCGGATTTTCCCCTTTCCGGGGAGACCGTACGCACATACACCATTTGATGGGCAACCTGGGATTCGGGCATCGGGCCATCAGCCTGTCGCTGTATGGTTGGAATCTGGTCGTCATCCTGGTGGGCTTCCAGCTGCTTGCCGGGCTGCGGCCCCTGGTTGCGACGGGCGTACTTCTCCTCCTCACCGCCTTCCCTTACCTGGTCCTGTCCTTGCTCAGGCGAACGCAAAAAGCGGGGGGGGAAGTCCCCTTGGAAACATCCGGCAGCGTCTGAGCCCGGCCAATGGACAATAAGGTGTATCTTTGATTGCAACTTGACGGAAACGGGCGGTACCATGCCGCAGATACCGGCCATGCCCTTTCCGAAAACAGTAACGAAAACCAACCCAAGGCTTGTGAAATACACTGCCACCGATTCAAGAAAGATGTTCAGGTCTATCCTTTTGCCGGTCATCGGCTTGCTGATGATGCAGGGATGTTCGATTCCTTACTCCAGGATGGTCAATTTCAATTCGGACAAGCCCATCGAGTTCTTCCAGGCCCAATACATCCCGGATCCGCTGAAGATAAAGATCCAACCGGACGACATCCTGTCCGTCACCGTGTCCGTATTCGACCCGGAGACCGCCAGGCCTTTCAACCATACGCCGTCCGCCCGGGCCGGCGGCGGGGACCTCGGAGACCAGGGGGGCGGAGGCGGCGCAGGGCCTGCCGCCGGCCAAGGTTACCTGGTGGATGAGGACGGATATATAGAATTTCCGGTTTTGGGTAAGATCAGCGTGATCGGATTGACGCGGGAGGAGGCCAAAGTGCAGATACAAAATCAGTTGTTGAAATTCCTGCGCGACCCGATCGTAGAGGTGCGCTTCTTGAACATGCACGTCAGTGTGATCGGGGAGGTCAGGAGGCCCGGGCTATATACGTTTTCGGACGAGCACTTCACCCTTCTGGAGGCCCTGGCGATGGCAGGCGACCTGAACGACCTGGCGGACCGTACGGACATCATGGTCATTCGGGAACGCGACAAGATTCGGGAGTTCGGCAAGGTGGACCTGACCTCGAACCTGTCGTTCGAATCGGAGTGGTTCTACCTGACCCAAAACGACATCATCTACATCAAACCGATGAAAGAGAAGAAAGCCGTGGTGAGGGATCCCCTGACCCGGATATCTTCCGTCGGCAGCATCGTGATATCCTTTTCCTCCACCATTTTCGCCCTGATAGCATTGTTCAGAAGGTAAGCCGGGTAGCCGAAGGATTTTTCCTGCGCTTCCCGGGCATCACAGCCGTTCCCAAGAGAAAACTATCACTTTATGAAAATCGATTACCATGAGCATCAGATATGAACAGGGTGTAACGAATATTTTCAAGAAGGCCCTAAGCTACTGGTATTGGTATATATTATGCCTGATGCTGGCCGGTTCCGGCGCCTGGTATTCATTGGTGACCAAGACCCCCATGTACTTCGTGGGGGGGAGCATCATTGTGGAGGAAGACAAGAACAACGGCGGCTCCCTGCCGGAAGAGGCCATCATCCAAGGGCTGCCATTCCGGAACAAAGGGAATCTGGATCGCCAGATACAGGTGCTGAAATCGCGCAACCTGATGGAAAAGGTGGTGGATTCGCTGGCGCTGAACATCATATACCTCCAGGAGGGTCGGTTTCGGAACAAGGAGTTGTACGACCAATCGCCTGTCAAGGTCTCATCCGTCGTTCCGAGCCACGCTGCCAACGGGGTCACCCTCCGGATCAGGGAATTGAGCCGCCGCAAGTTCGTTGTGCTGGAAGGGGAAACGGAAGTGGAAACTTACGAATACGGGGTAGCCTTTCCTTACAACGGGGTCACCTTGACCCTGGAGCGGTCGGGGCGGAGCCCTGTGTTGGGGTCTCCGATCATCATCTACTTCGCGAACACCATCTCGATAGCGTCCGGCTACGCCAACCGGATCTCTTTCCAAAAACAAGCCCAGTCCAATGTCCTTTCCGTGGGATTGGTCGATGCCGTTCCGCAGAAATCGATGGACATCATCTACAAGCTGGTGGAGGTCTACAACCTGCAGGTACAGGAGGAAAAAAACCGGGTGGCGGAGCATTCCCTCCGTTTCATAGACGAGCGGCTCAGCTATCTCAGCTCCGAGCTGTTCCAGGTGGAATCCAACCAGGCTTCGTTCAAGACGAGCACGGAAGTCCCGACGGACATCGGTTCGAGTGCGCAGCGATACCTCAGCAAGTTGAGCTCCACCGAGGAGAGTGTGGAGCAAATCAAGAACTTCCGCACTTCCCTGTTGAACTTGCGTTCCTTCCTGAGCGACCTGACCAATAAGTACCAGTTTGTACCCAGTTTCGGAGACTTGGGGGCCATTTCCCTAAACAGTTTCCTGTCTGATTATAACAAGGTCATTGCGGAGCGGGAAAACCTGTTGCGGACGGCCACGACGGAGCATCCGGCGGCGAAGCAGATAGAAATTCGCCTCAACAACCTGCGCAACACCATCCTGCAGGGCGTGAACCTTGCCTTGGACGACCTGCAGAACCGGGAATCGGAACTTCGTGCCCAAGCCGCCCCGATCCAGCAGAAGGTCAGGAGCCTGCCGTTTGTGGACCAGCAGTTGACGGACATCAAGCGGAAAATCGGGGTGAAGGACGAATTGGTGCTGTACATGCTCCAGAAAAGGGAGGAGACGGCCATCGGCCTGGCCACCACGGTCGAGTCCACCCGCATATTGGATTCCCCGATATCCAGTGGAAAACCGGTTTCACCCAACAAGACGCAGACCTATCTGTTAGCAATCGTCCTCGCGATGGCCGTTCCCACCGGCACCATTTTCCTGTTGGAGAAGATCAACGACAAGATTGCCACCCGGGCGGATGTCAAGGCCTTGACCAACCTGCCCTACCTCGGCGAGGTAGCATATGCGAAGAGCGAACGCGGCAAGCTCATTTCCAGCAACAGCCGTTCGAACATCGCGGAGATGTTCCGCTTGATCCGGACCAGTCTCGATTTCATCACGGCCGACAAGCAGGAGAAGGTCATCCTGGTCACTTCCCAAAACAGCGGGGACGGCAAGACATTCATTTCCGGCAACCTGGGCGCGATTCTCGCCCTGACGAACAAAAGGACCGTCCTCATCGAGTTGGACCTCAGGAAGCCCAAATTGGCCAATTTCCTGCTGGACAATCCGAAGGTACAGCATGCCGGCATGACCAATTACCTGGTCGGGGAAAAGAAGTTGGAGGAAATTCTCCTGCCGGTTGATAAGTTCGACAACCTGTTCGTAATCGGGGCCGGTCCCGTCCCGCCGAATCCGGCGGAGCTGATCATGGGGCACCGGATGAAGGAACTGATCAGGATGCTCAAGGAGCGTTTCGACTATATCGTCATCGACACCCCGCCCATCGGGTTGGTCACCGATGCTTATCTTTTGAAATCCCTGACCGCCGTATCGATTTTCGTCGTGCGGTCCGGCAAGTCGAAGAAAGATGAGCTGCGGGAGCTTGAGCACATGGGCATCGAGGAAAAGCTGACTTCTCCGGTGATTGTCCTCAACGGGGTCAAGATGCCCAAGAAGTACGGTTATTATTATTGACGGCTGCTCCCGGGGATGGCCGGCGTTTCCGGCGGCTGGTCGGCCGTCGGCGGGGTGCCGTCCGCATACGCCCGCCGGTTGCCATATTTTTTCTTCCGCCGATGCGGAACCGTCCGTTTCCCGGCCGGCATCGGACGAACTCCCTCCCATCTTGTCGACTGCGTCCCGTATCGCCCGCATCCGGCGCCCACCGGATGGCCGGTGCCGGTAACGGACGGTCGGCCCATGACCTGTCCATTGCTAAAATCTGTCACTGTGAAAGCACAACATTGGGATTCCATCATTACGCCGCAGGCAAGGTTGTTAGACCTCAAGCTCGGGGAAATATGGCAATACCGGGACTTGATGTTCCTGTTCGTCAAGCGGGATTTCGCCCAATTGTACAAGCAGACCATCCTGGGGTCCCTGTGGTTCTTTATCCAACCGCTGTTGACGACCATCATCTTCACGGTCGTCTTCGGGAACATGGCGGGTATCCCGACCGACAATATACCGCCCATGCTGTTTTACCTGGCCGGGATCACCAACTGGAACTACTTTGCGGATTCCCTGAACAAGACGTCCACCACATTCCGGGACAACCAGCAGCTTTTCGGCAAGGTTTATTTCTCCAGGCTGGTCATGCCGGTGGCGACCGTCTTGTTCAATCTCGTCAAGTACGGGATACAGACGCTGCTTTTCCTGTTGATCTATCTCTATTTTGTTTGGAAAGGAGCACCGATCGCCCCCAATGCGCATGCCCTGCTTTTCCCGATATTGATCCTGTTGCTGGCCGGGCTGGGTTTGGGGTTCGGGTTGTTGATCACCGCCATCACCACCAAATACCGGGACATGGTGTTCCTGGTCCAGTTCGGGATCCAGCTGTTCATGTATGCGACACCGGTCATATATCCGTTGTCGGAAGTGCCTGCGGAGTACCGCTTGCTCAGCCTGTTGAACCCATTGACCTCCGTCATCGAGACATTCAAGTACGGCTTCATCGGGACCGGTACGTTCGAGTGGATCTACCTGGCGTATTCGGCGGCATTCACCGTCGTGTTGCTGTTCCTGGGGATAGTGACCTTCAACCGGATGGAGCGCACCTTCATGGATACCGTGTGAGGCGCGTGTCCTGCCGCACCGTGGCCGCCGGCGGATACGGGGCCGAAGTAAACGTTGAACAATGAGCAATATCGTCATCAAAGTGGAAGACCTCTCCAAACAATACAGGTTGGGGGAGGTAGGTACGGGTACCTTGTACGAGGACCTCAACCGGGTATGGCACCGGTTGCGGGGAAAGAACGACCCCTATCTCAACATCGGGGACATCAACGACCGGACGAAGCGGGGCGGCTCGGCCTATGTATGGGCCTTGCGGGACTTGAGCTTCGAGGTCCGTCACGGACAGGTGCTGGGGGTGGTCGGCAAGAACGGGGCCGGGAAATCCACGCTCCTGAAATTGCTTTCGAAGGTGACGGCACCGACCTTGGGGCAAATCAAGACCAAGGGCAGGATCGCCTCCCTGTTGGAGGTGGGGACCGGTTTCCATCCGGAATTGACGGGGCGGGAGAACATATTCCTGAACGGTACCATCCTGGGGATGACCAAGCGGGAAGTTCGACAGAAGTTGGACGAAATCGCGGAGTTTGCCGGCATTACGCGTTACCTGGAGACACCGACCAAGCGGTATTCTTCCGGAATGATGGTCCGACTGGGCTTTTCCATTGCGGCCCACCTGGAGCCGGACATCCTGATCGTGGATGAGGTCTTGGCGGTGGGAGATGCGGATTTCCAAAAAAAATGTATCGGCAAGATGGGGGAAGCGAGCCGATCCGGTCGGACCATCCTGTTCGTGAGCCACAACATGGGATCCTTGCAGAACCTGTGCGATTCAGCCATCCTGTTGGAGAACGGGATGCTGACCTATGCCGGGGATACCCGGGCGGTCATCGACCGTTATCTGAACGGCCGGGCAGGCGAGGAGGCCCCGCGCAACCTGATATCCTTTCCGGAAGTGGACGGCTTTGCCCAGTTGCTGGAGGTGAACGTGGAGGATGCGGCGGGTAAGGCCCGGGAAACCTATTACTACGACGACCGCATCTACCTGCGGATCCGATATGTGCTGCGGGAGAGCCGCCGCAATGTCTGGGCGAAATTCACCTTGTCCCGCAACGGGGAGCCGCTGTTCACCTCTTACGACATCGACGAGGAGGTGCTCCCGGTCAAGCGGGAGGCTGGGGAGTACGTAGCCCGGATTGCCCTGCCCGACCTCTTGAAGGCCGGGGTGTTTTCCGTTTCGTTGTCCTTGGTGGAGGTAGGACGATATTTCGACGAAAAAGTGGATATCCTCAAGTTCAACGTGGACGATTCGATGTCCGATACGGCGGACAAAGGATACCGCATCGATAAGCCGGGCATACTCAAGACCGCCTTGCGGTGGGACTACCAGACCCACCCGGTCCTGACGGGGACCACGGAGATGGGTTGACGCCCCTTGCGGGACAATCCGGCGGAACCGAAGCAAAAAGAATGGATCCGAAGATCAGCATATTGGTCACCACCTACAATTTCGAGCGGTACATTGCGGAAGCGGTACGCAGCTTGTTGGCGCAGGAGGGGGGATATTCCTATGAAGTCATCGTGGTGGACGATTGTTCCACGGACGGTACGGAAGGCATCCTCCGGCAGTTGGTGCAGGAGGACCGCCGCTTGACCTATGTCCGCAATGAGCGGAACAGGGGTGCCGTCTGGTCGGCCAACCGGGCGTTCGAAATGGCCGCGGGGGCGTATATCGCCCGATTCGACGGAGACGACGTCTGGTACCCCTGGTTTTTGCAGGAGACGGTACCCGTACTCGAGCGTCATCCGGAAGTCGGGTTGGTATACGGGGACATCCATTACCTGGACGGTACCGGTCGGACCTTGGAGGATGGGGGAATCGATCGGCCGCCCTTGCCGCCGCAAGGGAATGAGTTCCGTGCCTTGCTGCACCGGCACTACATCTGCGCCCCGGCCATGTTGGGGCGACGGGCGGCATGGGAAGCGGCCTTACCTTATCCGGAGCGGCTCAAGTCCGGCTTGGCGGATTGGTACCTGACCTTGGAAATGGCCTATCGTTGGGAGTTCCGTTTCATACCCCGGCCCTTGGCCAAATACCGGGTCCATGGGAGCGGCATGCATCACGCCTTCATTCTCAACGGTCATGGAGAGCGCAACATGCGGTACATCCTGGACCACTTCACCGGCGATGCTTATGCCCCGCCGATGGATGCGGGGGAACGGCAGCGGATGTATGGGCACCATTACCGGCATTATGCCAACGGATACTTCGGGCTGGGGAAATCGGCGGATGCCCGCCGTTGTTATGCGACCGCCATGCGTTACCAAGGGCGGTTCCTGGCGGAACCCCGTTTTGCCTGGCTGTTCCTGGGTAGCCTGTTGGGGCGGGACAACTATGACCGCTTGAAGCAGCTTTTCAGGACCACCTGACCATTCGGGAGGCTCCGTACAGCTTCCCCCGGCGGCCACCGGCAACGTACGGCTCCGGCACCTTTTTACCGAAATACCGGGAGCCGGGGCAGCCGGTCTTGCGGCCAGGCGGCCGGAATAACGATTCCAAGCAAAATCCGAAGCCCGCGCGAGCGGTGGCTTCGTTCATCATCCGGACCAATCTTTCTTAAAATCATCAACCATGGAAATGCTGACAACCACCCTTAATTTCTACACGGAATTCCAGCACAGCGGGACATCGGAAGACCTCGACCGTTTCCGGCAAGTGATCCGGGAAAACAAAGTCACCGTCTACAAGGGCCTGCCCGAGGGGACGGATTACAAGGCCTTCTACGAGACGCTCGGCGAGGCAGCCGGCAATTATGTGAAGTTGAACGAGGATTATCGCAACGGGGACCAGAATGAGCAACTGGACAACTGGCTGGACATCCGTTTCGAGGAAAGCAAGAAGACGGAGACTTTCCGGCACAGCGATACGCGGCAGCCCATCCATACGGACGGTGCCTACAACAGCTACACCTGGGATGTCACCTTTTTCTACTGCCTGGCCTATGCACCGATCGGTGGGGCCACCACCTTTATCGACGGCCTCCAGCTGGTGGATATCATGGAAACCTACGAACCCGGCTTGCTCAAGGAACTCGAGGAAGTGGAAGTGGTATTCGACAAGGGGGCGACCCAGCGTAAAAAGAGCAGGATTATCCGTTACGACGAAAAAGGGCCCTTGCTCAACTGGAACTACTACCGGATTTCGGACGAAAACGAGGCGGAAGTCCGCGATTTGTGCGAACGGTTCCATTGGTTCCTGGAAAACAAGATCGTATCCGCGGGTTTGCTCAACGGGGCATACCTGAAGACGGGGGAAGCGGTGTTTTTTCATGACGAGCGTGTCCTGCACGGCCGCAACGCGTTCTTCGGCAATCGCCACCTGATGAAAGGGGGGCTGAACCTTTGATGCGATGGCAGCGACGGCAGATACGACGCACGGCATAAAAGGAATACCGTTCCCGATACAACGGCTGGGGATGGGAACCTGGCAGTTGGGCGGACCGACTGTCTGGGGCGGGAAGCAGACCGGCTGGGGAAGCACCGACGATACCGAGGCGATGGATGCCTTGGTGTACGCCATGTCGAACGGCGTCAACTTCTTCGATACATCCGATGCGTACGGAAGAGGAAAATCGGAGGAAATGCTTGGGCAGGCGTTGCGGGTGGCCGGTGACAAGGACATGGTCGTCTGCACCAAGTTCGGAACCCGGGAAGATGCCGCCGGGCAGGTCTACACGGATTTCGGCGCAACCTGGCTGGCACAATCGGTCGAGGGAAGCCTGCGCCGTCTTCGTCGGGACAGGCTGGATGTACTCCTGTTGCACAGTCCGCCGGATGATTTCGATTGGAGCCGGTACGATCCGGCCCCTTTTGACCGGCTGGTGGCGGCGGGAAAAATACGGGCATACGGGGTGAGTGCAAAGACCTTGGCGGGTGCGAGGCACGCCATCCTGCACGGGTTCGGTTCCGTTGTGGAGGCCATTTACAACCTGATTGACCGGCGGGCCGAGGCCGATGTGCTTCCTTTATGCCGGGCGAACGGCTACGGATTCATCGCCCGATGTCCCCTCGCTTCCGGATTCCTGACGGACCGGCCTCCGCACAGCCTGCCGGAGGACGACATCCGGCATTCGATTCCGACGGCACAGCACCGGTGGATGGAGGAGAACACGACCCGGTTGCGGGAGGTCCTGCAAGCGGCGGGACCGTTCACCTTGGCGGAAAACGCCTTGCGTTTTGCGGCCAGCCATCCGGATGTCAGTGTGGTCATACCGGGGATGCGCCGCCGCCGACAGGTGGAGAGTGTGCTGCGGGTCAGGGACCACCTCCCGCTTCCGGCCGAATTCTGTGCGGGAGTGGCGCAGGCGGTGCCGGAGACGTATCCGGGATGGATCCGTTGACAGGGAACGGTCCCTTCAGGGACCAAAGACACAAAACGTTCGACACAAGACCATACATATATGAGCGCAATAAGAATCGCGGTCACCGGAACGGGTGGAGGCGTGGGCCAGAGTGTCCTGAAGGCATTGTACGAGACCCCTTACGAGGCAGTGGCCCTGGACGGGGAGATACTGTCACCGGGGCTGTATGCCGCCCCGGCGGGATATCGGATCCCATACGCCAAGGATCCGGCATACATCGACCGGTTGTTGGAAATCCTGAAGCGGGAAGACTGCCGGCTGCTGTTTGCGGGCATGGATGCGGAGTTGCCGAAATTGGCCGCAAACCGGGAATTGTTCCGGGAGGCGGGCATCACCCTGGTGGTCAGTCGGCCCGAGGTTGTGGACATCGCGGACAACAAATCCCTGACGACGGATTTTCTGTCCGGGATCGGATTGCCGGCACCCTTGACCTACGACTTCGGGGATATCCTGGCCGGGCGGGCGACATTGGCCTACCCCTACATCCTGAAGGACAAGGTGGGCGGATACCGGTCCCGGAACATTGTGGTCGTCCGGAAGGCGGAAGACCTGGATGCGGTACGCGGGCTTGATCCGGGCCGTTATGTGGCGCAGGAATACATCGAGGGAGACGAATACACCTGTGGCAGTGTCAGTTTCGACGGAGATTGTCTGGGGGTGATCGTCATGCGCCGCATCCTGCGGGATGGGGATACGCACAAATGTTTCGTGGAATACAATCCGGTCATCGAGGAAACCGTGCGGACGGTCATCGCGCACCTGAAGCCGTTCGGTCCGTTGAATGTACAGTTGCGGCTTCGCGACGGGGTTCCTTATGTTTTCGAACTGAACGCCCGGTGCAGCGGGACTACGGCTGCGCGGGCGCTCAGCGGATTCAACGAGCCCTGGCTGGTGGCCGATTACCTGTTGAAGGGAGAACGTCGGCCTTTCGAGATCCGTCGGACGGCCATCCTCCGTTACTGGAAGGAGTTTGTGGTGCCGCAGGACCGGTTACAGGAGATGCAGGAGGCGGGTCATGCGGCCGCAGCATCGTTCAACCGATTATAGGATGATCTTATTCACAGGGGCGGGGGCGGTGTATGAGGAGTTCCTTCGGCAGGAACCGGCGGCACATGTGTCGTTGCGCCGGACATCGGACGCGGCCTTGATTCCCCGGTTGACGGAGGCACGGGTCATTGTGCACAATGCCGCCCGGATCGATTGTGAAGATACGAGTCAGGCGGTGCGGGACAATTTCCTGCCGACCCTTCGGTTGGTATCCTTGTGCCGGCGGTATTGTCCGCAGGTCAGGCTTTTTTACCTGGGCAGCATGAGTTACCTGGGGGAAGGAGGCCGGGTACTGCCCTTGCGGGACCAATCGCCGTATGCCTACGCCAAGTATCTCGGGGAGCGGTTGTGCCTGGCCGGTGGCTTGGCGAAGGTACAGGTGGTGCGTTTCTCCACCTTGTTTTACGAAGACCCTGTCCGGGACGGGTTGTCCTTTCTGATCCGGGAGGCCGTAACCCGGAAAGCCGTCCGGACCTTCAACGGGGGGCGGGCCTGCCGGGATTTCATCCCTTTGGATACGGCGGTCGGATGCCTGCGCCACCTGATGATGTCCCCGCCCGGCGACCGGGTGATCAACATCGCCTCGGGGGAGGAGACCTCCTTCCTCCGGGTGGTGGACATGTTACGGGAACGGATACCCGGACTGAAGGTATCCGATGTGGCGAATCCGGCGGAAAAGACGGTGTTGTCGGACTTCTCCGGCATTGCCATGCCTGTGCCGGAGGCTTTCGGATTCACCTTGGCCGACCGGATGGACCGGTACATCGAGCGGATCGGGCGAGGAACGGCATAGGAGCCCATGCGAATCTTGGTATTCAGTGACATACACGGAAACCTGCCGGCCCTGGAGGCCATGTTGCAGGCGGAAGGCCCGGCGGAACAGTACATCTGTTTGGGAGACGTCGTGAATTACGGACCATGGGGCGAGGAGTGCCTGGGCCGGGTGTTGTCCCTTCCCAACTGCATCTGTCTGGAGGGGAATCACGAGACTTATTTCGTGAAAGGGGAATACGGGGGGAGCCATCCCTTGCCCGGGATATTCCTGGCGCACAGTATCCGATATTTCCGGAGTTTCGAGACGATAGCGCAGCTACCCAGGGAGCATCGGCAGTCCGGCTGTACCTTCCTGCATACCCTGGAGGACCGGTACATCTATGCCGACACGGCGGTGGACCTCAGGTTTGACGCCTTCATCGGCCATTCGCATCATGCGTTCATCCGGAAAATCCAGGATCATACCTTGGTGAACGTCGGCAGTGTGGGACAAAACAGGAAACACATCAATCTGGCCAGCTACGCCGTTTTCACACCGGCGACAGGAATGGTGGAGATTCGGAACACGACATACGGGGCGGAAGCGGTCCTGGAGGAAATGAAAAGACGCGGATATCCATCCGAGTGTATCGCATATTACGACAGCAAGGAACGTTGGCCGGAGGCAATTCCGCCACCGGTAATACGGGGATGGATGGGGAAGGAGTCGGCCGGTACGGCCGACGTCGGCCACACCTGACGCAGCGAAAGCCGGGAGGCATCCGTTGCCGGGATTACTAAAAACGATGTATGGTATTCAATTCACTGGAGTACGGCGGTTTTCTCGCCGTGGTTTTCCTGGTCTACTGGATGGTAGCCAGGAAGGGCCCGGCGCGCCAGAACTACGTATTGTGGGGAGCGAGCTACCTTTTTTACGCGTGGTGGGACTGGCGTTTCATCATCTTATTGGCCGGCGGGACCTTGGTGGACTACTGGCTTGGCTTCCGTATCGGGCAGGCCGCTACGGATCAGGCGCGCAGGCGCTGGTTGCTGGTGAGCCTGGTGATGAACCTGGGGCTGCTGGGATTTTTCAAGTATTTCAACTTTTTCATCGAATCCTTCCAAGCCCTGTTCCAGGGGGATGCCGATTCGGCGGGCACCGGCTGGGTGCGGGTGATATTGCCGTTGGGAATCAGTTTTTTCACTTTCCTCCGGATGACCTATCCCCTGGACATATATTGGCGGAAGATGGAGCCGGTCGCCGATTTACCGGCGTTTGCGGCATTTTCAGCCTTTTTCCCCTTGATATTGGCCGGGCCGATCGAGCGGGCGGCAGTGCTCCTGCCGCAATTCCGCCGGGAGCGGGCATTCTCGTACGACCTGGCCTTGGACGGCATGCGCCAGATCTTATGGGGCTTGGTCAAGAAAGTGGTGGTGGCGGACAACATCGCCGTCCAGACCGCCGGCATATTCGGTCGCTACCAGGAGCTGTCGGCCACCGAGCTGGCCTTGGGAGCCTTCTATTTCGCCATCCAGTTGTACTGTGATTTCAGCGGCTATTCCGACATGGCGATCGGGACGGGCAAGTTATTGGGCATCCGGATACAGGCCAATTTCAACTACCCCTACCTGTCCAGGAATATCACGGAATTCTGGCGGCGTTGGCACATATCCCTGTCGACCTGGTTCCGGGACTACTTGTTCACGCCCCTGATGATCGCCTTTCGGAACTACGGGACCACCGGTGTGGTGGGAGCCCTTTTGATTTCCTTCACCCTGATCGGATTGTGGCATGGTGCCAACTGGACCTATGTGGTATTCGGTTTGATGCACGGGTTGATCTTAGCTTTTGAGACCTTGACCAAGAAACGGCGGAAGGCAGTCCGCGGCGCCATGCCGGCGGTCGTGTACGATTACGGAAGCATGATGCTGACCTTCGCCGTATGGTGTTACACGCTGGTCTTTTTCCAGTCCGCCACCTTGACGGATGCCTGGGCATTTACGGAACGAATTTTCACGGGGCCGTTGCTGCCGGCCAACTTCCGTTACTTCGATAAGTTTTCCCTGCTGATGATCGTGGTGGTCATGTGGATGGATGCCCGGTATCAGCGGCACGAATATTCCATGCAGACCGCCGCCCTCCCGAGGGTGGTCCGTTGGGGATGGTACCTGACCGCCGGTTTTACGGTCTTCAATTTCATCCAAAACAAGCAGGCCTTCATATATTTCCAATTTTGATGCATCCGTCCTGATCCATGGCGGGCAGACAGCAAGACTATGACACAAATTCCTTTGTCCATCAAGCCTTTCAACGAACTGAAAAAAAACCTCAAGAAGGACCGGAGCGGACTACGGCCGGTTCGGGTTGCCTTGTTGGGAGACAGTGCCACCCAGATGATGGCCAAGGCCCTGCGCGGGTACGGATACGAGGCGGGGTACGACATCCGGCTTTTTGAGGCCGACTACGACCAGATAGAACGGCAGGTCCTCGACCATTCATCGGAGCTGTACGAATCGGCACCGGAGTTCATCGTCATTTTCCATTCCGTCCAGAAATTACAGAAGCGGTACCACAAGACGGAGGAAGACGGGAAGGTACGGTTTGCCGAGGACCACCTGCATCTGGTGCACTCCCTGTACCAGGCGGTGGCGGAACGGTTGTCGGCGCGGGTCATCTATTGCAACTTTCCGGAACAGCCGGAGATGGTCTTCGGGCAGTTCGGCAACAAGACCCCGTACGCTTTTTCCTGGCAGCTCCGCAAGATCAACACGGGCCTGATGGACCTGGGGCATACGTTGAAGAACCTGTTCGTCTGCGACCTGATGCAGTTGCAGGCCCAGTTCGGGGCAGCCTTTGCCTTTGATCCCAAGCTATACGTCACGGCGGACATGGTATTCAGCCTGGATTTCCTTCCGGTGGTCGCCAAGGGCATCACGGACATCATCGCGGCGGTATCCGGTCAATTCCGGAAATGTCTGGTCCTGGATCTGGACAACACCACTTGGGGAGGCATTATCGGGGACGACGGATGGGAGCATATACAAGTGGGGGACCTGGGCATCGGAAAAGCCTTCACGGAGCTGCAAAGCTGGGCCAAGGCCCTGCAGCGCAGGGGCATCATCCTGGCGGTATGCAGCAAGAATACGGACCACATCGCCCGGGAACCTTTCGAGAAGCATCCCGAAATGGTACTTCGGCTGGAAGATATCGCCGTATTCGTAGCCAACTGGGAAAACAAGGTCGACAATATCCGGCACATCCAGCAGATATTGGAAATCGGATTCGACGCCATGGTATTCCTGGATGACAATCCTTTCGAGCGAAATGTCGTCCGGGAGCATATTCCGGGTATCGCTGTGCCGGAGCTGCCGGAAGACCCGGCGGAATACGTACCTTTCTTACGGCGGTTGAACCTGTTCGAGACGGCTTCCCATTCCGCCGGTGATGCGGACAGGACCCGTCAGTACCAGGTCGAGGCACAGCGAAGGGAATACGCCCGCAGTTTCGACAGTGAGGAAGCGTTCCTGGGAAGCCTGGAGATGGTATCGGAGGTAAAGCCCTTCGATACCTTCACGACGCCCCGGATCGCGCAATTGACGATGCGAAGCAATCAATTCAACCTCCGGACCGTCCGTTATACGGAGGCGGATATACAGCGGCTGGCGGCTTCTCCGGATCACCTTACCTTCTCCTTCACCCTGGCGGACCGATTCGGCGACCATGGCCTGATCTGTGTGGTCATACTGGAAAAACTGGATGACCAGCGTCTTTTCATCGATACCTGGATCATGAGTTGCCGCGTGTTGAAGCGGGGGATGGAACGATTCGTACTGAACCACCTGTTGGCGACGGCTCGGGGATTGGGAATCCGAACCCTGGTCGGGGAATACCTGCCGACCCCGAAGAACGAGCTGGTACGGGATCATTATGAGCGGCTGGGATTCACACCGGAAGCCGGGAAGTGGGCCCTGGATGTCCGGGCAGCCGTTTTCCAGCCGGTATTCATTCGGCGAGCATCGGTGGCTTCCCCCGCATAGGAAGGCAAGTCGCCACTTCATCCGTCGTAAAATGCCTGTTCGGAAGCGGAGGCGGCAAAAATGGCGGCCGCGATGCGATAAACACAGAAAGACAAGCGGAAAATCTTTTCCGGAAAATAACAATAACGGCCATCCGTCGGCGGCATGATGCCGGGGCCATGTAGAATCCATAAAATCCTTCCCATCGGACTGCAGCCGATAAGAAAGCGGTCGGTCGGGGCGGATAATCACCCAATAACACGCGTAAGAAATGAACAAGGAAGCGATCCTCGAGCAAGTGAACGAGATATTCCGCGACGTACTGGATGACGAGGACATCCGCCTGGATACGTCCACCACGGCGGCGGATGTGGACGAGTGGGATTCCCTGACCCACATCCAGCTCATTGTGGCGACGGAGAAGCACTTCGGCATCAAGTTCACCGCAGCCGAAATCCAAGGATTCCGGGATGTCGGTCATTTCTGTGCTGAAATCGGTCGCAAATTGCAGGGGGCATGACAGCGGGCAACAGTTACCGGCAAGCATATGTGGTCGATTCATCCGTATACGAGGGGTTCCGGGCCTTATTCCAGGACCATAACCCCATGCATACCGATGAGACCTTCGCCGTGGCCCACGGCTTCCGGGGGCGGGTCATGTACGGCAATATCCTGAACGGTTTCCTTTCCCATTTTGTGGGAGAGTGCCTGCCGGTCAAGCAGGTCGTCATCCAAACACAGACCATCCAATATGCCCGCCCCGTCCATTTGGGGGACACCGTGGTATTGACGGCTGTGGTGAGCGGGGTCTTCGAATCCGTCCGAACGGTCGAATTCAAGTACCGGTTCGAGAACGGGGCCGGCGAACAGGTGGCACGGGGTAAAATCCAGGTCGGCATCTTATGAAAGTATTGGTGACGGGCGGAGCTTCCGGGTTGGGAGCGGATATTACACGGACTTTGGCGGAAGAAGCCGGATTCCGGGTGTATTTCACGTATTGCCGGTCGACGGCGGCGGCGGAAGCCCTGGAGCGGCAGTATTCCAACGTGACGGGAATCCGTTGTGATTTCGAGGATGCGGATTCCGTAGCGGATCTATTGCGGGAGCTTGCCGGTTGGGAGTTGGACGGATTGGTGAATAACGCCATGACGGGGTTTGTGCGCAAGCATTTCCACAAGATACCCGTGTCGGAATTTGCGGACAGTTTCCGGCGGAACGTACTGCCTGTCGTACAAGTCACCCAAGCGGCCCTGCAAGGGTTCCGTGTGCGGAAGCGCGGGCGGATCCTGACCATCCTTTCCGCCGCCCTGGCCAACCGGCCGCCGGTCGGCTGGTCGGAATATGTGGCCAACAAGGCCTATCTCCTTTCGCTCAGCAAATCCTGGGCGACGGAATATGCGAAGTACAACATTACGTCCAACTGCATCTCCCCGACCTTCATGCCGACGCCACTGAACGAGGCGGTGGATGAAAGGATGGTGGAGGAAATCCGCCGGCAGATGCCCCGGCAGGAGCTGTTGCCGAGCCTGGAAGTCGCCGGAATCGTCCGCCAGTTGCTGACGGGTAGCGGTCAGGTCAACGGTATCAACCTGTTGGTCAACCAGGGCGCCGATATCATCTGATGCGGGATTTATCGAATTGCCGTTTCCGATGAATAGACTTTCGAGAGCCGATACCCACCCACGAATCATATGCAACCCGGCCTGAATTCCTTTCTGAAAAAGACCGCCCTGTTCCTGGGCTTGTTCCTGCTGCCGCTGCTCTTCCTGGAGTGGCGATTGCGGCAACCGGAGAACGACCCCTATGCCCTGAAATTCCAGCTCCTGCAGCGTACCTTGGAAACCAATGAAATCCTGATCATGGGGAACTCCCTCTCTTGGGGGGGGCTGATACCGGCCGAATTATCGGATCATTGCATCAACATCGCGAATTACAACCAGTCCTTTTACAGCGACTATAAGATACTGGAGCGGTACGGACCGGCAAGTAAATCCTTGCATACGGTCATCATTCCGCTGAACCTGGAGTCTTTTTTCGCTGCGCCGGAAGCTCGTTCCGAACAGTACTACGCCGCATTATTCGGAATCGAGCCCCATGACGGCGTGTATCGGCCGGAGCACTTTTCTCTCCTGATGATTTATGGGTTATGGCCCGCCCTCCTGCAATTGAGGATGCCTTCCGAGGTAGTCGGAAACAATGGGTGGGGCACCAGTGCGGAAGTGTACCGGGAATCACCGGAATTGATTGCCGACAAACTGGCATTTATCCGTGCCCAGATGGAGGGAGACCATTTCGAGGCCTGTACGGGCCATCTGGAGAAAATCATCGGGACCTGCCGGGACTTGGATTTGCGGCTGGTCTTGTACCTGCACCCCTTGAGCAAAGGCTTGGTCCGGGAGTTGGAAAAGGACCACCGGTATGCGCGGATGTTGGAATACCTGGCCACCTTGGCCGGGCGGAAGGACGTGATCTTTCATGACCTTCGGAACGAAGCGGTCTTTGCGGATTCCCTTTTCCGCGACATTAACCATCTCAACAAGGCAGGAGCCGTCATCCTGACGGATATGATGCGGGAGATACTGGCAGGGCAGCCGGCCGAGTAAGGCGGGAAGGACAACATACACCATACGGTTGATGAGACCCGAAACCAATTACACCGACGCACAATTGGCTTGAAAATCCGTTTGCAATGAATAAGGCTACACAATTGGTTTTAGGCAACATCATGGTACTGGGGGTCATGCTGGTCATCGTGGAGGTCATCCTGCAGGTTGCCGGTATCGGCAATTTCGGCAGTGCGCCGCTGAATCCGGACCCGGTGTTCCACCATGTGCATCCCGCCGACTACACTTTTGTCAGTTACTCCCCGCACGGTGAGTTCGACCCGGTGGAAGTCCGATATGACGGGCAAGGATACCGGGTGTCAGGTCGGGAGGAGGCAAGGGGCATTGGTCCGTGGATCGCATTCCTGGGGGATTCCTTTGTGGAATCCAACCAGGTAGCGTACGACAGCAGCTTCATAGGCCTGTTACAGGCGGCGCACCCTGGATTTCGGATGTGCAACTTCGGCGTGAGCAGCTACAGTCCGTCGCTGGAATAT
The DNA here is from genome assembly GCA_964573725.1 of uncultured Saprospiraceae bacterium. Classification (GTDB taxonomy): domain Bacteria; phylum Bacteroidota; class Bacteroidia; order Chitinophagales; family Saprospiraceae; genus UBA6168. The sequence continues at coordinate 53,912 of CAZNLJ010000009.1, forward strand.
TTGGTGGCCCGGAACCATGTCTTCACGCAGGAGACATTGCCCACGCGGGTTTTTCTCCTGGTTTATGCCAACGATGTCCGGGATGATGCGGATTACCTGGCGCAAGGCAGGTTCGATGGGGAGGAATTGGAAGGAGTGGACGGCGGGAAACCCGGGCAGTTGTTGGACCTGGTCCGCCGGACCAATTTGTTCCGGCTGCTCCGGCGGACACAGATCCTCATCAGCTACCGGTTGAAGGCCGGGGAACAGCGGACGGAGCAGCGGGTGGTTCGGGACCAGGTGGACGAGAACCCCGACTGGGAAGGTTCCCGAAGTGCGATGTATGTGGAGAAAATCGCCCGACTTTGCGCGGAAAAAGGCATCCCGTTTCATTTGATGGCGGTTCCCTCCAAGTATGCCGACCATCACAAGGATTACGATTATCTTTCCTTTCCCGCCAAGGTGGCCGCTTGGGCGGAAAGCCGGGCGCTTCCCTATATCGACCTGGCCGAACCATTCCGGGCGTGGGGAGAAGCGGGCGGGCCCTTGTTGTTCTTCGACCACGACATCCATTTCAACCAGGCCGGGCATGAATTGGTAGCCCGTACCATTTCCCCCCATATCCAGGCAAGGGAGCAACTGTCGGATGCCGGGGAGTAGTCGGCAGGGGCATCATGTGTGCGGGAACTTCAGGTTCCCTTCCGAAATAAAAGCAGCAATCATGGTAATGGACATACAACCGGACATCAGCAGGCAAATGGCATCGACCCCCGTCGCACAGGGTCAGGAGCTGCAATTCCTGAAATCCGCCCTGCATGAGGACAACCCATTCATTACGACGGAGGAAGCCGTCGACTGGCTGCGCCGGCGAAACGAGGAGGTGAGCGTCCGGATTGAGCGGCAGCGCTTGCAGGCGCTCAAGAACTGGCATTTTCATCCGGAAACCGGCAACCTCTGCCACGAAAGCGGCCGTTTTTTTTCCATTGCGGGGCTGTCGGTCAAGACAAATTGGGGTAAGACCGGTGCATGGTCGCAACCGATCATCAACCAGCCGGAAATCGGGTTCCTGGGAATCATCGCGAAATCGTTCAACGGGATACTGTACTTCCTGATGCAGGCGAAGATCGAGCCCGGCAACATCAACCATGTCCAATTGTCGCCGACCCTACAGGCCACCAAGAGCAATTATACCCAGATCCACAAGGGAAAGAAACCCCTCTACCTGGAATATTTCAATGGGGAACGGGGCAGGACGGTGCTGCTGGACCAGCTGCAATCCGAGCAGGGAGCCCGTTTCCTGCGCAAGCGCAACCGGAACATCATCGTCCAGGTGGAGGAGGACATACCGGTTCACGAGGATTACCGCTGGCTGACCCTCGGTCAGATCAAGAAGCTCATGTTGTTGGACAACACCGTGAACATGGATACGCGGACGGTGATTTCCGGTATCCCGTTCGGTCATTTTCCGGCGGAAGTCGTCGATTTTTACGCGGCCATGTCGAGCCATTACATCGTGCCCGGCAGCCGTTCCTTCGAGCTGTTGAAGTCTTCCCTGAACGGGGAAGCGGCCTTACATTCCTTCAATGACATCATATCCTGGATTACCAACCTCAAAATGATGGCGGAGCTGGAGGTTACGCCCATTCCGCTCCGGCAGGTGGAGGATTGGGCCGTCACCGAATATGACATCCGGCATGAAGCGGGCAAGTATTTCCGCGTCATCGGTGTCCAGGTCGAAATCAGCAACCGGGAGGTGCAGGCCTGGTCGCAGCCGCTCATCGAGCCCACCCAGGAGGGCATTTGTGCCTTTGTGGTGAAAAAAATAAACGGGGTATACCATTTCATCGTCCAAGCAAAGCTGGAGTGCGGGAATTTCGACATCCTGGAGTTGGCACCGACCGTCCAGTGCATAACCGATAATTACCAAGTCACGCCGAAAGGGAAGTTGCCATTCCTGGATTACGTCCTGGAGGCCGCGCCGGCGCGGCACATTTTCGATGCCTACCAATCGGAGGAAGGCGGCCGATTTTACAAGGAGCAGAACCGCAACTTGCTCATCGAGGCGGACGACGCATTCGACGAAGCCTTGCCGGCGAATTACATCTGGATGACCCTGAACCAATTGAAAACCCTGATCCGGTTCAACAACTACCTGAATGTGCAGGCGCGCAGTCTGCTTTCCATCATCAATTTCCTGCCCGGAGACCGGCTTGTCCGGTAAGGGCGGACGGGGGCGGACCGGCCCAGATAAAAATAAGGATGTGAAAATAGGAGTCTTAGGTTGTGCCAGTGTGGCCCGCCGGTTGGTGATACCGGCGATCAAGGGCAGCGGCGTTTTTGACTTGGCGGCCATTGCCAGCCGCGACGAAAGCAAGGCCGCCGCCTGTTGCAGGGAGTTCGGCGGCGTACCCATAGGTTCGTACGATGCCCTGTTGGAGCGGGAGGACATCGAGGCGGTGTACATACCGCTGCCGACCGGGCTCCACGCGGAATGGGCCGGCAAGGCGCTCCGTGCCGGGAAGCATGTCCTGGTGGAGAAATCATTGGCTGCCGGCATGCAGGAAGTCGAGGACTTGCTGGGGCAGGCGGCACAGGCGAACCGCGCCTTGTGGGAAAATTTCATGTTCGAGCACCACAGCCAGTTCGCCTACATCCGGCGGCAGCTGGACGAAGGTGCCGTCGGGGAAATAAGGTCCCTGCGTGCCTCCTTCGGATTTCCCCCATTCCAGGATGCGGACAACATCCGGTACAGCCATGCCTTGGGAGGCGGCGCCTTGCTGGATGCCGGTGCCTACACCGTCAAGGTAGCCCAGTTGCTGTTGGGAACGGATTTGTCGGTGAAGGGGGCAAGCCTGGTCGTCCCCGAAGGTGCCGAGGTGGATATCTACGGCGGTGCATTCCTGCGGCGTCCGGACGGATGTTTTGCGGAGCTGGCATTCGGCTTCGACCATTTCTACCAGTGCGAGCTCGAGATCTGGGGGAGCAAGGGAAAGCTGACCGCGGACCGGATCTTTACGGCCCCTCCCGGTTTCCAGCCGACGGTCGTCATCGAACGGCCCAATGAGACCCATCGCATCACCCTGCCGGCGGACAATCATTTCATCCGCATCCTGCAAGTGTTCCACCGGTCGGTCATCACCGGTGAATTCCCGTCGAACTACGAGATCCTTCGGAACCAGGCATCCTTGCTTCACAACATACAACTCCATGCAAACAATTGAGAAAAGAAAACTCCGTGTCGTCTCCAGTCCTTCGTTGGCACCCCTGGAGGAATACCTATCCTTGCTGCGGACACCTTGGGAAACAGGCGTGCTGACGCACAACGGCCCATTGGTGCAGCGGCTGGAGGCGGCCTTGCGGGAACACTTGCCCGTGCGGAACATCGTCACCATGGTCAATGGTACCATCGCCTTGCAACTGGCCTTGAAAGCACTGGACGTCAAAGGGGAGGTAATCACCACGCCCTTCTCCTGGGTGGCGACGGCGAGTGCGATCCGCTGGGAGCAGTGCACCCCCGTTTTCGTGGATATCGACCCCCATACGCTGAACATCGACCCGGCCGGGATCGAACAGGCCATTACCCACCGGACCACCGCCATCATGGCGGTGCATGTGTTCAGCAATCCTTGTGATACGGAAGCCATCGCGGATATCGCCCGCCGCAGGAACCTGAAAGTGATCTACGATGCCGCCCACGCCGTGGGGGTCCGTTACCAGGGGCGGTCCGTGCTGGAGCACGGGGACATCTCCGCCACCAGTTTCCATGCCACCAAGATTTTCAACACCGGCGAAGGTGGTGCCTGTATCACCCCGGACGACAACCTGCACGAGCGGCTGCAGCGGCTCCGATTCTTCGGATACGATGCGGACAAAGCGGTGGTGGAGGACGGTACCAACGGCAAGATGACGGAAATCCATGCTGCGCTCGGCCTGGCCAACCTGCCCTACCTGGACCAGGTCATCGCCCGTCGGCGGGACATATTCGCGTTGTATGCGGAAGGTTTGAAAGACTGCCCCTCGATCCGGTTCCAGCAATTCGACCCGGAGGCTTACAACTACAGTTACATGCCGGTGATTTTCGACACCGAGCAGCAACTGCTGGCGGTGGAAAAGGAGCTGATAGCCCATTCGATCCTGCCCCGGCGGTACTTCTACCCCTCCCTGAACACTCTGCCCGCCGTTGCGCCCTACCAGCACATGCCGGTCTCCGAATCCATATCGGACCGGATCCTTTGTCTTCCTTCCAATAATCAGCTGACGGACGAGGACGTATACGAAGTCATCGGGCGAATCCGCGCCGTCCTTGCATAAATCCCGCCCGGAGATACTTCGGGAAGCGCCGGGGTTCCTGCCCCGGCGCTTCCCGAAGCGGATTCGGAACGCCACCATCCTGACACACCCGTGAGAATCATCCTGGCCACCTATGGATATCCCCCCCACTACTGGGGCGGTTCGGAATCGTATGTCCGGTGGTTGGCCGGATACCTGACCCAATGCGGGCACGAGCCGCTGGTCATTGCCGGTGCGACCGACGCACAGCTGGACGGTATGGAGCCATTGTACCGGGACGACCACCTGCGGGCGGCCCATTATCGGCAGGATGGCGTTCCGGTGATTGCCTGTTCGCACCATCCCCGTACGATTGAGCTGTACAGCCGTTACAATCCGGCCTGGGCGGCTTCCTGGGAAGGCATTCTGTCCGCGTGGTACGGGGAGGCGGACCGTCCGGTACCCTTGCTTCATCTGCATGCGGTCTCACCGCTGATAAATGCAAGCCTGATCGAGGCGGCGCGTCGGATATTCCCGGCTATCCGGGTGCTCTATTCCTACCATGTTCCGGAGAGTTGTCCGAAAGGCACCTTGCTCTATTTCGGCAAATCATTCTGTAACATCCGTCCTACGGCGGGAACCTGTACAGCTTGTCTGTTGCAGGCCCGGACCGGGTGGCCCGGACCGGTGGTCCGGGCGGTCGCGGCCCTGCTGCCGGAGCGGAACCTGTTGCCGGCCGGGACGCCGGTTCCCTTCCAGCTTCGCCGGTATGTGGCGGAGCAAATCCGACAGTACGGGGCATTTTCGCTTCAGGTGGACCGCTGGTTGGTCTTTTCCAGGCAGGTGGAGTCCTTGCTCCAGCGGTTGGACATACCGGCCGACCGGATCGCCCTGATCCGGCACGGCATCGACGACGTGTTCCGGGCGGAAGCCGGAGACGTGGCGGCCGGTGGCGGTCGGGCGGGAGATGGACCGACGACATTCGTATTCATCGGCAGGTTCAAGCGCGTAAAGGGGCTCGGCACCCTTCTGCGGGCATGGACGGCCTCCCCGCCGGAGGCAGGCCGGGAGTTGCTGTTGTTAGGCGGGGCGGACGACATGGACAGCGCCTTGTCCGGTCGCCTGGCGGCGGCGGTCCGTCGCCCGGACATCCGGCACCTGGGCATCCTGCCCGCGGAGCAAGTCAGGGAGGTATTGCGCAGGGCCCATTGTGTGGTCATACCCTCCGAGTGGGTGGAAATCGGGCCGTTGACCCTGCACGAAGCCATCGCTTGCGGAGCCAACGTCATCACCTCCGACATCGGGGGGTGTGCGGAGTTGGCGGCACATTACGGCGAGGTTTGCCGGACCTTCCGGATGGGTGACGCCGGCGACCTGTGGGAAAAGATCCGGACCTTCCGATACCGGCCGGTGGACCGGACCGTGGTGGGCCAATCCGAGCACAACGCGCAGGTGTTGGCGGAATACCGACGGCTGTTGGAGCCGTCCGCCCCCGACACCATCGAACCGATATGACGAACATCATCTACCTGAATTCACACCCTATCCAATACTTCGCGCCCCTCTATCGGGAGATGGCCGGTCATCCTTCCATTTCCCTGACCGTATTGTATTGTTCCCGCCATGGATTGGGCGGGGAGAAGGACCGCGAATTCGGGGTGGACGTAAAATGGGATGTCCCCGTATTGGACGGATACCCGTCCGTGTTCTTGCCGAACAGGTCCCTTTCCCGGGCGGGCATCTACAGTTTTTGGGGACTATTCAACCCGGCGGTGGTGACTTATCTCCGGCGGGCGCCGAAAAGCATGGTCATCGTACATGGGTGGGGGTACCTGACCCATTTGCTGACCTTGGTGGCGGCCCGCATCCTGGGGCATACGGTCTGCCTGCGGGGAGAAAGCCCGGACGTGCATGAGCAGGGCCGCAGCCGGACCTCCCTGCGGCTGCGGAAAGTGGTTTTCGGCGGGTTGCTTTTCCGGTTGCCGCACCGTTTCCTGTACATCGGCAGCCAGAACCGGCTTTTTTACAAGCGGTACGGCGTTTCGGACGACCGCATGGTCTTCGCACCGTATGCGGTGGACAACGAACGGTTTGCGGCCGCCCACGCGCGCCTGCTTCCCTTCCGGCGGGAAAGCCGGGAAAGGTTGGGCATCCCACCGCATAAGAAAGTGCTGCTTTTTTCCGGAAAATACATTGAAAAGAAGCGTCCCATGGATTTGCTGCGGGCCTTCCGACGTTGTCGGTACCGGCCGGAAGCCTTCCTGGTGCTGGTCGGGGACGGCGCCCTGCGGCCGGAGATGGAAAATTATATCCGGCAGGCCGGGTTGGAGGAGTCGGTCCTGTTGACCGGATTTGTGAACCAGGCCGGCATTGCGGAATACTACGCCCTTGCGGACCTGTTCGTGATGTGTTCCGGAGCGGGAGAGACCTGGGGATTGTCCACGAACGAGGCCATGAATTTCCGGCTGCCCCTGCTGTTGTCCGATTGGACGGGAAGTGCCGCCGACCTGGTGGCGGAGGGTGTGAACGGTTACACCTTTCCTATGGGAGATATCGACGCATTGGCGGAGCGGCTGGACCTCCTGCTGGGCTTGTCCGATGCGGAGCGTACCGAGATGGGGCAAGCATCCGCCCGACGGGTCGAATCCTACGGATACAAAACAATCATCCGCCACCTGTTGGCTGCCCCGGGCAGTCCTCCCGACCCGGTCCTGCGGCCGGAGGAGGACCGGCAGGGGGCGGCCACCCTATCTGCGAAGCCTTGAAGATACTGATAGCGGGACAATTCAAGTCCTGGGCACTGGAACATCATTACGTGCGGTACCTGGCGGACTACGCGACGGTCTTCACCTATCCGGCGGAGGAGATTTTCAACGAATACTACGACGCCACCCCGGTCCACAAGGTATTGTACCGCCTGGGATTGTCCCGTATCGACCGGACCGTCGGGGAGGGCCTGTTGGCCGAAGCCGAGCGGGTGCGGCCGGATATCATTTGGGTGTTCAAGGGGATGCGGATCACGCCGGCGGTCTTGCGGACCCTGCGGGAGCGGGGCATCCGGCTGGCGAACTACAATCCCGACCACCCCTTCCTTTTTTCCAGCCGGGGCAGTGGCAACCGGAATGTGACGGACGGCATCGGTGTGTACGACCTGCATCTCTGTTACAGCCGGGCGGTCATGGAGCGAATTTCCCGGGAATACGGGATTGCGACGGCCAGGCTGCCTTTCGGTTTCGAATTGTCGGAGCCGGATTTCACCGCCATCGAGCCTGTGCCGGAGACTGCACGCGGTTGTTTCGTCGGCAATCCGGACAAGACGAGGGTGGAACACCTGGTGGCCATGGCGAGCGGCGGGATTGCCCTGGACGTATTCGGCCATGGATGGGAGCGGTACTTGCCGCGGCATCCGCATGTCCGCATCCACGATGCGGTATACGGATTGGACTACTGGCGTACCATCCGTTCCTACCGGCTGCAATTGAACATCTTCCGGCCCCATAATACGGGGAACCACAACATGCGTACGTTCGAGGTGCCGGGTGCCGGCGGTATCCTGTTGGCACCGGACAGTCCGGAGCACCGTGAATTCTTTCGGGCAGGGCAGGAAATTTTCCTGTACCGGGACAAGGAAGACATGGTCAGGCAGGCCCGGCACCTCCTGTCCTTATCCGAGGAAGAAGCGGCCGCGGTACGCCGGGCGGCCCGGGAACGGTCCGTCGGCAGCAAATATACTTACCGGGAGCGGGCGGCACAGGCTGCGGCCGCCTTGGGAACCCTGTTGTAGCATCATCCGGGCGCGCCGGCAAGGTCGGTTGCGTCCGATCCATAGACATCGGTGTTCGTCACCCGCGGGTAAAGGCATGACCTGGACCGCACCCATCGCCATCATATGGTCATCGTATCCTGTTCCGGAAAATTCCACGCCTTCAACCTGGCGGAGGAGCTGGCCGGCCGAAATATGCTCGGCGGCCTTTTTACCACCTATGCTTACCGGCGCAACAATTGGATGCGGCGGTTTGCCGGCCGGGTGGACAAGGAGGAGATACCGGTGGAAAAGATCCGGACGGCGGTACCGCTGGCGGTGTTGATGCGGCTTCGGCAGGAGCCGCACCGGTGGAACGAGTGGTTCGACCGATGGGTGGCCGGCCGGTTGCCCCGCTATGCCGGCCAGCGGGTGTTCATCGGCTGGAGTGGTATGTCCCTCCATTCCCTGCGCCGGGCGCGCACCCTCGGCATGGTACGGATACTGGAGCGTGGCTCCGCCCACATCGTCCACCAGGACGCCCTGTTGCGGGAGGAATATGCCAAGTTCGGCGTCCGGTTCCGCATCGACCCCAAGACCGTCGAAAAAGAATTGCGGGAATACGAAGAGGCGGATTACATATCCATCCCTTCCCTGTTTGCCCGTCGTACCTTCCTCGAGGAAGGGATACCGGAGAAAAAGCTCTTGCTGAACAACTACGGCACCAGCAGCATATTCCAACGCGGACCGTCCGAACCTACCGATTCGGTATTCCGGATCGTCTATCTCGGCAACCTGACCATTCAAAAAGGATTGGTATACCTGTTCCAGGCCCTCCGCCGGCTGGAAATTCCGCCGGAGAAATGGGAAGCCTGGTTCATCGGTAAGATAGACGGGGAGATGCAGTCGACGGTGGAGGAATACCGGCAGGCCAACTGGAAATTCTTCGGCCATGTCAACCATTACGAACTGCCCGGCTTGCTGGCGCAATGCGATGTGGGGGTGATGCCCTCCATCCAGGACGGATTCGGGATGGTCATCCCGCAGATGATGGGATGCGGCGTGCCGGTCATCGCCAGCACCAATTCGGCGGGGGAGGATGTCATCCGTGACGGCAGCAACGGGTACCTGGTCCCGATCCGCCGGGCCGACCTCATCGGCGAGCATCTCCGGCAGTTGTACGGAAACCCGGAAAAATTGCGGAGAATGAAAGCGGATGCTGCCCGTGATATCCAGCGCCAAGCCCTTTCCTGGTCGGATTACGGAGACCGTTACGCGGACCACATCCGGCAGTTGACCGGTACGGGGGCCTGGCAAGACCGGGTTGGGGAGAAGGCCGGTGGCATCCTTGGATAAAAAACAAGAGAAAATTGGATAGGAAGTCCGAAACGAGCAATCCGCATCATGCGGCCGGCCGGAAGCGGGTATTGTGCCTGCTTTCCAATTATGCCGGCAACGGAGGAATCCACCGGTTCAACCGGAACCTGGTCGAGGCCCTGCGGCAGCAGCCCGGTGTCGAATGCACCGTCCTTGCGCTCAATGATGCGGAGACCTGCACCCCGTACGGGGGTGCCGGCGGCAGCAAGCCCCGCTTCCTGGTACGGATCCTGCGGCAGTTATGGACGAACAAGCCGGACCTCCTGATTATCGGACTGTTGAATTTCGCTCCGCTCGCCTTGTTGGGGCGATTGTTTTCCTGCGGGCGGACCGTTTGCATCCTGCACGGTTTCGAAGCATGGTACCGCCGGGGCAAACTGGTTCCGTTCTACCGGCACATCGATGCATTCTGGGCCGTCAGCCAATATACGAGGCAGACATTCTCCCGGACAAACGGGGTGGCACCGAGCCGGGTGGAACCGATTTTCAATACCATTCCGGCGGACTGGGACGGCGGTCCGGTTCCTTTGCGGCGCAAGCCCTACTTCTTGTCCATCACCCGCCTGGACCAGGGAGAGCGCTACAAGGGGATCGACAAGAGCATAGAGGCCATCGGCCGGTTGCAAGCGCGCATGCGGGCCAAGGGATGGGAATACCGGTTGGTCGCCCACGGGGACGACCTGGATCGGCACCGCCACCTGGCGACCGGGCTCGGCGTTTCGGACCTGGTCCGGGTCCGGACCGGGGTGACCGACGAGGAGCTCAAGGCCTTGTATGCGGAATGTGCCTTTTTCTTGCTGCCCAGTTCAGGGGAGGGTTTCGGCATCGTGTTCCTGGAGGCCATGGCCTACCGGAAAGCCTGCATCGGGTCGGTCGGTTGCGGTACGACGGATGTGATCGCCCATGGGGAGACCGGATTCCTGATCGACCCGACCCCCGACCACATAGCGGATTCGATCAGCCGGCTGATGGAAAGTCCGGAACAATGCTCCGCGATGGGAGAGGCCGGCTACCGTCGGTTGCACCATACCTTTTCCTTTCCCCGTTTTGCCGAGCGGATTGCATCACTGACCTGAAGCGGTATTTTCCGGGCAGTCGCCGAGTGACCTGCCGGTAAAAAATCCGGCGGGTAAACAACCTGAAAATCGGCCGGGGAATGCCACCGCCGCCGATATCCCATCGACATGAGATTTGCTGTTTGCCTGTTACTCTTATTGACCTGGGTCGCCGCACCCGCCATGGTGTTGGAGTTCATCCTGCCGATCAGCCTGGTGATCATGGGCTTGGTCTTTGTGGACTTCCTGTGGCATTTGGGTAAGGAGATACGGCCGTTGGATGTCCTCGTCCTGAGTGCCATCGTCAGTTACCTGCTCTCGCCGGCCATCATGTACAGCCTGCCGGAAGACAACAGTTGGTACCTGGGATTCAACGTCATGGTCATCGCTGCGGAGCCGTACTTCCGGGTCGCCTTTCCGGGCACCCTGGCGCTCATGGCGGGCGTCTACCTGCCTTCCCGAGACACCCAGGTGGACCACAAACAGCGGCTGCGAGCCATCGAGGATTGGCTGAAGGACAACCAGGAGGTCGGCATCAAGTTGTTTTGGGCCGGAGTTGCCTTCACCTTTTTGGTACCAATCGCCCCGGGCATCATCCGGTTACCCTTCATATACGGGTCCTTGCTGATTTATGCGGGCGGGCTGTACCTATTTTTCTCCGGGCACGAGGCACGGCGGCCCTACCTCCTCGGGATGTTCCTGATACCGGTAATCAAATCGCTTCGGTATGGGATGTTCACCGAGCTGGTATTCATGGGGATGTTCGTGATCTTCGTATTGCTCATGAAATACCACGTCAGTTTCCTCAAGAAAATCGGGGTGGTGTTGTTCGGAGTCGTCATATTGGTTTTCCTCCAATCGATCAAGTATGAATTCCGGACACGGACCTGGTACGACGCGAATGCGTCGGGGATGGGAGACAAGGCCACCATTTTCCAGGAGTTGATGGGGGACCGGGTTTCCAATCCGGCGCTGTTGTTCAGCAATGCCGTCTTGAGCGGGGTATTGGACCGTACGAACCAAGGCTCGTTGACGGCCATGGCCATCCGTTATGTACCGGAATATGAGCCTTTTGCCCGAGGGGAAACGATTTTTGGCGCGATAGCCGCCTCCTTGGTGCCGCGTTTCCTCTGGCCGAACAAGCCGAAGATAGGCGGTTCAGAGAACATGAAGCGTTTCACCGGATTCGAGCTGGAGGGGCCCACGTCGATGGATATCGGGCAATTGGGGGATGCGTATGTGAATTTCGGCATTTTGGGAGGAGCCATATTCATGTTCATTTACGGATGGCTTTTCAACCAGGTCAATGCCTGGGTATTCCGTACATCTGCGGGACCATCGCCGGCCTTCCTGCTCTGGATTCCGGTCATCTTTTCCGGGTGCATACAAGTGGAGACCAGCGTGCTGTCCGTATTCGGCCATCTTTCGAAGATCATCCTGTTCTATTATGGAATAAAATGGGTCTTCCGGAATTACTTCAAGCTGGAAATCTGACCCTGTTCCCCGTCGTCCTGTCGAAAGTCAAAGAAACAAAGCGGTAGACAATGACAAAGCCTTTGGATGAAAACCTGGATCCCGTCTGGCGGTATGCCGGGCAAAAGGATGTGTTGGTCTGTATGTACAGCGGGTTGCCGGAGCCGCCGACGCTGAATGCCATACTGGTCTTATCGAAGTATTTTCGTTCCGTCACCATGTTGCGGAACAACATCCGGTTCGATGCGGCATCCTATCCCCGGCAGCCGTTGTTGCGGGAAGTGGGCCGGTGTTACGACGTCCGGGAAGCGGCTGCGAAATCGGGCGTTTGGAAAATAGCGCGGTTTGCGCGGTATTGCCTGGCGATGGTCCGTATGCTGCGGACCCGGAGGTACGGGCTGGTGGTGATCCACGACTACCTGGGCTTGTTGGCATTTTGGTTGGTCCTGCCGCTGACGGGATATCGGGGCTTGTCGTGGTTCAACAGTTACGACGTCATCGATACCGAACACATCCCGATGGGTCGGTTTTCCTTGATGCGGCTGGTGGTTCGGCATCACCGGCGGATATTCGGCCGGTTGGATTATTTTTCCTTGCCTGCGCGGGAGCGGTTGTCCTACTACCCGGCGGAGGCTGTGCTGCGGGAGACATTCGTCATTCCCAACTTTCCGGCGGTACAATTTTACGAGCAGTTCTACCGGCCGCGCCGGTTGGCTGCGGGGCAGCCGGTCCGCCTGATATACCAGGGAGCCTTGGGGCCGGGGCATGGCTACGAGGCAATCATCGACATATTGGACAGGGAGGTGGACGGGCATCCCTTGGAATTGGTACTCAAGGGCTGGATTGACCCCACGTACAAGGCCGGTCTGGAGGAAATGGCCAGGCGGCGCGGGGTAGCCGACCGATTGTCGTTCCACGGTTTCAGCCTGTACAGCAGTGTACCGGAACTGGCATCGACCTGTACCATCGGCCTGGCTATCTTCACCAAGCAGGATGTGATGAACAAGACCTTGGGGACGGCCTCCAACAAGATATACGAGTACGCCGCCGTCGGTCTTCCGGTGGTGTTGTTCGACAGTCCCCATTTCCGGGAGTACCTGGAAAAATGGCCTTGGGCATATTTTACGGACCTGACGGCGGACAACCTGACGGCGGTGCTTTCGGCGGTTCTGGAGCGGTATCCGGAGCGTTCCCGGTCCGCCTACGACAGTTTCCGGACAGCCTTCAATTTTGAAAATGTCTTCGTTCCGGCCTTGGCGACGGTTGCGGAGGCGATGTACAAACAAGAGCATGCTACGCGATAAGACGGTTGGAATCATCGGGGCGGGAGACATAGTTTTTGCCGCCCATCTACCCATCCTCAAGGCTGCCGGTGCGAGGCCTGTCTGGATTTTGGACGTGAATGCGCAGGCGGCCCGTTCGGCTGCCGATGCCTACGGGATCCCGGGTGTGGTGCCGTCGGATGGCTTGGCGGAGGCGCCCGATACGGACATCGTACTGGTCGCCTGTCCCTACGGTGTGCGGCAGCCCTATTACGAGGCCTTGCGCTGCAAGCGTTCCGCGCTGTATTTGGAGAAACCGGTCGCGAGGACCCAGGAGGAACAACGGGAGATAGAATCCATGCGTCCGGCTTCCGACATATGTGCCGGATTCCTGCGCCGGAGCATGGGGGTGACGAATCTGGTGCGGCAGGTGGTGGAGAGCGGCGTACTGGGTCCCCTCCGGCATGTACGCAGCGAGTTCGGCACGGCTACCCAAATCAGTTCGGGCGGCGGGTTTGCCAAGCAGGTCGCCCTGGCGGGAGGTGGCCAACTTTTTGAAAGCGCCATCCACAACATCGATGCGGTCTGTTACCTGACCGGAGCCACGGCGGCGAAGGTCGTCCGCCGGCAGATGATACATGAATCCGGGTTCGATCTCCACACGGAGGGGGAGATCGAACTCACCTTGCCCGGTCAGGGAGCCATCGGTTTCGAGCTGTTGGTCACCTGTTTCAAATCGACCGGGTACGAGATCACCCTTCGGTTCGACAATGCCTTGCTGGTGTTTTCCCTGTTTCGGAACATGCCGCCTGAGCTCAGGCCCTTGGGCGGTGTCAGGCCGGCTTTCCGGCTACAGGACACCTTGACCGGCGACCTTCCACAGCAGCCGTACGAAGTACTGAATGTGTTTTGGCGCGATTTTATGGAAGCTGTGACCGCCAAAACGCCCAATTACACCAACCTTTGCCAGACCAGGCTCACCACGGCCGTCATTGCCGGATTATACGGCGAGGCATAGGGGGGCTTCTTGTAAATAAACGGTCGTCGCGGCCTTCCGTCGACCGGGCAAGGCATCAAACACCATCGCATGAAGACAATAGGAATCATAGGGGCCAGCGGACAGGTCGGTACGGAGGTTTGTCTCTTCCTGAAGACTTACCCGGGAATCCGGGTGGTGGCGATTGTCCGTACCCAGGTCAGTGCGGCCCTGTTGCGGCGGCTGGGCATCGAGTGTCGGATCGGCACCCTCGGCACCGAAGCGGAATGCCGGACCTTGTTGCACGACTGTGACCTGGTGGCCGATTTTTCCGTGGTCATCGGGGATGTGTCTCGGACCCAGCGGCACTATTTCAACAACATCACCAAGGCGCTCCGGCATTCCCCGCCCCATTCGCGGTACGTTTTCATCAGCACCATCAATGCGTTCGGGATGAGCGAGGCGTTCAACAAGGCCAAGCGGTACCTGATCCCGCACAGCATTTACGCCGTCACCAAGCGATTCGGCGAAGTCGTGGCACGGCGGTACGGCCGGAAATTCGGGAAGGACGTGTACAGTTTCCGCTTGGGGCATGTGCACGGGTTGTTGCAGCGGGTCAGCCAGGAGACGGACCTTTTGGTCAACGGAAAGCATAACCGTTTCGAATATCCCGACACCGCTTCCTACACGGTCTTTTGTTTCACGATAGCGGAGGGCTTGGTGCACATTGCGGAAGGCAAGGAAAGTCCCGGCACCTATACCTTGGTCTCGACCCCTGCCTGGTCTTGGCAGGAAGTGTTGGAATACTATTTGGCGCCGGGCCGGCAAATCGAGGTGACCCTGGTCCGCCGGCAGCGGACGTCCTGGATCCGGCGGGTTCCGGCGCTGCTCCGGGGATACGTCCTGGGTTGGCTGACCCGTTACAAGGACACCTTGCGGGCGAATGTGCTGCATCATTTCCCCGGCCTGGAGAAGAAATACAAGGCGAAGTTGTATGTGCAGCGGGCCTTGTCCCAGACCGCCGCGTATGCCGACGCCTTCGTATATCGGCCGGAAGGCGTGCACGAAGGGGAGTTTCCCGGTCCGCGGCTCCGGCACAGCACGGACAGCCGGCATACCATGGCCGCCAGGACCAGGGAAGTCGAACAAATGATATCGGCGCTGCTTCCGCCGTCCCTGACGGAACAGGGCACGGAGGCGGGTGCGGAGCAGCGGTCCGAAGGACCGCCCCGGCCGGCCGTCCATCCATCCCATTGACGAACATATGTGCGGAATAGCAGGCATACTACTTCCCGGGCAGGAACCGGCGGGTCCGTCCATCGGACGGATGACGGACGCGATTGCCCATCGCGGGCCCGATGCGGAGGGTCATTATATCGACGGTCCGGTGGCCTTGGGTCATCGGCGGCTGTCCATCATCGACTTATCCGATTCGGCCAATCAACCCTTGTGGGATGCGGACGGGCGGTATGTGATTGTCTTCAACGGGGAAATCTACAATTTCGCGGAAATCCGTTCTTCGCTGGGAGATTATCCATTCCGCACGAAAGGGGATACGGAAGTCATCCTGGCCGCCTACCTGACATGGGGAGCTTCCTGTCTGGACCGCTTGTACGGTATGTTCGCCTTTGCGATTTGGGATACGAGGAAGCGGCAGTTATTCATGGCGCGGGACCGGCTCGGCATCAAACCGTTCTACTATTACCACGACGGGGAGCGGTTCTTGTTTGCCTCGGAGGTACGGGCCATTCTGGCCAGTGGGCAGATTCGGGCGGAGCTGGACGAGGAAGGTTTGGCGGACTATCTGCGGTACCAGACCGTCCATGCGCCCCGGACCCTGGTGCGTGGCATCCGGCAGTTGTTACCGGGGTCTTACGGGATATACGACGGCGTCAGGTTGACGACGGAGGTATGGTGGCGGTTGGCCCCGGCGCAGGCACCGCAGGTGGCCCCGGAGGCGGAGCAGGTAAAAAAGGAAGTGCGGGAGCGGCTGTTCCGGGCCGTCGAGCGCCGGCTGGTCAGTGATGTGCCGTTGGGAGCCTTCCTGTCCGGCGGCATCGATTCCGCTGCGGTGGTCGCCTTGATGTCGGAAGCGGCCGGTCGGCCGGTGGATACATTTTCCATCATATTCGAGGAGCCCCAGTTCGACGAATCCCGATATGCCGAGCTGGTGGCCCGGAAATTCCGTACCCGACACCATCCCATCCTGTTGCGGCCGACGGATTTCCTGGATGCCCTGCCGGAAGCCTTGCGGGCCATGGATACCCCCAGCGGGGACGGGGTCAACACCTATGTCGTTTCCCGGGTGACCCGGGCTGCCGGAATTACGGTCGCCTTATCCGGGTTGGGAGGCGATGAACTGTTTGCCGGTTATCCGCTGTTCCGGCACTACCTGAAGATGAGGAATGCGGACTGGTTCTGGCGGATACCGCGGCCCTTGCGGCAGGCGGGGGCCCATTTGGCCGGTACGGGGCTGAAAAGACATCAACGGGGGCGGGTGTTGGAAATGGCGGGAGCGGCAAGTGCGGACATTGCGGCCGTGTATCCGGCCATGCGGAAATTGCTCAGCCACCAGGAGATGCGGCAGGTATGGCCGGCGGCCGGCCCGCAGGGCCGGAAGATTCCCGATGCGGTCCGGGAGCAGCTGTTGGAAGACCCGTACATCCGAAGGCTGCCGGACCTGAGCCAATTGTCCGTAGCGGACATATCGACGTATACGCAGAACGTGTTGTTGAAAGATACCGACCAAATGAGCATGGCACATGCCCTGGAGGTCAGGGTACCGTTTTTCGACCATACCCTGGTGGAGTATGTATTGGGGATTCCGGACCACCTGAAATACCCCCATTACCCCAAACAGCTGTTGGTGGAATCTTTGCGTCCCCTGATACCCGACGAAGTGGTCTTCCGTGAAAAAAAGGGATTCGACCTCCCGTGGAAAGTATGGCTCAAGACCTCCCTGCGGACGTTTGCGGAAACCCGCCTGGAGCGCTTGGCCGACCGGAATATCGTCGACGCGGACTTCATCCGGGGGCTTTGGCTGGATTTCCTGTCCGGCAGGAACGACAACCTTTGGTCCCGGGTATGGATTTTCGTCGTATTGGAGGACTGGTTGGAACGGAACATACCGGCGGGCACCCTTTCGACGGAGCGGTCGGGGGCAGACAGGACACGACAAGCCTTGTGATAGCGAAGTACAGAAAAAAAATCAATGATGACCAACAAGGAAAAAACGAAAAAGAACGAGGGATTCCGGTGGAAATACCTGTTGTATTCCCTGATACCGGCGGTCGGTTTGCTGGTAGTCATGGAGGTACTGGCCAGTGTCGTCTTTTACCAGATGCGGGGGAAAAGTCCGCTGGCCCTCATCAGTGTGGCCCAGTATGCCGGAAAATTCCTGCGGCAGGAGAAGATCCGGTCCGTACCGGCCGCCCGGTTCATCCGGTTGCCGGAGCACCGGAAATCATACGATTTCACCACCGTCCCCACCGAGCTGTACCTGGCCAACTGCGACAACCTGGAAGTCAAGCCCTATCCGACGCGGACGGACGAGCGGGCCTTCATGCTGCCTGCGGCCGTACATGAGGACCCGGACATCGTACTGGCCTTCCTGGGCGGCAGCACGACCGAGTGCAGGTTCAACGAGGAAACGGCCCGTTTCCCGTACCGGGTGGGCCGCATTTTGGAGGAGAAGACCGGGCGCAAAGTGAATTCCTACAACAATGGCATCAACAGCATCACGTCGATGAACTCGTTCAACATCTTTGTCAACAAAGTGCTGGCGTTGGATCCCGACTATGCGGTGCTGATGCACAACATCAACGACTTGAACATCCTGCTTTACGAAGGCACCTACTGGAACGAGCATCCGCTCCGTTCGCTGATCGTCGACCCCAACAATCCGAAGTTCTCCGACGGAAAATACGAGACCGACGAGTGGGCGGATTTCCGTGGCAAGCCGGTGCAGGTGGATTCCGTCGCCATGATGCGGCAGTTTTCGAGCAGTCTCCGTTCGTTCGTCGGCATTTGCCGCGCCTGGGATGTCCGGCCCTTGCTGATGACCCAGGCGAGCCGGTTCACCGTCCGTCCCGACACCCGGATTCTCGGGCGGGGGATCGTCGAATGGGAAAAAAACGGTATCCCGTATGAGCGCATGAAAGGCTTGTACGATGCGATGAACGAATGTATCCGGCAGACGGCGGCGGCGGAGGGCGTACCCTTGGTCGACCTGGCGGCGTCCGTACCGCAAGAAAAGGAATACCTGTACGACCTGGTGCACCTGACCGACAAGGGGTCGCTGTTGGTCGCGGACCTGGTGGCCGACCGGTTATTGCCGGAAGTGCTTTCCGATCGCCAGGAGTGACGGAAAAGTTGGCGCGATCCGCGGCAATAGGCAGGGTTTTTGGCAAGGGAAACGGACGGCGGTGTGCATCCGCCCTATACGGCTCCCCGGGACTTCGTCCCCACCTCTTTCCCACTTCCTATCAAAAGAACGGCACCGGCTATCTGCTGCGTGGCGGAATTGCAGTATCAAAATCGAAACACCCATATGAAAATCTTAGGAATTTCGGCCTTTTACCATGACTCGGCCGCTGCCGTCGTCGAAAACGGGAATATCCTGGCCGCTGCGCAGGAAGAACGGTTCACGCGAAAAAAACACGACCCCGATTTTCCGCGCAACGCCGTGCGCTATTGTTTGGACCAGGCGGGGTTCGAGGTAGACGAGCTGGATGCCATCGTATTTTACGACAAGCCCCTGTTGAAGTTCGAGCGTTTGCTGGAGACCTACTACGGTTTTTCGCCGAAGGGCTTGCAATCCTTCATCATGGCCATCCCGGTGTGGTTGCGGGAAAAGATGTTCCTAAAAAGGGTCATCCATGAGGAGTTGGCCAAGATAGGGCCTTATTCCAAGACCAAGGTCAAGTTATTGTTTCCCGAGCACCACCTCTCGCATGCCGCCAGCGCCTTTTATCCGTCGAGGTTCCAGGATGCGGCCATCCTGACGTTGGACGGGGTGGGCGAGTGGGCGACCGCGTCGATCTGCCATGGCAAGGGCAAGGACATGAAGATCCTCAAGGAACTGCATTTTCCACATTCCCTGGGCTTGTTGTATTCGGCGTTCACCTATTTTCTCGGGTTCCGGGTCAATTCCGGGGAGTACAAACTCATGGGATTGGCCCCGTACGGAAATCCATTGTCCGCGGACGTAGCCCGATACCGGGATATCATCCGTCGGGAGTTGGTGGACATCAAGCCGGACGGTTCCATCTGGCTGAACCAGCGGTATTTCAACTATGCGGCCGGTTTGCGGATGGTGAAAGACCGTTTATGGGAGCAATTGTTCGGATTCCCGACCCGGGGGCCGGAAGACAAGTTGGAGCAGCACCACTGCGACCTGGCCCTGGCCATCCAACAGGTCACGGAGGAGGTCGTCTTCCTGATGGCGGACGAAGCCAAGCGGTTGACGGGATCCGAAAACCTGTGCATGGCCGGCGGGGTGGCCCTCAACTGTGTGGCCAACGGAAAATTGTTGGAGCGGGGCCCTTTCAAGCACATTTTCATCCAGCCTGCGGCGGGGGATGCAGGCGGAGCCCTGGGGGCCGCGCTGGCCGCCCATTACCTGTATTTCGGGCAGGAGCGGGTTCCCACCACGGAAATGGATGCGATGAAGGGATCCTATCTGGGGCCCGAATATTCAAGTCTGGACACCGAGCGGATGGCGAGGAAATACAAGGCGCAATACGAGCGCTATGAAAATTTCGACCGATTGGCCGAGAAAGTGGCGGAATTGCTGGCGGAGGGGAATGCCATCGGCTGGATGCAGGGTCGGATGGAGTTCGGACCCAGGGCCTTGGGGGGGCGTAGCATCCTGGGGGATGTACGAAACAAGGAGATGCAGAAGAAGCTGAACCTGAAGATAAAATATCGGGAGAGTTTCCGTCCCTTCGCCCCGTCGGTATTGGCGGAGGACCGGGCGGAATATTTCAAGCTGGACGCCGATTCCCCCTACATGTTGTTGGTGGCACCCGTGGATGAGCGCCGGCAGGCGTCGGTGCCCGCCAACTATTACGAACTTCCCCTGATGGAGCGCCTGTACATCAACCGCTCGGACATGCCCGCCATCACCCACATTGATTTTTCCGCCCGGGTACAATCCGTACACCAGGAAACCAACCCCAGGTATTGGACCCTGTTGGACAAGTTCAAGGCGCTCACCGGTTACGGCGTTGTTGTCAATACCAGCTTCAACGTCCGCGGCGAGCCCATCGTCTGTACCCCGGACGATGCCTACCGTTGCTTCATGCGGACGGAGATGGACTATCTCGTGGTTGGGGATTTCTTGTTCGCCAAGACGGAGCAGCCCGATTGGGATAAGAAGGACAACTGGCAAGAGGAATTCAAGCTGGATTGACGGCCGTTCGGTTACGTTCGAACCGCGGTCCGCACAAGCAAGCGGCCGCCCCGGAGTCATGAGGGTTTTGAAAACGCGGTGGACCAGACCGATACCGCCTCCGGAAGACCAACAGAGGGTCCCAAACGAATAGACATCGGAAACTTGGCAAGGGACCTAAAAAACAGACCAACATGTTAGTATTGCTATTGGTATTCAATTTTTTATTGATTGCAATTCTCTCCATACGGAAAACCCGGACCTCCTTCACCACGACCTTTTCCGAGACGCTGTTGTGGTTTTCACTTTGGGTGGTGGTGGGGACGGAGTTGACCAGTGCCCTGCATGCGTTTGACCGGACCGGGCTTACCGTATTCTGGACCTTGTCCGGTGTCGGTATGGCCTTGTTGCCGGCCACGCGCCGGAACAGCAAGCAGCTGCCGGCCGTTTTGGCGGATTTCCGAACAACGTTTTTCCGCAACAAATGGACCGGATCCCTGCTGCTGGTGTTGTTCCTGGTGTTATTCATCCAGGGGCTGGTTTATCCGCCCAACAACTACGACTCCATGGCATACCATATGGCGCGGATAGCCCATTGGTTTGCGCATGGGGAAGTGAACTATTACGTAACCGGGATTTACCGACAGATATTCCAGCCGCCCTTTGCGGAGTGGCTGATCGGGCACATCTGTATCCTGGCGGGCAACGATTGGTTTGCCAACGCCGTCCAGCTGCTGTACCTGGCCGGTATCGTGACCTGCACCATCGATATTGCCCGACGGTACCGGCTGGCAAAGCCGGTTGTCCTGTTCGCTGTATACTATATCCTTACCACCCCGGGGATACTCCTGGAGGCGACCTCCACCCAGAACGACCTGGTTGTTTCGTTCTTCACCTTGATGGCGGGGTATTATGCCATCGAATCCGTGCAGCAGGCCCGTCGCCGGTCCGCCTACCGGATGGCCTTGAGTGCAGGCCTTGCCACCTTGACGAAAGGGACCGGATATGTGTTCGTCTTCCCGATCCTGTTGGTCTGGTTCGGCTTTTGGGTGTACCGTATCCTCCGGTATCGGGAGTACGTTCACATATACCGCAATTGGATGGTGCCCTTCGTCTTCATAGTCGTCAGCACCGGATATGTGGGTCGGAACATCGCCTTGTCGGGACATATTTTCGGTAGTTTCAAGGAAGGCCATTTCAACGAGCGGATGGGCTTGGTTCCCACCCTGTCGAGCTTTGTCAAGAACAGTGCGCTGCATTATGGTGTGTATCCCTTCAACGAGGTGGTCGAGACGATGGTCTACCGGATCCATGATTGGATGGGGGAGGATGTAAACGACCCCGATTTCAATTGGATCCATTACGGGACGGATGATGTGACGAAACTGGAGCTGACCAAATGGATGCACCATGAGGACGACGCCTCCAACATCATCCAGTACACCCTGTTCCTGTTGGCGGGCGTGCTCGCGTTATCCCGTATCCGGAAAGATCCGGGACATTGGGGATACCTGCTTATTTTTGCCGGGTACCTGATGTTTTGTGCCATGCTGAAGTGGCAGCCCTGGAATTCCAAATTGCACAACACCTATTTTGTACTTTGGGCCCTGCCGACGGGCTATGCCCTCCGGGAAATGCTGAAGCACCGGAACCTGGCAGGGGGGTTGGCGGTAGTGGCGTTCTTGTATGGCGGACTGGTCATCGTGTTCAATCCGAATCGGCCGTTCATCTACCATGCGGCCTACACCGGAGGCGTCGGATGGACCGACAGCCGGTCGGACAAGTATTTTTCCGCCCATTACGGAATCAAGCAGGATGTGCGGGAAATATTAGGGAAGCTGGGTACGGAGGATTTCTCAACCATTGGATTTATCACCGGAGAACGGCATGAGTACTGGGAATATCCGTTTTACGAAGGAATCTTCGGAAAAGCGGACCCAACCACCTTTCACCACATTTCCGTGGAAAACCCATCCGCCGGGGCAGAGGATTTTTACGAGGAAAAAGCGGTTGTCAAGATAGTGGCATACAGGAATCTGCCGGTTATCCGTCACAATGGAAAAGATTACCTTCGAAAGACGGATAATGAATTCATCAACTTGTATGAGCCCACGGAATGAGGCCCCACGATTCCGGGTATGAGAATGTTTGCGGAACCTGTGTCAGGGTTCCGTAACATCGACTTGCGTATTTGTATGACCCCTTGTATTTTCACCGACTAAAAAAATCTTGATGTTTAAGCTGAGCATCGTTGTTCCTGCCTACAATGAGGAGCGTTCCATCCGGGAGGTATTGCAGCGCCTGCTGCAACTGACATTGCAGCATGGCATCGAAAAGGAGATCATCGTGGTGAACGACAGTTCCACCGACCGCACGGAACAACAGATCCTGGAGGCAGTCCGGGAAAGCCCGGCCGGTCTGATCCAATATGTGAAGCACGAGAAGAACCAAGGAAAAGGAGCCGCCATACGCTCCGGGATACGGAAAGCCAGCGGCGCCTATACCATCGTGCAGGATGCGGATTTCGAATATGATCCCGAGGAAATCAACCTCTTGCTGCAGCCGGTGGTGAAGGGATATGCCGACATCGTCTACGGCTCCCGGTTCATGGGAGGCAATCCGCACCGGGTACTCTTCTTTTGGCATACCATCGGCAACAAGTTCCTGACCTTCCTGTCCAACCTGTTTACCGACCTGAACCTGACCGATATGGAGACCTGTTACAAGCTGATTCGGTCGGATATCCTCCAGGGGATTTCCCTGCAGGAGAACCGGTTCGGCTTTGAACCGGAGGTGACGGCGAAAATCGCCCGCATCAAGGGTGCCAGGATTTACGAAGTCGGTATCTCCTACTACGGCAGAACCTACGCGGAGGGGAAGAAAATCAATTGGAAGGACGGTTTCCGGGCCATTTACTGCATCTTGAAATACGGTTTGTTCAAAGCGGACTGACCCGATAATCATGGACCCGACGGAACCCTCGAACGGATCGGACGAAACCGGTGCGGTCACCCTGTCTATCCTGGAAGGTGCCAAGCGGTATACGGGCTGGATGTACGATACCATCCGTCCATACTGCCGGGGGGAAATATTGGAACTGGGGAGCGGGACGGGAAACATTTCCCGGCATTTCCTGGCGGCGGGATATTCGCTGCTGCTCAGCGATTACCAGGAAGAATACTGCCGGTACCTGGCGGATACATTCGGCCGGGACCCGCATCCCGGCTATCGGGGGGTGCGCAGGATCGATTTGGCCAGCCCCGCTTTCGACGAGGAATACGGAAGCCTTTTCGGGGCTTTCGATACCGTCTTTACCCTGAATGTCATCGAGCACATCCGGGATGATGGGCAGGCGATTCGGAATGCAGGGAAATTCCTTCGGGAAAACGGGACGCTGGTCGTCCTGGTGCCTGCCCTTCCTTGCTTGTTCAATACACTGGACCGGTATTTGCACCACCACCGGAGATATCTCCCCCTCCAATTGGTCCGGTTGTTCGTTGAGAACGGTCTGCAGGTGCGTCGTCGGCAGTATTTCAATGCGGTTGGCGTAGCGGCCTGGCTATATACAGGAACCATCCGAAAGAAAAAACGGCTGCCTTTGCGGCACGTCCGACTCTTCGATCGGTTGGTGCCCTTGTTCCGAAGGTTGGATCCCCTGTGCCGGAGTTTCCTCGGTCTTTCCATAATCATTGTCGGACAAAAAACCAAGTGACGGAACCAGTCCGTCAGGTGATTCGGATTAGCGGAAGGCTTCGGAGGTGCCTGTAAATTTACGGGCGGACATGGGAGCGGGCCCAAAGCGGGTAATAATCGAATGGTTGCCGCAGCGGGGAAGCCGGCAGGAAATAGCATGCAAAGGCTCCGGTTGCCAACCTCGCTCCGTCCATCCGTACGGGTGATGACCGGTTGTGTCTAATTAACTGATTTTCAAAGGTAAAAATTCGGATAGAGCCCGACCAACGGGGAATAAAAAATCATTAATACTGTAAACATGGACTTCTTGACCGACCTGTGGAAATTTCTGAAAGAGCGCAAAAAGTGGTGGCTGATGCCGATCATCCTTGTGCTGTTGCTGATAGGTGTACTGATTGTCATCGGAGGAGGCAGCGCGGTGGCACCTTTCATCTATACCTTGTTCTGACCCCGGATAGGGGCGGATTCGCAGATGAGCGGCCGGCTGCGAAGCAAAAGGGCCGTGGCCGGCCGTCATCACATCCTTATGTCATCTACACACACAGGTGGGGAGCGAAAAGTATGCACCTGGGTGAAACTAACCAATCAATCATGGACAAAGCAAAAATCAAGGATACCTGTCTCGTCATCATGACCGGCCTTCTGGTCTTCTGGTGGATTTACCGGGTGGATACCCTCATCTTGGTGGCAGGTGGAATCGGCATCACCGGTGCGTTCCTGCCGAGGTTGGCCTATTGGGTGGACTGGGCATGGTACAAGCTGGCGGAAGGAATGGGGTGGGTCATGTCGAAGGTGATCCTGTCGCTCGTATTCTATGTTTTCCTGTTTCCCATCGCCCTGTTGTCCCGGCTGACCACCAAGGATACCCTGCAGCTGAAGCGCCGGAAGGACAGTTACTGGACGGTCCGGGAGCACGCTTATGCTGCCAAGGACCTGGATAACGCCTGGTAAGGCCGCCGGACCTGAGGCCATAGCCCGGTTGAAACGGGCTAAAAATAAAATAAATCACTGTTATGTATTGTTTTAAAAATATATTAAATGTATATTTGATAACATAAATCAAAGGCGGGAACCATTGCCCGTCGATTTCCAACACCCGGATAAAGCCGGTGCCGAAAAATTCGGGATCTGGGCGAGCCATTTATCCGGGCCTGCCGGGACAATTCCCAAAACAAGGGTCTACACAAAGCGCAGCGAGAAAACCGTGCGATACGGAGGGCGGCGAAGCCTTGTCGTATGCGGCGGAGGGAAAGCCGTGCATACGACCGCCGGAGCCATGGATCGGACACATGGCCGCCGGAGGAAGTAAGGCGGCGAACAGAATCGAGTCAAGGACGCTTAAGATTGGACCACATGAACATATTGCACATCATTCCCACGTACAAGCCGGCCTACGTTTACGGGGGGCCGGTATTTTCCGTCAGTCTCCTGTGCGAGCAGCTGGCCAAATCCGGTCAGCAGGTGACGGTACTGGCCACCACGGCGAACGGGGACGCGGAGCTTCCCGTCCCGCCCGGCATTCCACAGGAAGTGGACGGGGTGACCGTTTATTATTTCAAGCGGTATACCCGCGGGCATTCGCATCTTTCCCCGGCACTAATGTACAAGTTGTGGCGGGATGCGGGTAACTACGACATCATCCACATCCACTCCTGGTGGAACATACCGGTGATTGCCTGTACCATGATTTGCTGGATAAAAGGCATCCGGCCGATCCTGTCCCCTCGGGGGATGATGAGTGATTTCTCCTTTATCAAGCGGAACTCTGCAGCCAAGCGGATATTTCACGACATTTTGGGCGGTTTCCTGTTGCGTCGTACGGCCTTTCACCTGACATCCGACGCGGAGGAAAAGGAAACCGCCGGGTTGGCGGACGACCACTTCGTCCTACCGAATCTTATCCAACTGCAGGAAGATTCGGCACCCGGCCTTCCGGCGGAAACACCGGCCCGGCGGCCGGATGATCCGTTCCAATTGGTGTTCCTGTCCAGGATACATCCCAAGAAAAACCTGGAAGGCCTGCTGGAGGCCTTATCGATGGTGGACTTCGACTATCGGCTGCACATAGCCGGTACGGGCACGCCAAGCTACTTGGAAAGCCTGCAGGCGATGGCCCAGGAAAAAGGACTGGACCAACGCGTCACCTGGACCGGCCCGGTGGAGGGGGTGGAAAAATTCCGATTATACCAATCCGCCGACCTCTTCGTGCTGCCCTCCTACAACGAAAACTTTGCGAATGTCGTGATAGAGGCCTTGTCAAGCGGTACGCCGGTCATGGTGTCCCGGGAAGTGGGGCTCAGCGATTATGTGCGTACCCATGCCTTGGGCTGGGTTTGCGGGGTGAGGCCCGAGGAGATAGCCGCTACGCTCGGAGCGATTTGCCGGGACAGGCGGCGGCTGGAACAGATCCGCACCTACGCCAAGGAAGTCGTATCGCGGGAATATGCGCCGCGGGTATTGGTACAACAATACCTCGGACAATACGAGCCCCGCAGCACCAAACGAAAATAAGTGGACACCCTATCATCCGATACCATCCGGAAGGACATGCCCGCATCCGGTGACGAATCCGGTCGGCCGGACTTTTCCTTCGTCATCCTGACCTACAACGAGGAAGTACATCTTCCCCGGCTGTTGGCTTCCCTGCAGGAATTGCGGGCACCGGTTTTCCTGCTTGATTCGGGCAGTACCGACAAGACGCTGGAAATTGCGCGGCAATATGGCGCAACTATTGCTTCCCATGCTTTCCGTAACCATCCGGCGCAATGGGACCATGCCTTGCGGCACTTCGATATCCGGACGCCCTGGACCATCGGGCTGGATGCCGACCACGTGGTCAGCCCGGAACTTTTCCAACTGTTGCGGGACTTCCGCGACCGGCAGGTGCCTCCGGATGTCTGCGGGATATACTTCAACCGCAAGAACTATTTCAAGGGCGCATGGATTCGGCACGGTGGATATTTTCCGAAATACCTGCTGAAAATGTTCCGGACGGGAAACGGATATTCCGACCTGGAGGAGAACATGGACCATCGTTTTGTGGTGACCGGCAGGACCATGGTATGGAAGCGGGGCTACCTATTGGAGGAGAACCTGAAAGAGAACCAGATCGGTTTCTGGATTGAAAAACACAACCGGTATAGTGTCCTGCATGCCCGGGAGGAAGTCGAACGGCGCGCGGGCAAGCGCGGGCAGACGGTCCGACCGGCCTTGTTCGGGAGTCCGGACCAACGGGTGGCCTACCTGAAGAAAGTTTGGTGGGCCTTGCCCTTGTTCGTCAGACCGCTGATGTACTTCAGTTGGCGGTATTTTTTCCTGCTCGGATTCCTGGACGGACGGCAGGGTTTCATTTTTCATGTCTTGCAGGCCTTTTGGTACAGGCTGGTCGTAGACATCAAGATCGAGGAATTCCAAAAAGGACAATTATGAATTATATCTTAGGAATCAACGCGTATCATGGCGATGCGTCCGCCTGCCTGTACAAAGACGGTCAATTGGTAGCGGCCACGGAGGAGGAGCGACTGAGGAGAGTCAAGCACTGGGCCGGCCTTCCGGTGGAAGCGGCCCGGTTTTGCCTGGATGAGGCCGGTATCGGGTTGGCGGAGGTGGATGCGATTGCCATCTCCCGGGATCCGAAGGCCAAGGTCGGCGAGAAAGTCCTGCACACCCTGAAACATCCGTCCGCCTGGAAAGCCGTCCTCCGCAAGGCCGGGCATATCGGGGATGTCAACGCCATCCGCACGGACCTGGCGCGGGAACTCGGTCATAAACCCGACCAGGTCAAGTCGGTGATGCACTTCGTGGAACATCACCATTGCCACCTGGCGAGTGCCTTCTTCATATCCCCGTTCGAAGAAAGTGCCCTGTTGTCGCTGGACGGGATGGGTGATTTCACCTCCACGATGCGGGCGGTGGGCAAAGGCAAGGAAATCAAGGCCATCGACAGTGTTTCCTACCCGCACTCCATGGGATATTTCTACACGGCATTTACGCAATACCTGGGCTTCCCCCATTACGGGGACGAATACAAGGTCATGGGGCTGTCCCCTTACGGAAATCCCAGCCTGGTGGATAAAGTAAGGGATGTGATCCGGTTGAAGCCGGACGGTTTGTTCGAGCTCAACACGAAGTATTTCACCCGGGTGGGTACAGGCGACTGGATGTCGCTGGAAGGCGGGATTCCTGCGATCAAGCCTATGTTTTCGGACTACCTGGTCCGGAAATTCGGTCCGCCCCGGCAGAAGAACGAGCCGCTCTCGGAATACCACCGCGACTTGGCGGCTTCTGTACAACGGGTGACCGAGGAAGTCATCTTCCATTTGGCGGAGGACCTTCAACGGAAGACCGGTTTGAAACAACTTTGTATCACGGGCGGGGTTGCCCAGAATTCCGTGGCCAACGGGAAAGTGATCGCCAACACCTCCTTCGAGCGGTTGTTCGTTCCGCCGGCAGGCCACGATGGCGGAACCTCCGTCGGGGCGGCGCTGTACTATTACCACCAGGTACAGGGAAACCCGAGGACACCCTACCGGAACATGGCGTACACGGGCAGTTGTTTCAGCAACGAGCAGATTGCGCAGTACCTGGCCTCCCGCAACCTGGAGTACAGTGTCCGGCAGCTGCCGGATGAGGCGCTTTTCGAGCATGTGGCGGACCGCCTGGCCAACGGCAGTGTGGTCGGATGGTTCCAGGGGCGGGCCGAATTCGGTCCCCGGGCATTAGGCAACCGGTCCATCATCGCCGACCCGAGGCGTCAGGATGCCAAGGACTTGCTGAACAGCAAGATCAAGCGCCGGGAAAGCTTCCGACCTTTTGCGCCCTCTATCCTGAAGGACCATACGGCGGAATACTTCGAGCAGGTCGACGACGTCCCGTATATGGAAAAGGTCTTCCGGATTCGGGAAGAAAAGCGGTCCTCGATTCCGGCGGTCACCCATGTGGACGGGACCGGTCGACTGCAGACCGTAGACCGGCATGATTCCCCCAGATATTACAAGTTGATTTCCGCATTCCACGGCAAGACCGGGGTGCCGATCCTGCTCAATACCTCTTTCAACGAAAACGAACCCATCGTCAATTCTCCCGAGCATGCGCTGGAATGCTTCCTGCGGACGAACATGGATATGTTGGTGTTGGAGAATTTCGTCATCAGCCGCTAAGACCATGGGGAGGTCGGCTTTTCGCGCATGGAAGGTCCCACGGCGGACATCCGCATACAAAAGGAACAGGATGCTTTCGGTTGCCGTGGCTGTCCTTGCCCGGAACGGGAATTTCATTCCCTGATTTTCGGAGATACCGGGTCTCCCGTATCCTGCAGTGGGGAGATTGAAAAGGTTTCCAACCCCTGGAATTTCCGGAGGGAAAGTTGTTGGAAAAGCCTTTGCAGCCTTGACAGGGAAGCTCGTGGGAGCACCTGGCAAGCTTGGACAACCGCGGTGGATATCCATGGCGGCCTTGGGTACGACCATTCGGATTACGCCCGATTGCCGTCGGGTCGCCGAAGTGAAGAACAAGGTCATGACCGGAGGAATAGTCCCGGGGCAGCTGTGAATGAATAATGGGCACTCCGGTATGCGGTCAGGGCACGAAAAGGAAGCACGCCCGTCCCCTGCCGGGATAAACCGCCGTTTGTCCGGTTATTTACTTCGAAAGGTCATGAAAAGTCATTACCTTGTACCGTAATTATCCTTACTCCCCCATTTTGAAACAGGAAGCGGCGCAGTAGTTGCGATAAGTACAGCTGGCCGGAACCCTCCCGATACATTTCCGGTACAACGCTCGATTTCATATCCGGTCATCCGCCGGATGCTCTTTGAGAAAGCTCCCATGCATCGTCATGGCCTCACCCGGTGTCAGGATGGGTTCGTCCCGGCACCAAGGTCCGTAATCTTCCGACATCCGTCGGTCCCTTCCCTTTGGGGAAGGAGGGCACACAGTCCCTGCCGGCAGGATGTCGGAAAGATTGCGACCGAAACCGGCCCGGGCGAGAACCCCGCCGATGCCTTCGGTAGGTGGCAGCCGGATCCCACATCAGGCCGCCCCAGGCGTCGGCCGGATTCCCGGATACCGGAAAACCATATTCTGTATTATTAATTATGATAATATATGTTTTGGGGGGCCTGCTTTCCAAATTCTCGAAAGTAAGTTATATTTGTGTCCTGTTTTGAAACAAGCTGCTCTACAAACAATCGCCGACCCCCTATCTCCCTTTCCGGTTACACACCCTTACAGCCATAACCACAGACATTACGAACCCGTGGAACGACAGGTTCCGTCATTAACGGTAACCTGTGCGACGGTCGGTCAACCACTGTGAAAAACTACCATTCATGGAAAACAGTTTTGCACAATCCGTAGCAACCCCCTTGAATGCGTTATGAAAATATCCATCATTACAGTCAGCTACAACAGTGAGCGGACAATAGAAGAAACGATTCAATGTGTACTGGGCCAGACCTATCCCGATGTGGAATACATTGTGGTGGACGGGGCATCGAAGGACAGTACGCCGGAGATAATCAGGCGCTACAGCGACCGTATTTCCAGGGTCATCATAGAGCCTGACTACGGTATTTACGACGCCATGAACAAGGGAATCCGAACTGCGACCGGGGACGTAATCGGGTTTCTCAATGCCGACGACGCCTATGTCGGTTCCAGGGTACTGGAGCGGGTCGCCCAGGCGTTCCGGGATCATGACACGGATTCCGTGTACGGGGACTTGTGTTACGTCAGCGAGGAGGACACCAATGACATCATCCGGTTTTGGCGGGCGGGCAAGTTCACACAGCGCAACTTCCTGAACGGGTGGATGCCGCCGCACCCGACTTTTTTTGTCAAGCGCACTGCATTTGAAAAGCATGGCGTATTCGACCCGACATTCCGTTTTGCGGGGGACTACGAGTTGATTCTCCGCTTGTTGTATCGGCATCACATCACCACGCACTATATTCCGTACTGTATGGTGAAGATGCGCATCGGGGGCGCGGGCAACCGTTGGTTGGAGAACCGCCTGATAGCGAACCTGGAGGATCGTTTGGCGTGGAAAAAGAACAAGCTGAAGCCGCGGGTTTACACCACCTTCCTGAAACCACTTCGGAAGATTGCACAATATATTCGGTTGAATAAGGCCGCTTTCCTATCGTAAGGGGGAACGCGGAAGGGTCAAAGGCCTGCAGAAGGGCCGGAAAAGCGCCCGGGAACAGTCGGTTCCCGGGCGCTTTTGCGTTCAGGGCCTTTCGTCTTCATCGTTCGCACCTCAAGAACAAATCGAATTTTTTGATTGAAAGGTTCTCATCGTAGAATTAAACGCAACCTACTCATAACCAAAGGGGGTTTACCTGCGCTTGCTGCCTTCTGACAGGACGGCCGCCGGCGCGCCGCCGGCCGTCCTAAAAGGATTCTTGGGCGCGGGGCGCAGCATATCAGCGGGTTTGATGAGCAATAACAACTAAAAATCAACGTTTTGTCAGGGCCGAGGCGCGGAGGATGCGTTTGCCGGGGAGGTGAGGCGGGTACGGAACGTACGAATTCAGAGGACCATGGAGGGGGATGCCGGTTTACGGACAGGGTGAACCGTTCATCAGCGAGCGCTCACGAGTCTGAACCTCACGGAGGCATATGATCGGGACACCTGGTGGCGATTCGGTCGGATAAGGGAACCGGGGCGGAGGCATCCGCATTTTGCCGAGGCAGGGGAAAACCGCTTCAGACGGTCGGGATAAAGGCCGGGGTAGGGACAGGTTCCTGGACTTCGCCGTAGATTTCCTGGAGGAAACCCTGTTCTTCCATCCATTGGTTGTTGAAGACCTTCCCCAGGTATTTGCTTCCGTGGTCGGGAAAAATGAGCACCACGACATCGTCGGCGGTGAACATGCCTTTCATTTGCAGGAGGGCCTGGATACCGGCACCGCTGGAGTAGCCGGCGAAAATACCTTCCGTCAGGGCGAGTTCGCGGGCCCGGATGGCACTTTCCCGGTCGGTGACCTTGACGAACTTGTCGATCAGTTCGAAGCTGCAGTTGGCGGGGATGATATTCTTGCCGGTACCTTCTATCTGGTAGCTATATATTTCGCGTTCGTCGTATTCGCCGGTCTCGTGGTATTTCATCAGGGCGGAGCCGTAGGCATCCACACCGATGATTTGGATGGCGGGATTTTTTTCCTTGAGGTATTGGGCGGTTCCGGAGAGTGTTCCGCCGGTACCGGCGCTGGCGACAAGGTGGGTAATCTTGCCTTGGGTTTGTTCCCAGATTTCGGGTCCGGTCGACAGGTAGTGGGCGCGTGCGTTTTCCGTATTGAAATTCTGGTTGATATAGAGGGAGTTCGGAATCTCTTTCGCTTTGCGTTCCGCGACCTTGTAGTAGGACCGGGGGTCTTCCGGTTTTGCTTCCTTGGGGCAGATGATGACTTCAGCCCCCATGGCTTCGAGACTGTCTATTTTTTCTTTGGAAACCTTGCTGGTGACGGTGAGGACGCATTTGTAACCTTTGACGGCGGCGACCATGGCCAGGCTGAAGCCGGTGTTGCCGCTGGTAGCTTCGATCAGGGTGCCTCCGGGGCGGAGGCGGCCGGACAATTCGGCTTCCTCGATCATATGCAGGGCGATACGGTCCTTGGCGGATTGGCCGGGGTTGAAGCCTTCGCACTTGGCGTAGACGGTTGGTGACATCCCCTCGGTGATGCGGTTCAGCCGCACGAGCGGCGTCCTTCCGATGGCTTCCAAAATGTTGTTATACGTCATAAAACCGGGGGTTTTGCGCTGTATTTGTTTGGAGGATAAGATGCAAATATACTACTTGTGGAACGAAAATAAGGAAAGATTGCGAAGTTTCCATACCGGGCCCCTTTTTTATGGCGGTGAGCGGGCGATGGGTGCGGCGGCCGTTCAGGGGATGTGGAGGGCTTGGAAAGCCAGGAAACTGGCGAGGTAGGCGATGCCGGTCATCCACCCGAACTGCAGCAGGGGCCATTTCCAGGAACCGGTTTCACGGCGGACGACGGCCATGGTGCTCATGCATTGCAGGGCGAAGACATAGAAGAGCAACAGGGAGAGGGCGACGGCGGGGGTATAGACGGGTCGTCCGGTTTCGGGATGGCGGGCGGAGGTCATTTTTTGGCGGACCGTTTCCTCGTCGGCGCGGCTTCCGATGCTGTAGATGGTGGCCATGGTGCCTACGAACACCTCCCTGGCGGCGAAGGAGGTAAGCAGGGCGATCCCGATTTTCCAATCCAGGCCGATGGGGTGGAGGATGGGCTCCATCCACTTGCCGATATGGCCTGCGAAGGAGGCCTCCAGCCGGTAGGCGGCGACGAGGTCCTCGGTCGCCGTATCATCCAGCCCCTGTTCCCGGGCGGCTGTCCGTGCCGATTGGGCCGCTTCGTCCATCGCGTTCGCGGGGCCGTAGCTGGCAATCCCCCAAAGTATGATGCTGATGAGGAGGATGACCTTTCCCGCTTCGAGGACAAAAGCGGAGACCTTTTCATAGATGGTCAGCCAGACGTTACGCCAGACGGGGCGGCGGTAGGGGGGCAATTGCAGCATCAGCCAGGAGGATTCCTCCGAGCGAAGTATCCAGCGCAGCAGCCAGGCGGACGACAATGCCGCGGCGATTCCCAGGAGGTACAAGCCCATGAAAGCCATCCCCTGCAGGTTGAATATCCCGAAATCGGTGGGGGGGACGACGAACCCGATGAGCACGGTATAGACGGGAATCCGTGCGGAGCAACTGATGAAGGGTGTCACCAGGATGGTGGTCAGCCGTTCTTTCCAGTTTCCGATGGTCCGGGTGGAAAGGATGGCTGGGATGGCGCAGGCACCACCGGAGACGAGTGCGACCACACTGCGTCCGTTCAGTCCGAAGGGCTGCATCAGCCGGTCGAAGATGAATACCGCCCGGGCCATATAGCCGACTTCCTCCAGCAATCCGATCAATAGGAAAAGGATGGCGATCTGCGGGATGAACACCAGGATGCCGCCCAGACCGGCCAGGATGCCGTCGGTGAGAAGGCTGCTGAACCAGCCTTCCGGCAGGACGGTGCCCAACCAACCGCTCAGGGCGGCGATGCCACCCTCTATCCAGTCCATCGGAACGGTCGCCCAGGAATAGATGGCCTGGAAGACGAGGAACATGGTGAGGAAAAAGAGGACCGGTGCGAAGATACGGTGGGTGAGGACGGTGTCCAGCCGGTCGGTCAGGGACCTTTCCGCCGGATTCCGGCGGATGCAGGCCTGCAATATCGGTGCGAAACGTTCGTACCGGTGCATGGTCTCCGCAATCTGGTGGCGGACGGATTGGAATTGTTCCGCTTCGCAAATGGAACGCACGGCGGACCGTTCGTTGGGGGGCCGCCAATTTTCCAGCAGGTTGACGTGGTGGGCTTTCAACAGCGCCCGGTAAGGGAGGGTTTCGCCGGTGGCCTCCCGGATTTTCTCCGTCAGTTGCCTTTCCACAGCGTTCAGCGGGTAGAAGGGAGCCGCCGGAGGAGGGGGGGCTTCCAGCAACTTGCGGGCGGCGGTCTCCAGTGCCGCCAGGTTGGTGCCCGCCCGGGCACTCAAGGTCACCACCGGGATGTCCAGCCGCTCGGAAAGCATCCGGGTATCCACGGCCAAGCCTTCCTTCTCCGCTATATCGGCCATGTTGAGCACCAACAGGCAGGGGAACCCCAGGTCCCGCAGTTGCGTCAGCAGCAGGAAATGCTTGTCCAGGTAGTTGATGTCGGCGATGTACAGGATGGCATCCGGGTAATCCTCGTCTCCCGGATCGGTCAATATCTGCAGGACGATCCGCTCGTCCATCGAATTGGGATACAAACTATAGGCACCCGGTAAGTCCACCAGCCGGACCCCTTCCCCATCTTCGAAGAGCCAGGTCCCCGTCTTTCGTTCCACCGTGACTCCCGGAAAATTGGCAACCTTCTGCCGAAGGCCCGTCAGTTGGTTGAATACGGTGGATTTTCCGCTGTTCGGGTTGCCAACCAGGGCGAGCTTCCTCATCCTTCTCCGTTTCCGATTTCCAGCACGATGCTGCCCGCTTCCTGCTGTCGGACAGCCATGCTCATGCCGTCGATCTTCAGGTAATATCCCCCCTTGAACGGGGCGATCCGGACTATCCGGACCTCGCTGCCCGGCAGTATACCCATCATCACCATCTTGCCCGCCACATCTTCCCGCGTGAATCGGACAATCCGACCTGCCACACCCTCCGCCAACCTATTTAATGGACAATGCATGCCTTTTCTTATTTAGATTAAATTCAGACAACCAAAATTAAATCTCTTGCCCTTCTTTACCGATGACTTTTATCATAATTAGCCAACTTTCGAAGCAAAATACCTAAGGTTAGGTATGTGGTTGCCGGATGTGACGGACCCTGTTGGGTAGCTGATTTTCAAGCCGATAGGAAAGTGCGGGATGTCTCCTTCCGAGGCTCGGAAGACGGTGTAGTCGGCAGGATGCAAATCGGGGAGGATACGCCGGGGCACCAAAGGTGATGGCGGACCGTCGTCCGTCCGGACGGCGGCACGATGGATAGGGACTTATTCCGAGCGGGGAAGCGGAAGGGGGGAGGGACTATCCGATCCACTGCTTTCGGAGCAGGTATTCGGCGATCTGCACGGCGTTGGTGGCGGCACCCTTGCGGAGGTTGTCGGCCACGATCCAGAGGTTCAGCCCATGGGGAATGCTGTCATCCCGCCGGATACGGCCCACGAAGACCTCATCCTTGTGCCGCGCGAACAAAGGCATCGGATACTGGAAGTTTTCCACCGCATCGACGACGACGACACCGGGCGCCTCCGAAAGGGTCTTTCGGACCTCCTCGAGGTCGAAGGGCTTGTCCAGGGTGACGTTCACCGATTCCGAATGTCCGCCGAGTACCGGTACACGGACGGTCGTCGCCGTGATGCCGATATCGGGCGCGCGCATGATTTTCCTGGTTTCGTTCACCATCTTCATTTCCTCCTTGGTGTAACCGTTTTCCAGGAAAACGTCGATATGGGGGAGGCAGTTCTCGAAGATGGGATGCGGATAGGCCATTTCCTCCGGTGCCGGATGGAACCCTTTCTGTTCGAGTTGGTATTGCTTGACAGCCTTCACGCCGGTGCCGGTGATCGATTGGTAAGTGGAGATGACGAGCCGCCGGACGCCGTACAAGCGGTGGAGGGGTTCCAGGACGACCACCATCTGGATGGTGGAACAGTTGGGATTGGCGATGATCTTGTCTTCCGGCGTGAGCACGTCGGCATTCACTTCCGGGACAACCAGTTTGATGGACGGGTCCATCCGCCAAGCGGAAGAGTTGTCGATGACGGTGGTGCCGGCCGCCGCGAACCGGGGCGCCCATTCCCGGGCGGTCGCACCGCCGGCGGAAAAGATGGCGACGCTCGGCTTTGCCGCCACGGCTTCTTCCATGCTTACGACGAGGTGGTCCTGGTCGCGGAAGCGCAAAGGCTTTCCGACCGATCGCTCGGAAGCGACGGGCAGCAGTTCGGAAACCGGGAAACGGCGTTCCGCCAACACTTCCAGCATGACCGAACCGACCAGGCCGGTGGCACCGACAACAGCTACTTTCATGTTTCTTTGCTTTTACCGTTTTGAAGCAGGCCATACCGGGGACGGGGCACCGGGAAAGCGGCCGTAGCCGCCTTGTCCGTGCGGTGCTGCCGGGATGAGCGCGCGCCGACGGCAGCCGATGCGGGCCTTCCTCCCCGTAGGGGCAGCGGTTGCGGAGGCGTCCCTGTATCCCAGCCGCTTGTCCCTGCAAATATAACGCACATCGATATTGGAACGGAAAACCGGGAAAATGGTTCCAAGGTTGCGATAAGGGGGCTTTCAGGTGCCGATCCGTACGAGGCCGGATGGGGCGGCGTCCGATTTCATCGGTTCGCCGTTCCGATTGCAATTAATCCGCTACTTTTGTACGGGTCTGTACGGCCCGGGGTGTCGACGGGCGGCCGCAAGGTCCCGGGAAGGCGCCACCCGCCGCCCGGAGCCGGTCGGAAGCCTATTTCCGGGACTGGGCCGGAATACGGTGTGGACCGGCCGGAGGTGTGAACACAATAAATCAAGCAGGATGAAAAAATGGATGTTCGGGTGTCTCTTTTCCCTGGCCGTCGGGCAGGGGATCGCCCAGGATGTAGGATTGGGTTTCAAGGCCGGGTTGAATTTCAATACATTCCGTGGGCCGGCGGAACAGGACCCGGCGGGGGAGAAGACCCTGGAGCAATTCGATTTGAATACGGGATTCCACGTCGGTGCGACACTGACCTACGAGGCGACGGACCTGATGGGGGCACGGGTAGAGTTGCTCTTTTCCCAAAAAGGGGGGCGGCGTTCCTACGAGGGGCCCTCCTATTATTTCTTGCGGGAAGCGGACCGGACCGCCACCTGGGTATCCGGGACGCGGAAAACGGATGTCAGCGTCAACCAGTCTTACCTGGACATCCCGGTGGCGGGTTATTTCCGTCCGGTCCCGTTCCTGGAGATATATGCCGGTGGCAGCGTAGGAATCCTGCTGTCCGCCACCGGGTTCGGGGAATTGCGCTTCGGCGGAGCTCCGCAGGCCTTTCCTCCCCTGGCGGAGTTCTCGCACGAGATCGATGCCAACTTTCTTTCGGACCTGCCCGGCGAAGTACGGCCGGCGGATCCGCCGGCCACCCTTTCCTATCAGGGCAAGACTTTCGTCATTCCCCAGGCGGCCGGTGCCTATTTCGAGTTCGGAGAAGATCCGGGAAGGTTATACCGGCGCCTGGATGCCGGCGTGTTGGGGGGCTTGTCCGTCTTCCTGAACGGCAGTCTTTATGTGTCAGCCAGGGGCTACTACGGCCTCCTGGACACCACCCGTTCGCAGGCGGATGTATCCTTGCGTGCCCTGGATGCCAACGGGGGGCTTGTCCGGCGGGACGATGACGACCGGCAGGTGTCCCTGCAGTGCTCCATCGGATTTTCGTTCTGACACAAGCCTGGTCCGGCAGGGGGGCTTGCGAATCTTTCCTGCGGCCGGAAGCACCTGCCTCCGCACAAGGAGGGACAGGTCCGTGTATGGCCGGCCCACCACCTTACCGGCGCCGGGCTCCGGCCATGCATCGGCGAAAACCGGTCAGCTTCCGGGTTGGGGACGGAAGCGGGCCGCGGGAGTGCTTGGCGTCGTCGGGCGGTAAACGTCGTGATATGTCCCGGTTGCGATAAAGATGATCGGTGGGAAAAAACGTTACACCCGCCGGGACAGGGTGATGGCCCGCGTCGGCCGTGGAGGGGGCGTAGGGAGAACAGGCGGAATGTGCCCATGCGGTGAGCTGCCTGCGGCATACGCGGCCTTCCGCAGATCCTGTGGCGTCTTGGCGGAGCGGCCGGGTGTAGGGCCGATGCGTGCAGGGTGTCGGATGGACGGCAGGGTGCATGCGGATGGGAGGCCGACGGAAAGCAGCCTGCGAAAAGCGCAGGCGGCCGGTGGTCAGAATCCGCGCATGAGATACAGGCTGTTGCCGATTTGCAGGGAGCTGACGGTATGGTCACCGTTGAGGAAAAGTGTGATTCTCTCCTTGCTGTCGGACAGGATGTCCCAGCGATACCGTTCTTGCGTCAGGCCGGCGTTGCGGTCTTCCTTTTCAAGGATCTTGCGGATGGGGTAGGCGACGGATTTCAACCGGGAATCATGCAGGCCGGCGCGCAGGTCGAGGTAAAGGTATTGGGCGGATTTGGTTTGCCTGCGGTCGTTGCCAGGCAGGAAGGAGCCGGGGTCCTCAGCCAGGGACGCCGATTCCATGCCTTTCCGGGACTTTCGGATTTCCCGTATTTCGGCTTCCGTACCGGAGAGGAAGGCGATTTCTATGCTGTCCGAAACGGAGAAGCGTTCCTGGAGGTAGGAATCCTGGTGGATGCACATGAAGGGGCGGATGACATGCCCCCAGAGTTGTTCGACGGATGGGATGGCGAGTTCGCCCCGGTCGGTGAAGAACTCCTTCTCCGCATCCCGTTGACCGGCAGGCAGGGGAGCGATGTGGAAAACGGATTCCACATCACTGGCGGCGCGTCGGAAGACCAGCGATTCGACCATCCCGTACTTGTTCTGGATGATTTTCAGGTAACCGCGGAGCCGGGCGTTGCGGGCGTGTGTGATATCCAGTTGGATACCGAAATCATGTTGTCGGCTGGCGTCTATATTGTAAACCCCTTCGATGCCTTCTCCCGTGACATACAGGTGTTTATAAGTAATGCCGAAGGCAAAGGAACCCGGGGGGACCTTTTCCGTGGCGCCGGTCAGGGCTACTTTCTGCGCCGGGTGAAAGGTATATCCGATCAAATCGCCGGGGGTGAAGAACCTGCGGTCGGTGACATAGCTGTATTGCTGGGCGGTGGCGTCCAAGGGACATACAAGCTGGAACACGGTCCATACCGCCGTTATGACAAGCAGGTTATAGGTGTGGAAGTACTTCATTCTCATGCCAATTTAATTTCAAACAGGAAAGACATCGTCAGCGTCCCTTGAGCCTCAAAATTTCCTGATGTTTTTACATTGGATGTCCCGTTACCGGATGAAGGGGAATTTGAAGTTGGAAATTTCCTGGTGAAGTTCCATAAACCGTGCCACTGGGTGCGACTTGTATTTTGAAATGAAATATAAGTGGAATTCCAGAAAGGAAAAGGAAGGCCTCCTGAAGAGGTGGGTGACAAGCGGAAATGAGCCAGGGTAAGGATTGCTCAAGGGGTACAAGGATTCTGAATCCCGCAGGACGCAGGAATGGAAGTTGTTCATGGTGATTGCTTTTGGTATGGTGCCCTACTTGGTATTAAATTTTATCTACAAGTAAAGTTAAGATTTTTTCCTTCAAATCATCCGCACTCGTGGCCAATATTTTAGATTTATTCAACATGTCTTCTGCAATTGACTTGTTTTTTAAGCTTTTCGCATTGATTCTCACATTCAGCCAGGCACTGTGTACGGCGGCATGCGCACAAATGGCACCGACGGCCGCGTCGGTCACCGAATTGGGGTTTCCGGAGCGGACCATGGCTTCCGCAAGCGGGAAGACCTCCAAGGCGGCCTCCATGGTCCGGAAGGGGACGACGGTGGCGTGAAGGGTGGCGTTCTCGATGGCTTCCCGGCGCAGGGAGATTTCCGTTTCGGTGGATTTCGGGAGGCGGAAGGCCTCCATGATGCGGTTGAAGGCCGCTGTATCCTCATCCACGAGGGTCAGCAACCGGGAAGTCAGGGCTTGTCCTTTCTCTGCCCAGGCGGAGAAATCCAGGGTGCGGTGGTCCCAACCTCTTTTTCCGGCGCTGAGGTTGGCCACCATGGTACCGAGGGCGGCACCGAGGGCCCCCGTGTAGGCGGCGATGGAGCCGCCGCCGGGCGCCGGGCTGTCGCGCGAGGTTTCATCGGCGAAATCGCGCAGGGAAAGGCGGGTGAGCGGTTTGGCCGTCCCGTCTCCTTCCCGGAGGCGGTACTCGATGATTTTCTTGTTCGGATCGAAAGGTGCCAGCTCGTCCAGGCCCATGGATTTGACGGCGATATGGATGATGTCCTTTTCGGGTAGGCCGGTGCTCCAGCCTTGTTTCCGGAGGAAGTGTTTCCCGGCATCCAGCATGACCTGGAGGGGGACCAAGCCTACCAATTCCGATCCGGTGACCCGCAGCCCACGCCTGGCGGCGCTTTCGCAGCAGGCTTCGAAAGCCTGGTGGAGCGGGGTGACGGAAAGCCGGGTCAGGTTCATGGACACCTGGGCAATCCCATATTCGGGTATGTACCAGCCGATGCCTTTGACGGCCTTGCAGGTTCCCGGTTGTCGGACCGGCCGACCTTCCTCGTCAA
The DNA here is from genome assembly GCA_964573725.1 of uncultured Saprospiraceae bacterium. Classification (GTDB taxonomy): domain Bacteria; phylum Bacteroidota; class Bacteroidia; order Chitinophagales; family Saprospiraceae; genus UBA6168. Next base: position 94,939 of record CAZNLJ010000009.1, read on the forward strand.
GGACGACTTCACCGGTGACGGGATCCCCCTGGCGCAGGATCCGGCCTTGCTCCCGGACATCGAACGCGACGGAGTTCGCCCGCCTTTCGCTTACCGTGTTGAGATTCACGTTGTAGGCCACCAGGAAGTCCCGGGCGCCGATGACGGTGGCGCCGGCTTGGGGATGAAACGTCGCCGGACCATAATCCGGCCGCCACTCGGGGTCTTTCATCTTTTCCGTGAGTCCTTCGTACTCCCCCGACCGGATGGTGGCCAGGTTGCGACGGGCAGGCCGGGTGGCGGCATACTCGTACAGGTACACCGGTATGCCCGCTTCCGTCCCGACCCGCTCCGCGAGCTGTCGGGCCCACCGTACGGTTTCTTCCATGTCGAGGTTGGCCACCGGAATCAGGGGACAGACATCCGTGGCGCCCATCCGCGGATGTTCCCCCCGGTGTTGCCGCATGTCGATCCACTCGGCCGCCGTCCTGATCCCGCGGAATGCCGCCTCCACCACCGCCTCCGGTTCCCCTACAAAGGTGACGACGGTGCGGTTCGTCGCCTTGCCGGGATCCACATCCAGCAACCGGACTCCTTCCACCGCGGCGATGGCTTCGGTGATCCGACGGATGACCTCGGGGTCTCTTCCTTCCGAAAAATTGGGTACGCACTCCAGCAACGGCTTTCCGTTCATGTGGTTCGGTTTTGAAAGTTATTCCGGGATAAGCGGGGTCGGCTGCCTGCACAGGTTCGCGGCGGTCGCGTGCCACCCTGCTCTTCCCCACGCAAATGAACGGAAAATTTTACGACCGGATGCGTGGAATCCGCCAACATTTGTTCCCGGCGGCCTGCATCCGTCCCGCTTCCGGCCGATCCCATCCTGCCCCTTTACCGGATGCTCGTCCACAGGGTCGCCAGGGATACGGCCACAATGATGCCACCCACTGTCAGCATGAGCCGCCTTGCCGGGATGACCCGAACCGCCCAGGCCCCCAGCGGGGCCGCCAAAATCCCCCCCAACACCAACCCGACAATGGCTTTCCAAGTGCTCAAGCCTGAAAATACCAGGAAGGTACCCGCACTCGACAAGGCCACGAAAAACTCTACCGTGTTGACGGTTCCTACCGTCAGCCGCGGGGTCTTTCCCTTCCGGATGATGTTGGTGGTGACAATCGGCCCCCATCCGCCGCCACCCACCGAATCGAGCAGGCCACCGACGTAGGCGAGCCATCCCACCCGACGGATTTCCTCCCGGAATACCGGCTCCCGGATTCCTTTCCGGATGATCACGACACCCAGGGACAGCAGATAGGCGGCGATGAAGGGCTTGACCACCCGCCCGTCCAGCAGGTCCGAGACCAGATAGGCCCCGCAGGCAGCCCCGGCCATGCCGGGTAGCGCCAACCGAAGGAACAACCGCCGGTCCACATTCCGGAAATATAAGTGCGACAACCCGGACGCCCCGGTCGTGAAGAGTTCCGCCACATGCACACTCGCGGAGGCTACCGCCGGCGTCATGCCCATCGCCAACAGGAAACTGCTGCTGCTGACCCCGTAGGCCATGCCGAGCGCCCCGTCAATCAGCTGCGCCAGAAACCCGACCCCGATGCAGGTCCAGAAAAACTGGTCCGATAACCACCCGCCGGCATGCTGCGAAACATATACCTGCCAAGCCATCCAGCCGATGGCCGCCGCCTTCCCAAGTATCATCAGCCACGATATGTGCCGTAATGTCATCTTTTCCATGTGATGCCTTGTTTTCTTCCCCATTCGCTGGCTACCCGTCGCCGTTCCCCGCAATCGCCGTCGACTCTTTACGCCGGCTACCGCCGGTTCTTGGTCCCGCACAAATTATACTAATTTTATAGAATTAGTCGTTTTGGTGGAAATTTATTTTCCCACCGCGCTTCCTTGCAATCGGGAATCGGGAATTCGCCCTGCTCCGGATCGTATCGCCCTACTCCTGTTGCGGTCGCAACCAGGCTTTGCCGCGGCAGGTACCCTTCGGATGTCCGACCCATGAATCGGGTCGGCGGCTTTTGGGGATTTCCTTCGGGAAATGGACCGAAGGTGTCTTATTGTCCGACACGCGCCGGTGGCTGATGCGGCCATCCGTCCGTTCCCGGGTAAACCCGCCCGGTCGCAAGGGTTGACGAATCCGGTCGTACCGCGCTCAGCGCGGAGGGTATCGCCGCAGGTTCCCTGTCCGGCCACCATGACGGGGAGACCTTCCGGCAGGAATCGGACCTCACCTTACCGGATTTCCGGCCGGAGTCGGTCGGCAGCCGGATATCGGCGGCCATCGGGCTTATCGGGAAGTGGCTGCGGAAGCCCGGGGGCGGACTTTCAGGCGCGGACCAGGTCGGTGGGTAGACCGTCCGACCTGTTGTTCCGGCACGGGCTGGCGGCCCCCTCCCGGTGGGCTTCGTACCGCCGTGTCCCGATCCGTGCTACGGGTGCGAAGGGTTGCCGGTGAACCCGGCTCCACCGTCCGCCGAGCGATTTCCCTGGCTGTCGGTGGACTGGGCGACGGGTAGTGCATAATAATCGGATTCCCCATCGGGTGCAGGCATATGGCGACGGAAGAACGCATCGCAATAGCGGCAGATGTTTTCATAGGCCTGCCCATCCCTGCGGGCCGATTCCTCGGAGATGCCGAGGTGTTCGCCCATGCGCCAGGGTTGTCCGTGATGCAGTGCCATCCAGGCGGGATGGCCGGCGGCCCGCGCAAGCACGGCGGCCACCTTCTCCTTCCGAGCATCGCCCAGGGGATGCAAGGTGCCCGGGCAGCAGGGGTTGATCCGCCAGAGTTGGATGCTGATTTCCTGGGGGATATCCTCGTACCCTCCCAGGAAATTCCGTGCGCCGGACAAGATGGTGCAGAAGTTATGGTTCGGGTCCTTTTTCCAGTTGTCCGTTTCCAGGGCCCGTCCCCGGGCCCAATTGCCGCCCAGCCACATGTCTTCGGTGGCGCCCCAGTATCCCCAGCTCAGGGGTTGGTCCAGGAGGTAGTCTTCCCGACGGATCAGGGGGGCCTGGTGGTCTCCCCGCACGCCGGCCGCTTCGAAGAGCCGGGCGAGGCGGTCGAGCCGGGAACCCTGGTGCCGGTGGAATCGGTCAATGCTGGCGATATCGAAGCGGGTAATCCCTTTTTCGATCAATTGGTCGAGGATTGCCTCGGTGAGCAGGTCTCCGTTGGTCTGCAGCATGAGCTGGGTCCGGGTTCCGAAGCGTTCCCGCAGGCGGTCGAGGATGGCGAGGAGCAGCGGCCGGTCGGCGAGCGGTTCCCCGCCGGAGAGAATCAGCCGGTCCATCCGGTCGGGCAGGTTTCCGATGATGGCCATACAGTCCGCGAGGCCGATCCGGTCTCCCTTGGGGCCGCTGTTGTTGTAGCAGTGGGCGCAGCGGTCGTTGCACAATTGGGTGAAGACCCAGTAGACACTTTCACAGTGGTTGAAATCCGTTTTCATGGTAGCCGCAGTTGGTCGGTTTTCCGGATCGGGTGGCCGGTCATCCGGCGGATGGCCCGATTTTGCGGGGCATCCCGGGTTACCGGACCAGGTGTAGTCCCCCTTTCCTGGAAAAGCGCAGTGTTTCCTGTCCGCAATATACGGCCTCGACATCCAGGTACCAGACGTACACGCCGCCTTCCAGGGGCTTGCCCCGGAAGCTGCCGTCCCAGCAGGCATCCGGCGTGTCCGATTCGAAGAGTTGGTTTCCCCAGCGGTCGAAGATGCGGAGCAGGTACTGTTGCGGGACCAAATCCGGAGAGAGGAAAGACCGGAAGCAATCGTTGAGCCCGTTGTCATTCGGAGAAAAGGCGTTGGGGACATACACGAGGCTGTCGCCGGTCGGCAACAGGGAAACGACCGTAGCCGTCCTGTCCAGCGTCTCACAGCCGTTCGAGACCCGGAAGGGGTAGGTTCCCGGCCGGGAGACCCACACGGCGGGGGCGGACGTTCCGGTTTCCCAAAGCCAGGTGACCGGCAATTCGCTGCTGACCGCGGGGGCGACGAGCAGGCTGTCGACACAGTCCAGTCCGATGGTCGGGTTGTCCGCTTGCATCGGGGGAACGGGAGCTATCGGAACGGTTTCCGAATACCGGCAGCCGTTGCCGTCCTGGACCACCAGTTCGTAGTTTCCCGGCGGAAGGGACGTGAAGCGGTTGTCCGCACCGGGCGGATTCCCGTCCAGGCTCGGCTGGTAGGGCGGGGTGCCGCCGGACCATTGCAAGATGGTCAAGGTTCCGGTGGCGGAATCGAGACAGCTTTTTTCGGTTAAAAACGTGGTTTCGACCGGCGGAAAAAGCCGGACACGCACGGTGACGAGCGAATCGCAGCCGTTTTGCGCCGTAAATGCAAAGGTGGTGTCCGTGCCCGGCGGAAGCGTGAGGCCGAGGTAGGTGGCTGCGCCGTCCGGACAGACGAGAAACGAAAGGGTGGTGTCCGGGCCGTCCACACCGATGACGGACACCTGGACGACGGAATCACAGCCATTGGCGTTTTCCAGGGTGAAGAACCGGCTGTCGCCGGCGAAAAGGGTTTGTCCGCCGTAGCTGACCGGCGAAGCGCCGCAGGCGGTCAGGGTAAGTTGGATGCTATCCGTTTCCAATGCCGCCACGGCCACCTCCACCGTATCCTGGCAGCCGTCGGCATTGGTTTCGAAGAAGAGCTGCGTGCTGCCTGCCGGGACCGCTTGTCCTTGGTAGGTGAAGAAGGAATCCGGGCAGGCGATGGCATCGAGCACGAGATAGGAGGTTTCGAAAGCCGTCACGGATACGGTCAGCATGGAATCGCAGCCGAGGTAATTGTCCAGGGTAAACACGGCCGACGACCCCGGCGGGATGCCCTGTCCCAGGAAGAAGGCGGAGTCGCCGGGGCAGGTCTGTAGCGCCAGGGTGCCGGTGCTGGTAGGCCATGCGGTCACCGTAACGGTCAGGATGGAATCGCAGCCATCGGCGTTAAGCAGGCTGAAATCCTGGACCGAGCCGATGGGCAGGCTTGTCCCCAGGAAGAGTGCGCTGTCGCCGGGGCAGGCGCCGATGGTCAGGGAGCCGGTGAGCATGGACGGGCACAAGGGGTACAGCAGCCAATCGAAGCGGCGTGCTTCGCTGCAGCCGGTCAGGGGGGCTGGTATCTCCTGCCAGGTGACGCCCCAGCCGTCGGGCAGCAGGGTCGTATCCAGCAGCAGGGAATACAGTTCGGTAGGCAGGCCCGGGAATCCGTAAGACCCGTCGGCGGAGCTGAGGGTGGTGTCTACCGTCTGGTTTCCGAACGCCAGGTACACGGTGACATTCGGTGCCGGTTGGTCGCCGGCATCGATGATTCCGTTGTCATTGACATCGAGCCAGACATTGCCGATGAGGTCGATGGTATCGAGGGATGTGGCGACCTGGACGGAGATCGGTTCGCTGGTAGTGGTGCATCCGAACGAATCAGTCAGTACGAGGGTATAATCCCCGGTCCGGTCCAGCACCAGGTCGGGTTGGGTGCCGGCGGGGGCGGGCAAGGGGGACCCATCGAGCCACCATTGGAAGGAAGCGACTTCCGGCAGGGGGGGCAGGCAGATCGTATCGCTTCCGCAGCGGTCGTGACAGCCTGTCGGGACCTTGTCGATATCGGGGCCGTTGCGCAGGACCAGGGGGTCGCTTTGCGTCCGGCAGCCTTCCGGGCCGATGGCCTGGACGAAGTAGGTGCCCCCGTTGACCACCTGGATTTGCTGGCCGGCGGAACCGGTATTCCAGGTATAGGACAGGGCGGGGTCCGGCGAATCCACGGACAGGGTCGCCGGGGTGCCTTCGCAGAGGATTCCGGCGGGTTGGGAGGAGATGGACACATCGGGAGCGGGATGAACGGTCACGGTGAACGGGCCCGCGACGGTACTGCATCCGATGGCGGCATCGGTCACGGTGGCGGTGAAGGTATGGCTGCCCGGCGGGAGGAGGTTGCCCTTATCCGATGTGAAGCTGATTTGGGGGCTGGTTTCGCCGTTGGACCAGGCATATTGCAGCGAGGGGTCTCCTTGCGCCAGCAGGAAGAGGGGTTCTCCTTCGCACAGGCTGAGGGATTGGTCGGTGAAAGCGACCACTTGTCCGTAGGCATCATATTGGACGGCCCGCAGGCGGACGGTCGGCGGGGCCAGGAAGGTCAGGGATACGGGGGCGGGACTATACCGGCAGCCGGCGTCATCCGTCAGGGTCACGCTGTACAGGCCGGTGGCGATGGCGGTGATACCGGGGCCGGTTTGTCCGTCCTGCCAAGCCCAGGCGGTGGCGCCGCCCGGGGCGGAGAGGAGGATGCTGTCGCCTTCGCAGACGGGAGCCGGTTGGGACAGCGAGATCTCGCCGCCCAGGTTGTTGGGGAGGATGTCGACCGTATCGGTGAATGTGCTGGAACAGCCGAAGGCATTGGTCAGGGTGAGTCCGATCGGATAAGCCCCGGCGGTCTGGTAAGTATGATAGGCGGTTTGTGTGCCGGCGGTATTGGCGGCGCCGCCGTTGGGGTCGCCGAAATTCCAGTCGAAGCCGAGGATGGATCCGTCGGCGGGGGTGGAGAACGCCAGGGTAGTCCCTTCGCACCGGGCGGTCGGCAGGTTGATGAGGCCGGCGGGTTGCGGGAGCACGGAAATGGTCAGGGTGGTATCCGACTGGCAACCGTCGGCGGCCGTCACGGAGAGGGTGACCGGATAGTCGCCACCCGTCGCATACACATGGGAAGGGTTCGGGAGCGGGGAAAAGTTGTCGGCGCCGCTGTCGGGGTCGCCGAAATCCCATTCCCAGGCCACGATATTGCTGCCGGCGACCGTGACGGACAAGTCCTGGAAGCGGGTGGTATCATTCGGGCAGGCGGGCAGGCTGTTGAAATTCGCGGCCACAGGGACCAGGAAATCCCGGGTCACGCCCAGGGGACATTGTGCGCCGGGCGGACTGGCGGCCTGCACGGAACCGGTCAGCAGGACGGTGTAAAACCCGGGACCGGAAAAGGTATGGGCGGGATTTTCCGCCTGGGAGAAGTTGGCGGGGCCGCTGGCCGGGTCGCCGAAGACCCAGGAGAGGCTGCCGGGGACGGTATTGACCAGGATGGATTGGAAGTCGGCCGACCGGCAGGACATGCCGGGAACGATATTGAAATCCAGGGAACCATCGGGCACACAACCGGGCAGCGGGACGGGCGGGCCATTGGGAAGCCCCTGGCAAACGCCGTTGATACAGGAGCCGCCCACGGCGGCACAATCCAGGACGGGCAGGACCTGGGAGCTGTCCTGGCAGCCGAAGGTATCCGTCGCGACGACCTGGTAGTTGCCGGCTTGGGAGACGGACAGGACCGATTGGTCGGTTCCGATGGGCTGTCCGTCGACTGTCCAGGCGTAACTGTAACCGGCACCGGTCGATAGCGCATACAGGTCGACGGCCGGGCTACCGGGGCAGCGGGCGGGATAAGCAGGGGTGGATACGGCGATCTGCGGGAGCGGGTGGCGTTCGATCAGGAACCAGGTATTGCTGCTGCATCCGAGGGCATCGGTCACGACAAGCTGGTAGTGACCGTCCTCCAGGGATGCGTTTCCGATGGTGGACAGGGTATTGCCGGCGGCGTCCCGCCAGCGGTAGGAGAAATAGTCGTCGGTGGTTTCGACCATGCCTTCCTGTCCTTCGCAGATGGTGGGTACCAGCACGGAAGGCGGGGCGAGGGCACGCACGAACACATCGAACTGGGCGGAAAGACCACAATACTGGACGGTCACCGTGGCGGGGCCGGGGGTATGCCAGCGGACCACCAGGAGGTTTTCCCCCTGGCCGCCGATGATCGTACCGGCATCGGCCGGTTCCAAGGACCAATCGAAGGGGAGGCCGGGAGGCAGGGACAGCAAATAAAAGGCGTCGGCATCCACACAGGCGGTATCATTTGCCGAAATGACGGCATTGCCGGCCGGTAGTACGGGAAGGGTGACCGGTTCCGACCGGCAGGCGGGCCCGGCGGGGATGGTTTGGGTCACCGAGACGGCATAAGGGGGGGTATCGGACCAAGTGACGGTGGTAGGATTGCCGACCGCGTCGGCCGGGGTGCCGCCGGAAAAGGACCAGGAGAACGAGGCGCCGGGCAATCCCTGGGCGGAATACACCTGGGTGGAGAGCGGGCAAACCATGCCCGGGCCGTCCAACAGGGATACGGGCGGCGGCGAAGCGAAGAGCTTGACGAACCGGTCGTAGGCATCCGTGCAGAAGCCGGCGTTGTTCACGGATTCACTGTGGACGGTGTAGGTACCGGGCGGCAGGTCGAAAGGGACCAGGGCCGTCGCGGCGGCGGTGCCGGTCCATACGACGGAACCGGCACCATCGACGAGTTCCCAAGTACAGGGGACGGGGCTTCCGTCGAGGGTATTGATGGCCCGGAACAAGGCGGAATCCGCGGGGCAGACTTCCAAGGGGCCTTCCAGGAAATAACCGGGCAGGATATTGACGGACAGGGTGTCGCTACCCTGGCAGCCGAGGTAACAATTGTCATAGCGGACGATGACCAGGTGCGGGTTGGCGGTGGATTGCCCCGTCCCCCAACGGACGACGGCCCGGTGGGTGCCCTGGCCTTCGGTCAGGACGCCGTCCCCCACGATTTCCCATTGGATGTCCGTCCCTTGCCAGTCCGGCACGGAATATTCCGGATAGCTGCCTTGACAGACCTTGGTCGGGCCCTCGATGGCCCCGGAAGGGGAGAGGATGGGGATGGTGACGACATTCGGTTGCGGGCAGGCGGCGCCGCCGCAATTGTCCGCCTGGAGGGAGACGGTGCCGAAGTTGCCGGAAATCCATTGTACGGTGAGGAAATCATCCGTGGTGCCGCCTCCGGCCAGGAGGGTGAAATCACCGTCCAGTTGCCAGGAAAAGGAATCACAGGGTGCATCGGTGAAATAGGTCGCCGATTGGCCTTGGCAAAGGGTTGCGTCGCAAAGGATGTCAGGGACATCCGCCGGCAGTACCTCGACGGTCAGGAAGCTCGTATCGCTGCAGAAGCATGGGTTGCGGGCGATCAGGGACACGGTGTAGGTCCCCGGATCGGAGAAGGTGAAATCCGGTTCGAATTGGGAGGAGGTGGCGAGGTTTCCGAACATCCATTGGTAGGAAGTGGCGCCGCTGCTGAGGTTTTGGAAAGCAAGCGCCTGTCCCTGGCAGACCGTCAGGGTGCCGCCCTGTGCGCCGGGCAAGGCGTCGAAGGCGGCCTGGGGCAGGGGTTGCACCTGTACACAACGGGTCGCGGCGGCAGGGCAGGGGCCGCCGGTTCCGCAGGCGATCTCGAAGGTTTCGACCGAGGAGCAACCCAGGTCGTTGGTCAGCGTCAGGGTGTAGGTGCCGGGACAGAGGTTGAGCTGGTCTTTGGTCGTGCTGCCGTTGCTCCACTGGAAGGAGAAGTTTAGCGCCAGGCCCTGGGTCTGGATGGAAATGGAACCGTCGCAGGTGTCGCAGGCGGAAGTGTGGGTGATGGCGGTCGGATAAGCGGAGGCCCAGCAATCGGCATCGGAAGCGGCAATCTCGAAATCGCAGGCCGAAACCTGGCCCTGGGCATCCGTCACCGTGACGGAATAAGGGCCTGGGGGGAGGTCCGGCAGTTGGGTGGTTCCGGCCGCCACCTGGGTGGAATAGCCGTTGCTGAGGAGGAGTTGGTAGGGCGGGGTGCCGCCCAGGACGGTGGCATAGCCGATGCCGCCCAGGTTCCCGGAAGGCAGCGCCGTGAAGTTCCACATGCCGCAGAACAGTTGGAAAGGGTCGGCGTCGGCCTGCTGTTGCACGGAAATCAGCCCTTGCCCGGCCTCCCCCCACTGGACCGTGGCGGAGTTCCCCAGGATGGTGTATGAATCGGCGCCCAGGATTTCCCAGACGAGCGGAATGCCGGGGGTGAAACCGCCGGCCTCATAGGTGACGAGCTGGTGGGCGCAGACCCTGTCGCAGGCGTCGGTGGAATCCGGGCAAAAGTCGGCGGCCGGTAGGATGGAAAGCGCAGCGGGCGGGGTGATGGTGACGGGAAGCGTCAGTTCGAAATCCATTCCGGTGGCGGCGGAGAATCCGGTCGCCGTCAGTTCGAGTACGCCGGGCGTATCCCCGCAGAGCGTCAGGGTCGGCACCGTCAGCCAGGGTTGCCCCGGCAGGTTCCAGGCAATCTGGTCCGCAGCGGTGCCGTTGTCGGATATGACGGTGTAATCGGCGCAGCTGCCCAGGCAGAGCGATGCAGGGCCGGCGATCTGGAAACCGGATTGTGCGGACAGCCCGGAAAGACCGGCGATGCCGACCAGTACCGGAAAAAGGGTGTATTTGGACATGACCTTTCGGATGAGACAGGTGATCGGATGAACCTTGACAAAGATAGGGGGTTTCATCCGTATCGAGGTCCGCGCAGGGCCGGGTGTGTCGGCGGGTAGCGGACCGGTTTCCCGGGCAGTGGGATAACAATTTCTTTTCAAACGGCCTCCCCGGCTGCGGAGACGTCCCGGCGGAGGGTCCCCAAAGCCCGGAAAAAAGGGGAAAACAGGCCCAAAAAGGTTGATTTCTCGCTTTTTTTGTAATAAATAGTTTGGATAATTGAAGGCTTGTATAATTTTGCATTCTTTTGAACTCATCCTTAATTAAATTTTCCACAATGAACAAAGGAGATCTTATCAACAAGGTCGCGGAAAGCGCCGGTATGAAGAAAGCGGAAGCAACCGCAGCGGTGGATAGTGTGCTCAGCGCCATTCGCGAATCCCTCGTAGCAGGGGAAAAAGTGACGCTGGTCGGCTTCGGGACCTTCTCCGTATCCAAGAAAGAAGAACGGCAGGGACGCAATCCGCAGACAGGTGCCACCATCACCATTCCTGCGAAGAGTTCCGTCAAGTTCAAGGCAGGTAAGGAGCTGGGCGACGCGGTGAACTGACAAAGGTTTACAAGGCGGCGGCAGGCCGTCGGCACAGTGCCTCCGACCTTCGCGCACAAGATGCCGCCGGCTGCAGGCCGGACATCCGGGACAAATGGTAATCGCACGGCCCTCGGGCGGTCCGCACCGTTTGTTTCGGCAGATAATGGGCAATCAGGAAACTTTCCGGGTTGCCCTTTGTCTTTTGGTGTAGGGTCGAATGCCTACTTTTGTAGTTGAACCGGCCGGATTGGCCGGGTTTGGGCGGGCCGTTACCCGACCGGATACCACGAATGAAAAATGAAAGATGAAATTTGCAACCAAGACAATCCATGCCGGTATCGAGCCGGATCCCAGCACCGGTGCGGTCATGACACCGATTTACCAGACCTCCACCTATGCCCAGGCCGCTCCGGGGGAGCACAAGGGGTATGAGTACGCCCGTACCCAGAACCCGACCCGGTCGGCCCTCGAAGCGAACCTGGCGGCCCTGGAGAACGGGGCGGATGCCATTTGTTTCGCCAGTGGCCTCGCCGCCATGGACGGGGTGTTGAAATTATTGCAGGCCGGCGACGAGGTGGTCGCGACCGACGACCTCTACGGCGGGTCCTACCGGTTGCTCACCAAGGTATACGCCCCTTACGGCCTGCGCAGCCGTTTCCTGCCGATGACCGATCCGGACCTCCTGGCCAAAGCCCTGACACCGGCGACCAAGTTGCTGTGGATCGAGACGCCGACCAATCCCATGTTGAACGTGGTGGACATCCAGGCGATCTGCCGCATGGCCCGCGACCGGGGCATCCTGACCTGCGTCGACAACACCTTCGCCTCCCCTTACCTGCAGCGGCCGATCGACCTGGGGGCGGATCTCGTCGTGCATTCCGCCACCAAATACCTCGGTGGACATTCCGATACCGTCCTGGGGGCGGTCGTCGCCGCGGATGCCGGCCTGGCGCAGCGGCTGCATTTCCTCCAGAACGCCGGCGGGGCCGTACCGGGTCCCATGGATTGCTTCCTGGTGCTGCGGGGTATCAAGACCCTGCACCTGCGGGTGGAGCGTGCCTGCCGGAACGCTGCGGTCATCGCGAAGTTCCTCCGTGACCATCCGAAGGTGTCGAAGGTATTCTATCCCGGATTCGAAGACCATCCGGGCCACCTGACCGCCAAGCGGCAGATGCTGGATTTCGGTGCCATGGTGTCCTTCGACCTGGTGGACGACCGCTTCGAAACCGTGCGGGAAGTCCTGCGGAATACAAAGCTCTTCACCCTGGCGGAATCCCTGGGGGGGGTGGAATCCTTGGTCGGCCATCCTGCCTCCATGACCCACGCCTCCATTCCCCGGGAAGCCCGGTTGGCGGTCGGATTGACCGACTCCCTGATCCGGCTGAGCATCGGTGTGGAAGACGTGGACGACCTGGTCGAAGACCTCGACCGCGCGCTTTCGGCCGCCTGAGGCGCCACAACCGCCGTTGTGCCGTCGATACCTCCCATCCGGACGCAGGCAGGAGGCAGCCCTGACCGACACATCCGTACCGACCGATGAAAAAAAGCAACAAGGATTACAAGACTTTCTTTTTCAGCGATATAGAAGGGTCTACCCGACTCGCCAGCGAGTTGGGGGAGTCCTATGCCCTGGTATTGGAAAGGCACCGTACCGTCATCCGTCTGGCCTGCAACAAATACAATGGAAAAGAAATCGATACTTCCGGCGACGGCTTCTTTCTGGTGTTCGACCAGCCGGAACAAGCCGTGCTGGCGGCCATTTCGATACAACGGGGCTTCGCGGAGCGGAAATGGGCCGGGATGATCGGCCTGAAGGTCCGGATCGGCATCCATTACGGACAGGCCTTGCCCACCGCCTCCGGCTTTACGGGCCTGGAGGTGCACCGGGCTTCCCGAATCTGCCATATCGGTCATGGCGGGCAGGTCCTGTTGTCCCGGAAAGTACGCGACAAGGTCCGGGCCAAGTTGCCGGAGGGCATCGAACTGTTGGAGGCGGGCAAAGTGCAGCTGAAGGATTTCGAACAGGTGGACCACCTATGGCAATTGGTGATCCCGGACCTGCAGCAGGTCTTTCCGCCCTTGCGCTTGGGGCTCACCCGGCCGACGGTCGCCGTCATGCCCTTCGTCAACCGCTGCGACGACCCGGAGCAGGATTATTTCTGTGAAGGGATTTCCGAGGAAATCATCCTTTCGCTGGACAATACCGCGGGGATGAGCGTCGTCTCGCGGTCGGCCTCCTTCGCCTTGAAGGGGAAGCCGCTGGATGTCCGGCAGAAAGGGCGGTTATTGGGGGCGGCCGCCGTCCTGGAGGGCACGGTCCGCAAACATGGCGACCAGCTGGTGGTGACGACGGAGCTGGTGGACACGGAAACCGGCACCATCCTCTGGTCCGCCCGGTTCGAACGGCAGCTGGAGGCGGTCTTCGCCCTGCAGGATATCATCGCCCAACAGATTGCCCGGGCCATGGAGGTCAAGCTTTCCTTCACGCATCGGGACGACCGTGTCCAAATCCGCCAGACGCGCAATGTGGAGGCTTACGGCTACTATCTCAAGGGACGCCATTTCTACTACCAGTTCAGCCGGAAATCCGTCGGGCTGGCCCGGGAGATGTTCGCCCAGGCCATCGCGGCCGACGAGGAGTATGCCTTGGCCTATTGTGGCCTGGCCGATTGCTATTCCTACCTCTTCATGTATGTGCAGGGGACGGAGGAATACCTCAAGGAGGCCAACCTGGCTAGTCTGCAGGCGCTGGAGCTTTCTCCGCTGCTGGCGGAGGCGCACACCTCCCGGGGAATCGCCCTGACCTTGCGCAGGCAGTTCAAGAAAGCGGCTTTCTCTTTCGAGAAGGCCATCGAGCTCAATCCCTCCCTTTTCATGGCCTGGTATCATTACGGACGTGCGTGTTTCGTACAGGGGCAGATGGACAAGGCGGTCCGGCTGCTGGATGAGGCAAGCCGTCATCGTCCGGACGATTTCCAGTCGGTCCTGCTCGCTTCCCAGGCTTACGATACCCTCGGTATCCAGCTGTTGGCATCCAAGGCCCGGCAGCGGGGCATCCTGCTGGCGGAAAAGCAGTTGCAGCGCAATCCTTCGGAGCTCCGGGCGCTGTATCTCGGGGCTTTGGCGCTGGTGGCCAGCGGGGAGACGGCCCGTGGTCTGGAATGGCTCCGGCGGGCGTTCTCCATCGACCCGGGCGACCCGATGTTGTTGTACAATGCGGGCTGCATCGCCGCCTTGCTGCGGAAGCCGGACGAAGCCCTGCACTACCTTGAGCTGGGCTTCCAGGCGGGGTTCCAACAGGGGGGCTGGTACCGGTATGACAACAACCTGGACCTTCTCCGGGAGCATGTCCGCTTCCAGGCCCTCTTGCAGCGAATGACCTGAGCGCCGGTCCTCAAACCTGATCCGGCAGGTATGGAACGTATCTTCCGCACCGCAACCCGACAAGACAATCGATTACAAAGAATTGGCTTCCTGTTGTTTTTAGTTGATAAGCCTGCTGATGTGCTGTGCCCCGCGCCCAAGCGCGCCGCCGGCAGCCCTGTCCAAAATGCGAGTAGCGCCATTAAGATCCTTTTGTTTATGAGTAGCTTACGTTTTTATACAATCATGCGGACCTTGCCATCAAAATATTCGATTTGGTTGTTGAGGTGCGAAAGATGAGATGGAAATGAACGAAGCAGCGATTCTCGGCATGGCACCCGACCCGGGCACGGCCAACCGGGTGTCCGGCTTTTCGGAGCGGGAGGCCTGGTGGAGCCTGGGCAGGTGCGGACAGATGGGTTGGGGGGCGACCGGTCCCGGTACCAGGCCCTTCCAGGTGGTTTTCGAGTGGTCGCCTGCGTCGGTGCCGGCCTATCGGTGCAGTTGTCCGGCCCAAAAGACGCCCTGTGCCCATGTATTGGGCTTGATGGTCCTGTGGTGTCGCCGACCCTCGTTGGTGCCGGTGGTGGATATGCCGCCGAATTGGGTGGTGAACTGGCAGCACCACCGGCAGCGGCAGGAAGCCCGGACGGCGGCTCCGCAGCAAGCGTTGCCGGCATCGGCCGCTCCGGATTTTACCATCCAGCCCAAGCGACTGGCGCAGATGACCGAGGGAATGGCCTTGTTGGAGCTTCGGTTGACGGATTTGCTGCGGCAGGGATTGGCCACACTGGAAGACCGTGCGGAAACCTATTGGTCCACATTGGCGGCCAGGCTGGTGGACGCGAAGCTCGGCGGGGTGGCCCGGCGGTTGCGGGCCTTGCCGGCGGAGATGCAACGGACGGACTGGCCCGCTGCCGTCCTGTCGGAATTGGCATCCATTTTCCTGTTGGCCAGGGCATTCCGTCATTTGGAAGGGCTGCCGGAAGGGCTTCGGACGGATTTGCTGATCTTGGGCGGATGGAGTCCACGCAAGGAAGAGGTGCTTCGGCTGGCCGGGACAGCGGACCGGTGGTTGGTTGTCGGCCAAACCTTTGAAAAGGAGGACGACCACCTGATGGCGCGGCGGACCTGGCTGTTCGGTGCCGGCGGCCGGTTCGCCTTGGTGCTGGATTTTTCCTGGCGGGATGCGGGTTTCGACCGGGAGTGGCCGCTCGGGACGGTTTGGCGGGGGCTCCTGCATTATTATCCTTCGGCATACCCGTTGCGGGCGGTGGCGGGGGAGATGGTACCGGAGCGGGACGCGTTCACAGTGCCGCCGGGTTTCACCGGTATGGAGGCGATGTGGGATGCCTATGCGGAGGCCTTGGCGAAGCTTCCCTGGATACCGGCATTTCCAGTTTGCTTGGAGGGGGTCGTCCCCTTGTACCGGGCGGATGGATTCTACCTGGTCGACCGGGGCGGCGCCCTGTTACCGGTGGCGGTGGATGAGCGGATGGGCTGGACGATGGTCGCCTTGGGAGCCGGTCGGCCGATCACTGTGCTGGGCATATGGGAGGGCGCGTCCCTGGTGGTGTTCCGTGCGGTGTCGGGGGGGCGGTTCCGGCGCCTGCAACCTTACCGCGCCCCATCCATGGAGGCCGGGGAAGATCGGTAGAGGCTCATTTCCTGCGTTGGGTGACGAAGACGACCAGTTGCCGCATGGCGTCCCGGGCGGCGGACGGCGGGAAAGATTCCAGGATGCCGAAAGCCCTTTGGCTGTAGGATTCCATGGCCTGGCGGGCGTAATCCAACCCGTCGCTGGACCGCACGAAACGGAGGACCTCCCCGACCTTGTCCGGTTGGTCGCTATGGTGTTTGATGAGGGAGATGATCCGTTTTCTTTCGCGGGAGGAAGTTTGGTTCAGTGCGCGGATCAGGGGGAGCGTCATCTTTTTCTCCTGGATATCGATGCCGAGCGGTTTTCCGATGTCGTCGGTACCGTAGTCGAACAGGTCGTCCTTGATTTGGAAGGCGATGCCGATACATTCGCCGAATTCGCGCATTCTTTCGATGTCTCCTTCCTCCGTGGTGACGGAGGCGGCGCCGGCGCTGCAGGCCGATGCGATGAGGGAGGCGGTTTTCTGGCGGATGATTTCGTAATAGACCGATTCCTCGATATCCAGGCGGCGGGCTTTTTCCAACTGCAGCAATTCCCCTTCCGACATGGCCTTGACGGCATCGGACAGGATTTCAAGGAGCCGGAACTGTTTGTTCTTGAGGGCCAGCAGCAGGCCCTGCGCCAGCAGGTAATCCCCGACCAGTACGGCGACCTTATTTTTCCACAAGGCATTGATGGAGAAGAACCCCCTGCGTTCGTAGGCATCGTCGACCACATCGTCATGGACCAGGGTGGCGGTATGGAGCAGTTCCACCATGGAGGCGGCGGTATAGGTGGCCGGGTTGATTTCCCCGCAGATTTGGGCGCTCAGGAATACGAACATCGGGCGTACCTGTTTGCCTTTCCGGCGGACGATATAGTACATGATACGGTCCAGGAGCGGGACATGGCTACGCATGGAGTCCCGGAAATGGCGCTCGAAGGAGGTCAGCGCCGCTGCGACGGGTTCCTTGATCGTATCGATGGTGGGTTGTTTCATGCCGGATTTGCCAGGCGGCAAAAGTAGGATGAAAGATTGGAAATCGTAATCCGCCGGGAAGATACCCGTCAGGGAAAGCACAGGGCGATGCCGGCGAAGGCGCTGAGGGTGGTGGCGCGGGAAGGCCGGACGGCACCGGCGATGTCATTGGTGGCGCAGAAGAGCTGGACGGTGCCGACATGCAGGGTGGCGTGCAGGCCGGCCTGGGGCGGAAAGGGTTCCTGGAAGGACAGGTGGATGCCCATGTCGAGGGCCGGTACGACCCGGGCGTCGACGGAAGCCAGGAGGGTATGGGTCCAGGCGGTGGGGTATCGGCGGCCGACATAAGCGACGCCGGCCCTCCAGGCGGGGGAGAAGGTCCAGCGGGCGCCGATGGTGGTACCTGCCGACAGGCGGGTTCGGAGGGGTACATGGGTTTGGTCCACCTGCCACAGTTGACGGATCGTATCGAGGGCGCGGTCGAAATCGACACCATCGCCGGACAGGGCGCCGGAGATGTCGAGTCCTTCGTAGGAGAAGGTTTCGGTGGCGCGGTAGTTGGTCACCTGGTGGTCCCAGCGGATATAACCGACATCGAGGAGGCTGCCGAGGAGGTCGAGCCGGCCGAGGCAAAGGCGGAAGCCCAGGTCCAGGGCCCAGCCGGCATTCCGGCCGAGGGGAGCGTTGCCGGACCGGTTCCCCTGCCGGAAGTTCCTTTCCAGGTCCGACAGGCTCTCATAGGTCGGCAACCGGGCGGTATGCAGGAGGTAGTCACCCCGGAGGGTAAGCTGGTAGACATCCGGATCGGTATACAGGGTGGCGCTCCGATGATTGCGGTCGGTAGCCAGCAGGTTGTTGCCGGACAGCCATTTCACCTTCACCCCGAGGTCCAGTATTCCGAAGGAATAGCCTGCGCCGGCATAGGCCTCATGGAAATCCATGGCATGGACGAAAGGGGCGACATCGATTGTTTCGCCGACGAATCCGGCATTGCCTTGCCAGACCACCTGGGGCAGGGTTTTCGGAAAGGAGAGGAAGGACTCGAAGCGGAGGCGGTGCCCCAGCAGGAAAGACAGGCGGTTGCGTCGCCAGGTCAGGCCGAGGGTGTGGACCTGCAGGTCCGAGGAGATGCGGTTTTCCGGGGACAGGGCCGCGATGAACCGGTCGGTTTGGAGGACCGGCCGGCCGGCCGGCCGGGTGATGATATCCTGGTAGACAGGGCCGTCGAATTGCAGGAGGGCATGGAGGGCGGGGCCGCCGATGCTGAAGGAAGCATCCGGAACGACCGCCGGATTGGCGAGGTGAGCCTGCCAGGGAGCCTCGAGGAGGGGCAAGGCGAACTGGGCTTGGGCGGACAAGGCGGCGGCCGTCAGCCAGCCGGCGAGGAGGAGCGAAAGTCGAAGGGAAGGGTGGTGCATCGGATCAGGCATCAAGTGAAGCGCCGGGGCATCCCTTTCCCGGCGGGAAGGGGATGGCAGACCGGCGGAAGCTTCCGTCGGTTCCGGGGCGGCATCGGCTCAGGGTTTCGTGAGGATTTTCATACCCATTCGGATATCCACCGCCTGTTCCGACAGGGCCTTGACGGTTTGGTCGCCGTCTCCGGAAGTGGAGAAACCGGCGGACAGCAGCAGGCGTTTGGCCTGGCGGACCTTTTGGAACCGTTCGGCGGGGAAGGTCGCCAGGTTGGTGGCGGTACGCCGTTCGACCACCAGGCCGGCGGCATCGACGGGAGCGGCGGCCACGATATTCCGGCGCGCTTCGAACAAGGAGTCGAGGATGCCGCCTTGCGCATCCACGAAATACAATTGGGCATGGATGCCCAGCGGCATCGAATTATCGGCAACCAGTTTGAATTCTGCGGCGGCGATATCGTCATAGCTGTCGAGGGAGATGTCGTAGCTGTCGGAAATGACGAAACCCGAAGCCCTGCCATGGAGGGGGAGGTCGACTTCCACCTGGATGCGGTAGAAGGAGCTGTCCGTGATGAATCCCCTTTCGCCGGTGAGATTGTCGGGGTTCATGATGGCATCCACCTTGTAGTCGAGGGCGACGGGGCGGGAACCCAGCACCTCCTCGATATTGGAGTTGCCGGCATCGAAGGTAAAGGTCATCTCCTTGACCAGGCCCACCTCGTCCTGGGCGGGATAGACGAAATCGATACCGGATTCGGTGATGAATTCGCTTTCCAGGGGAATGCGGAGGCCGTCGGCCGTGATGATGTCGAAGATGTCGATGGCGGAGCGGGTCGGCACACCAAATGCATTTTGGATATGGATCTGGATGACGGGGTCCTCGAAGTACACATCCCCCTGGATCCAGTTCTCAAAAAACTCGATGGGGATGGAATCCCTTTTACCCTTGTGTTTGAAATTGCCGAGATAGCCTTCGAGGTAGGAGAAGTCGATATCCTTGTTGACCAGGGCGATGAAGGGCAGGTCGATGGTGTCGCCGGATTCGGTCACGGCGTCGTAGCGGATCCAGACGGTCCCGTTATCAGGCTGCAGGTCATAGCCCTGGGTCTGGACCACTTCCGGCGGGTAGTGGAAAAAGATGGGTGCCGCCCCGACGGGGGAATCGAAACGGGTATGGAGCTGCATCGGTTCCCCGTCCTTTTCCGATTGGAGGATGGTGACGGTGAGGTCGATGGTGCCGACGTGGTCGGAGAGGAGGGCCAGGCCGATGGTTCCGGAGCTGTAGGTGGCGAAATCCACCTCCAGTTGTTCCGGTGCGGAGAAGGGCAGGGCATAGAGCCGGCTTTCGAGGGGGATGAGGGGGGGGATCTTTTCCCGTGCGTCGAGGAAGAATTCCTCCGCCTGTTGGGAGAGGACGTCCCCTTTGTAGCGGAGGTGGATGACGCCGTCGGGGGTGATTTCCACGAAAGTATATTCATCGAAATTTTCGAGCAGGTCCTGGATGGAGACCCTCCCGGAGAAAATGGGGATGGCGAATTCCGCGCTGCCGGAATCCACGGTGAAGTCCCGGAGGTCCTCGAAAGGTTGGCAGGCGGGCAGCAGCAGGAGCAGGGCGGCCAGGGCGGCGGCCGGGAGGGGGGATGCGGGCAGGATGAATCGGGTCATAATCCGGGACTTAAGCGGGTTGACGGTCGCGATGGGGCGGCGGGGGTCAGGCCAGGGTGAAGGATTGGCCGAGCCTGGGGATTTCAATATGATGAAACCCATGTCCGGCCAATAAGTTTCGCAATTGTTCCTGGCGCTCGATTTCCCCGTGGACGAGGAAGAGGGTCTTGACGGAGGCGGCCTGGTTGGCGAGGAAGTCGGCGATTTCGCGCCGGTCCGCGTGGGCGGAGAAGGAATCCATGGTTTCCACGGCACAGCGGACGATTTTTTCCTCGCCGAAGAGGCGAAGTTGGCGGGCGCCGTTGCGGAGGGCGCCGCCGGGCGTGTCGGGGGCGCAATAGCCGACGATCAGGACCGTATTGCGCGGGTTTTCGATATTGTTATAGAGGTGGTGCTTGACCCGGCCGGCGTTGGCCATACCGGAGGCGCTGATGATGACACAGGGTTCCGGGGAATGGTTGAGCGCCTTGGAGAGGGCGACGTCCTTGACATAGGTGAGGTTGCTGAAGCCGAAGGGGTTGGGGTCCTGCAGCAGGTAGGTGCTCAGTTCCGCGTCATAACATTCCGGGTGGGCGCCGAAGATGACGGTTGCGTTGACGGCGAGGGGGCTGTCGACGTAGACCGGAACATGGGGGAGGCGGCCTTCGTGTTCCAGTTTGTCCATCATGTAGACGATTTCCTGGGTACGGCCGACACTGAATGCGGGGATGATGAGTTTGCCTTTTTTTTCCAGGCAGGTATGGCGGATGATGCGGAGGAGGTGTTCCGTCTCTTCCGGGGGGCTTTCGTGGTCCTTGTCGCCGTAGGTGGATTCGCAAAGGAGGAAATCGAGGGGGTCCATGGTTTGCGGGTCGCGGAGGATCGGTCGGTTGGGCCGGCCGATATCGCCGGTGAACCCGATCCGGAGGGGGGCGGCCTGAGGCCGTTGGACGGTCAGGGAGACGGAGGCGCTACCGAGGATATGGCCGGCATCGCGCAGGGTGGCATGGACCAGCGGGTGGACGGGGAAGGGTTTGCCGTAACCGAAGGTCACGAACTGTTCCATGGTCAGCTTGACGTCATCCGCGGTATAGAGGGGTTTCCTGGCCCCATCGGCGTGGCGGCTGCGGCGGCGTTGGTTGTATTCGAAGTCCCTTTCCTGGATAAGGGCGCTGTCGAGGAGCATGATGGAGCAGAGGCTGCGGGTGGCATGGGTGGCATAGATGGGCCCCCGGAAGCCGTCCCGGACCAACTTGGGCAGGCGGCCGCTGTGGTCGATATGGGCATGGGAGAGGATGACACAATCCAGGGAGGCCGGGTCGAACCGCCAGGACTCGTTGAAATCCGCCATGTGTTCCGCCGAGCCTTGGTACATGCCGCAATCCAGCAGGATCTTGAAGCCGTCGTCCAGGGTCAGGAGATGTGCGCTGCCGGTCACTTCCCGGGCTGCACCACAAAAGGTAATCTTCATAAGCGGGGGGTAGGTTTTGCCATCGTTTCGGGTGTCTCGTCCGAAAGGGAACGGCGTCGGGCCGCTGCCGGGGCCGACGAACATCCCGGAAAGATAGGAAAAGGAATCCGAACCGCAGCGGGGGCTGCCAAAAAATTACGGACCGGATTCCCTGGGGGAGGAGGAAAAAACAGCCCGTCGGGAACTGGCGATCCGGACGGGCTACGTTAGCGACATTGGGTAACAGGTGAGATAAAGAATACCCAGCAACAAAATGACGAGGCGAAGATACCGGGGTGCCGTTACCTGTCGCTTAAGGGAACTTTAAGTTTTCGTGAAAGGGGCGTGGAATACGGTTGCGGGATCAATTCCGATAATGTTGTTGGGCGAACAAGCGGTAGTCGTCGATATTCTTGGTCCGCAGGAGTTCGCGGTAATTGTCCTGGCCGATCGGCATCAGTTCGAAGGGGGACTGGTCGGCATCCAGGTAATCGACGGAATTCTTTCGGGCCGTGTCGAGGTAATCCAGGGCTTCGTCCTTGTGTTTGAAGCGGCGGATGGCGATGATGGGGTAGCGTTTGTCCCCGTCGCCGAGGTAGATGTTGTTGGTCCGCAGTTTTTGGAGGGAGTGGTACTTGTTGTGGTAGTCGGAGAGGCGGATCTTGGCATCGTTGAGGGATACGTCGCCGAGGAAGACGACGATGACGAAGTGGAGGTCGTCATCGGCGACCTTGAAGTTGCCGACCTGTCCGGCTTCCTGGGGGAGGTTGCGTTGCTGGCCGGGGCCGGAGCCGATTTTTTCCCCGAGCAGGCGGAGGATTTCCCGGGAACGGGCGGCTTCCGGTTCTTCGGGATATTTTGCGATGACTTCCTTGAGCGCTTCGACATAAGGTTCCCGGCCCTGGAGGTTGCCGATGCACATGGCGCTGAGGAGCGCGAAGCGGGGTTGCAGCTTGTTGGTGGCGCCGAATTTTTCCGCGGCCTTGGAGATCCGGTCGAAGGCCAGCTGGTATTGTTGGGCATCGAAGGCGGCGTAGGTTTCGTCGTAATAGCTGGTCAGCGAATTTTCCTTGGCGAGCAGGCGTTGGAGGTATTCCGGGTCGAGGAGGATGCGGGCGTAGTTGGAGTTGGGATATTGTTGGACGATGATTTCGAAATAGCGTTGCGCCTCGTCGGCGTCGCCCATTTCCTTGTAGGAGAGGTAGAGGTAGTAGAGGGCGTCGAGTTTGTACTGGGTATCCGGGTAGCGGTCGAGCAGTTCGAGCAGGGCGGCGACGGCCTTGGGGTAATTTTGGAGCCGGTCGCGGTAGAGTCCGCCGAGGGCGAAGAGTGCGGCTTCGATCTGCCGGTTGCTGGCGAGGACCTTTTCGGGGGCGTCGGGGACGTCCTTGAATATCTCGCGGACATCCTCCTCCGTCATGGTGCCGCTTTTGGTATCGGCGGCGCTGCCGTCCTCGCCCTCGCCGATGGATTCCTGGTTGGTGCGGCGCCAATTGTCCGCGAGCTCGCGTGTTCCCCATTTCCGTTCGAATTCCCGTTCGCCGCGTTTGACCTCCTTGTCGTCGTAGGCCCAGAAGCGCGATTTGGTTTTTGCGTCGGCGGGTTGGGATCCTTTGGTGGCGCCGGGCGGAGTGGGGGAGGAGGTTTGTTCCTTGAGTTGGCGGAGGCGTTCCGCTTCCCGTTCGCGGAAGATTTTTTCGGCCAGGGCGAGGCGTTCCTCCTCGCTCATCCGGGAGATGCGGAGGAGGCTGTCCTGGAGGGAAATGGTACGGATATGGTTGGCGATATCCTCGAGGTTGTTGGCGGTGGCGAAGACGCGGGGATAGCGTTCGTCGGTATTGGGCAGAACCTGGAGGGTGCTGTCGTAGTAGGACTTGGCGGAGACGAAGGCCTGGTCCTCGAAGTACAGGTCGGCGAGCAGGAGGTAGGATTCCGCCTTTTGGACCGTATTGGTGGTGCTGTGCAGCAGGGAGGTCCTGAGGAGGTCCATGGCACCGTTCCGGTCGCCTTTTTCGAGGGCGATACCAGCGAGGGCGAAGTAAATCTGGTCCTTGTATTCCAGGTTTTTCTCTTCGCGGAGCATCCGCTCCAGGTTCTTGACGGAAGTGGCGGCGTCGTCACCGGACAAGGCCAGGTTGAGCCGGGCCGTGAATTCCATTTCGAAGGAGGGGCTGTTGCGCAGCACCCGCTCGAAGGCGGCGGCGGCGGCGGCCTTCCGTTTGCCCAGCTGGTGGACTTGTCCGAGGATAAATGCGAGCCGGGCCCGCATCTGGCGGTTGTCCGACAGGTTGATGGCGGTTTCCAGGGGCTCCACCGCCAGGTCGTACTGCGCCTGTTTCAGGTAGTAGACCGACTTGACCACGGCGACTTCCCGGCGGACGTCGTCGAAGGTGGCGGGGCTTTTCTCCAGTTGGCTCAGCAGCCTTTCCGCATTGGTGAAGTTCTCCCGTTCGATATAGGTCTTGGCGAGCCAGAGAACCCCTTCCTGGTAGCAGGGGCGGTGCTGGAGGAAGTAGGTTTCCGGATCCGATTCCACCATGTCGGCGCCCAGCGTACCCAATCGGATGGAACCTGGTGCAGGTCGGGCGAGCGGGTCTGCGGAAAGGGATTCCTCCGGTTCCGGATCTTGCGCCGGCGCATCCTTCCCCGGCTTCTCCTGCGTCGGTTTCTTGCGCGGAGGGGACGCTTTCCCTTTCTTTTTCAGTTTTCGGGCCTTTTTCACTTCCTTCAGCTTGCGCTTCCGTTCTTTTTCGCGTATCTTCCTTTTCAGTTTGGCCAGTTTCTCCTTTTCCTTTTTGGAAAGTTTCGACCGTTCGGAAGCGGACATTTGGTCCGACTCCCCTTTTTTAATGGCTTTTTTCCTGTTTTTCAGGGATTTGGCTTTGGCTTCCCGCTTGGCTACCTCCAATGGGTTGAATTCGGCCATCATGAATTCCAGGGTTTCCTCGGCGGATTCGTAATCCTGCTTGAGGAACTGCGCCTGGCCCATGAGGAGATAGCAGTCGTCGGTCCAGTGGCTGATCCGGTGGAGGTTGGCGGATACGGAAACCTTCTGGACGGCCTTGTCCAAGGATTCGGCCACCGCCTTCGGATTGTCCGCCTCCTGGTACTTGTAGACCGGCAGGATGCGGCGGTAGTTGTCCTGTACCTGCGCCTCCAACGTCAAGGTGCTTTCGTACAGCAGCACGGTGGCGTTGTAATAGCCGTTGTACCGCGCCGTCATGTTGTGGTAGGCCTTGCCGACGGCGCCGACATCATCCTTGCGCTTTTGCGTGACGCAACCCTGCACCAGCAGGAGCGTGCACAAGGACAGGAAGGACAGGCGGATGAGTTTGGTCGGATGAACGAGCATTGGACGGTGGATTCTTTCGGACGCAGTTCGCGAAAAATTGAAAAATATTAATAAAGCAATTCTAAAATTCCCCTTTTGGCCAATATTTGCGACTTTTACGTTTCGCACGCAGGCAAGTTGCGACAAGGGTTGCGTTACCCTCATGTAACTTCGATTGTGCAAAAATATTTCATCCGTTACAATAGATAACGCCATGTCAGACGAAAACCAAGAAAAGGTCAGGCGTTTGGATCGGTTAAGATACACTTACCGACTGGTTATCTACAAGGACGAGACCTTCGAGGAGGTCGGTTCCTACCGGCTCTCCTTACTCAACGTCTACACGATCCTGAGCACTTTCGTCGTGCTGATCGCCACCCTGATCATCCTGCTGATCAGCTTCACGCCCGTCAAACGGTTCCTTCCGGGTTATGTCGGCACCCGGACCCATCTCGAGATGTTGGAACTCTACGAGGACCTGGATTCCCTGTCTGCCCTGGTCGCCGCACAGGATACCTACAACCAGGGCTTCCGTCGGATGTTGACGGGTGAGGTCCAGGAAACGGCCGGTAAGCGGCCGCAACGGGTGCAGGAATCCGAAACCCTCGCCTTGGGGGAACGTTCCGAGGTGGACCAGCAGTTGCGGGAGGAAGTCGAACTCGAACAACCCGCCGCCGCATCCAAACCCGCCGCCCCATCCAAACCGGTTAACATCTCCCCGCGCAACATCCCCCTGGAGCAGATGGACTTCACCACCCCCGTCAGCGGAACGGTCGTCGCCGCTTTCGACCCGGAGAAAAACCACATCGGCGTCGATATCATCGCCCCCAAGCATACGCCCGTGAAAGCGGTCATGGACGGTTGGGTCATCGCTTCCGACTGGACCCTGGAAACCGGCAATACCATCGCCATCCAGCACTCGAACGACCTGGTCACCTTCTACAAGCACAACTCCGCCCTGTTGAAACGGACAGGCAGCTACGTCCGCGCGGGGGAAGCCATCGCCATCATCGGCAATACGGGCGAATTGACGGACGGACCGCACCTGCACTTCGAACTTTGGCACCAGGGGAAGCCGATCAACCCCACGGATTACGTGTATTTTCGTTGACACCGCCGGAACGTGGCCGGCCGGCTGTGCCGGACAAGCACCTCCCGTCCCGCCGGCCGCATCCGCCGCGATGATTTTCCGTCCGGACCGACGCCCTGCTCCCCGGATCCCGCCCAACCGATAAACTCCTTTCCCCATGTGGAGATGCCCCCCGACGCCGGTCCTCGCCTGCTTGTTCCTCTTCCTGTCCTGCACGGTCTTCCCGGTCTCCCCGGCCCTCGGTCAAGCCGGTGGCAACTTCCAGCAGGTCCATTACGACCTTGCCGTCACCTTGGACGACCAACAGCATACCCTTACCGGAACGGTGCGGATTACCTATACCCACCTCGCCCCCTATCCAATCGACTCCATGTGGTTCCACCTGTGGGGAAACGCCTTCCTCGGACAGTCCTCCGCCTTTGCCAACCAGCTGCTGCGGGATGGCCGGACGGATTATCATTTCGCCCCGGCTTCCGCATGGGGGGGGTACAGCGGATTGCACTTCGCCATGGACGGAGAGCCCATCGAATGGTACCTCCTGCCTGCGGATCCCGACCTCGCCGTATTGAAGCTCCCCCGCGCCCTGGCACCCGGGGAAACGGTGGTCCTGTCCACCCCCTTCCGCCTCCGGATTCCGGCGGCCTTTTCCCGCCTGGGCCATACCGGCCATGCCTACCAGCTTACACAATGGTACCCCAAGCCGGCGGTATTGGACGAGCAAGGCTGGCACCCCTTACCCTACCTGGACCGGGGGGAATTCTATGCCCCGTTCGGTTCCTATGCCGTCTCCATCACCTTGCCGGACAACTACCTCGTGGCGGCGACCGGGGTGCTCCGGACGGAATCCGAGCTGGCCTGGCTGCAGGAACGGGTGGCCCGTACCGAGGCATTCGCAGCGGACGGATTCCCGGAGGAGGCGGCGTCCATCCCATCCTCGAGCACCTGGAAGACCTTGCATTACACGGCCGAACAAGTGCATGATTTTGCACTTTTTGCCGACAAGCGCTTCCATGTCCTGCGGGAAACCGCCGTCCTCTCCTCCGGCAGGAAGGTGGACGCATGGGCATTCTTCACCCGGTCGGAGGCGGCGCAATGGATCCGGGCGGCCTCCTATGTACGTCGGGCGCTGGAATTTTATGACCGGTTGGTCGGGGAATACCCCTGGCCGCATGCCACCGCGGTCGAACAAGCTGCGGGCGCCGGCGGCGGCATGGAATATCCGATGGTCACGGTCATCGGCAAGACCGGCCACCCCCGTTCGCTGGACAACGTCATCGCCCATGAGGTCGGCCACAACTGGTTCTACGGCATCCTGGGAACCCACGAGCGGAAACATGCCTGGATGGACGAAGGCATCAACACTTATTACGAGCACCGGTACATGCGGACGTATTACGGGCACCGTTCCGCCCAGCGCTTGCAGGGTTTCCTGGAAAAAAATACCGATACGGACCTGCTCACCCTGCCCTGGCTGCACCAATGCCGCCGCCGGCTGGACCAGGCACCGGATACGGATGCCGACCGTTTTTCCGCCTTGAACTACCTGCTGGGGGCCTATGTCAAGCCGGGGCTGGCCTTTGCCCACCTGGAGGCGTACCTGGGGACGCTCCGCTTCGACCGGATCATGCAAGCCTTTTACCGGGAATGGCAATTCCGCCATCCCTACCCGGCCGACCTGCGGCGGCATGTCGAGCAGGAAACCGGCAAGGACCTGTCCTGGTTCTTCGACGGATATCTGGGGTCCACCCAAGCGCTGGATTACGCCTTGCTGGGTGCTACCCGCACCCGGCTACCCGGTACCGGTTTGCCGGCCTGGCAGGTCCGTGTCGAAAACAGGGGGGCGCTGGCGGCACCCTTCCCCCTGACCGCCTACCGGGGGGAACAAGCCCTGGAAACCCGCTGGGTGGAAGGCTTTTCGGGAGTCCGGACCCTGCTGTTTCCGGCGGATTCGGTCACCCGATTCGTCATCGACCCCATGCAGGTAACCCTGGACAGGGAAGGCCGGAACAACAGGTTCCGGACAGGCGGGGCCTTCGGCCGGCTGGAGCCGGTGCGGCTCCGCTTGGGTGGGCCGCTGGAGGACAGCCGGGTGACGGCGGTCAACCTGTGGCCGGTCATGGCGTTCAACGCCTACGACGGCATCCTGGCCGGGCTGCTGTGGCACAACGGAATCCTGCCGTTTC
Source organism: uncultured Saprospiraceae bacterium (assembly GCA_964573725.1). Classification (GTDB taxonomy): domain Bacteria; phylum Bacteroidota; class Bacteroidia; order Chitinophagales; family Saprospiraceae; genus UBA6168. Next base: position 122,886 of record CAZNLJ010000009.1, read on the forward strand.
GCCGGACAGCCTTCCAGTTCCTGCCCCTGTACGGCACCGGCTCCGGTATGCCGGCGGGTATGGCCCGGCTCACCCACCATATTTTTCCCGGCGGGAAGAAGCGGACGCAACTGTCCCTCTCCCTGACGGCCCGTCGGTTCAGCTTCCGTACCCTGGATTCCTTGCCGACGGTTTCCGGTTTCGAGCAACCCACCTTGTCGTATCGGCGCCTGATGCCCGTCCTCCGGTTGGAATGGTCGTCCGCTCCCGGCGACACCCGGTTCCAGGTCCTGGAGTGGCGCTCCCGCTTCCTGTCGAGGGAAGCGGCCGACTTCGGGCCGGCGGGGCCATACTACCTGGGCAAGACGCGCGAGGCGCGTCGCATCCATGACCTGGGCTGGGAGTTCGGCGACCGGGCCGGCCGGGCACCCTATGCAGTCCGGTTCAACCTGGAGCACCAGCGGTACCGCGACCGTTTCGACAAGCCGCAGGCCTACCTGCGGACGACGGTGGAGGGGAAGGTGGCGGCGGCCTACGCTGCGGACCGGCGGATCCGGTGCCGCATATTCGCCGGTCATCGTATCCCATTGGCCGGCGGCGGGGCTTCCGCGGGCATCCTGGAGGAAGCCTTCAGCCTGACCGGACAAGGTTTCAATGATTACCGGTACGACGATCTGTATATCGGCCGTTCCGACAATACCGGTCCTTTTTCCAGGCAGGTGACGGCCCGGGAAGGCGGGATGAAAGTGCCTTTGGGCAGCGCCTTCTCCCAGGGGCGCAGCAACACCTTCCTGGTGGCGCTGAATCTCATGGCGGACCTGCCGGCGGCCGTACCGCTGCGCTTGCCGTTGCGGCCTTACCTCGACCTGGGTTATTATGCCGACCGGCGGCCCATTGCCGCCGGCGTGCCGGCGCGGGATCGGTTTTGGTGGCAGGGCGGGCTGGCCTTGGAATTGGGGGATGGGATTGTGGGCCTTTATTTTCCGTTGGTGCAGGCGGCCGTGCTACGCGGAACGGACCGGCGACCGGGCCTGTACGACCAATCGGGGCGCGACCGTTACCTGGAGCGCATCGCTTTCTCGGTCCGGCTGACCGACCTGGACCCTTGGGACCTGGCCGGTCGGTTCCGGATGTAGGGGGGTAGGATTCATCAGGGTTCCTCCTGGCGGAGGGCGGCATTGCGGAGGCGTTGGAGGAAAGGGGAGGCGAAGATGAAGCCCTGCAGGAGTTCGTTGTCGCTGGAAAGGACTTCATCCTTGCTGCCGGTCCAGGCGAGCTTACCCAGGTGGAGCAAGGCGATATTATCCCCGATTTCCATGACGGAGTTCATGTCGTGGGTATTGATGATGGTGGTCATCTGCTGGTCGTAGGTCAGGTCCTGGATCAGTTCGTCGATGGTCAGGGCCGTCCGGGGATCCAGGCCGGAGTTGGGTTCGTCACAGAACAGGTACCGGGGGTCCATGACGATGGCGCGGGCGATACCGACCCTTTTCTGCATGCCGCCGCTGATTTCGGAAGGGTACTTCCGGTTGGCGCCGGACAAGCCGACCCGTTCCAGGCACCAATCCACCCGGCGTAATTTTTCCCGGGAGGTTTGGTTGCTGAACATATCCAGCGGGAAGCGGATATTTTCCTCGACGGTCATGGAATCGAAGAGCGCGGACCCCTGGAAGAGCATGCCTACTTTCATGCGGATTTCACGGGCCTGACGTTTGTTGAGGGAGAAAAAATCGGTGTCGTCGTACCAGACCTTGCCGTCGGTCGGTTCGATGAGGCCGACCAGGATCTTGAGGAAGACCGTTTTCCCCGCACCGCTTCGGCCGATGATCAGGTTCGTCTTGCCCGGGTGGAAGGCCATGGAGATACCGTTGAGGACCTGGGTGCCGTCGAACGACTTGAATATGTTTTCTGCTCTGATCATGCTCAGGTTTTGAAGGTTCCGGCGATCAGCCGGTCAGCAGTACCGCCAGGAGGTAGTCGGCCAGCAGGATCATGATGTTGCTGAAGACCACGGCATTGGTGCTGGCCTTGCCGAGTTCGATGTTGCCCCCCCGGACGAAGTATCCCTGGAAGCAGGGGATGGTGGTCAGGATGAAGGAGAACACGGCGGATTTCACATACATCATGGTGACGTTGAAAGGTTGGAAGAAGGCCCGGAGGCCTCGTTCGTATTCGTCGGCGGACAAGGTGGCGAAGGGGACGGTGGCGAGGTAGCCTCCGCCGATGGCGATGTAGGCGGAGATGGTCACGAGCAGGGGCACCACGACGAGCGCGGCGATGATCTTGGGTAGCAGGAGGTACGCCGCGGTGTTGATGCCCATGATTTCCATGGCGTCGATCTGTTCCTTTTGCCGCATGCTGCCCAGTTCCGTCGCCATGTTGGAGCCGACCTTGCCGGCGAGGACCAGGCAGGTGATGGTGGGGGCGGATTCGATGATGGCGAGGTCGCGCACGATATAGCCGATGTACCAACGGGGGACAAGGGTACCGTCCAGCTGGTAGGAGAACTGGACGGCGGCGACGGCACCCATGAAAACGGAAATCAGGGCCACGATGACCAGGGAGCCGATGCCGATGCTTTCCATTTGCCGGAGGGTCTCCTTCCAGTACATGGAGAAGTTTTCCGGCCTGGAGAAGGCTTGCCGCAAGAGGATGAGGTAGCGGCCGAAGTGGTATAGCAGGTTGAAATTCATGGTGTCGGCTTTGGTAAGACCGCCCTGGCCCCGGGGTGTCGACGTGTGTCGGGAAGCTGGGCGGTCCGGCGGCACCGGTCCGGGGCGCCGATGGATATCCTGCCGCAGCACGGCGGGTTTTCCGGACGCCGTCGTCCCGCCGGCCTGGCAGGGGGAGGCGGGGCGGTTTCCGGGCGTTGGACCGGCCTTTGGGGTCGGCATTCCCTGCAAAGGTACTCTCTTCCTTAAAAATTGGTGTATTTGTGGCCGAAATGATTTCAGGAAGCCATACCGGCTGCCCTTCAGGCGAAATACCGCATCAGGTAGGAGATGATCTGGTGGACATTTTCCCGGGCGTAGGTAGCCAGGGCCCGGTCCGCCAGGATTTCCTCGGAATCCGAGGACAGGTTCATGGTGGAGATGAAGATGAAGTTGGACACCAGGGAGATGAACAACAAGCGGCGTTCCGAATATGGGATCTCGTACTTGCGGAAATGGCTGAGCAGGTGTTTGCAGATATGGATGGCCATGACCCGGACGTTATCGGCGGGCAGCTGTTCGACCGGGATGTTGTTTTGGGTAATGCAGGTGTGATAGTATTGCCGGAGCAGGCGGTGGGCGAGTTTGAGGGCGAGGTTGTACCTACCGGACAGGATGGCCCCGTCAATCCTGGCCAGGTATTGATTCATCTTTTCCGTATTCCACTGCGCAGACGACATAGCGAATGAGGATGATTAGGCTGGGGTCGGCCGGTTTTCGGGAGCTCGCCATCCCGGCGGAAGGAGGAGGCTCCGTTCCGAGGGAGGACCGAACGGATAACGTTCGGCAGCCGTGAAATGCGGCATGGGTGAAAAAAAATATCCAATCCCGCTAATCGGCGGGAAACCATTCCCTAGAATAGAACGATTAATGCGGCCTGTTGTTCAACCGCGGGACGGGAACCGCCCGGAAAGTCGCTCGTGCGACCGGAGTGCCGGTCATGCCGGGCATCCTCGTACGTGCGGGGACTGCCGGCTTGCGCGGTAGCGCGACGCACAAGGCAATCGGACCTTGGGACAAAGGAAGTGTGTGTATGGACGGATGCAGGTACAAATGTAGGGCATCCGCATCGAAAAATGGCCGGAATGTGTGTTAAATCATCTTCATATGTTCCGGTGCGGGTCGCGCCGGGAACAAGCGTACGGGGCTTATTCCGGTTCGAATCCGAGGACGATATTGAATCGGGCCAATTCGGAGAGCGTATCTCCCGGTTTGTCGAATCCGATGCCGTAATCGAAGCCCAGGATGCCGAACATGGGGAGGAAGACCCGGAGGCCGGCGCCGACGGACCGTTTCATATCGAAGGGGTTATAGGCCCGGGCGTTCTTCCAGGCATTGCCCCCTTGGGCGAAGGTATGGACGTAGATGGTGGAACTGGGGTTGAGCGAGAGGGGATAGCGGAGTTCGACGGTCACCTTCTGGTAGATGGGCGTGGCGTTGAGGTCGGAGGCATTGTTTTGGTTGAAGCGGTTGTTTTCGATATCGCCGGGTTGATAGCCGCGCATGGAGATGATTTCGGTGCCGGTGAAGAAGCCGAACTGTTGGTTGTTGAGGCCGTCGCCGCCGAGTTGGAATCGTTCGAAGGGGGAGATGCCTACCTTGTCGTTGTAGGCGCCCATGAAGCCGAATTTCGCTTCGGCCTTGACCACGAGTTTGCCGACGAGGGTCTGGTACCATTCCGCATTGACTTTCCACTTGTGGTATTCGAGGTATTTGAAACGTTCGGCGGGGGGCAGGTCGGCATATTGTTTATCGGAGAAAAGGGAATAGGGCGGCGTCAGCTGGACGGCCAGCGAGATGCGGGAACCTTCCTGGGGGAAGGTGGGATTGTTGATGGTGGTCCGGGCGATGGTTTGGGTGATGCTGAAGTTGCGGAAATCCCCTTCGCTGACGGTTTCCCCGCGGTCGGTGCGGAAGAGGCCGCGTGCGCTGAAGAGGTAGTTCTTGAGCAGGATGTTCTGGAGGTTGACGGCCGTGGAGGAAATGAAGTTGTCATCCGGGAACTTGAGGCGGGTACCCAGGCTGATGGTCACGCCGGCGTTGGTGAGGCGGCCGTAGAGGTCGCTGTTCTTGTTATAGCCGTTGGAGAGGATGGACATGTACCCGGCGACGGTGAGGGAGTTGGGTTTCTTGCCCCCGAGCCAGGGTTCGGTGAAGGACATGTTGTAGGACTGGAAGAAGCGGCCGTTGGTTTGGGCGCGGACGGAGAGCCGTTGGCCGTCTCCCTGGGGCAGGGGGCTCCAGGTTTCCTTTCGGAGGATGTTCCTGGCGGAGAAGTTGTTGAAGGCCACGCCGAGGGTCCCGATGACACCGCGGCCGCGGCCACCCCAGCCGGCGGAGAGTTCCAGTTGGTCGGAGGGCTTTTCCTCGACGGTGTATTCGATGTCGACCGTTCCCCTTTCGGGGTTGACGGGGGTGTTGATGCCCAGGTTTTCCTGGTTGAAATAGCCGAGGTTGATGATTTGGCGTTGGGAGCGGATGATATCGGAGCGGCTGAACTTTTCACCGGGGCGGGTGAAGAGTTCGCGGCGGATGACATGTTCGTGGGTGCGGTCGTTGCCTTTGATGGTGACCTTGTCGATGGAAGCCTGGGGGCCTTCGAAGATGCGGAGTTCGAGGTCGATGGAATCATCGGTGACGGCGACCTCCACGGGATCGATGTTGAAGAAGAGGTATCCGTTGTCCATGTAGAGCGAGCTGACATCGCGGCCGTCCTGGCTGAACCGGAGGCGGGTTTCCAGCAGTTCGCTGTTGTAGGTGTCCCCTTTGTTGATGCCGAGGACGCTTTCGAGGGTTTTGGTGTCGTAGACGGAATTGCCCTTCCAGGTGATGTTGCGGAAGAAATACTTGTTGCCCTCGTTGAGGGTGATATGGATGGCCAGTTCCCCTTCCGGCGTTCGCCAGATGCTGTCCCGCAGGATAGCGGCATCCCGGAAACCGTTCTTGTTGTAGTGTTCGATGAGCTTGCCCTTGTCTTCCTCGTATTTGGTGCGGATCAGTTTGGATCCGGCGAAGATGCGTTTCTTGCGGCGGGTTTCTTTCATCAGGCCGCGGAGTTTGCGGTCGGTGACGGCGCTGTTGCCGGTGAAGGTGATGTCGGAGATCTTGACCTTGTTGCCGCGGTCGATATCGAAAACGAGGCGGACGGAATTGGTCCGGGAGGAATCCGGGATTTCCAGGACGGCCACATCGACGTCGTAGTAACCCTTGTCGATGAAGTGTTGCCGGATGGCGAAGGCGGCGTTGGCCTTGATCGGTTCGGTGACGATACCGCCTTTGATGAGGAATTTGTTCACTTCCTCGTTGAGGTCGTCATGGGTTCCTTTCTTGACGCCGCGGAAGGAATGGGTGGTGAAGCGGGGGCGTTCCCGGACGACGATTTCGAGGAAGATGACGTCGCCGATGGTCTTGGACTTATAGATTTGGACATCGGTGAAGATGCTGAGTTTCCAGAGGGCCCGCAAGGCTTTGGGGATGGCGCCGCCCGGGATCCGGATCCGGTCGCCCACCTGGAACCCGGCGATGGAGATGATGGCATTGGCATCGCTGTATTGGGCACCGGACACGGTGACGCCGCCGATTTCGTAGTCGCCGGGCTTGGAATAATCGAAGACGGGAACGAGGGTATCTGCGGTCGTTTGTCCGTCGGCGCGATGTATCCAGGTCAGGGAGCAGAAAAGGCAGGCTGCGAGTAGGAACCGTTTATTCATGATGTCCGTTGGCAAATGATTCACGATGTTGGCCTTGTACGGGGGTGGGGTCGCACCGGGTCCCGTCGCCGGCTCTTTCCGTACCGGCCATTAGGGAGCGGGTAGCGGGGGCAAAGGGTTGTATGTGCGTACTTATTTGGCCACTTGTTCGCTGGTTTGGCCGAAGCGTCTTTCGCGGTGTTGGAAATCTACGATGGCCTCGTACAGGTGTTCCCTCCTGAAATCCGGCCATCGGACGGGCGTGAAGAAGAACTCCGTGTAGGCGATTTGCCACAGCAGGAAATTGCTGATCCTGGTTTCTCCGCTGGTCCGGATCAGGAGTTCCGGGTCCGGGATACCGGAGGTGGACAAGGTGGTGGAAAAAACGGCATCATTGATGTCATCCGGATCCAGCTGTCCGTCGCGCACCAATCGGGCGAGTTTCCGGGTGGTTTCCACCAATTCCCAGCGGGCGCTGTAATTGAGGGCCAGGACCAGGGACATCCGTTTGTTTTCGCGGGTGGCCTCGATGGCATCGCGGAGTGTCTTGCGGCTGCGTTCCGGCAGGCGGTCCAGGTCGCCGATGGCCGACAAGCGGATGCTGTTGTCATGTAGGGTCTTGATTTCCCGCTTGATGGTTTCCACGAGCAGCCCCATCAAGGCATTGACCTCCAGGGCCGGCCGGTTCCAGTTTTCCGTGGAAAAAGCATAGAGGGTCAGGTATTTCACCCCTAATTCCGCGCAAGCTTCGGTGGTGTCCCGGACGGCCTCGACCCCATTGCGATGGCCGAAGACCCGGGGCATGCCCCGGTCCTTGGCCCAGCGGCCGTTCCCATCCATGATGATGGCGATGTGGCGCGGCAATTTTTCCGGATTGATCTGTTCCTTCAGGTTCATTTTGTATTAGCGCTAGCGGGCATTTTACCGAAAGGGCGGGAAGGTGTCCTTCACTCCCTGCGGATGTCGGTGCTACCCGCCACCATATCGGTACGGAGGGATGATGGACGCAAGGAATCCGCTTCCCCGTGGCCTTGGAAATCGGTCCGTCCGGTGGCAGGTCCATGCCGGGGCGATTCCGATCCGCTCCGCACGGGAAACGGCAAAAGACACGGAAGCGGGTGCAAAAATATAAAAAAAAGACGGCAATCCATGAAAAAAGCACCGGTCCGGAAACCGGGTCCGGATCCGGGGAACGGGCATCGGTCCGGCCGGTCACCGTGCCGGTATCGGGGGCCGGGGATCCGGCGGCGGCAGGTAAAGGGCACCGCCGATGGTATCCTGGCGGGCACCGGTGACGGTGGACAGGCAATTGGGGACGGCGAGCAGCCTTTGCAGGCCCAGGAGGGCCATCAGGGCGGCTTCCTTGAAATGGATGGCAGCCGGATCGGCCGTGTCGGGTTTCAGCTCCGGCAGGTAGGCCGCAAGGAGGTCCAGGAGATAGGCGTGGAAGCCGCCGCCGCCGGTGACCAGTAGGCGGATGGGGCCTTCGGCGGGCAAGTGGCCCGCAGTCCGTAGGTTGGCCAGGGCCCGGCAGACCTGGAAGGCGATGTGGTGGCAGGCCGTGGCGGAGCGGTCCGCCACCGGGGCGTCATAGGCCAGCAGCGGCGTCACCAGGTGCTCCCGGACCCATTGGTTCGAAAGGGACTTGGGGTAGGGGGCATCGAAGTAAGGAAGGCGGTTGAGCTGCTCCAGCAGGTCCTGCCGGACCACGCCCCGGGCCGCCAGCTCCCCGTTCCGGTCGTATTCCAGGCCGACGAGGCCGGCCAGGGCATTGAGCAGTTGGTTGGCACCGGTCACATCGAAGGCGATGAAGCCGTCCGGATGGGGACAGGAGATGTTCGCGATCCCGCCGAGATTGAGGTAGCCGTCATATCCGGGATACAACCACCGGTCGGCCATCGGGGCGAGGGGGGCGCCCTGCCCGCCCATGGCGACATCCGAGCTGCGGAAATCACACACGACCGGATACCCGGTGGCGGCCGCCAGGGCCGCTCCGTCTCCTATCTGCAGGGTGAATCCGCGGGCCGGTTCATGATGGACCGTATGGCCATGGGACGCGATGCAGTCGACCGGTCCGGCGGCGGGATGCTCCGCCAGGAACCGGCGGACCAGCTCGCCCAGGTACCTGCCGAACGCCGCATGCGCCGCCGCCAGCTCCAGCCCGCCGGCATCCGGAAGCCGCCGCAGGCGGGCCTGCCATTCCGGGAGGAAAGGCAGGGTGTCCGCCGCCTCCAGTTCCCATGCTTCCACCCGGAAATGATGGGCGGAGCGCTCCGGAATCCGGAAACGGCACATCGCCAGGTCCAGCCCGTCCAGCGAACTGCCGGACATCAGCCCCAGGCATCGGTAGGTCGTGCGCATCCCCGGGGCAGCTTAGGACTTGCGGAGTTGCTCCACATACTTGGCGACGGCCTCGATTTTTTCCTCGTTGAGCAAGCCTTTGAAAGGGGTCATGGCGTTGCGGCCGTTGGTGATGACCTGGATGCGGTCCTCCAGGGAAAGTTGGGACGTCTGGAGGTTGAATGCCCCGCTGGCGCCCATGTCGCCGTATACCCCGTGACAGGTGACGCAATAGGTCTTGTAGATTTTTTCGCCGTCCACCGCTTTGGCGGGCCGGGCGGCGACCGCCTGCTGCCCGGCATCGGAGGAAGCGGACCCACAGGCGAGGAGCAGGGTCGCCCAGGCGAAAGGCAGGATAATCTTTTTCATATTTCCGATATTTGTTGACTGAAGGAGGACGGGCTGCCCGCCGACGGGCAGCCCCCGGCAAATATGCTCCAAAGTTATTGTTTTAAAAAAAGACTTTGTACGATTCCGGCAAGTCGGTTTTTTTTTGAACGGTGCCGCACCGGGTCGGCCCGTTTTCCCGACACGCCGGCCGGCAGCCGGACATCCGCCGGCCTCCAAAAACGCAGCCTATTGGAAACCAGCCTGCATCCCGCCCCGCACGACGGCCCGTACGCCGATGTCATCCTGCCGCTGGCGGTGGGAAAGCCCTATACCTATGCCGTACCGGCGGACTTGGCGGCGGTGGTGCGGCCGGGTATCCGGGTGGAGGTCCAGTTTGCCGGCGACCGCTTGTATGCGGGGATGGTCCTGCGGGTGCACGGACAAGCGCCCGCCCATCGGACGCGGGCCATCCTTTCGTCGTTGGACGCGGAGCCCTTGCTGACGGAAAACATATTGGCTTTCTGGGAGTGGTTGTCCGCCTACTACGGCTGCTCCCTCGGGGAGGTCATGGAAGCCGCCCTGCCGGCCGGCCTGAAGCTCAGCAGCGAACGTCGCTTGGTCCTGTGCGAGGACTATGCCGGGGACCCGGTGGCGGGGCTGTCGGACAAGGAATACCTGGTGTACGAGGCGTTGACCTTCCAGGAGACGCTGACCATCGACGAGGTCCGGCAGCTGCTGCAGCAGAAGACGGTCATGCCGTTGGTGAAGCGGCTGATCGACCGGCGGGTCATCGTCCTGCAGGAGAGCCTGACGGAAAGCTACCAGCCGAGGAAGGTCTCATGTGTGCGGCTGGCCAAGCCTTACCGGGACGATCCCCGGAGCTTGCAGGATGCGTTCGGCCTTTGCACCCGCTCCGAGCGGCAGACGGCGGCCCTGTTGGCCTATGTGCAGCTCCGGCGGCAGCAGGGCGGGGAGGAATCGGTCCTGCGCGCCCGCTTGTACGAACAGGCGAAGGTCGATGCGGCCGTATTGGCGGCCATGGCCCGGAAAGGCATCTTTGAGCTTTTCGAGCGGGAAGTCAGCCGCTTCGGCGGCTACGAGGAGACCCTGGCTGCGGCCGAAGTGCTGACCGAACGGCAGGAAGCGGCCCTGGCGGCCATCGATTCCCATTTCGGCGCCGGCCGGACCGTCCTGCTGCACGGGGTGACGGGCAGCGGTAAGACCAACATTTACCTGAAGTTGATCGAAGCGGCCCTGGCACGGGGGGAGCAGGTGTTGTACCTGTTGCCGGAGGTGGCCCTGACGGCCCATGCCGTCGGCCGTTTGCAGCGGCATTTCGGGGATCGGATCGGCATTTACCACCACCGGGTCAGCCCGCAGGAAAGGGTGGAGCGGTGGTTGTCCGTCCGGGGCCCCGCGGTATCCGGCGGGCCCGCGGCACCCTGTATCCTCGGGGCCCGTTCCGCCCTGTTCCTGCCGTTCACCCGGCTCGGACTGGTCATCGTGGACGAGGAGCACGATTCCTCCTTCAAGCAGACGGAGCCGGCACCCAGGTACCACGGCCGGGATGCCGCGATCTACCTGGCCCATCTGCATGGGGCGAAGGTGTTGCTGGGTACGGCTACCCCATCGGTGGAAAGCTATCGGCACGCCCGTTCCGGAAAATACGGTTTGGTGGAGCTGACCGAGCGCTTCGGCGGATTGGCGCTTCCGACGGTGGAATTGGTGGACATGCGGGCGGAGGCGAAGGAGCGGCCCCTGCAAAGCCATTTCTCGATTCCCTTGCTGGAGCGGATCAAGGAAACGGTCGCCCGGGGCGAGCAGGTGATCCTGTTCCGAAACCGCCGCGGCTACGCACCGACCTTCCGGTGCCAGACCTGTGGCTGGCATGCAGCCTGCATCCATTGCGACGTCAGTCTGACCTACCATCAAATCCGGCGGCAGCTGTTGTGCCATTACTGCGGCTACCAGGCGGCGGTGGCCACCCATTGTCCGGCCTGCGGCGGAACGGAGCTCAAGATGCAGGGTTTCGGAACGGAAAAAATCGAGGACGAACTCAAGATCTACCTGCCGGACGCCCGCATCGGGCGGATGGATTACGACACGGTCCGCGGCAAGGATGCCCTTTCCCGGCTGCTGAACGACTTCGAGGAAGGCCGCCTGGATGTGCTCATCGGGACACAGATGGTGACCAAGGGACTGGATTTCGGAAATGTGGGGTTGGTGGGGGTGGTCAGTGCCGACCAGTTGCTGCAGTTTCCGGATTTCCGGGCGACGGAACGGGCGTTCCAACTGATGGTACAGGTGGCGGGCCGGGCCGGTCGCAAGGAAAAACGCGGCAGTGTCCTCATCCAGACCAGCCAGGTGTCCCATCCGATTCTCCGGGATGTGATCGGGCACGATTACCGCTCCTTCTATGATCGGGAGATCCAGGAGCGGGAGGCCTTCCAATATCCCCCCTTTGCCCGGCTGATCAAGGTGACCTTGCGGCACAAGCGGCCGGAAGTGTTGAATGCCGGCACCCTTTTTTTTGCGGACCTACTGCGGCAGGCTTTGCAGGATCGCGTACTGGGGCCCTCGATACCGCCGGTCGGCCGGGTCAGGAACCAGTTCCTGTTGGATATCATGATCAAAATGGAGATGGATTCCGCCTTGTGGATGCGGGCGAAGCAGGTGGTGTCGGCGGCGGCGGAGGCGATGCGGCAGCGGGAAGGCTGTTCCGGTATCCGGGTACAGGTGGATGTCGATCCGTATTGAGGTCCCTGCGGCCCTGATCTTCCGGTTTTTGCACCGGTTCGGCCGCGGGCGGGTATGTTTGTTCCTGGTGGTTTCCTTCCGTTGGACCGAGCTTGGTCGGGAGGTCGTGCCGGCCTCCCTTGGGGAAACAAGCAAGGGTCGTCGAATAAAAAGGAAATCCAAGGCACCTTCGGAGAACTCGAAATAAAGCGTTCTCATCCATTCCTTGCGCATGCCTACCCTTCGTTTGCAATCAGTCCGTTGTTGCAAAGCCACCCATCGGAGTTTGCCAATGACCAACCGTTTGTGCGGGCAATGGAACGCCTGCAGACAGCGCTTCCCTGTGCTCAGGTCGGTGGTTCACAAGGTCAACGACTGATGAAGCACCGCTTCCGCACCACAATCCGGCAAAATCAGGAATAAATGTAACCTTCGGTTTTCCACGGTCCTGCTTGTGTTGAAAGTTGCCAAGGAGCTGCAACGCGCCGTGAAAAGGGGGCGGGGCGAAGCCCTGTACCCTAAAAAATCTTTCCCCGCGGTCGGCGGCCGCTTTTTCCAGGAGGTGGGCGGCGCCGGTCATATCAATAGCTACGCATAACGGGAGGGTCTTTATGGCGCTTCCCGTCTTTTGGACAGGACGGCCGGCGGCGCGCCCAAGCGCGCCACCGGCCGTCCTAAGGAAAATTTTTTGCAGCCCCGCGCCCTTTTTAGTGCAGGCCGTATCACTTCAGCGGGTTTGACGACTAAAAAAAAGAGGAAATCAATGTTTTGTAATTAATTATTTTGTAGGGTTGAGGTGAGGTGCGGAAGATGCGTTATCAAGATCACCGTCGGTCGTTTCGTCTCGGACCTATTAGTATGACCGCATCATTTTGAATTCAAAAACAGGCTGTAAAATTAGCTGATCATTAAGGGGCCGGACCACGAACCAAGGTTGGCAGCGTGGGGAACGGGCTGGAAGAACCGACGAGGTGGAGGTGGTAGCGAGGATACTGCGCAGCTGTCGGATCTCCGGTCGGATTTCTGTCGACGGCAGTCGGCTGCAGCGGCACTTCAACCAGGTCGGTTCGTTCGCGTCCAAGGTCAGGGGCGGGCATTCTTTCGGGAAGGCAGGCGGCGGGAAACTAATGCCGCCGGAATTTGGGTTGTTTCCTTTTTTTCCCTTTTTGACGTTTACGGCTTTTTACATCGGGTTGGAGACCGTCGGTGATACGGGGGGCGAAGGTCCTGTACCGGACAAGGACGGGGCGCATGGACAAGGCGGCCAGGGGCGGGGGCGGGTCGGAATCGACGAAGGGCGCATCCGCTTCGCACAAGGTATGGGCGAGCACCCTGGCGAGGGGGGTGTCGTCCACCGTACCGGGGCAGGCCGCATCCTCGACGCAGTCGCCGGAGATATCCCAGACGATGGCGCCGCCCAATTGATGGCGGAGGATATAGCGAGCCTTTTGGGCGACGGATTGTTCGTCCTCGAAGCTGACGAAGGTGTTGACTTTTTTTCCCTGGAGGTAGGGCGCCTGGGCGATGCTGTCCCAGCGATAATGGAACTGGGTCATTTTGGGAAGGATATTGTAGTACATCGGCGTGCCGCCGTCTTCGGGGAAGGTGTATTTGTCCTTGGTTCTTTTGGAGCTGACATGCAGGTCGGGGGTCCCATTGGTCTGCAGGGTACGGCCGTAGAAAGCGATTCCGATATTGACCTTATGGGGCGGGACGCCGTAGACGTCCAGCAAGCGGGAGACGGAGCTGTGGAGGTCGAATCCTTCCAGGCCCTTGCGGGGTGGGAAGAGGGGGGCATGATGGTTGGTCATGCCGTAGTTGCCGCCGTAGAAATCATAGGTCATGAGGTGGATGAAATCGAGGAGGGGAGCGACCTGGCTCCAATCGATGGCCGCGAGGCGGACGGGAGCCACACCGAAGGCGGCGGTGAGTTGGGGGCGGCGGCCGAGTCGGGGAGTCAGGGCGTCGAGGGAGTCCCGGATTTCCCGGAGGAGGAGGGTGAAGTTCGCGCGGTCGTCGCTTTTTCCTTTTTGGGGGCCGTAGCCGGGGTATTCCCAATCGATGTCTATGCCGTCGACTTGGTAGAATTCGACGATACGTCGGCAATCGGAAGCGAACCGGCGTCTTTTGGCCGGATGGGCGGCGATGGCGGAGAAATGGGAGGAGAGGGTCCAGCCGCCGATGGAGACCAGTACCTTCAGGCCGTTCCGGTGGGCATGGTGGACGAGGGAGGTTTTGGCGCGGTGCCAGCGTTTATCGCCGAAGCCGGATTGCCTGCGGTAGGTCGGAGGAGCCTCTTCGGTGAGTTCCCCCAGCAGCAGTATCTTGTCCGCGACCGGATCGAAGGGGCGGACGCTGCCGTCGGGGAGGGGTTTGAAGAAGGCGTAGTTAAGGGTGCTGTAGTGATGGTAGGCGATGTTTTCCGGTCGGATGAGCTTATTGCGGGAATACCATTTCCAACTTGGATAATAGGCGGCGACTTCGCGGCAGGGTTGGGCGGACAAGTCCGCCGGAAGCCAGGCGGCGAGGAGCGTCAGCGTGTGTAGGAGCAGGCGTGTTGCGGTGTGTTTCATTCCGGTCGGCGATAGGGAGCGGGTCTGTTGGCGAATAATGGGTTCAAGGGATTTCCGGCGGGGTCATCGGGCGGGGTGGCCGCTTGGTCAGAGCCACTTGATGGTCAGGTCCATGATGCGTTGTTTGATGGCGGTATAGGGCGGTTTGAAAAGTTCCGTCGGTCCCCAGGTATGTTGGCGGTAGACGGCGCGGGCATTGGAAAAGGACTCGAACCCATGCCGTCCGTGGGCTTTGCCGATACCGCTGCCATTGATGCCGCCGAAGGGCAGGTCGGGGATGAAGTAATGGAGCTGGGCGTGGTTGATACAGGAGCCGCCGGCACGGGTTTGCTGCAGCAAGGTGCGGACAGTCCGCCGGTTGCGGCTGAAGATGCTCATGGTCAGGGGGCGTTCCCGTTCGTTGATGAAACGGATGGCATCGGACAAGTCCCGATAGGGGAGGACGGGCAACAGGGGGCCGAAGATTTCTTCCTGCAGGACCAGGGCATCTTCCGGTACCTGGGTGAGGATGGTGGGGCTTACGAAGGGCAGGTTGTCGGCGGATTCCCCGCCGTGATAACAGACGGCACCCTTGGCGCGGGCGTCCTGGAGCAGGCGGCGGATCCTTTCCGCATGGGCCTCGTTGACGAGGTGGGCGAGGGAATCGGATTGGGCCGGCCGGTCGCCGTAGCTGTCCGCCAGGGCGGACCGAAGGTGTTCGAGGAAGCGGTCGGCGACTTTTTCGTGGACGAGGACGTAATCCGGGGCGACGCAAATTTGGCCGCAGTTGGCGTATTTGGCGCGGGCGGTCCGTTCCGCGGCTTGGGCGAGGTCGGCGGTATCATCCACGATGGTCGGCGATTTGCCGCCGAGTTCCAGGGTGACGGAAGCCAGGTGCCGGCTGGCGGCTTGCATGACCAGGCGGCCGATGGCGGGGGAACCGGTGAAGAAGATGTGGTGGAACGGGAGTTCCAGCAGTGCCTTTGCGGTATCGGCCTCTCCTTCCACGACACAGATCTCGGCGGGATCGAACACTTCCGCCACGATTTCCGCGATGAGGGCGGACGAGTGGGGGGTCTTTTCGGAGGGTTTGAGGATGACGCAGTTGCCGGCTGCAACAGCGGAAATCAAGGGCAGGAAAGACAGGTTGAAGGGGAAGTTCCAGGGGGAGATGATCAGGCAGCACCCTTTGGGTTCGTATTGGATCCAGGAGGCGGAGCCGGCGAAGGCCAGGGGGGTGGGGACCCTTTCCGGGTACATCCAGCGGCGGAGGTTCCGCCGGGTATGCCGGATGGCGCTGGTGACCGGGAAGATTTCCACGGCATCCACTTCGAGGGGAGGTTTGCGGAAATCCGCCCACATGGCGGCCTTTATTTTCGGGCGGTACCGAAGGATGGCCTGGTGGAGCCGGTCCAGTTTCTGCAGGCGTTGCCGGGCATGGGTGGCACCGACCTGGCGGTAGTGGGCGGACTGCCGGCCGAAGAGCTCTTGCAGCCGGCCGGCGGCAGGGCCGGCGGATATTGACGGTATGGGTTCCATAGGATCCGGGCAAGGTGGTTGTGAGGAAGCGGGCTCCAAAAGTAGCTCAAAACCGTGGTTCGGCCAAGCGGGTGGCGGGGGATTCGCGGGCGGAAGTCATCGGGACAAGCGCCAGGCGACATAGGCGAAACCGAGGACCATGACGATGGCGAGGGCCGCCCAGCCGGCCCGGGAAGGGCTCGACCGGCCGGGGAGGGCTGCGGCCGGCCGGGTGAGGCCGTCGACGATGGCGTCCGTATTATATCGGAGCATGGACAGGTAATCGGCGGCGGGGCCATCGGGTTCGCTCAGGGAATCCGCATAGAGGGGGCCGCCGATGGCGAGCTGGTTGTCGGTGGCGAGTTGTTGCAGCAATTTGGGGTTGATGGTCGTCTCGAGGAAGACGGCCGGGACACCGGTGCGGGCGATGGTCGACCGAAGGCGGACGATATCCGACGTCCGGGCTTCCATTTCCGTGGAGATGCCGAGGACGGCCTCCAGTTGCAGGCCATATTGGCGGCCGTAGTATTGGAACGCGTCATGGGAGGTGACGAGCACGCGCAGGTCGGCCGGGATGCGGGCGATTTGGGTACGGATGTAATCGTCGAGGTCGGACAGTTGGTCCCGATAGAGGCGGTAGTTGAAATCGAAGGCTTCCGCGTTATCGGGGTCGTAGCGGACGAGGGCGTCGCGGATGTTCCGGATATAGACCAATCCGTTCCGGGCATCCATCCAGGCATGCGGGTCGGCGGAAGCTTCCCCTTCGGCACGGATGGGGCTGATCCCTTCCGTGATAGTGATGATGGCGACGTTCGGCGGGGCATTTTCGAGGAGGTCGTCGAGCCAGCCCTCGAAGGTAAGTCCGTTCCGGAGGACGAGGTCCGCGGAAGCGATGAGCCGGGCGTCGGCCGGGGTCGGTTCGTACAGGTGCGGGTCGCTGCCGACGGGAACGATGGTCCGGATCTCGCACAGGTTCCCGGCGATTTGGGCGGCCATATCCGCAAAGATGGAGGCGGTAGCCACCACGCGGAGGGCGGCGGACGAAGCCGGGAGGGGAAGCAGGTACAGCAGCAGGAAAAGGAGGGGAAACCGTTTGTGCATGGACCGTTTGATTGGAAGAACGTGCAGCGGTTGTGTCAGTAAATTCTGCCGGGACGGCCTTCCGAGCGGTGGCCGGCGTGAGGGGTGGGGGTGTCAACGGGTGGAAGACGGGCGCAGTGGACCGGAGACGGCAGTCGGCGGAAATAGTTTCCGGGGCAGGAATCCTGCCCAGGAAACCGACGGGCGGCGCAGGGGATTTGGATTCGGATGCCCGGGAATGGTTCCGGTACCTATTCCGGAACCGCTCCGCGGGGGAGGCGGTCAGCCGCCTTCCTCCACATCCTTGAGCGTCTGGATCTTGTTCAGCAATTGTTGCGCCTTGAGGAGGAAATCCGTGCGGTGGTCATAGAATTCGTTGTGAATCATGAGCAGGCGGGAGGCATCCCAGGCGGCGGACTTGGGCCGCAGCTGCTTGGCGGCGATCGGGTGGAGCCAGTACTCCTCGTTCGAGGAACGGAGATAGGACCCGTCCATATCGAAGTTGATGATGACCGAAAGCTTGTTGAGCGAGAAGAGATAGTCAGTCTCCTTGTTGAGTTCCTTCTGGAGGTCGACGATCTGGATGCGGCCGAAGCGGACGCCGGCACGTTCGCAAAGGAAGATATCCCGCCGTCCGTCGAAGGTGATGATGGTGTCGATCTGGTATTTCCGCAGGGCGTCGAAAAGGAATTTCTTGACGCGGCTGTGTACGGGCCGGAGTTGCTTGAAGGAATACTGCAAGGCCCTTTTGTCGACCTTGAACTCCTCGAGGAAAGGTCTCGTCCTGCCCGAACGCATGTTGACGACGACCTTGTTCCGGCCGACGGTATGGCCGAGTTCGTTGGTTTTGGAGTAAACGCTCACGTAGTCGACATCCGCCTTATTCACCCAGGTTTCGATGAAAATCTTCTTCGAGCGCCTTTCGAACACGAGCAGGGAGACTTCCGCGATCGCAAAGAAATTGGGGAAACCTCCATAGATGTTTCCGTACTTCAGTTCCAGGAATGCAATGTTGTTTTCCACGGTGATGAACAGTGTTGTTTTGGGAAAAATATTTTGTAACTATTTGCTTGGTACGAAAAGAGATGCGAAAATAATGAAAACTGTCGACAAATGCTCAGTTTTATTTTCCGGCATCTTGGGGCGAATTCCAGCGGTGCGGGTGATCCTCACAGCAGGAAACGGCCGTTTTCATAAATCTTTTGCCCATCTGCGAAGACCATGCCGCCGTCCGTCATGTCCGCGATCATGTCCCAGTGGATGGCGCATTGGTTCCGGCCGCCTGCCTGCAGGTAGGACTGGCCGACGGCCATGTGGACGGTGCCGCCGATTTTTTCGTCGAACAGGATATTTTTCGTAAACCGGTTGATGTTGTAATTGGTTCCGATGGCCGCCTCCCCGAAGTGCCGGGCACCGGGAATCTCGAAGACCTGGTCCAGCAGGGCCTTCCCTTTTCGGGCTTCCCATCGGGTGATGGTGCCGTTCTCGACGCGGAGGGTGATGCCTTCCAGCTCCGTACCCGAAAACAGGGTGGGATAGCCGAAGTGGATGACTCCGTTCACACTGTCCTCGACCGGGGAGGTGTAGACTTCCCCGGAGGGCATGTTGGTCCGGCCGTCGGAATTGATCCAGGTCCGGCCTTGGGTGGAGAAGGAGATGTCGATGTCCTTGCCCAGGTATCGGATATGGGAGGTTCCGTTGAGGAAGTCGACGATGCGTTGCTGTTCCCGGCGGACGGCACGCCAGGCTTCGGCGGGGTCCGGGGCATGCAGCAGGCAGGCGTGGCGGACGAAGGATTCGTAGGCTTCCAGTGACATCCCGGCTTCCTGTGCATTGGCTAACGTGGGGAATTGGCAAAGGTTTCGTTTCAGCGTGCGATCGGCCGTGCGCTCGAAGTAGCGTTGCTGGTAGGGTTGGAGGGCGGTTTTCCGGAGGGCGGTCTTCTCCGGGTCGGCGTCCTGGTCCTCGCGCAGGTCGAACGGGGCGAGGATATGCAGGTAGGCGTCGAACTCCGCCATGGCATGACGATACAGCAGGGGGACGTGGCGGAGGTGGGCGGTAGCGGCCTCTAGGTATTGGATCCGTTGTTTTTCCCGGAAGGAAAGGTCTGTTTCGACGATGGCGCCGGCGCGGAGGGCTTCGCGCCAGACTTCGCGGACGAGTGGTTCGGCGAGGGTGGTGGTGCTGACGAAAAGCCGTTCCTCCGGTTGCAGTTCGAGGCAGTAGTGTACAAGCAGCTTCGCGTAGCCGGAAAGGAAATTGTCCATGATCATGCTGTTCGTTGGTGGCCGGTATCGGCTTTCCACGCTGCAATGTTACGCAATTGCGGAAAAAAAAGCAGGGTGGGGCGACCGGGGCGGGAGGTCCGGTCGGCTACGGCGTGCCGGCGTAGCCGTCCAGGCCTTCGAATCGGAACCCCTTCCGGGAAAAGTGTTCCAGCACACCGGGCAGGGCCCCGAACAGGCGGGGAGCCGCCTGAGGGCTGTCGTGGAATACGACGATGGAGCCGTCGGTGGCGTGGCGGATGACGTCCGACAGGCACTGGGCGGCGCTGCGGGCGGGGTCGAAATCCCCGCTGAGCACATCCCAAAAAATGACTTTCATTTGACAATGCAGGTGCTTCCACTGGCCGGGTGTCAGCCTGCCGAAAGGGGGGCGGAAGAGCGGCCCGGGCAGGAGTGTCCGGCACAGGCGGACATTCTCCAGGTAGGTCCGGCGATGGGTTTTCCAACCGTCGAGGTGGTCGTAGGTATGGTTACCGACGGTATGGCCGGCGGCGGCGACGGACCGGAGGAGGCCGTGGTGTCGGGCGACCTGGCGGCCGATGCAAAAGAAGGTGGCGGTCGCCTCGTACCGGTGGAGTTGTTCCAGGACCCAGGGGGTGACCGCGGGGGAGGGGCCGTCGTCGAAAGTGAGGAAAATCGTTTTCGGTGCATCCGGGATCCGGCAGCAGGCCTTCGGGAAGAGGCGGCGCAGGAGGGGAGGGGTGTGGACCAGATACACGGGGCGGAGGTTGTTGGAAGGAAGCATCCGGCGCAGGTCGCCGGGGTGTCCCGGCAAATATCGCAAATCCCGGCGGCACTACCCCGGGAGCCGGCCGGAAAATGCTTTTTCTCATCCGGGATGGGGATACGTCGGGGAAGCCTTACCTTTGCATCCGGCACCAAAGGGCCCCGGATCCGTCCGAAAACGGGTCGGTGGCCGCAAATCCATTCGTCAGATGACAAGACCTGTCCGAGTCCGGTTCGCACCCAGTCCGACGGGCCCCCTGCACATCGGGGGTGTCCGTACGGCCCTTTACAACTACCTGTTCGCCCGCAAGCACGGCGGCACCTTCCTGCTGCGGGTCGAGGACACGGACCAGGGGCGTTATGTGCCGGGGGCGGAGGCCTACATCACGGAAGCGCTGCGGTGGTGCGGGCTGGTGCCGGACGAGGGGCCGGAGCAGGGTGGTCCCTTCGCCCCCTACCGCCAGTCGGAACGGCGGTCGGTCTATGCCGAGCAGGCCCGGGCGCTCGTCCGCCGCGGTGCGGCCTACTACGCCTTCGACACCCCGGCGGCACTCGAGGCACACCGGCTTGCCGCGGAGCAGGCGGGAACGGCATTCCGGTACGACGCCGCCACCCGGATGGGGCTGGAGAACAGCCTGACCCTCCCGGCGGAGGAAGTGGACCGCCGTTTGGCCGCCGGCGAGCCGGCGGTCGTCCGCCTTAAGGTACCGGCCGGCGAAACCGTGTCGGTGGAGGACCTGGTCCGCGGACCCGTCGTCTTCCAGACGGACGAGCTGGACGATAAGGTGCTGCTGAAGGCGGACGGCATGCCGACCTATCACCTGGCGAACATCGTGGACGACCACCTCATGGAGGTCACCCATGTGATCCGGGGCGAGGAATGGTTGCCCAGCACCGGGCACCACGTGTTGTTGTACCGGGCGTTCGGTTGGGAGGCCACCATGCCCCGCTTCGCCCACCTGCCCTTGATCCTCAAGCCCGACGGGAAGGGCAAGCTCAGCAAGCGGGACGGCGCCCGTTTCGGTATTCCCGTCTTTCCCCTGGCCTGGGACGGTGCCGCCGTGGAGGATTCCTTCCGCGGGTTCCGGGAATACGGATTCCTGCCGGCGGCCGTGCTCAACTTCCTGGCCTTCCTGGGCTGGAACCCCGGTACGGACCAGGAGATCTTCACCTTGGCGGACCTGGCGGCGGCGTTTTCCCTGGACAAGATCAGCAAGGGGGGCGCCCGTTTCGATTACGACAAGGCGAAATGGTTCAATCAACAATACCTGCATGCCATGGATCCGGCGGAGCTGGCGCAGTGGGCGCGGCCCTGGGTGGAGGCGGCCGGGTTCGAGGTGGCCGACAGCTTCCTGCAGGAGGTCTGCCGACTGATGAAAGACCGCCTCAGCCTCCTGTCGGACCTTCCGGAACAGGCGGCCTACCTGCTCGGCCCGGTCCGCGAAGTGGATGCGGCCCAAGTCCGTAAACGCTGGGATCCCGCGGCGCGTACCCTGGTCGCCGCCCTGGCCGACTCCCTGGCCGAGGCCCCCGTTTTCGCCGCAGCCGAGCTGGAGGCGCATATCAAGGACTTCGCAAGCGGGCAGGGTGCCAAGATAGGCCAGGTGATGCCCTTGCTGCGGCTCGCCCTGGCCGGGACCATGCAGGGCCCCATGGTCTTCGACATGATGCAGGTGCTCGGCAGGGAAGCCGTCCGGTCGCGCCTGTACGAGGCTTGCGAACACTTCGACCGGCTCGCCGAATCCCCACCGGAAACGGCCTGAGGACGTAAATTCCAAATCATGGCTAAACAAACACCCAAAAAGGAAGCCGACGACGAGCAACCCCTCGAAGGCTTCGAAATCCATATCAACGCGTTTGGTGAAATCGTCTCCAATCGCCGCCTGGAGGAAGTGAACAAGTTCCTGGACGACCACGTGCCGGATAAGAAACGCGCCTTCGCGGCGGAAAACCAGCCTCCTCCGGCCGATGAACCGGACCTTGCCGGTTCGGAAGGACAAGAAGAAGAACAAGAAGAAGAACATGAACAAGGAAGCGGATAACCGGACGACGGGGCCGGTCGGATTTCCAATCCGGCAAACAGGGAGCCGGGCAGTCCCGGGTCCTGCCCTTCCGCCCGGCTATTCGGCCGGGAGAACGGCTTCCGGCCGTGTTTCCGGATGATATCCCGCCGGCGGTGGCCGCGTCTTTCCGCCCTTCCCTCGCCTGCCCCCGCCGCCGGCCCGTTCCTGCGGCGGGGTGGTCCAAACATTTTTCTGCCATGAAGAACATCGCCATTTTCGCCTCCGGAACGGGAAGCAATGCCCGCCGGCTCATCGAACACTTTGCCGGACACCCGGCGGTACGGGTCGGGCTGGTGGTCTCCGACAAGCCGCAGGCCAGGGTCCTGTCGGTGGCGGCGGCACAAGGCGTTCCCGCTGTGGTCGTCGGCCGGGAGGACTGGGGCGAGGGCGGGGCGCTCGACCGGCAATTGACGGAGCATGCCATCGGATTCATCGTACTGGCCGGCTTCCTGCGCCTGGTTCCGGCCTGGTTGGTGACCCGCTTCGAACGGCGGATGGTCAACATCCATCCTTCGCTGCTCCCTGCCCACGGCGGGAAGGGAATGTACGGCATGCACGTCCACCGGGCCGTCCGGGAAAGCGGGGCCACGACCACCGGCATCACCATCCATTACGTCAACGAACATTACGACCAGGGGGATGTGATATGCCAGGTCTCCTGCGCCGTGCACCCCGCCGACACCCCGGATGTCATCGCCCGGAACGTGCAGGCCTTGGAGCATGCCCATTTCCCGGCCGTGGTGGAGCGGCTCCTCCAAAGCTGAACACCCGCCCCTGCCGCCGTAAGGCCATCGGGCCGCCGTATGTGGTTTCCGGCTGTATTTCTTATATTTGCCATATCATAAAAACCCTTTACGCAACATTTATGAGCAAATATCTCCTGCTGGGGGCCGGCTTGGTCCTCCTGGCCGCCACCCAGCTGCCGGCCCAAGAGAAATTGAGCTGGCGCAAGCACCTCAAGTTGGCGGAAAACCTGTATGCCAAAGCCCAATATGCCGATGCCGGCGAACATTACCGCGCCGCCTTCCGCTTACGCCCCAAGGACCGGATGCTGGCATACCGGGCCGGGGAGTGTTTCGCCATCATCCGGGACTACCGCAACGCGGTGGAGGCCTGGCTCACCATCAAGGACCATCCCGATTATCCGATGCTCGGGCTGCAGTTCGCCAGGGCCCTGAAACAAAGCGGGGACTATGCGTCGGCGAACAGCGAATTCAACAATTTCCTGGGGCGCTACAAGGGCAGCGACAAGGCTGCAATGGCCGTCATCGTCCAGAAAGAACAACGGGGCTGTGAACTGGCGGCGCAGTTGGCCGTCCGTGGCGACGGGCAGAAAGCCAAGGTGCGGCTGATGGACAGCCATATCAACACGCCGGAAACGGAATTCGCCCCTTTCCCCTACGGAGACGATGTCCTCTATTTCTCTTCGACAAAAGCACAACGGGCCGCCATCTACCGGTCCCTCCGGACGGACGGGGTCTGGCAGCCCGCCACCTTGGTGGAGAACATCCCCATCGATCCGCAACGGCATTTCTGCAACGGCAGCCTGACACCGGACGGCCAACGCTTCTATTTCACCCGCTGCAAGTCGGTCGAGAAATGGGGTGGGCTCACCACCCAATGTGAAATCTTCATGTCCCGGCGTTCCGGTACGGACTGGTCCGCCCCGGAACCGCTGCCCGCTTACATCAACGATCCGGAAGTCACCACCACCCATCCCTATGTGATCCATCAGGGACAAACGGAGGTCCTGTTCTTTTCCACCAACCGGATGGGCGGCAGCGGCGGTATGGACATCTGGTACACCACCCGCGATGTGAACAGCCCGGCGAACGACTTCACCCTCCCCCTGAACTGCGGAGGGACGGTCAATACCGGCGGGGACGAAATCACCCCGTATTACGATATCGCAAACGGAAAGCTGTATTTCGCTTCCAACGGACACGTGTCGATCGGCGGCTATGATATCTTTTCCATCCAGGGCATGCGGGCCCAATGGACGGGCGAACCGGAAAACCTGGGCATCCCGTTCAACTCGCCGGCGGATGATTTCTTTTTCGTCGAAACGACGTCCGGTTCGGGCGGCTTCCTGGTCTCCAACCGGACCGCCGGCGTGGAGAAGATCACCACGACCCAGGAAGACATCTTCGAATTCGTCTACAACCGGCCGGTCTCCCGTTGGCAAGCCTCGGGCGAGGTCCTCGACAAGGTGCGCATGCAGCCGCTGACACAGGCGGAGGTGGCCTTGTACGAGGTTCCGGAGCAAGGGCCACGCCGCTTCCTGACCAAGGTGGGAACGGCCGGCGGCCGATATGCCGTACCGGTGGAACCCGCCCGCTCCTACCTGCTGGAGGCGATGGCCGAAGGATACTTCCCGGCCAGCTATGCTTTCGATACCCGCGACGCGGACCAGTTCCGCGATTTCGGGGCGCCGCTCTACCTGGAACCCTATCGCGGGGCATCACCTAGGGATGCGGTCGAGACGACCGCGGAACCACCGCTGCCCCCGGCCGCAACGCCTGCCGCCGCCGATTCCCAGGCCGCCGCCCCGCCGCCGGCCGCATCCACCCCCCCTCCGGTGCAGGAGACGCTTCCGACCCCCTCGACCCCCGCTCCGGATGCCGCAGATTCCTACGCCTCCAAATCGAAGGCGGATGATTACAAGGTCGTCACCGAAGCGCCCCGACAGGTCGGGACCTACTACAAGATCCAGCTGATCGCCGTTTCCCGCAACCTCGAACAGCTCGACCACCCCCGCTTCCGGGAAGTTGCCAAAATGGGCCGCCTGGACAAGGAGTATATCCTCGACAACAAGCTGTGCCGGGTGCTGCTGGGTGATTACGATACGCTGGAAGCGGCCCGGAAGGATATCGAGAAGGTTCGCCTGCTCCGCGATTTCGGCGGTGCCTTCGCCGTGGAATACAAGGACGGGGAACGTATCCGCAGTATCGAGGATTGAGGCCGCATGTCGAATGTGGCGAAGCGTGTTGTCATCGACGACGGGGAACGTATCCGCAGTATCGTGGATTGAGGCCCGTCCGTGCCGCCGGACGGACACGGAATCGTTCGCTACAACTCATCTTCCTCCGCTTCCGTACCTCGAGTCTGCAAAATCAGGAATGAATGAAACCTTCGGTTTCCCTCTTTCCTCAATCCTGCTTGTGTTACAAGTTGCCAAGGAGCTACCACTCGCCGTGAAAAGGGGCTAGGACACCCCGAGCGGAATCCATTGGATCGGGAATTTGGACGGTGTTTGCGGGTGTTTGGCTGTTTTTTGAACAGGGATTTCCATATGATTTGAAGGATGGACTGGGATGGGACGGCCTATTGAGGGATGGCGGGCTTGTTCTTTCGGAATTGGAATTACGTTTACTAAACCTCGAAGGTTTGGTAAACGGCTGCGACGGGCCGTACGTCCATCAAATCGCCAGGTTTGGAAAACGGCTTATACCCTGGCCGGTAATCCATTGGATCAGGAATTCGGACGCAACCTACGTTTACTAAACCTCC
>CAZNLJ010000010.1:0-31201 GCA_964573725.1 uncultured Saprospiraceae bacterium
CCGGGGTGGGGCGCCCCCCGGGCCGCCCTGTCCAACAGGCGGGAAGCGCCATACAGACCCTGTGGTTATGGGTAGCTTACGTTTTTATTCAACCTTGGGAACCTTGCCATCAAAATATTCGATTTGGTTTTTGAGGTACGGAAGATGAGATACCTGTGCCGATCCGCCTCCCTTTGCCGTTTCCGACGGCGACGTCCTCCCTTATTGCTTCCCGATGGAAAGCAGGTTGGCGAACAAGCGGTATGCCCCCGTCACCCCAGCCGGCAACTCCCGGAAAAAAGACAGGCTCGTGTAGACATAGTGACCCGCTCCGTACGGCGCCACCAACAGGCTGCCATCCCGTGCCGGCTCGCCGGGATCGTTACAGGATAAGATCGGGGTGAATGCCGCATCCCACTCCTGCGGGAAATAAAGCCCGCGCTCCTGTACCCATCCGTCGAAATCCGCCGCCGTGATTTCGTTCGGGTGGTGCAGGACCCGATGGTCCGGCGCCAGGAACCGTACCTCGGCATCCTCCACCGTCACCCGGTCCCGGGACAACTTCATCGGATACGGCGCCAGGCCTTCTGCCGGGGTATTCAGCGAACCGGTCGTGTTGTATTGCACCACCATCGTTCCGCCCTTCCGAACATACTCGAACAGCACAGGCTGCAAATATTTCAACCGCTCCAAGGTATTGTAAGCCCGCACACCCAGTACGAGCGCTTCGTACGATGCCAAGACCTCGGCGGTGACATCCTCGGGCGCCAGGATATCCACCGTATATCCCACCTGCCGCAGGCTCTCCGGCACATCGTCGCCGGCACCCATGATGTAGGCGATTCGGTCCACGCCCCGCCGGAGGTCCACCCTGGCGATCTTCGCCTCCGCATTGAGCAGGACCAGCTGGGTGGGAATATGGTCGTAAGCGATCTTCACCGACTTCCTGAAATACGGCACCTGCCCCACGGAGGCCAGCGGGGCGACCTTGCCGACCGTCGCCTTTTCGGTGGGATACAAGGTGAAGGTGAAGGTCTGCTCCTCGCCTTTCGCGCTCAGGTTGAAATCGACATATTCCGGCACCGCGCTCCAACGACCGGTATGTCCCAGCCGCAACTGCCCGCTCACCCCCGCCTTGCCGGCTTTCACCAACACATCCACCGGCTGGGGCTCCAGATCGGGAAATAGGAACACGTCCTTGGTCAAGTCCACGAACACCGGTGGTATAATCTCGAAAGGCTGATAGACTTCCCCTTTCACGTCGTCGTCCCGCTTGTATACCACCGCCCGCTCCAAGACCATCGGATGGCCGTCCACCGACAGCTCGAAGCGAACCCGGAACGTGCGGGGCGTTTCCGGCAATCCCCGTAAGGCAGGGTCATCCACCCGGTACATGCCGATGCCGGACATGGGCTCGTTCAACCAGTATGCATTGGTCAGGGGAATATCCGCCGGCAGGTTCACCTGCTGCTTCCAGGTATGGTCGCGGTTGGGCGCCAGGGCCAGCTGCAGGACCGTATCCGTCCCCATCGGCAGGATGCTGACCGACCGGAGGGTACACGGAACCTGGGAGCGGTTGATGACCTCCAGCGTCAGCTCCACCGCCTCGCCCGGAGCGGCGGATTCGTCCGATGCCACCGCCTCGGCGAAGAGGCCCATACAGGCGGTGATGACCCGCTCCAGTTCGGCGGACTTGACCCGCTTCCAGAATCCGTCCGGAAGTTCCCGGACCATCCGGTAGGCTTCCATCAGTTTCGGGATGCTGGCCTCCGGCCGGTCGTGGCGGTATTCCGCCCGGACCGCCGACAGGACCTCCCCGATCGGTGCGCCCCCTTCCACCCGTGTCCAGGTGGTGTTGATACCGGCGAACGGGTCGTCCATCGACCGGATCGGCTCCCCTTTGAGCAGCTTGATGTACTCCATTTGCTCCCCGCGGTTCCCGACGCTGCCGAAGCCCTGCGATTTGTGCATGGAGCGGCTTTCCGCGGCGATCTCACCGTTCGATTTTCCCAACAGCGGATAATAGACGCCGCCGTCGACACCGGTCATATCCGATTTGTCGGCTTTCTCAAATGCCTCCTGGCTGCCGTAGAACCACCAGGACGTATTGAAGAACAGCCGATGCGGTTGCCAGGCCGACACCAGGCCCAGCTGCCCGGGGTAGGCACTCGTATCGCCGGCCAGGTCGAACGCCTCGTAGGACAACATGGCCGATGCCGTATGGTGGCCGTGCGTCCGGCCCGGCGTCGCGTGGTCGAAACGGTTGATGATGACATCCGGTTGCCACTTCCGGATGGCCCATACGACATCCGCCAGGACTTCGTCCTTGTTCCAGATCTTCAGGGTCTCGTCCGGATGCTTGGAAAACCCGAAGTCGTTGGCCCGGGTGAACAGCTGGTTCCCCCCGTCGATGCGGCGGGCCGCCAGCAGCTCCTGGGTTCGGATCAAACCCAGCAAGGCGGATATTTCCGGGCCGACCAGGTTCTGTCCCCCGTCTCCCCGTGTCAAGGACAGGTATGCCGTGTGCAGGTGTTTCTCATTTTCCAACCAGGCGATCATCCGTGTGTTTTCGTCATCCGGATGGGCTGCCACGTACAGGGCGGATCCCAATACGTTCAGCTTTTCGATGGCCTGGTAAATTTCCGCCGCATCCAGCCGTTCCGGCTGTTGGGCATCCGTTTGCTGCCAGCCGGCGATCGCCAGCACCAGCAGGATCGGGAGGAGGTGCTTTTTCTTCATCTTCTTTGTTTTCGGTTCGTACAGGACCGGACGGCAAGGATTCGGGCATGGTCAGCCCCTTCCAAGGATAATCCCCGCCCGTCCACATCCGATGAATGAATGGGACCGTCGCATCCGGAGCCGATGCCGGAAGCCCCCGGATGCCCAGCCTCCGGCGGATATTTCAACCGGAGCGAAAGTCGGTGAACGGTTCGACAAATATGCTGAAACAAGGTCCAATTCGAAAAAGAAAGACCCCTGTTTTTGCGGTGGGAAGCGGGATTGCGGCGACGGTAGCCGCAATCGGCCTGCACAAGTCCCGTCCCCCGGCGCGAAAACCACGCGGATAAACGGGCATTCCCGGAAGTCCCGTATCTTTGGACCGGGGCGTCCGCTTCCGACCGGTCGGCCGAACGGCCACCGGCGGCAAGGACGGAAGCCGTAACCTGCACCCAAGAAAAGCTATGCAAAAAATCGGTATCATCGGGGCCGGCGCCATGGGCACCGGCATTGCCCAGGTCGCTTCCCTGGCAGGCACGGAAGTGGTGCTTTGCGAGACCTTTTCCGCCGGTTCGGCGCAGCGTTCCGCCGAACTGCTGCAGGCGGGCCTGGACAAGCTGGTCGCCAGGAACAGGATGGACCGCACGACCGCAGACCATGTCCTGGCACGGATTACCTATGCCGACCGGCTGCAAGCGCTGGAAAGATGCCGACTCGTCATCGAGGCCGTGGTGGAAGACCTGGACACCAAGCGGTCGATATTCGCACAAGTGGAGGAAATCGTATCGGATGATTGCCTGCTGGCCACCAACACGTCCTCCCTCTCCGTGACGGCCGTTGCCGCCGCCTGCCGGAACCCGCAACGGACCCTGGGGATTCATTTTTTCAATCCGGCCCCGGTCATGCGGCTCGTCGAGGTCATCCCGGCCCTGCAAACATCCGAAGCATCCGTGCATGCCGCCATGGAGGTCGTCCGCGCCTGGGGTAAGACCGCCATCCGCGCCAAAGACACCCCCGGCTTCCTGGTCAACCGCATCGCCCGGCATTATTACGGGGAAGCCCTGCGGATTCATGACGAAGGACTGGCCGAGCCCGCGACCATCGATTGGGCCATGACCACCATCGGACAATTCCGGATGGGGCCCTTCTCCCTCATGGACCTGATCGGGAACGATGTCAACCACACGGTGTCGGAAACCCTGTTCCAAGCATTTTACAACGACCCCCGCTTCCGGCCTTCCCTCTCCCAAAGACAGCTGAGGGCAGCCGGCTGGCTGGGACGCAAGACCGGGAGAGGATTCTATGATTACACCGACGGGGCCGTACCACCGGCCCCGGTGACGGACCCCGTCGGGGGCGAACGGATCTTCCGCCGGATCCTCGCCATGTTGATCAACGAAGCCGCGGAAGCCTGTTACCTCCGCATCGCCACCCCGGAGGAAATAGACCTCGCCGTCACCTTGGGGGTCAATTATCCGAAGGGCTTGCTGCACTGGGCCGACGAAACCGGTCCGGCCACCTGCGTGAAATGGATGGACGAACTGTACGACCATTACCGGGAAGACCGGTACCGCTGCTGTCCCCTCCTGCGTAAAATGGCCCGCGAGGGCAGCCGCTTCTTCAGCCGGGATTAACAGCCGGGGACCTTCGCCGGCCGGCCGGCCCATCCGGTCAACGGAATGCCCGCCCGCCGCGCTTTGTTACCGTTTTGTATCCCCGGACTTGTATATTTGTGCAGGGCCGGGGCCGCCGGAGCAAAGCGCCGCCCGCTCCCGGATGAACCGGGGACCGGGAAGCCGAAGCCCGCCAAACCAATCTATGCCTTATGACGGATTACAAACAGCCGGGCCTGGTCCTGGAAACAGACGGAATAACACCCGGCCAGGTCATCTGGCAAAGCCCCTCCAACCTCGCAATCGTCAAATACTGGGGGAAACACGGGGTTCAATTGCCCCGCAATCCTTCCATTAGCCTGACCCTCAGCACCTCCTTCACCGAAACATCGGTCTCCTACCGACCCAAGGAAAACGGGGATCCGGCCATGTCGGTGGATTTCCTGTTCCACGGGGAACCTCAGGAAGCATTCCGCCTGAAGATTGTCCGCTTCCTGGAGCACGTCACCGACGCCTTCCCGTTCCTGCGGCAACTGCACCTCGACATCCGGTCCGCCAACGCCTTCCCGCATTCCGCCGGCATCGCTTCCTCCGCCTCGGCCATGAGCGCCCTGGCCCTCTGCATCTGTTCCCTGGAACACGAACTCTTCGGAACCCTGGAGGACGACCAGGCCTTCGACCGGAAATCCTCCTGGCTTGCAAGACTGGGGTCCGGCAGCGCCTGCCGCTCCATCTATCCCGTGGCCGCCCTGTGGGGCCGTACCGGGGAGGTGCCGGACGCTTCCGATGATTATGCCGTGCCGCTGGCCGACCGGGTGCACCCCATCTTCCGCGACTTCCACGACGACATCCTCCTCGCCAGTACCGCCGAGAAAAGCGTGAGCAGCCGGGCCGGCCACAGCCTGATGGATAACCACCCCTTTGCGGAAAGCCGCTATGCGGACGCCCGTAAGAACCTGCATTTCCTCCTCTCCGCCATGCGGACTGGTGACCTCGAGACTTTCGGCAGTATCGCGGAACGGGAAGCGCTCACCCTCCACGGCCTCATGATGAGCAGCAACCCGTCTTATATCCTGCTAAAATCCAATACCCTGGAAATGATCGAACGGGTCCGTCAATACCGTTCCGATACCAAACACCCCGTCTTCTTCAGCCTTGACGCAGGTCCCAACCTCCATCTCCTCTACCCGGAAAACATCATCCACGAGGTCCGGCCGTTCATCGACCAGGAACTGGCCCCCCGCTGCGAACAAGGTGCCTACCTGCAGGATTGGGTCGGGGAAGGTCCCGTCCAGGCTTAACGTCCGTCCTTATGCTGAAAATTGACATGCACACCCACATCATGCCGGAGAAACTGCCCCGTTGGGCGGACAAGTTCGGCTACGACGGGTTCATCCACCTCGCGCATACCGACCCGGATCACGCCGACATGATGAAAGGGACGTCCTTCTTCCGCAGGGTCGGCAGGAACACCTGGGACCCGCAACGCAGGATCGAGGAGTACGGACGACACCATACACAAGTCCAGGTCGTCTGCACCATTCCCGTGCTCTTCAGCTATTGGGCCCGCCCCCTGGACACCTTGTCGATCGCACAATTCCTGAACGACCACCTGGCCGACCTGGCCGCCGCCCATCCCCGCCATTATGTCGGCCTGGGCACCCTCCCGATGCAGGATACCGACCTGGCCGTCCGCGAACTCCGCCGCTGCCGTGACATCGGCCTGGCCGGCGTCCAGATCGGCTCCAATATCAACGACCTGAACCTCGGCGAGCCCCGCTTCTTCCCGGTCTTCGAAGCTTGCGCCGACCTGGGGATGGCACTCTTCGTGCACCCTTGGAACATGATGGGCCAGGCCCACATGGAGCGCTACTGGCTACCCTGGCTGGTGGGCATGCCCGCCGAAACCAGCCGGGCCATCTGCTCGATGATCTTCTCCGGTATCTTCGAAAGGTTGCCCCACCTGCGCTGCTGCTTCGCACATGCCGGCGGTTCCTTCCTGCCCACCCTCGGCCGTATCGAACACGGATTCCGCTGCAGACCGGACCTCGTGGCGGTCGACAATGCCGTTTCGCCCCGCGATTACCTCGGCCGCTTCTGGGTGGACTGCATCACCCATGACGAAGACATGCTCCGCACCGTCATCGACCTCGTCGGCCCCGACAAGGTGACCCTCGGCTCCGACTATCCGTTCCCCCTGGGCGACCTAACCATCGGCGCCTTCCTGGAAACCGCCGGTCTTTCCGACGAGGTGGTACAAGCCATCCGGTCCTGGAACACACTGGCATGGCTCGACCGCTCCGCGCTTGATTTCCACTGAACCCGACCCATCCGCCGATCCAATCTTTCACCGACCGAAGCCTTTTCCTTATGAAACTCTTCAACCAGACCGACCGCCACCTCCTCCGCCAAAGGATGCTCGATAGCACGGAAGCACGGACAACCCTGTCCTTCTACCAATACTCGAATATTCCCGACCCACTTTACTTCCGCGACCAACTCTACCAGAAATTAGATGCCTTCGGCATCCTCGGACGCGTTTACGTCTCCTCGGAAGGCGTCAATGCCCAGATCTCCATTCCCACCGAACGCCTGGACATCTTCCGCAAGGAAATAAGGCACGTCACACACCTCGACCAGTGCCGGCTCAACATCGCCATCGACGACGACGGAAAATCATTCTTCAAACTGAAAGTGAAGGTGCGGAAGAAAATTGTGGCGGACGGTTTGGACGATGCGTCCTTCGACGTCACCCGGCGGGGGACCCCGCTCGATGCCGCTGCTTACAACCAGCTCACCGACCAACCCGACACCATCGTCGTGGACATGCGGAACCACTACGAAAGCGAGGTGGGATTCTTTGAAAATGCCCTCCGACCCGATGTATCGACCTTCCGGGAAGCCTTGCCCCTGGTGGAAAAATTATTGGCCGACAAGCAGGAACACAACATCGTGATGTACTGCACAGGCGGCATCCGCTGCGAAAAGGCGAGCGCCTATTACCTGCACAAAGGGTTCCGGAACGTTTTCATGGTAGAGGGCGGCATCATCGAATATGCCCGCCAATGCCGGGAACAGGGACTTCCCAATAAGTTCATCGGCAAGAACTTCGTCTTCGACGAACGCCTCGGGGAGCGGATCACCAAGGATATCGTCGCGAAATGCCACCAATGCGGCACGCCCTGTGACCAGCACACCAATTGTGCGAACGATGCCTGCCACCTCTTGTTCATCCAGTGCGCGCGTTGCGCGGAAACCTACCGGCAGTGCTGCTCCAAGCATTGCCTGGATTACCTCCAGCTGCCGGAAGACCTCCGGAAAGACCTCCGGATGACCGGCGGCTTCAACGGTTCCAAATTCAGCAAGGACACTTACCGCTCCTATCGCCGGGAACAGGGCGGACTGTCCGAATGAGCGAAAAAAGGCCGGCGGACCTTTCCGCCCTCCCGACGTTTCTCACAAGTCCCCCAATTGCGGCCGGAGGATAATCTCCTCCACCACCGCGGCCGGACTCATCTGCCAGGCGCTCCAAACGGCGATGGCGATATCCTTGGCCTCCATCAGCCGACTGGCCGGCAGGTCCACCCCGGCCCAACTGTCCGACCAGGTGGCCCCCGGCAGGATGGCCGTCACCTTGATGCCTTTCCCCTTGAGCTCCTCCCGCAACACTTTGTGGAACCCGTACAAAGCGAATTTGGAAATGCTGTAGGAGCCGCCGTTGGGATAGGCCGTGATACTGGCTATCGAACACATGTTGAAAATATGCCCCCGCCCCGCATCCACCATCGACGGCAACAAGGCCCTGGTCAGGTGGTAGGCGCTGTACAGGTTCGTCTCCACCATCAGCTCCAGGTTGCCGGCCGGCTCCTGTCCGACCTCCCCCGGGATGAAAACACCCGCGTTGTTCACCAATACATCCACCGCTCCCCACTCCCCTTGGATGAATGCGGCAAAGTCCCGGACGGATTCGCGGTTGCGCACATCCACCCGACGGGTCAGCACACGGATTCCATAGCGGCTTTCCCACTCCTCGCGGCAGGCCTGCAGGTCCGCCTCCGTCCGGGCACAGACGGCCAGGTCGAAACCCTCCCCGGCGAATTGCTCCGCAATCGCCCGTCCAATCCCTTTGGTACCTCCCGTAATCACTGCTTTCATGGCTTGTATTTTTTGAAATGAATCCCGGCGCCGGCCGATTCCGGCTCACCGGCCGCGGATATGCCGGACCGCACAGAATAAAGGTGTGCCCCGGCATCGCCATTCCTGCCGAATTAAGTTACATTTGCTTCACATTCGGTATCGGAAGGCCGGCCAATCCAACAAAACTAAGGCTTTTACAGGAGTCGGCCCACCCGGGCCTGCCCACCGCCCAACCCGGCGGCGAGCGGATCCGATCCGCCGGCCCCGGAACAATATCACCAACCCATCCGCTATGAAAAAAATTGGTATCCTGTTCGGCAAGGAACGCACCTTTCCCGCCGCTTTCGTAGAACGTATCCGCTCGAAGGCCGTCGAGGGCGTGGAAGCCGACTTCGTCACCGTAGAGGAACTGAAGCAAAACCACGCATCCGGCTACGCGGTCATCATAGACCGGATCTCCCAGGACGTCCCCTTCTACCGGGCCTACCTGAAAAATGCCGCCGCCACCGGTACCGCCGTCATCAACAACCCCTTCTGGTGGAGCGCGGATGAAAAATTCTTCAACAACGTGCTGGCAGAACAGGTCGGCGTGCCCGTCCCCAAGACCGTCCTCCTGCCCAGCAAGGAACATCCCGACGACACCTCGACGGAAAGCTTCACCAACCTGAAGTTCCCCATGGATTGGGAGGAAATCCTGGATTACCTCGGCGGCTTCCCCGCTTTCATGAAACCCCACGCCGGCGGTGGCTGGAAGAACGTCTACAAGGTCGAAAACTGGGAGGATGTGTTCCGGGCCTACAACGAAACCGCCCAATTGGTCATGATGCTCCAGAAGGCCGTCTCGTTCGAAAGCTATTTCCGCTGCTACTGCATCGGCCGCAAATATGTCCGCATCATGGATTACGAACCCAGGAACCCGCATCACCTGCGGTATGTGGCGGACCACCGGCCTTCCGCAGCCCTCCTGGCCACGATGGAGGATTATGTCCTGCGGCTTTGCAACGGCCTCGGCTACGATTTCAATACGGTGGAATTCGGCGTGCAGGACGGTGTTCCCTATGCCATCGACTTCTGCAACCCCGCCCCCGATGCCGATGTCCATTCCGTCGGCAAGGAAAATTTCGAATGGGTGGTGGAAACAGCCGCCAATTATGCCATCGAAACGGCCCTGGCCCACCAGGACGGCCGCCTGAACCTCAGCTGGGGCACCTTCGTCCAGGCAGCGGTCCGCCAGGAACAGTTGACGCCGCAGACCGCGCTTCCGGCCGGAAATCCGCCCGCCACCGCGCCGAAACGCACGCGTAAACGCTGAAAAGCTGGCCGGCGGCATGTGGCGGCACGCCGCTGGCTCCATCTTTGCAGCGCCCGATCCATGCGGTCCGGAACGGGCCCAACTCATCTAAACCGACGGATATGCGCGTGCCGACAAACCCGGTTCCCGGAAGGAAACACAAGGTGGCCATCCTGGACATGTACGAAGGAACCCGGAACCTGGGTATGCAGAACCTGCTCGAATTGCTCGAAGGCTTCCCCGAAGACCTGGAAGTCGCGGTGTTCGACGTACGGTCGCACTTCGACTTGCCGGACTTGGACCACGACATCTACATCTTCTCCGGTGGCCCGGGAAGCCCCCTGGTCGGGGATGACCGCTGGTGGCAACCTTTCCACCGGCTGATCGACCGCTTGTGGGCACACAACCTGCAACCGGGCCAGGCCAGGAAGTTCTGTTTCTTCATCTGCCATTCCTTCCAGATGGCTTGCCGTCATTTCGGTATCGGCAGGATTGTCCGCCGACGAAAAAAATCGTTCGGCACCTTCCCCGTCTTCAAGACCCCGGAAGGGGATGGGGAATGGCTGTTCCAGGAACTGGACAACCCCTTCTGGGTCGCGGATTTCCGGGAATACCAGGTCATCGACCCCCAACCGGGACGACTCGAGGAACTGGGTGCCCAACTATTGCTCATCGAACGGGAACGCGACCGGCCCGAACTCAAAAGGGCCATGATGGCCGTCCGGTTCTCCCCGGAAATGGTGGGCACCCAATTTCATCCGGAAGCCGATCCCATCGGCATGCGGTCCTATTTCCTCGAACCGGACCGTATCCAGGCCGTCCTGACGGAATTCGGGGAGGACCGCTACCATGCCATGGTCGACGACCTGAAGGACCCGGCCAAAATCGCCCGTACCCACCGCACGATCCTGCCGTTCTTCCTGTTCGGGGCGCTGGGCAACCTCCGGGCGGAAGCCTCCTGATATACGGCAGGAAATCAAGGTGCCGCCTTTTTCCGAAGAAGAAAGGGCCTGCCTGCCGGACCATCCGCTCATCCAAACACTCGAAACTTATGGTATCCGACATCCGCCGCCGTTACAACGATACTTTCTCGGAAGAAAAATACCAGGCCTTCCTGACGGAAATCGAACAGGCAAACGGCCACCGCCCCCCTTTCCCCATCGCGGAAACCCCCGTTTTCGTACCCCGTCAATTAGGCCGGAAACTGCTGGAGGCCTGCGACGAACTGCTGCCGACCTTCCTCCATCCCGAATTCAAGTCCATGTCGGAGGAGACCATCCTGCCCGGCACCTTCGTACCGGGTGAAAACGCCCACCCCACTTTCCTTTGCATCGACTTCGGCATTACCCTCGACCAAAACGGGGAGCCGCACCCCCAACTGATAGAAATACAAGGGTTCCCCTCCTTATTCTTTTACCAACACCTGTGCGCCCGGGCCTACCGGAATCACTTCTATGTGCCGGACGGCTGGCACCACCTGTTCGGCGGCCTCGATGAGGAAGCTTACTATCAGTGGATGCGGCGCGTCATCGTCGGCGATGCCCGGCCGGAAAATGTCGTGCTGCTCGAAATCGAACCCTGGCAACAGAACACCCGCATCGATTTCTTGGAAACGGCCCGGATACTGGGAGTCGCCGTCAAATGTATTTCCGAACTGAAAACCAGCGGCCGGGATGTGTATTACATCGCCGAAGACGGCAGGAAAATCGGGGTGGAGCGGATCTACAACCGCGTCATTTTCGACGAACTTTCCAAAAGGCAGGACCTCCTGCGCGATTTCGATTTCTCGACGCCCTACGATGTCTCCTGGGTCGGCCATCCGCATTGGTTCTCCCGGATCAGCAAGCATACGCTTCCCTTGTTCCGGAGCCGGTACGCCCCGCCCGCCCATTACCTGCACACCGTCGACCCCCGGCAAACCGACCTGGCACAGTTCGTCCTCAAACCCTTGTATTCCTTTTCAGGTCAAGGGGTCGTCATCCATCCGACCATCCGGGATGTGGAGGCCATCCCGGAACATGACCGCAAGAATTTCATCCTGCAACGCAAGGTGACCTATGCACCGCTCATCGCCACGCCCGACGGTCCGGCCAAGGTGGAGATCCGCCTGATGCTCACCTGGGAGGACGGCCGGGAACGTCCGACGCTCGTGACCAACCTCGCCCGCTTGAGCAAAGGGGAAATGGTCGGGGTCCGGTACAACAAGGGCAAAAGTTGGGTAGGGGGTAGTGTCTGCTTCTTCGAGCCGGCTTGATGCGGGACACCGGCCCGACAGCGGGGATACGCCCGGCGGGGAACACCGCCGGAAACGGACTTGCAACCCTTTCACCGGTATGCGCCCATCCCGGCACGGACCAGGTCACCCGAATTACCGGACCACAAACTTTTCCACGCCGATTTTTCCATCCGCCTCCGTGCGGATGATATAGGTCCCCGGCGGTACGGCAAGCCGGACCTCCCGCGATTCGCCCTGCCATTCCATCTTTTGAACCAAGCGACCTGCCATATCGAAGATTTCCGCGCTTGCGGGCCCCTGCCCGCGCTGCGTCAGGGTGAACCCGCCATGGTTCGGATTCGGGTGGAGCACCACCCCGCCGGAAGTAAAGGATTCCTCCGTCATGACCGGGCTTGTCGTGTTGAGGAAGGTCCGCGTGCCTCGCGTCGGAGGAATGAAGGAGGTGCCTCCCAGGACGATGTCCGGGTCCGAATCCCCGTCGATATCCCCGACGGCCATACTGGTGAGGTACATCCCGTCCAGGCTGTCGGCAGGCAAAAAGACATGGCCACCTATGTTTTCAAAAACAAGGGAAACGATACCGGCGGCGGACGCACCGTTCACCAATACATCCAGGTCTCCATCCACATCCAGGTCGGCAAGAACGGTTTTCCCCGCAATGGTTCCGGGGAACGGGGTTCCGGCATACAGGGCAAAGACCCAGTCCCCCTCGTTCAGGTAAAGATCCGTCCGGGAGACGCCTGAATCACCGAGACCGGACAGCAGGATGTCCGCATCGCCGTCGTTGTCGCAATCCCCGACCGCCATGGAACCCTTGGCCAATCCCGGAAGGATGCCCTCCGCGACTTCCGCGAAGGTTCCGCTGCCGTCGTTCGCATAAAGTTTGGTCACCTGGGATCCGGCCTGGGTCTCTCCTGTCAGCAGTACGTCCAGGTCATTGTCCTTGTCAAAGTCAAAGAAAGACACCCTACCGACACCCACCGGGGTGAACGGCGTGTTCGGGACGACGGCAAAGTTTCCCGATCCATCATTCAAATAAAGCTCCGCCAAGGGATTGTCTTGCTGGTCCGTACCTGTCAGCAGGACATCCAGGTCCCCATCCCCGTCCACATCCCCGAAAGCGCCCTCCCCTCCCCAAGACGGGGTAAACGGCGCGGCGGCCAGGGTGTAAGTACCGGAACCGTCGTTCCTGTACATGTTGGCAACGGTGATTCCGCCATTCGTTTTTCCCGTGACCAACAGGTCAAGGTCGAGGTCACCGTCCACATCGGAAAACGCCACCCATCCGCCGAAAACATTTTCAAAGGACGAGACCGTCGATTCGCTGAAATTTCCCGACCCGTCGTTGAGATAGAGGGTCGACTTGACCGGTCCGCCCTTGCCGGTCATCATGATGTCCATGTCGCCGTCCCCATCGACATCCGCCATGGCCATGGCACCGGCATCGGCATCCTGAAAAACAGGACCCGGATCGGCCTTTACAAAACTCAGGTTTTGGGCGCTCGCCATGGCCATATATCCCAAGAGCGGAACCAGACAGGTGAATTTCATTCTCATTTGCGATTGCATTTTATTGTGAAGGCACAAACATCCGTATTCCGGTCGGTGGATGCATCACGGCCATGCTTGAAAAGGCCGGATTCACGGCCGGTCGTGCCGCCTGCCCCCCTGCGCCGCCCGATGGCCACCGGGAAACCGACGATGCCGGCAGACCGGGTCTCTAACGGGTGGAGATCTTGATCGCCTCCATGAGCAAGGCGAATTTCATGTACCTCATCTTTCAAACCACAAGAATCGAATATTTTGATTGCAAGGTTCGCATGATTGTATAAAAACGTAAGCTACTCCTAACCAAAGGGTCTTTATTTCGCTTCCCGTCTTTTGGACAGGACGGCCGGCGGCGCGCTTGGGCGCGCCGCCGGCCGTCCTGAAATTTTTTTTGGGCGCGGGGCGCAGCCCCGCACCCTTTTTGGTGCGGAGCGTAGCACATCGGCGGGTTTTATGACCAAAAAAACAGAATATCAATGTTTTGTAATTGATCATTTTGTAGGGTTGAGGTGCGGAAGACGGGATAGACGAGCCCGAGATTATTTAACACAGCTGCCTGATAGGCGGAATTTTGTCCATTCTCCTTAAACAGGCCCAAGCTGGTCGTGTAATATTTTACGGCTTCCCGGTAATTGTTCCGGCTTCTGTAAGCCGAGCCGATATTGTTGTACAAGCTGGCGAGACCGAGGGTGTCCTTCATTTCCCTGCGTATGTCGAGCGCCCGGAACAGGCACGCCAGCATGCTGTCCGGCCTGCCTTTCACATAATGGATAAGAGCCCATCCGTTATAGGCCTTGGCGGTTTCACCCAGGTTGTTCCGCCTGCCGGCCAGCTCCAAATGAAGTCTTATGACCTGGAGGGAGGAATCCGGTCGGGGATAGCTGCGTCGGGGATAACCGGCGTTGATGGCCTTCCACCGGACGGAATCCGGCTGTCGGGAGTCGTTCCGGACCGATTGCAGGGAGTCCGGGTCCACCTGGCCCGTCAGGCTTGGCAGCACGCAGGGGACGAGGAAGGGGAGGAAAAGGAGATACCTACAGGCAAAAGAGGGTGGGGATGGAACGGAAGGCCTGCCGGACATGATGAAGGAAGCTGTTATTGACGTGTAAAGAGCCGTCCGGTAAAATTGGTGATTCGGGGAAAGCCGGGTGCTGTCCGTCGCCGGGATAAGCCCCGAATGTCAAGCCCGCTGCCGCTTTTGCAAGCCGGAAAAGGGAAAGGTCGGGTCCCGCCCGATTGGTGCCCGACGACGGCTCGAAATTGGGTTGTGACGGATTTCGAGGATTTGTGGAGCTTCGGGACGGCCATAGCAGGAAACAAAGATCCGGCATGGCTGCCGAGGCAGGGATTTCGGGTGCCGTTGCGGGCGGTCCGGACCGGGGAAGATTATGCGGGGAGGAAAAGGAAGGGGCCCTACACACGCGGGACCGGCGTATCCCTCATTCCTTATTGGAAACTTGAAGATACTTTTCGAGCGCCATGGTCATGGAGGGGGTCTCCGGCTCGGGTGCCTTGATATTGACATAAAGGCCCCTGTCCTGCACAGCCTGGAGGGCGGCGGAGCCGAACACGGCGATTCGGGTTTCCTTTTGCTGAAAATCAGGGAAATTTTCATAAACCGCCTCGATTTCGAGGGGGCTGAAGAAAACGATGATATCGTAGTAGATGTCCTTCAGGTCGCTGAGGTCGCTGCTGACGACCTGGTACATCACCGCCTCCTGCCATTTGAAATGATTTTCCTCCAGAAAGGAACTGACCTGTTTGGCCCCCAGGTTGGAGCAGGGCAGGAGGAATGCCTCCTTTTCCTTGTGCTTCACCAGATAGGGCTTGAGGTCAAGGATGGTGCGGGCGCCGGAAAACACTTTGCGTTTCCGGTAGATGATGAATTTCTGGAGATAGTTCGCCACCGCCTCCGTCATGCAGAAGTACTTGGTTTCCTGGGACATCTTCACCCGCATTTCCTCGCACATCCGGAAGAAGTGGTCAATGGAGCTCTTGCTGGTGAAGATGATGGACGAATATTCGTCCAGTCGGATTTTTTGCTTTCGGAAATCCCTGGCTTCCAATGGTTCGACCTGTACGAAAGGACGCCAGTCGATTTGGAGGTCGTATCGCTTTTCTAAGTCGTAATAGGGGGAACGCTCCGGTTTAGGTTGGGAAACAAGGATGGACTTTACTTTTTTGTAACTTTCGACGTATTGCTTTCCGTTAGCGACGTTCATTTATTTGGAAAAATTTTTGATTTTCAAGATGAGACAGCTCAGATGCCTTCCTGTGACATCAATAATTTTGTAACCAAGACGATAGGTGCAATTTCGATGGAGCAAAGATACAACAAAAAGTGGAATTTATGACGCACCAGGAAAGGCGCAGCGATGAACATGCCCCGCAGCAGCAGGAACAAATAGACGGCGGCGCTGATGCCCACGACCCCATAGAGGCAGTAATCCCGGGTGTTTTCCGGTGCATAGGCCATGAAGAGGATCCCGATGGCCACGAACAATCCGATGATGATGTGGAAGATCATGATGGTGAACTGATACAGCCCGGTTTCGCGTTGTATGGAGAAGATGTACCCGATGTATCCCAGGAGCAGGTGTTTGGAGAGAAAGAACCCGCTGATCCCCAGGGTCACCAATGCCAGGGAGGCTGTGTTGGTGGCGGCGGGCTCGATGTGAAGATGGCGGCATGCCAGGAAGGTGAATATCCCGGCATTGAGGAAGAACAGTAGGTAGAGCAATCCGTAGGCGAGGTACATGCCGGCACCCTGTTCGCGGTAGAGTTGGTTCAGCAGGATATCGCTCTTGAAAGCCTGCCAGATCTTCAGCAACAGGATGCGGAACAGCGTGACGACGATCGTCAGGAGGATGACCATGATGAGGACCGTGACGAAGATGAATTGCTGGTACACATCCTCCTTCTGCTTGGCGGTCATCCGGCCGGTCCGCCGGTTGTCGATCCGGAAGCCCGGACCGGTGCTGCGTGGCGCCTCCATGGATGTCCGGATGCGGACAAGGTCGAAAGGATTGGAGGACGCCCCTTTGTCCACCGTATCCCCCGGTTGGACGGCGGCGATCCGAGGCAGCAGGTCGAACGGTGTCGCCACGGGGCCCTGCGCGACCGAAAGGATCGGGAACAAGAGTCCCAACCATAGCGCCACCCCGATATGCCCCTTGCGATTACTGTTGAACATTATATATATTGTTGCGGCAAAAATAACGTTTCCACCTCCGATTAAAAAATTCTTTTGGGTATATGAAGAACCGGACCATCCTGCAGGTAGTCGCCTTGGGCGCCTTGGCCATCTCCGGTATCCTGGCCATTCAATCCTACCTCCTGATGCACACCTGGGACGCCCACCAAAAGGAATTTCAGGAAAAAGTGACCATCGCCCTCCAGAATGTCGCCAAGGAATTTGAAAAACTCGGCAGTTCCCCACCGGATTACGACCTCATCAACCAGGTGACCTCCAACTACTATGTCGTCAATATCAACGACCAGATCCGGGCCAACGACCTGGAGTTCTTCCTGCGGAGGGAACTGGAGCGGGTCGGCCTGCGGGAGGATTTCGAATACGGTATCTACAACTGCGACACCCGCAAGATGGCATACGGCCGCTACATCGGGTACACCCCCTCCACCCCGAACCGCATGGTGCAACCCAAGGAACAATTACCGGTTTACAACGACTACCTGTATTACTTCGGCGTCCGCTTCCCCAACCGAATGACCCAAATCCTCAGCAACATGCGGCTGACCCTCATATTTTCCGCCATCCTGTTGGTCACCGT
This sequence comes from uncultured Saprospiraceae bacterium, assembly GCA_964573725.1. GTDB lineage: Bacteria > Bacteroidota > Bacteroidia > Chitinophagales > Saprospiraceae > UBA6168. Next base: position 17,314 of record CAZNLJ010000010.1, read on the forward strand.
CCTTTTCTTCCTCTACTCCATCTTCATCATCCTCCGCCAGAAGCGCCTCTCCGAAATGCAGAAGGATTTCATCAACAATATGACCCATGAATTCAAGACGCCCATCTCCACCATCCGGATTGCCGCCGATGTCTTCCTCAAGGATCCCGCGGTCCGGCAGGACCAACGGCTCCGCCAATATGCCGATATCATCCAGGAACAAAACCTCCGCCTCAACAACCAGGTCGAAAAGGTCCTGCAACTCGCCAAAACCGAACGGGACAACTTCCGGCTGACCAAGGAAGCGGTTGACCTCCACCAACTCATCCATGATACGCTCGGCAGCTTCCGCGTCCAGGTGGACCGCAAAGGGGGCTCCCTCCAATGTCATTTCCTCGCCGCCCAACCGGTTGTCATGGCAGACCAACTCCACCTGACCAACATCCTGCACAACCTGGTGGACAATGCCGTCAAGTACGCCCGCGGTATTCCTGTCATTTCCATCCGAACCCTCGAAAACGACCAGGGCAGGCTCACCCTCACCGTCGAAGACCAGGGTCTCGGTATCCCGAAAGCCTACCAAGACCGCCTCTTCGAGAAATTCTTCCGCGTACCAACCGGCAATATCCACAATGTGAAAGGTTTCGGACTCGGCCTCTTCTACACCAAGAACGTATGTACCGCCCACGGGTGGAAAATCCATATCGACAGCATTGCCGGCCAGGGCACCACCGTCACCATCGTGATGGGTTGAAACCGGCAAGACCGCCAGCCCCCGCGAATTGGAAATTTTGTGTACCTTGGCGCATGGGCACCGCTCCCGGCCCCAGCCTTGGACGGCCGGACCGCCTACCACCCCGGCGGCCTGGTCCCCGGCCCCGGCCGGCCCGCTCACCAACTACCGTTCCGATATGTCCCTTTCTTTTCGCCTTCCCGCCCGCCGTGCCGCCCAGGTACTCGTCCTCCTGTCCCTTGCCGGCATGTCCTTCTCCTACCAAGGCCCCACAACGCCCGAAAGACCGAACATCCTCTTCATCATGTCGGACGACCATGCCTGGCAAGCAATCAGTGCCTACAACGACAACCTGATCCAAACCCCTCATATCGACCGCATCGCCCGCCAAGGCATGCGATTCTCCAATGCCTGCGTGACCAATTCCATTTGTGCACCCTCCCGGGCCACCATCCTCACCGGAAAACATGCCCACATCCACGGGAAGATCGACAACATGATGCCTTTCGATACCACCAACCTCACCTTCCCGCAACTGTTCCGACAGGCCGGCTACCAAACCGCCATGTTCGGGAAACTTCATTTCGGCAACCATCCCAAAGGAGTGGACGACTATATGATCCTCCCCGGCCAGGGCGACTACATCAACCCCACCTTCCTGACCCCGCACGGCGACACCACCCTCACCGGATACGTCACCGACCTCATCACGGACCTCACCCTCGATTGGCTCCGACACAAGCGGAACCCCCGCCAACCCTTCCTCATGATGTACCTCCACAAGGCACCCCACCGCCCCTGGTGGCCCCGTCCGGACAAATTCGCCGAGTTCACCCAGAAGACCTTCCCGGAACCACCGACCCTGTTCGATGATTATGCCGGGCGCGGCTCCGCGGCAAAATCCGCAGAAATGAACCTCCTCCTCCATATGCAATACGGCCACGACAGTAAGATCCGCCCCGAAACACTCGCCGAAATGAACGGTACCGCCCTGCCGGACATCCCCCATTCCTTCCAGGACGGCTTCTACGGTTCCTACAACCGGGTCAACCCCGAACAGGATGCCGCCTACAAACCTGTCCTCGATTCCATCAACAACTGGTTCAGGACCCACTGGCCACACCTCGACGATACCGAAAAAATGCGTTGGAAATACCAACGTTACATGCAGGATTACCTCGGCTGCATCTCGTCCGTCGACGACAATGTGGGCAGGGTCCTGGATTACCTCGACGAGACCGGCCTCTCCGAAAACACCATCGTCGTCTATACCTCCGACCAGGGCTTTTACCTCGGTGAACACGGATGGTACGACAAGCGTTTCATCTATGACGAATCCTTCAAGACCCCCTTGCTGATCCGATGGCCGCATGTCATCCGGCCGGGAACCACCAACGAACAAATGGTCCAGAATCTCGATTTCGCCCAAACCTTCCTGGAAGCCGCCGGCATCACCGCCCCGGATGACATGCAAGGCGAAAGTCTCCTGCCCCTGCTGACAGGCCAGGGCGGCCCCTGGACACGGGAAGCCGTCTATTACCACTATTACGAGTATCCCGCCGTCCATATGGTCAAACGCCACTACGGTATCGTTACCATGGATTACAAACTCGTCCATTTCTACGACGATATCGACGAATGGGAACTCTACGACCGAAAAAAGGACCCCCGGGAACTCCGCAATGTATATGAGGACCCCGGATACGCCGATACCGTCAACCGATTGAAACAACAACTCGATTCCCTGCGGATACAGTATAAGGATTCCCCGGAACTGGACCAACGGTTCATCGACCTCTACTTCCAACAAGGGTTCCGATGAGCACCGCCCCCGACCCGCCGTCGGATGACGGCCGGCGGGCCCGAACCTTTACGCTCGTCACATCTCATCGGAATTCCCGCTACCTAGCATGAGCCAGCCAGCCCATCTCCTATATGTGGAGGACGACGCCAGCCTCGGATTCGTCACCCGCGACAACCTCGAACGGCACGGGTACCGTGTCACCCATTGCCTGGACGGTACAGCGGCCCTGGACGTGTTCCGCAGCCAATCCTTCGACCTGTGCGTCCTCGATGTGATGCTACCGGGGACCGACGGCTTCTCCCTGGCCTCGGAAATCAGAAAGTCGGACCTGGACATACCCATCCTCTTCCTCACCGCCAAGTCACTCGAGGAAGACCGGATCCAGGGCCTCCGCCTCGGGGCGGACGACTACATCGTCAAACCGTTCAGCATCGAGGAACTGATCCTGAAGATCGAGGTCTTCCTCCGCCGACGAAACATCCTCAAACCGGCTCCGCAGGACGTGTACAGCTTGGCCGGCTTCACTTTCGACTACCCGAACCTGACCTTGCGGCGTCCGGATGCCACCATCTCCCTGACCCAACGGGAAGCCGACCTCCTCCGCCTCTTCGCCGACCAACCCAATACGGTCATCAAACGCGCCGACATACTCCGCCAACTTTGGGGGGAAGATGATTATTTCCTCGGCAGAAGCCTGGATGTCTTCATATCCCGCCTCCGCAAATACCTCCAATCGGAAGAAACCCTCCGCATCGAAAATATCCACGGTGTCGGCTTCCGGTTCCACACACCCTAATACGCAATCCTATGTCAACTGCATTCCTGGTAGACGGCATCCGGACACCCATCGGGAAATTCCAGGGCGCATTGTCTCCGGTCCGGGCGGATGACCTCGCAGCCCATGCCATCCGGTCCCTGATGGAAAGACACCCCGCACTTCCTCCGGAGGCCGTGGAGGATGTCTTCCTGGGATGCGCCAACCAAGCCGGGGAAGACAACCGGAATGTCGCCCGCATGGCCACCTTGCTGGCCGGACTCCCCTGGACCGTACCCGCGGAAACCGTCAATCGCCTTTGCGCTTCCGGCATGGCCGCCGCCATCCATGCCGCCAGGGCCATCCGGCTCGGCGATGGCGAGGTCTTCATCGCCGGCGGTATCGAACACATGACCCGCAGCCCCTGGGTCATCTCCAAATCCAGCCAGGCCTTCGGACGGGATGCCGCCATGTACGACTCCAGCTTCGGGTGGCGCTTCGTCAATCCGGACCTGCAAAGACTATACGGAACGGAATCCATGGGCCAGACCGCCGAAAACCTGGCCCGACAATTCGGCATCAGCCGGACGGACCAGGACCGCTTTGCCTGCCACTCCCAAGCCAAGGCCGCCGCCGCCGTCGAAAAAGGCTGGCCGACCCTGGAAATCTCCCCCGTCCCCATCCCCCGACGCCATGCCCCACCCCTGCTGGTCGAACAGGATGAGTTTCCCAAACCTTCCACGACCCTGGACGGACTGGCCCGGCTCCGGCCCGCTTTCCTCCCGGAGGACCAGGGTGGTACCGTTACCGCCGGCAATGCCTCCGGCCTCAACGACGGCGCCGCGGCACTCTTGCTCGCTTCCGAGGCCGCCGTCGTAAAATACGGTTTCCGCCCGCTCGCCTCCATCCGCGCCGCCGCCACCGCCGGCGTGGAACCCCGAATCATGGGAATCGGCCCGGTCCCTGCCTCCGCAAAAGCCCTTCGGAATGCCGGCCTGACCCTCGATGAAATCGATATCATCGAACTCAACGAGGCTTTTTCCGCCCAGGTACTCGCCTGCACCCGTTCCTGGGGAATCGCCGATGACGACCCCCGGCTCAATCCGGCCGGTGGCGCAATCGCTTACGGCCACCCGCTCGGAATGACCGGCGCCCGTTTGTTGCTGACCGCCGCCCGCTCCCTCCATCACCTGCAGAAAAGGTACGCCCTCGTATCCATGTGCATCGGGGTCGGACAGGGTTATGCCGTCGTCCTCGAAAAATGCGGATAATTTGATTCTTTCTCCCCTTTACCTTATTTTTAACCCGGGTGCTTGCTCCGGATCCGCTTCCATGCATCGCCCCTTTCATCTTCAAATTCCAACACAACCATGGCCAGAAAATCATTTTTCTCCAACGCCGGTAATCCGCTTTTCAAGAATCAACTCCTCAAGGAAGGCATGCCCTCGAACCAACCCCTGGATGCTGACCTGGCATACATCGAAGGACGGATGACCACCCAAGGGGCCGTCAGCAAGTCCTTTGTCCTGTTTGCCTTGCTCCTGGCCACAGCCGTCGTCAGTTTCGTCAATCCATCCCCCCTGTTCCTGTGGGGCGGTGCCATCGGCGGACTGGTCCTCGTGCTGGTCATCAGCTTCAAACCCGCCTTGTCCCCTACGCTCGCCCCGGTCTACGCTTTGTTGGAGGGCCTCTTCGTGGGGTCCGTCACCGCCTTCTACGGCGGCGCCTTCGGTATGGCCGTCGTCTTCCATGCGGTCACCCTGACCTTGGCCTTGCTGTTCGCCATGCTGTTCCTCTACCAATCGGGCATCGTCCGCGTAACCCGTAGCTTCCGTACCGGCGTCGCCATGGCCACCATGGGTGTCTTCCTCGTGTACCTGGTGAACATCGTCCTGCGGCTCTTCGGTATCCAGCTCGGCTTCCTCCATGAACAGAACTGGATAGGTATCGGACTCAGCTTCCTGGTCGTCGGTATCGCCACCATGAACCTCTTGCTCGATTTCGACAATTTCGAACAAGGCCAACGCATGGGGGCCCCCGCCTACATGGAATGGTTTTCCGCCATGGGGCTGCTGGTCACCTTGGTCTGGCTGTATGTGGAACTCCTCCGGCTGGTTGCCTTGCTGTCCGGCCGGGATTGACCCGCCCCTCCCGGCATGTGCAAAAGCATCCCGCCGCGGCGGCGGGATGCTTTTGCACATCCTCGTCCCGCGGGATAATCGCGCCCCCGCTACCACTCATGTTGCCCGTTCCCGTCCGCTGTCACCGCCTCCCGGCGACCGACCATTCCCACCGTTCCTTGCCTTCCTTGCCTTCCTGACACCGCCTCCCGATGATGATGCCGCCGGAATCCCCGTCCGGCTCGGGAATCCGTCCTCCCAACCACCTCCTCGGTGCCATAGGTCCTTTCCCTACTCCTCATTTTCCGAAAAAACATATCTCAATAAATTATTTATTTGAATTCCTGCCGATTGGAACCGACTACCGGCCACTGCGCTTATTCCGGAACGGTTTTTGGTTATTCATAATACTTAACCAGCTGAATAAAAATAAATAAACAAGAGAAATCCCAAAGCACCGAACGCGTGGCCACGGCATGCGAGGGACGGACGACCATACTTCCGTCGACTTTAGGAAGGAAGTATCCTGGTCCGTCAAGCCGACGGAACCTGCCGGACCGAAACGAAAGCGAAACAGCCGGTTTCACGCGGCTATGACCGATTTCCGATGTTACGACACTCCCCCCTATCACATCCTGACAGCCCGACGGGTTGGCCGGGACAAACCAGTCGGTATGCGCACCTACCGGAAGAGGCCCGGCAGGTGTTGGACGCAGGATTGGTATCCGGAGCGGCGGAAGCGCCCATCCGACGCACGGTCGACAAATCATTGGCCATGCTGTCATTCCTGGTGCTGGCCCTGCTGGCCAGCCTGCTGTTTCCGAGTCCGGTATTCCTGACGATGGGTGGTTTGGGAAGCTTGTTGCTTTGGCTTGTCACCATTGCCTTTCCGGCGCTTTCCGGCGTCTGTGCCAAAACCTTTGCCTTGCTGTCCGGACTGTTGCTGGGTTCCGCCACCAACCAGTTGGGCGGTTCTTGGATCGACCAGCCGGTGATGCTGGCTGTGGTCCTGCTGACCGTCCTCCTCTTGTTCTCCCGCCTCCTGTTCTACCGCCATACCCATCTTTACAAGCGTTTCCGGCGACCGGTGGCCATCGGAATACCGGTGGTCAGCATCGCCGGCTGTTACCTCTTGCAGCTTTGGGCACAAGCCGGCGGCCATCCGGTCTTATTGCTGCACGAAGCCGGTTGGCGACAGTGGCTGCTCTTGATGGCATTGGCCATACCGGCTACCCGCTACATGGTCACCTACACCGATCGACTCAAGGACAACCTTCGGCCGGAATGCCCGGAACACATGGAATGGTATACCGCCATGGAATTTGTCTCCACCCTATTCCGATGTTATGCCGGCGGATGGAAAATGATATTGCACAGACAGGCATCCCGCTCCGGCAACGCCGGCGGGCATCGACCCGCCCCCCCTCGAGCCTGATTCCGAGGCAGGACGCCGGCGCGACCGGCGCCGACATGGATTTGAAAAAAAGTCATTAGCTTTACTGTGGTTGCCGGTGTCCCGGGCCAAACCGACCTGCGTCAGCGTCTGCGGACCGGATGTCCGGTGCGCCGCCCTTGTACCGTCACCACCCAAACCGACCGACATTCATCCATAAGCACCTGCCCATGTCCCAGTTGTTCCGACTCTCCCTGACCCTGCTCGTACCGATGCTCGGTTACGCACAAGACGAACTCCCGACCGCATTGCCGGACAGTTCCGAAAAAAGCCTGTTGTGGAAAATCAGCGGCCAGGGCCTGTCCGAACCGTCATACCTCTACGGAACCATCCATCTGATCGGGCAAGACGATTTCTTTCTGTCCGACAGTACCCGCGCTTTCATCGATGCGGCCGGGATGGTCGTTTTCGAGGTCGATATGGCGGACATGACGAATATCGCCGCGCAAATCGGGCTGCTGATGGACGCATTCATGGACGGAGGCCGATCCCTGAAAGACCTCCTTCCTGCGGAGGACTATCAGTTGGTAAAGGCTTACTTCCAGGAAATGGGATTGCCGGCTTTTCTGTACGAACGCATGAAACCCATGTTCCTGACGGTCTTCACCAGCATGGATATGGAGCCGGACGCCATGTCCTCCGGTGAAATGCGCTCCTATGAAATGGAAATCCTGGAACTTGCCCGGGCCGGCGACAAACGTACCGCAGGATTGGAGACCATCGAGTACCAAATGAGTATGTTCGACAGTATTTCGTATGAGGAGCAGGCACAAATGCTGGTGGAAAGTATCCGTTCCGAGCAGCAGGGAGGCGATGCCCTGGAGGAACTGGTCCGTTTGTACAAGTCCCAGGACATCGATGCGATGGCCAATCTCCTCAAAACGGAAGACGGCATGGGGAAACACGAAGATATGCTGCTGGTAACCCGGAACCGGAACTGGATTCCCGTCATGAAGGAAATAATGGCCGGTCAACAGACTTTCTTTGCCGTTGGTGCCGGTCATTTGGGGGGTCCCCAAGGGGTCGTCCGCCTGCTCCGGCAGGAAGGTTATGCGGTCGTTCCCGTCAAAGGGTAAGAAGATCGAAATCCTGCGGCCTCCTTCCCTCCCAGCTGTCAAACCCGCGAATCATGCCACCGGTCATCCATCCGATATCCATCCAAGGGCTCTCCGTCTCCTACGACAAGAAAATTGCCCTCACCAACATCTTCCTGGATGTGGAGGAGCGCCACATCTACGGGGTGGCGGGGCCCAACGGTGCGGGAAAATCAACCCTGTTCAAGGCCATATTGGGCTTGATACCCGCACATGCAGGTACGGTCCGGATATTCGGGAAACCCCTGGAACAAGCGCGCAAACGCATCGCCTACGTTCCGCAGAAGGACGATATCGACTGGCAGTTTCCGGCCACCGTCCTGGATGTCGTACTGATGGGCCGGTATCCTTACAAGAAGCTGTTCCGGTGCCTCGACGCCTCGGACCGAAAAGCGGCCGAGGCAGCCCTTGACTTGACCGGAATGAGCGCTTTCCGGCACCAACGGATCGGGGAATTGTCGGGTGGCCAACAACAACGGGTCTTCATTGCCAGGGCGCTATGCCAGGATGCAGCCATTTATCTGCTGGATGAACCTTTCGCCGGAGTAGACCTCACCACAGAGGAGCACATCATCGGCATCCTGAAAAACCTGGCGGCCCAGGGCCGGACCTTGATGGTCATCCATCACGACCTGTCGACAATCCCTACCTATTTTGACCGGGTCATCCTGGTCAACCAAAGGCTGGTGGCTGCCGGACCGACCGCCACCACTTTCACCAACTCCAATATCGCCCGTACCTTCGGCGGCCAACTGCCCGTCCTTCACAGCAGCCGGTTGGCCTGAACCTGGCCGGAACCCTGTGACTCATTGGCTTTTTTATCGGGATAAGTCTCATCTTCCACACCGCGACCCTGAAAGGTGATTGATTATAACAAATTGATTTTCGGACGTTTTTATAGTTTTTTTTAACTTATTGCTGTGCTGCGACCCGCATGGAAAAGGGCGCGCGGCGGCGCCCCGTGCCCAAGATTCCTTATTAGGGCGGTCAACGGGAAGCGCAGGCAAAACCCTTTGGTTTCGGTTAGGTTACGTGTTTATTCCATGATGCGAACCTTGCCATAATAATATCCGATTTGGTTTGTGAGGTGCGAAAGATGGGTAAGATCGTTTGTGCGTTGTTCCATTTCTACACCGCCGATGGGAAAACACTGTTCACATGCGTCCACGAAATTCCTGCGACAAGGCCGGAGCCCTGCCACCATTTTCCTGACCCGTCATTATTTGTAAAGTGAAATGGCCTTGCGCTTTGCCCGGCTCCCATCCCGGGGCCACGGCAGAGCGATGGAAAGTGGATTCCCTTATCTCGGAAAGCCGGCGGAGAGCCGGAATCTTGTGCCGCCTGCCAAAACAGGGGAGCGTGCCGTCGGTATCATGAAGGGGCTGCTTCGCAGCGCGTCCCGGCAAAGCGTCGGACCCGCCGGTCGGAGGAACAATATGGTCACTGCATTTCCGACACGGATATCGCATCGATGGACACACTTCTCAGGATACAGGCTTCCGGACTGTAAACCGATTTACGGCGGTCCTTGACGTTATCACTCACGAATTTCGATTGCGGAAGATTTTCCCCGACCATGTTTTCCTGAAAAACGACCTGTCCGCCGGCAATTGCTTTCCGGAGCGCGGCATTGTCATACTGGCCGATGAAATCCACGATGCTCCGGATTCTCCGACGCGTCAACTTCTCGTTGTAAGAATCCTGGGCAACCGGGCTGGCACGGCCGGTGAGATGAATAACGACCCGTTTGCCGGCAGCGACATAAGCCTGCAAGTTCTGACACAGTACCTGCAGCTGCTGGTAATTTTCCGATACCTCCTCATCAAAAAACGCCTGGATGATCTTTTGGGCGGCACCGGCATCCTCCTCCGGCAAACCCACGGAATAACCCCGCATGTATACCGACTTCCGGCTGATGAAGGATTCGTACTCATTTCCGTAATGACGGGTATCGGCCGTACTGCCTTGCCGGGGTTGGTTGTTGTCGAAATAAAGGACCAGGGGGCTGCCGGGTAGCGACGGCAGGCTCGGCTCGGCAGCCGGAGCCGGCGACAACATGACCGCGCCGGTATCGATGGCGAGAATCTGCTTCAGTGCGGTCAGCACCGTCCGGTCCGCCGTCCTCAAGAGTTTCTTCTCATCAATGGTGTTCCCATCCGCGCTGAGGATCTCGGTTTCCACGCGCACCGGCGGCGGCGGCGTGTAGGGCGCCTCCGTGACGGCGGCCAAGACGGGTTCCTGCACCACGGCGACCGGAATCGAATCACCCGGCCACAGATATACGGCTCTCTCGAAATTAACCGGAAACGTGACCGATTCCGTGCTGAGCGCCACCGGTTCGCTGGTAAAACTGTCTTTTTCCAACAGGATATGGTAGTTCCTGCCCAATTTCAACGGCAATACAAACTGGTTGCTCGTCTCCCGGATGAGCACCGTATCCACGGAGTTGTCCGACCGGTCGACCAAGGACAGCTTCGTTCCGTCCAGTCTGGAACTGTCCCCCGCATGAAATGCCCGGACAATCAGATTCACCGGAATCTGTGCCTCGTATATATCCGTCCACTTGCATTCGAAATTGTCATCCGTACAAAATGTACCCGGCCGGTTGGAGGCGAAATATCCGCGCTTGGAACCGGCATGCAAGGTGAAGTGGAAATCGTCGTTGGGGCTGTTGAGCGGCCGGCCTGGGTTATACGGAATGGTCCATTCCCCAATTCCCGTCTTTTGCGTCCGGAAAATATCGAACCCGCCGATACATTCCATTCCGTTGGAACTGAAGAACAAGGTTTGGCTGGCCTGGTGGAAGAAGGGCGTGATGTCATCCACCGTGGTGTTGAAAGGCAAGGAATAGGGCTCCCCGTACGATCCGTCCCGACCGATGATGCTGCACCAAATGTCCATCCCACCCGTCCCGCCGGGACGGTCCGATGCGAAGAACAAAACCTCCCGCTGCAGGAACTTATCATAACCCACCGTCGGGTGGGTGGAGGTATACGGGTCCCGGTTGATGTGTTTGGGCAGGTGCTTGGGCACCGACCAATTCCCCTCGTACAACCTTTCCCGGTAGAATATCTTACATATCAATTCACTGGTCAGCGGCTCCTTCTCGCATATGGTGTAGTACATCCGCCGGCCGTCCGGAGAGATGGTGATATCCGATACCTGTAAGAGCTCCGAATCGGTGTTCTCCACAATCTCCTTGGCAGGGTAGTTCCGGATGACCGTGTAAATGCGATTGGACACTCCCCCGTCCGTCGATTCCTTCTGGGAAGCGAAATATATCTTGTCCCCGTGCCGGATCGGCGTCAGCTCCGAATAAAGGGTATTGACGTTCGGACCCAATTGGATGATCCGCATCAGCCGCGGCCGCTCTATGTCCTGCAACGGCGGCGGAGCCACGACGGACTGTACAAAGGGGTGGGGCATCGAATCCAAGGTCGTTTCCGGTTCCTCCTCCCCCGGCAGGTCGTACACGGCCCGTAAGGTATCCATGGAGATGGCTTCGATCGGAAACATCCCTTCCGGTGCATGGTGGTCGGCCACCATGACGTCCATCCAGGCCGGATGCCCGGACTGGACTCCAGCCCCTTGCCCCCACAACCATACGGGAACCATCAGGATACAAATCCATAGGGATGTGATGATTTGATCGGGTCTATCCATTATATCTTCTCTGTATAACAAAGATTTCCGCCTGTATATGAAAGAGGGGGGCTTGCTTGGCCTACCGAAAGTATGAAATGGGGAGGTTGATTACGGAGAAATATACATGGTCACCTGGGCGGTAATCCGGAAGGGAATTTACTGTCACATCGCCTTCGGCTGAACCACCACGACTTTCCAAGAGCCTCCCGCTTCCTCTTCAATTCCTGATTTTCGGTATGTTACGCCGGCGTTTTCCATTGAATTCAAGTGCAGTTTCCGCTTTGATAACCGGCTCTAACACAAAACTGTTGCAATAATCAATTTTTATCTATAAAATTTCTAAAATTATTTCATATTTATTTTTTAAAAATGAAATATATTTTTACTGCGAGTCCCCTTGCCGGCCATATCCTCCCGGAATAATTTTTCACGCTTTCTCCTATCTTTCCGCCTCATTGGACAACTTGGACGACCTGAGACACATGATGGTGATACTCCGATACGGCCTGCTTATGTACGCGTGCCTGATGCACGGCCTTCCCATGCTGCGCTGCCAGCTGGGAAAAGACTCTCTTTTTACATCCTACTTGAACGCTTTGGCCGTCCCGCCGGAAAAATCCCCCGGCGGATTGGCGTACCGGCTGTCCGCACCCGGCGAGGGTGCCCACCCGACCGATGGCGACTATGTCGTGATCCGATATACCGCCGAATTGCCGGACGGGACGGTGTTCGACCGGACCGCTACGGAACCCTTCGTATTCCAGGTAGGAAACAGGGAGGTGGTGAAAGGCCTCGACGAAGGGGTCAGGCTGCTCCGCCCCGGCGGCAAGGCGACATTATACATCCCTGCCTCCCTCGGGTATGGATCATATGGGGTCTCCGATATCGTCCCGCCGGACTGTTTCCTGGTGTACCGGCTGGAGCTGTTGCAAATAATGGACTTTCAAGCGTACGACCGGTTTATGCGGCAACTCGAGGAACGGGAACGGCTTCAATACGAGTCGCGAAAACGGGAACAGGCGGAAATCGACCGGGAGCGGATACACCGCTGGGCCGCAGCCCGACAATTGCCGATCCAATGGACTACCAGTGGCCTGGCCTATCATATTTCAAAACAGGGGACCGGTCGGGAAGTACGCCCCGGCGATACACTTGCTGTCCGGTATGAGGGTTTCCTCGTGGACGGCACGCTCTTCGACAGTCCTTCGCAGCCTTTTGAACTTGTGCTTGGCAGGGCCAACATCATTCCCGGCTGGGAAGAGGGCCTTACCCTTTTCCGGGAAGGCGGGGAAGGCTGGCTGTTGATTCCTTCCGAGCTTGCATACGGACCGGTTTCCGTTGGAAAAGTTCCCGCCAACGCCGTCCTGTTCTTCCGGATATCCCTTTTGCAACGCCAGTGACCGCCGCATACCGCGGTTCACAATCCCGTCACCTTGACCTCCAAACGTTGGTTGACCAAATGCTCCGCACGGCTGCAGTCGCTTTCCTCGAAGCATTCATTCAACAACATGGTTTGCCCGTAGGCCTTGGTTACGATCCGACCCGAATTTATTCCTTCCCGGATCAGGTAATCGGCGGCTATCCCCGCCCTGTTCTGCGACAAGATCAGATTGATCTGCTCCTGTCCGACCGCCTCCGTATGCGCCCCCAGCTCTATGGTCAGGCTGGGATAAGTGTGCATCAGCTCCACGAGCTGGTCCAGTGCCATGGATATTCCCGGGGTCAGCTGCCAAATATTGGGGTCGAATACCGCTCGCTCCACCCGGAAACGCTCCTCCACGGGCCGTTCTCCTGCCGCAAGCTTGCGGTCCAATTCTTTCAGGTTCGCCAAACCTCCCGGCTTGCTTTCGGATTTCCCCCCGGCAGCCGGCTCCGTCTTCCGCCTGTCCGGTACTGGAGGCACCAACTGAAGTCCCTCCTGCAAAGGCTCCAACCCCTTGCTGACGCTTGCCCGGATGGGTACTCTCGCCGCGTCCTCCGGGGTTTGCGGTGTGCGCATTGCCGCCGACTCGCTGCTGGACGGACGGACATTCCCCGTCCCCTGCACGCCTTCCTTCCGGCCCGACGCAACCGGCGCCGCACGGGGTGATTCCGTCACTTGGATTCCCTCCCTGGCTTCCGGGCGGGTCCGTACTTCCTGCGCCATCGCAGGTTCCGACGGCTCCACCGGTACCGGTTCCGCAACGGGTTCCGATATTTCCGGCACCTCCACGGCTATTTCCGCCGGCACCGGTTCCGCAATAGGTTCCGGTAGTTTCGGCACCTCCACGGGTATTTCCGCCGGTACCGGTTCCGCAATAGGTTCC
>CAZNLJ010000010.1:31301-145337 GCA_964573725.1 uncultured Saprospiraceae bacterium
TAGTTTCGGCACCTCCACGGGTATTTCCGCCGGTACCGGTTCCGCAATAGGTTCCAGTAGTTCCACCGGCACCTCCACGGCTATTTCCGCCGGTACCGGTTCCGCAACGGGTTCCGGTATTTCCGGTGCCTCCACGGGTATTTCCGCCGGTACCGGTTCCGCAATAGGTTCCGGTAGTTCCACCGGCACCTCCACGGCTATTTCCGCCGGTACCGGTTCTGCAACAGGTTCCGGTAGTTCCGGTGCCTCCACGGCTATTTCCGCCGGTACCGGTTCCGCAACGGGTTCCGGTAGTTCCGGTACCTCCACAGGTATTTCCGCCGGTACCGGTTCCGCAACGGGTTCCGGTATTTCCGGTGCCTCCACGGCTATTTCCACCGGTACCGGTTCCGCGACAGGTTCCGGTAGTTCCGGCACCTCCACGGCTATTTCCGCCGGCACCGGTTCCGCGACAGGTTCCGGTAGTTCCGGCACCTCCACGGGTATTTCCGATACTACTTCCGGCATGTCCGGTGCTTCCGAAACAGGCATTACCTGCCGCTCAACTTCCGAAGCTACCAGCTCTTCCGGGATATTATCCATTTCAGGTGTGGCAGCCAGCGGCATGGAAGCGGGAGACACCGGGTCTTCAGTGGGCGAAGCAAAAGAAAACAAGAAAATATCATCATCCCCACCATCCCGGGAAGAAGTGAAAAATCCGGTATTGGAACGAAGGTCGACGAAAAAGGAAATATCATCCAGGGAACTGTTGACCGGTGTACCGAGATTGACGGGCGGCAACCAAGTTCCGGCTGCATCCTGCTCCGTCACGAATACATCGTATCCCCCATAGCCGACATGGCCTTTGGAACAGAAATACAGCCGGCCGTCGGAATCCATAAATGGGAATCCCTCATTGAAAGGTGTGTTGACAGCAGGGCCGAGGTTCTCCGGCTGCCCCCAGCCTCCCCCGTTCCGCCGCACCATCCAAAGGTCTGTCCCCCCGATGCCGCCGGTTTTGTCCGAGACAAAGAAAATCGTCTTTCCATCCGATGAAAAGGCGGGGTGCATGTAATTGGAATTAAGCTGACAGAAGGGAAGCTTGGAAACATCCTTCCATTTTCCCTTTCCGGCATGCCTGGCGGTGAACAGTTGCAGACTGTACGTATTGCGCGAATTCAGTTCCAGGTCATTGCGGGTGTAGCAAATCCATTCACCATCCGGGGAAAAACTGGCGTTGCTCAGGTTTTTGTCCGGCTCCGCCAAGTTGGCCGAAAACAATTCGGGTTTCTGAAATTCGCCTTTTTCATTCCGGGCGGCGTAATAGAGCTTCAGGTATTCCCGGCCGGTCCGATCGGATTTCCGTTTGGTGGTCCCGGCGGAAGCGGTTCTGTCCGACGAAAACAACATGCCCCCTTCCCAGGATACCGGTGCATGGTCGTCCGCAGCGGAATTAAAGGGGAAAGGAATCGTTTCGATGCCGGGGAAGAAAGGTTTCAATTGCGGAATCCGGTCGCAGGAAGCCAGCATCAGCCTGGCTTTCTCGTGTTGCGGCTGCACCTCGAGAAAGGCGGAAAACCATTCTTTCGCCTCTTCATACTTTCCTGTACCGACGAGGGTTTCCGCGTAATAGTACCGGTCCATGGGCAGGGCGTCCGCATCCTGCACCAGGGCCGCGTATTGCGCCGCCGCTGCGGAAAGCCGGTTGTTCACCCGATAGCAGTAAGCCAACCTGGAAGAGACCCCTGGCCGGTCCGGTACCCGGCCGGTATCATCCGGCTCCTGCAAGACCTGCTCATACAGTTCTGCGGCGGCCGCGAATTGATGCGATTGGAAGAGTTCGTCGGCGCGTTGCTCCAGCTTGGACTGCGCCCACAGCGAGACACCAAACAGGAGGAGCGGCATCAAGGTCAAGCATCGGTGTTGGAATCGGTTATTCATTGCAGTAATCGTTTGGCCTGTCGGCTGTTCCTGGGTGGCCGTCGCCACGGCGGGGCAGGTATTCGGGGAATGACCCGGCCTGCCCATCGATCTTGTCACTTGCCAAGGCGGTCGGTAATTTATGCGATGAGGCCGCAAGCTTCGGGAATCATCGGTATCACTCGGCGGATCCGTGCGTACGGAAATGGTTCATATGGGACCTTCCCATTATGCAGGGCAAACTGTATTCCAAAGCGGTGTGCCGGCGGGCCGTCCTGTCCGTCCCCTTTCGATTCGGGGTTCACCGCCTTGACCATCGAACCGGTACCTGGCCGCTATTCGCAGACTTTCGGTGGACGGCGACGGGTGCCGCGGCAAGGGTCGCCGACGGAATCGGCAAACCATTTTTACCACTTTTTTTTTCCGTGCCCTACCCCCTTGTTTCCTACTTACGGAAAAAGGCATGGGAAGTTCCCTATCGGTTTCCCTGGAACCGGGCGCTGAAGGAACGCACCCCGATCAACTGGTCGTACCGGCCGCCGAAAGGCCGGAAATAGACCAGGATGGTGTAATTGTTATCCGTCTCATACCAATTTCCCTCCGTTTCGGAGATATCCCCTTCCGTGTCGCCATCGGGAACCACGGTGTAGAGGTAATCGTAATATCCTTGTTTGAGGGATACCTTCGCGACATAACTGCTGATGGCGGGATTATAGGTCATCCGGAACCGGTCCTGCAATTGCCAATCCGTCAGTCCCCCGATGATGTACACGGACGCCCCCTCGTACACCGTCGGGCTGTAGAGGCTGAACAGGACGTCCACGTATTCGCTTTGCAGGTCATGGATATCCATCTGTGCCAATTCCGCGTCGGCCAGGAGATCCGCCGGGTTACCGTTTTCGGCCGCGACGATCCGTTCGATGGAAAGCCGGCCGCTTTCATCGGAATTTTCGATGATGAAATTGCCATTCAGGTCATAGGACTCGAAATACGCCATCTCCCCCCTTTTTCGGTCCGGCTCCATCCACACCTCATACCGACCGTCATCATAGGAAACCGATTGGATACCGGGGGCGATGAACCGAAGTCCCCGGAGGTCGGCGTAGCGGAATTCCTTGCCCGCTTCGAAGACGATCTTATCCTGGTAATCGAACCGTTGTTCCTCCGGCCGGCTGAACAAGGGCTTCAAGTCCCCGATGGCACGGTCCCACCTGCCGTTTTGCAAGACGACGGCCGTCAGTTCCTGCCGGGGGTTCCGTATTTCGAAGCGTTCGTTGTACACGGTAAAATCCACTTCCTGGTGGGTATCCGCCTTGCTGACGACCGCAGGCCGGGTGACGGAAGGGATGACCTTCACCTTGGGATCGACCAGCATGAATCGTCGGGAGATGGCCAGTTGTTTGCCCCGGTTGTCTTCGTACACCAGCAGGAGGTAGTTTCCGGATTTGGTCAGGCGCAGGTCTTCGTTGGGAATCCAGAGGCGGTAATGGGTGTAAATGGATTTCGCTTTGAAAGAGTACTCGAACTGTTCGATCCGTTGGCTGGCGAATCCGTCGATATATTCGAATTCCGTCAATCCGGAGGGCTGCCAATCCGCATTGCAATGTACGATGGTGTAGGTATAGCCCACGTAGCTGTCGCGCATGTCATCGAAGGAAAGCAAGAGGCTGCCGCCACGGCCCAATTCCAGGATCGGCATACTGGCCAGCAGGCCGCCGACATGGAATTTGACCGAACGGATGTCATCGAGATAAACATGGTCCGTGTACCTGACACTTTCGTCTTGTGCCGGGAGGGAGGCGGCCAGGCACAGGAAACAACCGGCCATCATACCTTTCAAGTGCATCTGTTGTCGTGTTTGGCGGCAGGGCCGGTCCTTACGGATGGAACCCTGCCGAAAGGGAGGCTGACTTGCCGAACAGGTCCTGTGTCCGGTAGCAAACCCGGTATGTCCGCATGGGTGTTGCCGTTCTTTGGTGTGCCCGGGACGCCGTCGGACCGTCGGAAGGGCAAACGGTCCAAGGCATCGGAGTGGGGCTAAAATTATATATTTTCATCATCAATACAAAACGGCTGATTTCCGGAAGCCCGGAAAATATCCCAATTTTACCCGGAAAGAAGGGGCATGGACAGGCCGGTAAAACAAACGATGCCCGGCGAGCATCGGCGGCAGCGGATTTCCGGTGCATGCGCCCGACAAACGAACAAGGCACTTGGCGCAACAAGACCGCAATCGATCGGCCGGCGACGGCAACAAGACCCAAAGCCTGACGAGGAAGGCCGGGATTTTCACCATAAGCCGGGCATTGACGATATTATCGCAACTGTTGGGGGTGGTGGTATTGACCCGGGTATTGTCGGAACAGGAAGCGGGGCTGGTCTTTTTCCTGCTCACCATATACGGGACGGCGCAGGCATTCGGCCAGCTCGGCTTGCCGGACAGTATTTTCTACTTTTTTGAGAAGTTGCCGGCGGAATACCGGCGGTCGTTTGTGCTGCTGGTCGGTCGGGCGCTGTTCTGGCTGGGGCTGGCGGGGGCCTTGGTCATGTTGGGCATTGCCTGGGCGGGCGCGACCCGGGCGGGTTTCGGCGACTTGCGCCGGCTGATCTGGGCCTTGATGGGGTTGTTGCTGTTCGAATTGCCCACCCTGCCCCTTCCCAACGTACTCATCGCCCTGGACCGTTCGCGGGAAGCGGCCTGGCTGAACCTGTTCAGCGGCCTGGCCCAATTGCTGGCCATGGTCATCCCGCTGGCCTTGCCGCTGCCGGTCCGCGGCATCACGTTCGGATTGCTTGCCTACGGATTTTTCCGGATGGTTGCCAGCGCCTGGCTGTTCCGGAAGCACCTGGGCGCCTTTCCGTCCGTCCGCCTTCCGTCCGGAACCCTGCGGTCGGTCTTTGCCTATGCGGTCCCTTTGAGCCTGGCCCAACTCTTATGGGGGCTCAACCGGCAGGTGGACAAGTACGTTGTCCAATGGTTCCTGCCGGCTGCATTTACGGTATACACGGCGGGCGCCTACGAAATCCCGATTGTCCCCACCGTCGCTTACTCCGTCGCGGCGGTCATGATGCCGCAGCTGGTATCCCATTTCCTGAAAGGTGAGCGGGAGGAATTGCTGTCCTTGTGGCTGCGCGGCATCCGGAAAGTGAGCCTGCTCGTCCTTCCCTTGGTCATGGTGTTCGTCGTGGCGGCGGAAGAGTTCATCGCCTTGTTGTATCCGGAAAATTATGCGGACGCGGTCGTCCCGTTCCGGATTTACACCCTGGTGATGTTGCAAAGGGTGGCATCCTACAGCAACATGCAGAAGGCTTTGGACCGGACCGGCGATATCACGCGGGGTGCACTTTATCTCTTTTTCCTCAACTTGGCCTTGTCCATTCCATTTGTCCGGTGGTGGGGACCGGCAGGTCCTCCGTTGGCATCCCTGTTGGCCAACCTGTTGGTATGGTGGTATGCCTTGGACCGAATCGGCCGGGCGCTCCGGATTTCCTGGTGGGAAACCTTTCCTTTTCGGGATTACGGCAAGACATTGGCCCTTGCCCTGGTGGCGGGCTTGCCGGCATGGCTGGCCAAAGGATGGGTCGAATGGCCCGCCGGCTGGGGTTTCCTGGTCCTTTCCATGCTGTACGGCGCCTCCTATCTCCTCCTCGGTCTGTCGACCGGCCTGATTCCGCGGGCGGACTGGCTCCGGCTGCTCGGTTCGCTGCCCGGTCGGCGTCGCTGAGGCGCTGCCAATCCGGACCTTATCCGCCGACGAATTCCCGGTCACCGATTTTCCTTCATTTCCGAATTGCCGGGAAAGGGCCAGGGGATCTCATGACCGGTCGGCTTTTCGAATCCGGTGCGATTCCATCAGCTCCAGCACCAGGGGGGCATTCTTCCGCACGTCGAATTTTTCCCTGACCATGCGATGGGAGGCGGCCCGCATGGCGGGAAGGATATTTTCCGACCTGATGGCCGTGGCCATGGCGGTCGCCAAGGCCGCCGCATCGCCGGGCGGAACCAGCCAGCCGTTGACACCGTCCTCCACGCCTTCGGGAATTCCGCTCACGGTGGTACTGATGACGGGCAATCCCGCATTCATGGCCTCCAGGCAAACGTTCGGCAATCCGTCCACATCCCCGTTTTCCGCCACGATACAGGGTGCGACCAGCACATCGCTTTGACGATAGCGGTCCGGCAGGTCGTTGGGCGGGACATAACCGGTCACCCGGACCCAAGCGTCCAAACCTGCCGCCCGGATCTTTTCCCGGATTTCCGTTTCCTGGGGTCCGGTCCCGATGATTTCGCAGGCGAATGACAGCCCTTCCCCGACCAGCAGGCGGCAGGCCTCCACCAGATAGCCGAATCCTTTCTTCGGAACCAGGCGGCCGACGGCCAGGAACCGGAACCCTTCGTGTGGGACAGGTTCCGGCAGCCGCTCGTAGACCGGAATGCCGTAGTACCGGGTCACGAACCGCGCAGCCGCTTCGGGCACCAGGGCCGCCAGGTAGCGCTCGTTGAAGCGCGTGGTTCCGTTCACATAGGCGGCTGCCCGCAGTTTACCCGCCAAACCGCTGTTATCCACATAAATATCCATGGCATAGGCCGTCGCTCCGAAGGGAATGTCCGTCAAGACCGAAAGATAGAGGGCCGTTTCACCGGGTGCCGTCAAGAAGTGGGCGTGCAGCAGGTTGTACCCCTGTTCCCGGACATGGGCCGCCATGGATGCCGCCCGTGCCAGGCAAATCACCCCCCGCGGGAATTTTTGCGGCCGGTGCCGCAAGGACAGCAACTGCCGCCAGGCCCGCCCGTAATGGCGGGGATACCGGAACGCATAGCGGATATGCCGGACGAACGGCATCGGAAGGAATGGATTGTCCGGTATGGGATAAAACAGGGCTTTCAGCCGCCGCTCCCCTTCGTCCAGATCCGAACGCTCCCGCATCGCCCGGGCTCCCAGGGTCATATCCACCCCCGACTCCGCCAAGGTCTTCAGTTCCCGGGTCACAAAATTTTGGGACCATTCGAACAAACGGTTGACCAGGATGAAAACTTTCAAACCGGTATCCGCCTGCTGCGGATCTGCGGCCGTGTCCTCTCCGTGGAAAGGACCGACGGTCGTCGCATCGGAGGGGGAAGCCCCCTGTGCGCTGCGCCGGACGACCGATACATATTCTTGTTCCGTGTCCATGTTCGGATATTTTTATGCCTGATGCCCTTCCCACCCGGGAAATGGTCATCGCCTGTCGGGCATCGCTTCCAATATGCGGCGGATATGCCGCTTGGTCTCCTGCGGGAATTCAGATTCCAGCACCCAACGGGCATAGGCGGCCGTCTCCACGACAAGCTGGTCCCGATGTTTCCCGAAAGCCCAGTATACCCTGCCGTCCCGCTCGTACAGCTTACCGGCCAGGTCCACCCGTCCGCCTTCGCCGCCCCTGCACAATTCCGACAAACCGGAGACGGTGTCCGGCAGGTCGGCATGGCACTCCAGCTGCTTCGCCAGGATAGCCATGGTCGCCCTGGTATCCGCCAAGGCATCATGCGCACCCGATAGTATTTTTCCGGTATAGCGTCGGTAGGTCGCTTCCAAGCGGTGGCTGTTCACATTCCGCTCCACCTTCAACACGTCGATGGTCGGACGCGTGGCATCCATGTCGAACGCCACCCCGGCACGACCGAACTCCTCCATCAACATCGGGATGTCGAACTGGTCGCAATTGTAACCCGCCAGGTCACAACCCGACAGCCATTCTGCCAGGCTTCGGGCAATCTGCCGGAAGAAAGGCCTGCCGCGTACCTGCTCGTCCGAAATCCCGTGCACGGCCGTGGCGGCCGGAGGAATGGGGATGCCGGGGTCCAACAGGACATCCTTCTCCTCCTGCCGACCGTCAGGCCATACCTTGACGGCGGCGATTTGTACGATCCGATCCTCCATGGGCTGGACACCGGTGGTTTCCAAGTCAAAAAAAACAAGGGGACGTTCCAGTTTCATCGTGGGGGACTCTGTTGACCAATGTGTTATCGGATGAACAAAGGTAAGCCTTTTTCGGCTCCGCCACCGATTACTTCCCGGAAGCCGCTCCCCACCCGCCTTCCGAAACAATAATCCGCTTCCCAACCGGCTAATCCGCCGGATTTTCACCATATTGCCGCCCACAAATCGAGACAACATGACTTTCCGGTCCCTGCTATCCTCATTCCTGCTGGTGACGGCCTGCCTTTCCTGCCTGCTGCCCGCCAAAGGCCAGAAGGTCAACGAGACCTTCGAATACCTGATCCGCCGCACCGAAGAACCGATTTCGATAGACGGCCTACCCGATGACAAGGCATGGAGCAAGGCACCGGTCGCAACGGGTTTCCACCAGGTCCTCCCCATGGATACCAGCGCCGCCATGGTCCGGACGGAAGTCCGGATGCTCTATGACGACGAGCATATGTATCTCCTCGCGGTCAACCATGATAAAATCAGCGGCTCCTACATGGTCGAATCGCTGCGGCGGGATTTCAATTTCGGCAAGAATGACAACTTCCTGTTGTTTCTGGATCCTTTCGACGACCAGCTCAACGGCTTCACCTTCGGCTCCAACGCCCTGGGTGCCCAATGGGACGGACTCCTGTATGACGGGGGCAAGGCCGACCTGAGCTGGGAGAACAAGTGGCGGTCGGCCGTCCATGCCGACGATGACCGGTGGGTGTTCGAGATGGCGGTCCCTTTCAAGACACTCCGCTACAAGGAAGGGATCGACCGCTGGGGAGTCAATTTCAGCCGGTTGGACCTCAAGACCACCGAGAAATCCGCCTGGGCACCGGTTCCGCGGCAATTCCCCACCGCTTCCCTCGCCTATACCGGCGTCTTGAAGTGGGAGGAACCGCCCCCCCCGGCCGGGCGGAACATCTCCGTCATCCCATATGTACTGACCGGTGTCCGGCAGGACCGACAAGCGGGGCAATCGGCGGACTGGCGCGCCGACGTGGGGGTCGATGCCAAGGTGGCGCTCTCCTCCTCCCTGAACCTGGACCTGACCGTCAACCCCGACTTTTCCCAGGTGGAGGTCGATGTACAACAGACCAACCTCGACCGCTTCGAATTGTTTTTTCCGGAAAGAAGGCAGTTTTTCCTCGAAAATGCAGACCTGTTCGGCAACTTCGGATATGGTACCCTGCGCCCTTTCTTCTCCCGCCGCATCGGACTGGATGCCCCCATCCGCTTCGGGGCCCGCATGAGCGGAAGAATCAACAAGGATTGGCGCATCGGTGCGATGAACATGCAGACCGGAAAAGTCGACGAGGAGGTGCCGGCCCGCAATTTCAGCGTACTTTCCCTCCAGCGCCGGGTCTTTGCCCGGTCCAATATCTCCGCCATTTTCGTCAACAAGGAAACGATGGATTGGGAATCCCTACCGGACAAGGCCGGTATCAACCGGTACAACCGGAACGCGGGTTTGGAATACAACCTGGCTTCCTCGAACAATAAATGGACCGGCAAACTGCTCTACCTGAAATCCTTCACCCCGGGCATCGAGGGCCGGGACCAGATTGTGGCGGGCAACCTCGCCTTCAACGCCAAATCCTGGTTCTTCCATGTGCAGGCGGAACATACCGGCAGGAACTTCCGGGCGGAAACCGGCTTTGTACCCCGTACCGGCTACAACCGGCTGGCCACTTCCGTGGGCAAGCTCTTTTTCCCCCGGTCCGGCAAGGTGCTGAGCCACGGACCTTCCATCATGTGGCAGTACTATTTCGATGAAAACATGCGGTACATCGAAAGCGAACTACCGCTGATCTACCGCGTCAGCTTCCTCAACCGCAGCGAATTCACCCTGTGGACCGCCTATGATTTCCAGGAACTCCTGCGCCCCTTCGACCCGACGAACTTTTCCGGGGACACCTTGGCCACGGGGACCCGCCATGTCTGGAAATCTTTCGGCAGCGAATATGTTTCCCGCCCGCAACGGCTGTTCACCTGGTCCGTGAGCACCCGTTACGGAGGCTATTATGCCAACGGTACCCGCCTGCGGATAGGCGGGGAAGTGGGGTACCGCTTCCAGCCTTACGTGGCGGTCGGTATGGCCGCCCAGCTGAACCGCATTGAATTCGGCCGGGACGGCCGACTGCCGGCCGGGCTCACGGAACGGGATTTCAACCTCTGGCTGGTCGGTCCCCGTATCGATGTGACGCTGACCAACAAATTGTTCTTCACCAATTTCGTACAGTACAACAACCAGGCAAGGAACATCAACCTCAACCTTCGGATGCAATGGCGCTACAGTCCCGCTTCCGACCTGTTCATCGTATACACCAACAATTATTTCTCCGATTTTTCCGGTGTGAACAACCAGGCTTTGGTGCTGAAACTGAATTACTGGTGGAACGTTTAGGAACGGTCTGCCAAAAGCCCAAGTCCTGTCTCCCTCACCTGCCATCCGTCGAACCATGCTGACCTGGGAAGAATTCGAAAAAACCGATATGCGTATCGGCACCATCATTGAGGTCCTGGATTTTCCGCAAGCCCGTAAACCGGCCTGGCGGCTGCGCATCGATTTCGGCCCGCTGGGCATCCGCAGCAGCTCCGCCCAAATCACCCGATTGTACGGAAAGGAGGACCTGTTGGGACGTCAGGTGGTCGCGGTCGTCAACTTTCCGCCGAAGCAAATCGCCAACTTCCACTCGGAATGCCTCGTATTGGGTGCCGTCGGGGCGGATGGCGGTGTCGTCCTCCTACAGCCGGAACGCACCGTTCCCGACGGGTTGCGCATCGCCTGACCTTTTCTTTCCTACCGGTCACCGCAGCCGATCGGTGCACCCGGCGGAAGATCCGGCACCGCCGGCAGCCGGAAATCCTCCGGTCTCGATTCGCTGGTGGCAATGGCCTTGAGCAGGTATTGCCAATGGGCCCGGTCGGCATCCGTGGCGGTACCGGCCAGCCGCTGCGCCGTCGCCGTCGTGTACCGCTCCAGCTCCGCCGAAACCAAGGCGGCAACCTGAAGGTCCCCTTTTGTCTGCATGGACAATGCGAGCAGCTGGAAGACGACCTGTTTCTCCACCTCCCGGGCTATCTCCGCCTGGTAAGGATTGTCCCTTGTGTTACCGACCGCCTTGTCCACCAAGCGCCGCAGGACGGCCACCGCCCCCAGCTGCGTCGGATCGGCTGCTTCCTGGCGGACCAATCGCGCGAGCCGCTCCGGATGCAGCAAGAGCCGCACCGTCGATGCCGCCGCCACCGATGCCGCCGACAAAGGGTCGAATACCAAACCCGTATGGGAAGCAAATGTCTCTTCATCCCGGCCGAAACCCACGGGCTGAGGCGGAATCACCGCCCGTACCGCCGCCGGTATTTCCAGAAACCCGGCATCCAGGGTTCCCAACAAGGCGTCCAGCGAGGCCTCCTGTTGCTGCCGACTTACCGGCCGGACCATCCAGTCCGTGCCCGCAGCCGTCTCGAAACCTTTTACCGTATACGAATAGCTCAGTCCGCCGACCAACTTCGCCGCCGCTTCCGCCTGGTACCGGTGCGCCAGGTACAGCGGGACGAGGATCCGCTCCAGGTCGGCCAGCGGCCGGCCCGGTGCCAGATGGTCCGGTCCGAATCCGGACAGGGCTGCCTCCCGGACCGCCATGATCCGCCGGAGTTCCGCCACCGCATCCTTCCCGTTGTCCCAAAGGTGGGCCAAGGGATGGGCGCTGCCGACCGGGCGGGCATCCTGATCGGATAGGTAGGACAGGCCCAGCCGTTGGTTTTCCGCAAGAATTGCCGCCAGGGCGGAAGCCTCGTCGACCCCTTCCGGAAAATCCTGGTAGCCGTACAGGATGGCCCGGCGGTCCCATGCCCCGATCCCATGGGCATAAGCTTGCGAAAAATCGACCGCCCCCTTCTCATCCAGGGTGATGTAGGGATGCGGATAATCCATCACGGAAGCCCGTCCGTCCGTACTCGCCGCATAATTGTGGGCCAAGCCCAGCGTGTGGCCGACTTCGTGCGCCGCAAGTTGCCGCAGCCGGGCCAGTGCCATTTCTTCCAGGCGGGGATCGACCGGCTTGCCTTCCTCGTAGGCCGCCAGCAACCCCTGCGCAATCAGGTAATCCTGCCGGACCCGAAGCGACCCCAAGGTGACCTTACCCTTGATGATTTCCCCCGTCCGCGGGTCCACCACCGAGCTTCCGTATGACCAGCCGCGGGTGGAACGATGGACCCATTGGATCAGGTTGTAGCGGATATCCATCGGGTCGGCATCCTCCGGAAGGATCCGAACCTGGAAGGCATTGCGATAGCCGGCCGCTTCAAATGCCTGGTTCCACCAGGAAGCCCCCTCCAGCAAGGCGGAACGTATCGGTTCGGGCGTCCCCGGATCCAGGTAGTACAGGATGGGCTCCACGGGGTCGCTCATGGCGGCACCAGGCTCCTTTTTGTCCAGCCGATGCCGGTTGATCAGCCGTTGCACCAGCGGCTCGTCGATCGGCGTGGCATAATCGAAATACTGCGTGGCGAAATATCCGCTGCGCGGATCGTACCGGCGGGGCGTGAAACCCGCATCCGGCAAACGGACAAAAGAGCAATGCTGCCGGACCGTGACCGCCGAAGGGGTAGGGGTGACAAGGCCGATCCATTTACCTTCCGGCGTTCCGGTAAAGGTGAGTAGTACCTCCATTTCGCTGTTGTCCGGAAAATTCTTGGTCCGGGGAAGATAGACCGCGCTCCGGCTCTCGTCCAACCGGTACGTTCCCTGCCCCTTCCGCTTGAGCGTGGTGATGATATCGTGATGGTCCTGCAGCAAGAACTTGGTGGCATCCACCAGGAAGGCCCCGTTTTCCTCCCGTTCGATGGGGAATCCCCAGAGTACGGACTGTGCAAAGGCCTCCGTCACCGCCTCCCGCTCGCTTTCGTTTTCCGTCACCGCCCGGTACCCATGGTTCGCCTGTACCAACAGCAATTTGTTGCCCCGGCGCTCAAACCGAACGATTCGGTCCTGTCCCAGCTGCCCCCGGTCCAACCCGATGTCGTTGGAACCGATTCCCGCGGACAAGGATTCCACAAACAGGAACTCTTCTCCCGTCCGCCCAACCGTCCACCATATTTTCCCCTCCCGCTCGTCCACATGAAGGGGAAAAAAGCCTGGTAGCGTCGTCATGCCGGACACCCGGTCGGCGATGGTGCCGCGATCGCCGGAAACCGAAACACCCGGACCCTCCGGTACCTGGCGGACCAGACCGGCACAGCCGGTCCACAACAATCCCAACAATAAACTGAACTTGCGCATGTGCTCATTTTTTTGCGGCTGCCCGAAGACGGATTTCCCATCGATTCCTGTCCCTGGTCCCAATGGGCATGTCCCCATTTGCCGCCGAATGATGACAATCCTATCTTCCGCACCTCAATCCTACAAAATCTATAATTATAAAAAACTGATTTTCAATTTTTTTAGTCGTCAAACCCACAGTGCTGCGAACCTGCCCGGAAAAAGGCGCGGGGCGGCGCCCCGCACCCTGAAATAGTCTTTAGCGCGGCCGGCGGCGCGCTTGGGCGCGCCGCCGGCCACCTTGTCAAAAAGGCGGGAAGCGCCGTAAATAACCATTGTTTATCAGAATTTTACGTATTTATACAATCATGTGAACCTTGCAATCAAAATATTCGATGTGGTTCTTGAGGTACGAAAGATGAGCCAATGGATATCAACTCCGAATATCGACTCTCACGGACCAACTACCGCACCGGGCGGTAAGAAAGCGGTCATCCCCCTTGGGCCCGCCGCCGCCTACCCCTCGAGAAAAATCAAAAGGACTTCCGTTCGCACATTTGCCGAAGATTCCGTCCCGGTGGTGCCCGTCACACGGCAAGATACGGAAGGGCATGCTTACCTGGACGTACCCCGGCAAAAAATCAGCCCCCCTTTGCCGGTATGAATCCGATACAGGAACGGCAACAAGGCCTTGTTCCCATCGACTGCCTTCCCGGCAACTTTAAGGCTCACCCGTTGGCCGAACGGTGCTACCGCACTATATTTGGGCGTATCAAATAATTCCGCCCGCAGAGCCTGCCTCCGCCCTGCGCCAACAAACCAAGGCCGTAGGCAACCCCGTGCGGGGCTTGCTTTCCGCAACCTTCGCCTCGTCCAAGCGCAAGCGAGCACACCTGGCAGGCAAGGACGGTGTTTTCGATACGCCATCAGACTGGCACATGACAAAAAAAGACCGGTACCACCCTATACAAGTCGCTGTCCATATCCTTTTCGCATCAACCGGAACGGCAGCCTGCCTTTTTCCCCGATGGTTCCCTTTCCTGCCGGGTGGGGATGTTTATTCCGCCCAAATCCTGGTACTGTTCCTGTTCCTGGGCATCCTGCAGATGGTCGCCCGCCAACCGAACCTGACCTTCCTTTACTTCGGGGCCACCCTGCTCATGAGTTTCCATTTGAAACACTCCCTCCGGCAAAACGGCATGGAATATTGGCGCATGTTCCCGTACCTCTCCGAATCCGAATCGGACGGTTGGTCGCCCCGATTCCGACTTGCCCATTTCCAGCTGGACCAGGAACCGGTACCGGTCGACCTGACCGGCCTGATCCGGCAGCACCAACCGGATATCATATCCCTGCAGCTGGCTGGTGGCATGAAGGACCTTGCCCTCCTGGACAGCCTTCAGGACACGTATCCCTACCGTCGACACCTGCAGACCGGCCCGCACACCGTATCGGCCATCCTGGCGCGCTACCGCATGGGTTTCAGCGACACCTTGTCCGTGGACGGCCTGCCGACCCACCGCAATTGCTTCAAGATAGGGGGTCACGACCTGTGCCTGACCGCTGTCCATATCATTCCGGAAGCCACCGGGAACAGACCGGTGCCCATCCAAGACCACCTGGAAAAATTGGCCCGGGAAATCACCCTGCCCAACATTCCGCAAATCGTCTTCGGAAATTTCCACTCGGCCGCCTGGTCGGACGAACTCGGTCGGTTCCTCCGCTTGACCGGGCTTCGGAGTACCCGGGACGGCTTTCTGCAGGAAGGCTTTTCCCTGGATACACCCACCTACCATTTCCTGTATTCCGACCAGCTGCGGTGCGACGACTTCCGGGTAATCAACGGACAGCGCCAGGAAGGACCGACCATCATCCTGGGGCAGTTCTCCTTTTCAAAAACCGCACGGCATGCCAACAAACCGCCTCGATAGCTTTCGATACGCCTTCGCCGGCATCGCGGAACTTTTCCGTACCCAACCCAATGCCCGTATACATCTTGGCATCACTGTTGCAACGGTGACCGCAGGTCTTTTCCTGGAACTGAGCCGGACGGAATGGGTCATGGTCATATTGTCCGTCAGCTCCGTCATGGCCGCGGAAGCCTTCAACACCGCCCTGGAAAAATTGACGGACCTAATCTCCCCTCATCATCATCCCCTAGCGGGTAGCGCCAAAGATTTGGCGGCCGGTGCCGTACTGATTACCGCCATCGGTGCCGCGTCGGTCGGCCTGCTGGTTTTCCTGCCTAAGCTCGCCGGCTGGTAGCCGGACGGACACCAAGGCCGAAATCGCGGTTTCCTGCCCGGAATGCTCCCAACCGAATTTTTCAGGACCAAACGCTGGTGTCCGTCGGCTGCCTGCGTTCGCCGCAACAAAAACTATCATGAAAACCGCTATCCTTCGTGTCGTTTCGGCCGGGCTGACCTTCGCCTTCCTGCATACGCTGACAGCCCAGGAGCAATTGGGACTGCGCATGAGCGACCATGGCGGAATCTTGTCCGCCCGGATCAATCCGGCCGGCACCCTGACCCATCCGGCCAACTGGGAGATAAACCTGTCCAGTGCGGGCTTCCACTTGTCCAACAACTATGTGGGGCTACCGGGAACCAACGCACGTAGATTGTTACGGGACCTGCCCGACAACCTGTACACCGCTGTATCGGAAGCCCCCCCGACCACCCTTACACCCGTCTTCCGGGAGGATGTCCGTCGGCACCACCTGTCCTTCCTTTGCCTGGCGGAAGGCCCCGCTTTCTCGGTCCGGGTCGGCGACCGGCACGCTTTCGGCTTCTTTACCCGTTTCCAGGCCCGGCTCAGTTCGTTCGATATCCCGGCTGCGTACAGCTACGGCCCTTACACCCGGCACCCCTTGCATGCACCCTTTCCGGTGCACCCTTTCCAGGGAGCCGCCGCCGCCTGGTCGGAAACCGGTTTGAATTATGCCTGGAAACGTGCTTTTCGAAACGGACATGCCGGATTCGGGGCCAATTTCCGTTTGTTGAAGGGATATGTCGCGGGCTACCTGCAGAGTTTTATTGCGTACACCCACAACAAGACGGAAGCCTACCGGATTGCATTGGACCACGCCCACGGCCGGTTCGGGTATGCAAGCTCCTACTTCGACCAGGAAAGTCCGGCCCTGGCTCCCACGGGGAGCGGATTCGCCACCGACATCGGCTTCTACCGCTTCTTCGACCAACTGCCTTGGGCGAAATCCTTCCGCGTGGGAATGTCCTTGCTGGACCTGGGAAGCATCCGCTTCAGCCGGCACGCCTTTGCCCATCAGGTGTATACCCGGGAACCCCGGCAAGTATACATGGGAGACTATGAACATGTCCGCAGGCCGGACGAGTTGCCGCAGGTTATCCGGCGCTTCAGCCAGGATATGCTGGGAGATTCCCTCGCCTCCCTGCGCACCGGTCATTTCACCATGGTGTTGCCTGCCGCCGCCAGCCTGCAGGCATCCGTCGCCCTGCCCGGAAACTTCCACCTGCAGGCCCTGTTGGTCAACAGGCTTTCCGGCGGCCGTATCGCCTTACAGCGGAACAACCTGCTTGCCTTGCTGCCGCGCTTCGAAACCCGGTGGGTTTCCGTGGCAATGCCCCTCACCTGGTACAATTTCGAACACCTCCGGGCCGGCCTGTCCCTTCGATTAGGCCCCCTGAGCATCGGGACCGACCACCTCGGTGCCTGGGTAGGGACCCGGCGGACAAGCTACGGAGCGGACCTCTATGCCGCTGTCCGGCTGACCCCATTCCTCCCCGCCCTGCTCCGGAAGGGTCCGCCTCCCCTCAGCCGTACCCGCGGACGCGTCCGGTGCTACCGCTTCTGAACGGTACCTGCCGAAGGTGCCGAGGGCACACAAACCGGGCCCCACCCCCGGAACAGGACGCCATCCTTGGGGACCTGTCGGCAACATCCCTCGCCAACTTCCGGCCCTATCGGGGTCTTTTTTTCATAAACATTTCAAAAATAACGATTTAGCACCTATCGTGTTTCAGCTGCCACGAACCGGTATCGCCATGGCTCCCCCCGTATATTTTGCGTGCAATTTCCTACCTTTGCACCATGGAAGAAACATTAGCAGCAAGAGAGGAAGTACAGCCGACGAACGGCTCTTACGACGCGGCGAACATCACCGCACTGGAAGGATTGGAGGCAGTCCGCAAGCGACCTGCCATGTACATCGGGACCACGGACATCAAAGGGCTGCATCACCTGGTCTGGGAGGTGGTGGACAATTCCATCGATGAACACCTGGCCGGCCATTGTACCCAAATCGATACCATCGTCCATCCCGACAACTCGGTCACCGTCAGGGACAACGGCCGGGGTATTCCGGTGGACCTCCACAAGAAACTGAACAAATCTGCGCTGGAGGTCGTGATGACCGTACTGCATGCCGGAGGAAAATTCGACAAGAACACCTACAAGGTATCCGGGGGGCTTCACGGGGTCGGTGTATCCTGCGTCAACGCACTGTCCGTGGAAATGCGGGCGGAAGTCCATCGGGACGGCAAGGTATTCGAACAACACTATTCCCAGGGCAAACCGCTGCACCCGGTTCGGGAAGCGGGACCGTCCGACCAACGCGGCACGACCATCACCTTCAAACCGGATCCCGAGATATTCGAGGTACTGGAATACCGGTACGAAACCCTGGCCAACCGCCTGCGGGAACTGTCCTTCCTGAACAAGGGGCTGATACTGACCCTGACGGATGAACGCCAACAGGACGAAAAAGGGAACTTCCGCCAGGAAGTGTTCCATTCGGAGGGCGGCCTGCAGGAATTCGTGGAATACCTCGATGCCAGCCGAACCCGAATCATCGAAAAACCCATCCATGTCGTCGGCCGCGAGGACAATGTGGAGGTGGAGGTGGCCCTCTTGTATAACAATTCCTATTCGGAACACCTTTATTCCTACGTCAACAACATCAACACGCCGGAGGGCGGGACCCACGTCAACGGCTTCCGACGTGCCCTCGGCAGGGTGCTGAACAAATTCGGCGACCAAAGCGGCCTGGTGACCAAATCGAAAGTGGCCCTTTCCGCAGAGGACTTCCGCGAAGGCCTCACCGCCATCGTTTCCGTCAAGGTTCCGGAACCTCAGTTCAAAGGACAAACCAAGAGCGAACTCGGCAACTCCGAGGTGACGGGAATAGTATCCCGGGCCGTCGACGAGGCCCTGTCCACCTACGTCGAGGAAAATCCCGGCGCCGCCCGGAAAGTCATCGAAAAGGTCATCCTCGCCGCCACCGCCCGACAGGCCGCCAGAAAGGCCCGGGAAATGGTCCAGCGCAAGAACGCCCTCACCGGCAGCGGCCTGCCCGGAAAACTGGCGGACTGCAGCTCCAAGGATCCCGGGGAAAGCGAAATATTCCTGGTGGAGGGAGACTCCGCCGGCGGTACCGCCAAACAAGGCCGCGACCGTAACTTCCAGGCCATCCTCCCCCTGCGTGGAAAAATCCTGAACGTCGAAAAGGCCCTCGAACACAAGATTTACGAAAACGAGGAAATCAAGAACATCTTCACCGCACTGGGTGTCAGCATCACCGAAAACGACGAAGGGGAACGAATCCTCAACATCGAGAAACTACGCTACCACAAAATCGTCATCATGTGTGATGCCGATATCGACGGCAGCCACATCACCACCCTGATCCTCACTTTCTTCTTCCGATACATGAAGCCCTTGATCGAACAAGGCTTCGTTTACATCGCGGCACCACCGCTCTACATGGTCAAGAAAGGCAAACAGTACCGCTATTGCTGGAACGACGAGGAACGGAAAGATGCCATCGCCAGCTATTCCAACGGTGCCCAAGACAACAGCGTCAAGACGCAACGGTACAAGGGACTCGGTGAAATGAATGCCGAACAACTCTGGGAAACCACCATGGACCCGAGCGCCCGCATCCTGCGTCAGGTCACCATCGAGGATGCCGCCGAAGCGGACCGCATCTTCTCCATGCTGATGGGCGAGGACGTCCCGCCGCGCCGCGCCTTCATCGAGGCCAATGCCAAATACGCCAAGGTGGACGCCTGACCCCTTGCCCAACGATCTGCCTATGCAAGGATTCCAGCTGTCCTCCCAATACGAACCGACCGGTGACCAACCCCAAGCCATCCGGCAACTGGTCCGTGGTGTGGAACGACAGGAAAAGGCACAGGTCCTCCTCGGGGTGACCGGATCCGGCAAGACGTTTACCGTCGCCAACGTCATCGCCCAACTCAACCGGCCTACCCTCGTCCTTACCCACAACAAGACCCTCACCGCACAGCTCTATGGGGAGTTCCGGGAATTCTTCCCCGATAATTCGGTGGAGTACTTCGTCAGCTATTACGATTACTACCAACCGGAAGCCTACATCTCCGTCACCGACACTTATATCGAAAAAGACCTCAGCATCAATGAGGAAGTCGATAAGCTGCGCCTCCGCGCCACCTCCTCCCTCCTGAGCGGCCGACGGGACGTCATCATCGTCGCCTCCGTATCCTGCATCTATGGCATGGGAAACCCCGAGGACTATACCACCGCCATCATCCGTATCCACGAAGGCCTCCACGTGTCCAGGAACGTATTCCTGTACCAACTCGTCGAAAGCCTGTATTCCCGCACCGAACACGATTTCAAACGCGCCACCTTCCGCGTCCGCGGCGATACCGTCGACATCAACCTGCCTTATGTGGACTACGGATACCGGGTCACTTTCTTCGGTGATGAAATCGAACAGATAGAGCGGCTGGAAATCGAAAGCGGAAAAACCATCGAACGGATGCCTACCGCCGCCATCTTCCCGGCCAACCTCTACATCGCCCCTAAGGACAGGATGGCCGGAATCATCCGGGACATCGAGGACGAAATGTTCGCCCAGGTCCGCTATTTCGAAGAGGAACACCGCTTCATCGAAAGCAAACGCATCCGGGAACGGACCATGTTCGACCTCGAAATGATGAAGGAACTGGGATACTGCAGCGGGGTGGAGAATTATTCCCGCTTTTTCGACGGTCGCCAACCGGGGACACGCCCCTTTTGCCTGCTGGATTATTTTCCGGACGACTACCTCATGGTCGTCGACGAAAGCCATGTGACCCTCCCGCAGGTCAGGGGGATGTGGGGCGGCGACAGGGCCAGGAAACTCAACCTGGTCAACTGGGGCTTCCGACTGCCCTCCGCCATGGACAACCGGCCCCTTAACTTCCATGAGTTCGAAAACCTTGTCAACCAGGTCATCTACGTCAGCGCCACTCCCGGTGATTATGAGCTCGAACAGACCGGCGGCACCATCGTGGAACAGCTCATCCGTCCGACCGGCCTGCTGGACCCGCCTATCTCCGTCCGCCCCGCCATCCATCAGGTGGACGACCTCCTGGAGGAAATCCGGATCCGGATCGCCCGCAAGGAACGGATCCTGGTCACCACCCTGACCAAGCGGATGGCGGAGGAGTTGGCCAAATACCTCGGCAAACTGGACATTCTCGTCCGGTACATCCATTCGGAAGTGGAAACCTTGG
Source organism: uncultured Saprospiraceae bacterium (assembly GCA_964573725.1). Taxonomy (GTDB): domain Bacteria; phylum Bacteroidota; class Bacteroidia; order Chitinophagales; family Saprospiraceae; genus UBA6168. Next base: position 51,938 of record CAZNLJ010000010.1, read on the forward strand.
AAAGGGTGGAAATACTCCGCGACCTGCGCTTGGGTGAATTCGATGTACTGATCGGCGTCAACCTGCTCCGCGAAGGACTGGACCTCCCGGAAGTGTCTCTCGTCGCCATCCTCGATGCCGACAAGGAAGGGTTCCTGCGGAATGACCGCTCGTTGACCCAGACCGCCGGCCGGGCAGCCCGAAACGCCCAGGGCATGGTCATTTTCTACGCCGATACCGTCACGGAATCCATGCAGCGTACCATCGATGAAACCAACCGACGCCGGACCATCCAACTCGCTTACAACGAAAAACACGGCATAACCCCCCAAACCCTCGCAAAATCCAGGGAGGAAATACTTGCCAGGTCGTCGGTACTCGACATCCGGGGTAAGAAGACTTACTATCAGGAACCGGAAACAAAAGACCTCGCTGCCGACCCGATTGTCGCTTACCTGTCCTCGGAACAGCTGGACCTGCTGATTGCGGAAACAGAGGAAAAAATGAAGCGCGCGGCCAAGGAACTCGACTTCATCTCCGCCGCCGCTTATCGGGATGAAATGCTCGCGCTTAAGGAAAAACGAAAGGCGCTCTCCCGTTGAGGACCGTCACCGGTCAGAACGGTTTCCCCAAAAGGCTCCTACCAATCCTCCGGTTGCCCATAAGCTAGGTGGAAAAACGACAGCCCACTGCATGTCATCCCCGCCCGCCCCTGTCCCGCGGATAGCAGGACGACCAACCCGTCCCGGTGCGTATCGGACGGCTGTCGCCCCTATCTCATCCTCCGCACCGCAACCCTATCAAATAATCAATTACAAAACATTGATTTTCTGTTGTCTTTACGCATCAAACCCGCTGATGTGCTACGCCCCGCATCAAATAGGGCGCTGGACTATGCCTCGCGCCCAAAAATTTTTAGGACAGCCGGCGGTGCGCTTGGGCGCGCCGCCGGCCGTCCTGTCCAAAAGGCGGAAAGTACCATAAAGACCCTTTGGTTATGAGTGGCTTACGTCTTTATACAATCATGCGAACCTTGCAATCAAAATATTCGATTTGATTTTTACGGTGCGAAAGATGAGATAAGAACTGCCGACCAGGCTTTTCCCCCGTGGGAAAAACGATATTCCAGCCATTCGGACGCCCCCACCCCTACCACCATCCGTCCCGTCCCCGGAATCCAAGCCCTGCAGGGGCGACATTCACCAGCGAGAGGAGCAGCCCCTCGCTAGGAAAAATCTAATCTCCTCAAAACCAAATTTATACAATTGGCGCCGCCCACCTCCTGGAAAAAGCGGCCGCCGACCACGGGGGAAGTTTTTCTAGGGCACGGGGCTTTACAAGCCCCTTTTTCCCGGCGATTTGTAGCTGCTTGACAACATTTGACAAAAGCAGGGCTGTGGGAAACCGAAGGTTTCTTTTATTCCTGATTTTACCCGATTACGGTGCGAGCGCTGAGCGCTATCGGTAGAACGCGGGACGCCCTGCGAAACGACAGGGCCTGTTTGCTCGGAATCGCGGTCGCCAACCGGGACATGCCGGTGCATCGGTTTGGCCGGTCGCCCCTGTCAGCTCATTCGAATCTCGTCGTCCGTATCGCTGAAGAACTTGTATTCGGACAGGTGAAGCGCGGGATCCGCCTTGATTCTTACCCACTTCAAGTAACGCTGGTACCACCGCATCTGCAGGCTGGGCAGACCTTTGCGCAGGTATGCCTGCACGAAAGGATGAGCCTTGATGACGATTTTCCCTTTCATACCGGACTGCAGGATGAACTTGAGGTCGCGCTCGATGAGGTCCGTGACAAGAATCGAGGGAGCCACCTTACCGGTGCCGTTGCATGCGGAGCAAATCTCCGCCGTATTGATCCGGACTTCGGGCCGCACCCTTTGACGGGTAATCTGCATCAGGCCGAACTTACTCAGCGGAAGAATCGTATGCTGGGCGCGGTCTTTTTTCATGGCGTCCCGCATCGCCTTGAACAAGACCTTCTTGTGCTCATTATTCCGCATATCGATGAAGTCGACGATAATCAACCCCCCGATATCCCGGAGCCGCAGCTGCCGGGCGATTTCCTCCGCTGCTTCCAGGTTGACATTAAGGACCGCCTGTTCCTGGTCCTTGTTGCTCATCTTATGGCCGCTGTTGACATCGACGACATGCATGGCCTCCGTCGATTCGATGACGATGTAGGCACCACTGGCAAGCGTGGCCGTCTTTCCGAAAGACGACTTGATTTGACGGGACACGCCGAAAGTTTCGAATATCGGTTTGTTCTTGGCGTGTTGGGAAACAATATCGACCTTATCCGGGGCGATATTACCCAGGAAGTTCCGGATGTTGTGATAGAACTGCTTGTCGTTCACCACAATCCGATTGAAGGAATCGTTCAGGATATCCCGGAGGATACTGCTTGTCTTATCCAGTTCGCTGAGCAACTTGGCGGGTGGGCGTGCCACTTTCAACTGATTGAAAACCTCTTCCCACTTGCTGAGCATCAAGGCCAGTTCCTCGTGCAGGTCCTGGACCCGTTTCCCCTCGGCGGCGGTCCGGACAATGACGCCGAAGTTTTTCGGTTTGATGCTTTCGATAAGCGTCTTCAACCGCTTGCGTTCATCTGCGTTGGCGATTTTCTTGGATACGGCCACCACGTCCGAAAAAGGCGTCAGGACCAGAAACCGACCGGGAATGGTCAGCTCGCAGCTCAACCTGGGCCCTTTTGTCGAAATCGGTTCCTTCAGAATCTGAACCAGCATCAGTTGACGCCGGTTCAGGACCTGGTCGATCTTTCCCGTCTTGATGATTTCGGGCTCCAGCTTGAAATTGTCGAGCAGATGGGTCGTCATGCCACCGGTCGAGACACTGGTGGTATACTTGAGCAGGGAACGGAGTTTCGGTCCGAGGTCCGTATAATGCAGGAAAGCTTCCTTTTTATGCCCGATATCCACAAAAGCCGCATTCAGACCAGGCATGGTCTTGATGACGCGACCGATGAAGATATCCCCGACGGAAAAATTGTTGCTCGTCTTTTGATGGTGTAGCTCGACGAGCTTGCTGTCTTCCAAGAGGGCGATTTCCACCTCCGAAGGCGTAGCATTGATAATGAGTTCCTTTTCCACTTGTGTTTCTTTATGTCCTGTACGCAATGGTGCCCATACAGGGAAAGCCTGCACAGCATACGCAAAGGGCAAGGCCGCAGCGATGGCAACAAGGCGGTAAGCGAGACGGGAAATAAGGAAATGCAGGGGAATCCGGTGTGAGACACCGTTTGTCGACGGGTTGGACGGGAGGATAGTATGGTTAAGGACAGGTATCCGGCAGTTGGTGCGCAATCAGGCAGCAGTCTCGAAACAGCATGTGCCGAACTTGGCGGCACATCAAATCCGTTGGTTTGTTTTGGGCTAAACTCGTTGGGTTGTTGCGCTGGCCCGCTTCAGGACCATGCCTGTGATTCTCCTGTACATGCTGAGGACCGGACCGCCGAAGTATCAGCAGCGTCCGTCGGTCCGATACGCCTATCTACCAGGAATACCCGGTTTGCTGCATTTCACCTAAATTGAATTAGGCTTACTGTTGTTGTCCCGCCGATTCGGCGATGACGGAAAACATATTTTGAGACGGTCCTTCCGGAAGGGGCGGGAAGGCAGGCCTGAAGAGGCCGTTGACTTCCCAACCCTTCCGTATGACCGGAACCGGGAGGTTACCTACCGGTTCTTCTTCTTGTGACGGTTCTTACGAAGCCGCTTCTTCCGCTTGTGCGTGGCAATTTTGTGACGTTTACGCTTTTTTCCGCAAGGCATTGCTATATATTTTAATGTAATAAAAATAATCACCGCCAGGACAAATGATAGGGCTGCGTCCGTGTACGCAGTCCCCCCGGCTTATTCAACCGCCTTTTCCGACAATTGGTTACACCGCTCCCCGAAATAGGCCGCCCGGGAATCGTCCTGCAATCGCTGGTATACCGTGGACAAGAGACAATGCGCCTTCCGGTCATCCGGTGACAAGCGCAATACCGCCTCCAGCCGCTCCCTTGCCTTGTCCAACTGCCCCGTCTCCAAAGCCAACCGCCCCAATTGGGTCAGGATGGCCGGTTGGTCGGGAAACTCCCTGTTCAACTCCACCAACATCAGGACTCCCTTCATCGGCTCGTTTTCCGGAGGGTTTTCCGTGTAGACCAAGGCCATGTTCAACCTGTGACGCCACTCCTGCGGCTGAATGGAGATGGCTTTTTCGAGGCACTCGACCGCTTTCAAAGTACAATATTCACGGACTTTTTGCGCATCCGCCCGCTGGATGCAAATGGAAAAGGTCGTTCCCGCTATCCCCCAGGCATCCGCACCTCCGACGGATTCCGCCAACTGTGCCGCGTAATGCCCGGACAGGGAAGGATACCCGAAATCGTACCAAACACCGGACAGCTCCTCCAGCAAGAATCGCTTTTCATCGTCCGAAGCCGCTGCGGACAGGGAACGCTCCAAGGCCGTCACCAAGGACGCCCGATCCGCAGGCAATGCGGCGCGGGCTTCCGCCGAAAGGACTCCGACGTCGGTGGGAACTTCCGCCAGCTTACGCTGGGACGCCAACTTGCGCTGACCGGGAGGTACCGTTTCAGGCACCCCGTACAGCACCGCAAACAACATGGCAAACAACGCGATAAGAAACCAATGCTCCTTTTTCATCACTCATCCTACACTGAATACGATTTCCTTACCCAAGCCCCGTCAATCCTCCGACGGGTCCTCCGCCGGCAAATGGTCCACGTTCTCCTTCACCTGCTCCAAAAACACCTTCGCCGGCTTGAACGCCGGTATATAGTGCTCCGGTATCTCGATGGATACGTTCCGCTTGATATGGCGACCCACTTTCTTCTTGCGCTTCTTGATAATGAAACTGCCGAATCCCCGGATATATACGTTCTCTCCACTTGCCAGGGATCCCTTGACCGATTTGAAAAACTCCTCGAGCGCTACCAGTACGTCGACTTTCGGCACCCCGGTCTTTTCTGAAATCGCTGCTACTAGATCAGCTTTTCTCATCTTATTTAGCTGGTTTAGAATGAGTTATGAATAAAAAATCAGCTTCTCGAAATGAGAGGCAAAGTTCGGAATTTTTTCTTTTCCAAAAAACAAAAGGCCGTTTTATTTGCTTTGGGGTATCTAATCGTGCTAAAATAAGCAAATTCCACATCCCCGTGTAAGAAACAACTTATTTGTTTTCAATTTTTTACGGGATACGGAGGCCCCTCAGCCCCCCATCGGACCGTCTTCCGCAGGCGAGGGAACGGGCCATGCCGGTCGCCGCATGCCCTTTGCGCCTGCGGCGGCCTCCGCCCATCCCCACCGAAATTCCGTGGCGGCCATGGCCCGGCCACACTTTATTGCCACCGGTTGCCTATCTTTACCCCCACCTTCCCGGGAACGGGGATCCTCCCGCATTTCCTTCCTCGTAGGTCGGTACATCGTTCACTGAATCCTCCCGACACCATGCTACTATCAATGACCGGATACGGTCGGACCATCGCCACCGTCGGCACCAAGACCATCACGGTGGAAATCCGGTCCCTGAACAGCAAATTCACGGATGTACGGCTCAAGGTGCCGCAATACTTCCGCGAACGGGAATTCACCCTCCGCCGGCTTATCTCCGAACAAGTCGAACGCGGTAAGATCGAGCTGCTGATTGAGGTCAAATCCTTGCACGGAGACGACGGCTTCGGCCTGAACAAGGCGCTCTACACCCGCTATTACCAGGAATTGTCCCGGCTCGCCGACGAACTGGGCGCCTCGAAAGACGGCCTGATGGAAGCCATCCTGCGCGTTCCCAACGTCATCGCCACGGAAGATGCGGAAATCAAGGAGGAGGAATGGTCCGCCATCCTCTCCGTCTTCCAGGACACCCTCCGGCAATTCCGCACTTTCCGGGAATCCGAAGGCGCCGCCATGGAGGCGGATATCCGCCTGCGGATCCGGAATATCCTCGCCAGCCTCCACGAAGTCAACCCTTTCGAGGACGGACGGATCGGCCAACTCCGCCAACGCCTCCGTCAAAACCTCGAAGACCATTTCAACAAGGAAAATGTCGATGAAAACCGCTTCGAACAGGAAGTCATCTTCTACCTCGAAAAAATCGACATCACGGAGGAAAAGGTCCGGCTGGAACAGCACTGCCACTATTTCCTGCAAAAATTGGATGAAAAGGACCTGATGGCCAAAGGCCGCACCCTCAGCTTCATCAGCCAGGAAATGGGTCGCGAAATCAATACCCTCGGCGCCAAGGCCTATTCCGCCGACATCCAGAAACTCGTCGTCTCCATGAAGGACGAACTGGAGAAAATCAAGGAAATGGTCGCCAATTCCGTCTGAAGCCATGCCCAAACTCATTGTCCTCACCGCCCCCTCCGGAGCTGGCAAGACGACGATCGTCCATGCCCTCCTGCAGGCCCGCCCGGACTTGTCGTTCTCCGTATCGGCCACGACAAGGGCCTGCCGACCCTCGGAAACGGACGGTGTCGACTATCACTTCCTCTCCCGGGATGCCTTCCGTACCCTCATCGAACAGGATGCCTTCCTGGAATGGGAGGAGGTCTACCCGGACCAATTCTACGGAACCCTGCACCGGGAAGTCCAACGTTGCTGGGCCGCCGGCAAACACCTCATCTTCGACATCGATGTCAAAGGAGCCACCCGTATCAAGCAGGCTTACCCGGAAGAGACCCTGACCATCTTCGTCAAACCCCCTTCCCTGGAAATCCTGCGGGAACGCTTGCAAAACCGGGAGTCCGAATCGCCCGAAAACATCCGCAAACGCTTGGATAAGGCGGCCTTCGAACTTTCTTTTGAAAATTTTTTCGATATTGTGCTGGTCAACGATATCTTGGACAACACCCTCCGGGAAGCGGTCCGTATCGTCAACCGGTGGCTGGACGACCGACCGGCCGTGCCACCGGCCTAACTTTCGCTTCGCCCTAGCCTATGCCTACACGCACGACCAAAGGCATTTCCATTACGGTGGAACCGTTCTACCTGCCCCACGAATCTGTACCCGTACAGCACCGCTACGTGCATGCGTACCGCATCACCATCGTCAATAAACGCACGGAAACCGTCCAACTGCTCTCCCGCCATTGGTTCATCCTGGAATCGAACGGCTTCCGACGGGAGGTCAAGGGCGAAGGGGTCGTCGGGCAACAACCGGTCCTCGCACCGGGCGAACAACACCAATATACCTCCTGGTGCCCGCTGGTGACGGATTTCGGCAAGATGTACGGTTCCTTCCACATGGTCGATACGGAAAACGGCACCTCCTTCGATGTCCGAATCCCCGAATTCTCCCTCTTCCCCCCCTTCAAAATGAACTGACCGGCATCGGCTGCGCCCGCCGCCCCCTTTCATGCAAAGGACCGGTGGGTCGCCTTGCCGGCCCACCGGTCCTCCGCCGGTCCTCTCCGATGCTTCCGCCGCCCGCTATTCGACCAACCGGTACGTGTAACGGACCCGCTCGAAAATCGGCGCATCGATTTCCGGGTCGATGTTCTTCAGGTAAACATCCACATCGCTCCCCTCACTTCCTTCCTCCGCCCGGTCGCTGTTGAAAATGACCTTGATCCAACCTTTTTCGCCCGGTTGAACAACGGAGGGCGAATAATCCTTGTCCGTACATTCGCATACGGACACCAGGTCGATCTCAAGCGGAACATCCCCCATATTGGTATACGTAAAGGTGTATGTCCGGGTCTCCCCCTTCCTGACCTTACCCATGTCGTACTCCCGGGTTTCGAAATGCATGATCGGCATGCCGGAAAGGTCCTTCTTGCCGTAAAGGGAGGAAAGCGGATGTATGATGACGGAATCCTTTCCTGTATCGGCAAGCAGCGATTCGAATTCGCCCGGCCATTGTGGCACCACACTGTTACCACCCGACGGACGGCGGCTGCGGTTGGGGGCCGGACGCGGAGCCGGGGCCTGACCGGGCTTCGCCGGGGCAGCCTTGGGAGGCTCCTCCCCGTCCACGCGCCGGTTTCCGATCTGGATCAACTGCTCCTCCTCGATGGTGATGCTGGTCGGGCCTGCCAGGATCTTGAACTCGGTCCGGCGGTTCAACTGGTGCGCCTCCTCGAAATGGACGGAATCCGGCATCAAGGAATCGATGAAGGCTTCGGACAATACCTGCCCGACCTTCAGCCAGGGATATTTGCGGGCCGTCTTGTCATCCACCGTCTTGGGCTGGGATTCCCCGTACCCCTTGGCCTCGATCCGGGTACGGTCGATCCCCTGTCTGGTCAGCCAGCGGCGGGCGGATTCCGCCCGGCGTTGCGACAGGTTGCGATTGTATTCCTCCGCACCCCGTGCATCCGTGTGGGAGGACAATTCGATCACCATGTCCGGATATTTCAACATCAGGTCGTAGATTACCCGCAGGTCCCCCTCCGCCTGGGCGAGGATCTTGTCGTCGTCAAAAGCATACAGGATGTTTTCCAGGACGAACGGCTCGTTCCGAAGGATTTTTTTCGTAATCCGACCCGGCTTCAGGGACAGTTGCTCCTGGAAGGTCTTGGAATCGAACAAACCGACCGTATTGAACGACAACGAATCGCTTTCGTAGTTGTCGGCCGTGGCAACCAGCAGGTAAGCCTTGTCGAGCTCCAGGGGGAACTCGAAATTGTTGCCGCCGGGATTGGTCAGGGACCCGATGGAAACCTGGGCACCTTCCCGGACTTCGAACAGCTCGACGGTGGCACCGAGGAGCGGTTCCCGGGATTCCAGGTCGAAGGCGAGCGCCGCCAGGTCGGCGGTGATCTTCTTGAGGATGACATTATAGATGTCATCGGTGCAGGTCTTGCCCTTAAGCGACCGGGCACCTTCGGAAATGCGGTTGGAGGTCAGGAAACCGTGGTACCCTTCCTGGTCCAGCATGAAGTACAGGTCATCCGCGGAAGAGTTGTAGGGCATGCTCATGTTTTGGGGCTTGCTCCAGTTGGTACCGTTCCAGGTACTCATGAAAATATCATAACCCCCGATGCCGGGATGCCCGTTGGAGCTGAAATACAGGATGCCGTCCCGATAGAAAGGAGTGTCCTCGTCCCCGATGGAATTGATCCGGGGGCCGAGGTTGACCGGGTCGCTGTACTCGTTGTTGCCCTTGTACGTGGCGTAATAGATGTCATATCCCCCTTCTCCGCCCTCCATGTTGGAGATGAAGAAAAGGACCTCCTTGCCGAAGAGTTCCCCGACACAGGGGCTTTTCACCAGGTAATCCCCGTTGATGGACGAGATTTCCACGGCGGGTTTCCATCCGCTGCCGTTGGATTCGCTGAAGTAGACCTTGCTTTCCACCAGCTCGTTCCCTTGCAGCAGTTCCCGGTTGAAGAACATCCGCTTCCCGTCCGGAGACAGGCTGATGTTGACATTGTGGTAGCCGATGCGGTTGATGCTTTCGTCGAGCGGCGCGGGCTTGGACCAGCCCTTTTCGCCCATGGTGGACTTCATGACACGGGCCGGCACTTCATCGGCGTTTTTCTCCTCGATGACAATCAGGTCGTTGGTACCGAACCCGGAGAAGTACATCTCCTTGTTGTCATTGGTCAGCCATGCGGAGTATTCGGAATTTTTCGTGTTGATTTCCTTGCCGGCATGTAGGACGTTGACGCCTTCCTGCGGCCGGGCGACCTTACCGAATTCGCAACCCACCTTCTCCAGTTCCGCCAGTTCCTTTCGACGTGCATCCGTGGCGGTCTTGAGATAACGGTCGAACTCTTCGATCGCATCGTCGTATTTTCCCATCATCTTAAGGGTCCGGGCGTACTCGAACCGCTTCTCCTCGGGTACATCCTTGTCTTTTTTCGACTTCTTGAGCGCCCGGGCGTACCATTTTTCAGCATCCCGGTAATCCCGGATCAGGTAATTGAGGTCGGCCATGAGTATGGCCAGTTCCCGATCTTTCGACTCATCGTACGCTTTTTCATACCATTCCAGGGCGCGGTAATAGTCGAGCTTCTCCATTTGTTCCTCCGCCATGGAAATCATCATGCTGTAGGTGGGCCGGTTCAGAGGTTGGGCGACCGACCAGCCGGCAGCGGCCGTCAACAAAAGGCAGCATATTATTTTTTTCATAACAAATTATGATTGAGTCAATTTTTTGGCGGATTCCGCCTGTGCGGAGCCCGCATTCCCATCCGGTAGGCCGCTCCGTCGGAGCCGGGCCATGCCGGACGGCCGCCGGTTGCCGGCCAGGAGGAGGGTACACGGTACCGCTCCGGAACGACGGTCAGAGGTGTGGTCCGATGATAACGGGTTTGACCGGTGGTTTCTTATACACTTTCGCGGTATAGTACACGCCGATTTCGAAACCTCCCTGGTAGCTGTTTATTTTTCGCATCGATGACAGGGTGATGTCATAGGCCAGGGCGGCCTTGATATCCCCGTAGTCGATACCGAAGAGCAGTTGGGCGGCATCCCCGACGCGGTAGCCGAGCCCCATGTTCAGGCGCATGTTGTTTTCCGGCTTGAGCTGGTAGCCGGCCCATGCATGGAGTTGGGCCTGGCGGGCGGGGCCCGTGCTGGCGAGATACAATTCGGGGGAGGCGCTCCATTTGTCCGTCAACTTGACATTGACCTGTGCATGGGCCGTGAGCCGCATGGGCAGGTCGATGGTGGACGAACCGAAGTTGTAGTCTGAACTGGGCGTCGTGATATGCCGTACGGAGAAACCCGCGTTGTAATCGAGCGTCTTGCTGACACGGGAACGGTACAGCAGGCCGATGTTGACATCGGAGAACGTCTTCATCGGGTCATCCGACCCCGGTGTGGTGGTCCCGCCGCCCAGCACCTGGTCCTGGGTGGCCGCCGCCGGGGTGCTGGTCTGCTGCTGCGCCAGCAGGTCGCCCGGAATGAAAGCCCGGATATTCCGGATGGAGCGGCCTACCCGTCCCCACTGGACGCCCAGCGCCAACACGTTGTCGCTGCGTTTGTCCAAGGCATAATGGAAGGCGGCGGAAAGTTGGAAAGCGGAAACCCGCAGTTCCCCGGCACCCGCCTGGTCCTGGAACATCAAACCGCCCACCCCGACCCAATGGCGCTTACCTACCAGCAGCACCGGTGCATCGAGGAAGACGGTGGGGCTGGAGTAGGCGTTGGTGACGACCGTGCGTGCCTGGTCCCGGTAAATCCCGCCGATTCGGAAAGTTCCTTCGTAGGCGCCCGAAAAAGCCGGATTCATATGGAGCGGGTTCATGTAAAAAAGGGAATTGTGCAAGTCCTGGGCCTGCAGGAATCCCAGGCTACACATTGCCAGCAGCAATTGGAGGAGTGTCTTTTTTTTGGTCATGCGCTTGCGAATTTATGCGAAGCAACCGCTTCGTCATCCTTTTTTCCTTGGTCTCCGGCGTCGTCCCGGCCCTACCGAATCGGTGATTGCGGGCTTTCCGCAAAAGGGAGCGCCCTTGTCGGCAGGAAAGGCGGAAAGATAGCGTTTTTCCATCAAACGGGTGAATTTCCACCGCGCCGCCCCCCCCACATTTTCTCGGGACCTGCGTGCACCCCCCGATGCGGATACGGGCGGTCCGCGCGTCCCATTTTGGATTACATCGGCCTGCCGGAAATTTTCATACCGTTGAAGAACAGAAATTTATACAAAAAAACAACAAAAAACGGAACCCATGCCCCGATGGCGGAACAATTCCGGGGTCCTGTTTATTTTTTGACAGTTTTTCCTTCCCGCCGGATGTCGGCAGCCCGGAGGCAGGCAGCCGTTCAGTTTTCCGGCAGAGGTCGGGCCGCCCAATCCGCAATTTCCTGTACGGACTGGTCTTCCATGCAGCGGAAGTGTCCTTTCGGACACTGCCGATGGCCGATCTTGGAACAGGGGCGACAGGACAGCCCCCCCACCTCGAAGCGCCGACCCCGGTCGGCCATGCCTGCCGGCAGATAGGGCCACATGCCGAAAGCGGGAACCGTGCTGCCCCAAACGGATAGGATTTCCTTGCCGAAAGCGGCGGCGATGTGCATCATCCCGGTATCCGGACAAATCACCCGCCGGGCATCGCGGATGACCATGGCCGCCCCATGGAGGTCCAACGCCCCGCACAGGTTATGGACATGCGGACCGGCCGCCCGGGCGACCTGCGCCCCCGCCGCGGCCTCCGCGGGTCCTCCCAACAACAATACCTGCGCGGACAGCTTCCTGCAGATGCCGATGACCTTGTGCGGCGGAAGTGTTTTCGTGGCATGTGCGGCCCCGATGACGAAAGCCAGGTAAGGCGTGCCGGCCGGTATCGGAAGCGCCGGCATCCGACGTCCCGGCGGCAGGAAATAATCCAGTCCCTGTCCGTCGTAACGAACCCCGAACGAGCTGACCGCCTCGAAATACCGCTCGACGACATGCCGGACCGGAGCCCTCGCACCGATGGCATGGACCAGGCGCCACTTGCTGAAATTCGATTTCGGAAAATGCAGGAAAGGGACAGGCAGGAGGCATTTCAACTGCCAACTGCGCAGGCTGCCATGGAGGTCCAACACATAATCGTACCGCTCCTGCCGGAGGGCGGACAGGCATTCCATCACGCTGTTTTCGATGACGATGACCTTGTCGATATGAGGATTGGCTTCCAACAAAGGCCGAAAGGAGCGTTTCGTCAGGTAGTGGATGGAAACGTCCGCCTGCATCCGCAGGCACCGTACGACAGGGGAGGTCAGGACGATGTCCCCGATGGAAGAGAAACGGAGGATGAGCACTTTCCGGCGGGTATCCGCTGCGGCTGGTGTTTGCACGGTCTGTCGGTATTCCGCGTTGGCGCGGTGCTTCGGCGGTACCGGACCCGCTCACACCCGACGGCCAACAGGTTCGTCCTATGGTTTGCCGGAGGACAGCTTGCCGTCGGATCCGGTACCTTCCGGCAAGGTATCCGAATCCTCATCCAGGCGGACCAGGTACTGGTCGAGGTCTTTTTCGTCCCCATGGAAGACGTTCAGGTCCACCGGGCCGTTGATGCCTTCCAACCGGCCTTTGTTCCCGTATTGCCAGAAATGCCAACCCCGTCCCCGGCGGAGGAACGGTTCCTGCCACCTGCTGTACCGGGCAATCCAGATGGGATAATGGGGAAAATGATCCGCCAGGTACCGGTTGTAGAACTGTTGGTTGGTATATATCAAGGGCTTGGCCCGATAACTTTTCTCCACCAAGGACAGCCATTCCGTCACGCCGCGGCGGAGCTGTTCGGCATCGACCCCGTCGGTCACCTCCACATCCAGGACGGGTAGCAGGTCCCCTTCCGCCGGGTCGTGTGTACCCATGAAATTGGCGGCCTGTTCGTCGGCCGCGACTTTCGGGCGGAAAAAATGATAGGCCCCCCGCAGGATACCCGCGGATTTGGCAGCCCGCCAGTTCCGGTCGAAAAAGGAATCCCGCAAGGATGCTCCCTCCGAAGCCTTTACGAAAACGAAACGGATATCCTGTTCCGCCACACGCCCCCAATCGATATGGCGCTGGTAATGGGATACGTCGATGCCATGCACGGCGAATCCCTCCTTGCGGTGCGTATCCAACTTGCAGGCGAGGGTAACAACGGAAAGAATAATGAAAAAGAAGATGGATCTTCCCATGGTCATGCAGTATCAGCAGCTGCGACAAGGTCGTTATGACATCCTGCAAGTACGCTATAATTTCATTCCAAAGCAACGGTAAGACCAAAAAAATATGATCCGTACGGGGCTTTCGGCATACCGTCCCCCGGGTCCGCGCCAGACAGGCCGCGCCACCGGCGCAACGATGTTTTCAAACCCCTGTTATTTTCAATTCAAATAAATGATATACAGCTATTTATATAGAAAGACCCAAGTGCGGGGAATCCCCGCTCCCGTCCCGCTTCCGATGCAGGAGGAAAAATAGGGGACAAATACGGCCAAACCCGAAAATAGCTATTACTTTTGCTCCCTTTGTGCAAGGAACCAGGTCTGTCACAACGTAATTTTTTTATGAGAAATGATTAAAAACCGTTATTTCGATCTGATTGACCAAACCTTCTATTTTCCACAGGAAGGATTCGACATCGAGGATGGCAACCTCATTTTCAATGGTGTCCCGCTGAAATACCTGATCAACAAATACGGCACTCCGCTGAAACTCACCTACCTTCCCAAGATCGGTACGCAAGTCAAGAAAGCGAAAAACCTGTTCAACAAGGCCCGCAAAGGCCTCGGATACCGGGGCAAGTACCATTACTGCTACTGCACCAAGAGCAGCCATTTCAGCTATGTGGTACAGGAAGTGCTGCGCCACGGCGTCGACCTGGAAACCTCCTCCTCCTTCGATATCGACCTGATCCGGAACATTTACCGAAAGGAATGGATAGACAAGGACACGGTCATCATCAACAACGGTTTCAAGACCCGGGAGTATGCGCAAAAGATATCGGACCTCATCAACGAGGGTTTCGGCAATGTGATTCCCATCCTGGACAACAAGCAGGAAATCGAGTATTTCGAGGAAATGGTCACCGGCAAATGCCAGGTCGGGATCCGTGTCGCGACGGATGAGGAGCCCAATTTCGAGTTCTACACCTCCCGGCTGGGCATACGGGGGTCCGAAGTCCTCCATTTTTACAAGGACCGCCTGCAAAAAAGCAAGAAGTTCAAGGTCAGCATGCTCCATTTTTTCGTGGACACCGGCATCCGCGATTCCCTCTATTATTGGGGCGAACTCAAGAAGGCCGTCAAATTGTACTGCGAACTCAAGAAGATATGCCCTTCCCTGAGCGCCCTGAACATCGGGGGCGGGATGCCTATCCGGAACTCCCTGGGTTTCGAATTCGATTACACATACATGGTCCGGGAGATCGTCAACATGATCCTTTCGGCCTGCCAGGAAGAAGGGATTCCGGAACCGGACATCTACACCGAATTCGGGAAATATACGGTCGGGGAGAGCGGGGCGCTCATTTTCGCCGTCCTGGACCAAAAGCAGCAGAACGACGCGGAGGTCTGGTATATGATCGACAATTCCCTGATCACCACGATGCCGGACAGTTGGGGGATTGCCGAGCGGTTCATCCTGTTGCCTGTCAACAAATGGCAGAATGAATACCGGCGGGTGAACATCGGCGGGCTGAGCTGCGACAATTCGGATTACTACAATTCGGAGGTCCACGAAAGCCAGGTCTACCTACCCACCATCGACAAGAACGATACGGAACCGCTGTACCTGGGTTTTTTCCATACCGGCGCCTACCAGGACTCGCTGAGCGGCTACGGCGGGATCAAGCATTGCCTGATCCCTTCCCCCAAGCACGTCCTCATCTACAAGGATGCCAAGGGAAACATCGTGGACAAGCTGTACCGGGAGGAGCAGAAGCCGGAGGAAATGCTCAAGATCCTGGGTTATTGAAGCGATTGGCGCCGGCGGTCAGAGCCAGCGGTTTTCCCGGTACCATCGAAGGGTTTCCTGCAAGCCTTCCTCCAGCCCGTATTGCGGCTGGAAGTTGAGGTCTTCCCGAAGCGGGCTGATATCACATTTCCAATTGAGGCTTTCGAGGATGGACACCTTTTCGAGGTTCAGGGCGGGGTATGCGCCCCTGAATTTGCCGGCTTGTTCCATGGTCCAGGCCAGGGCCCTGACCAGGGAAACGGGAATGTGTATGCGGACCGTCCTTTTGCCGAGCATTTTCCTGGTGGCTTCCCCGAGGTCCCATTGCGCATAGTGCCGGCCGTCCGAAACGAAGTAACTTTTCCGGGAGATTCCGGACAAGGTGGCATCCAGGGTGACACGGGCCAGGTCCTTGACATAAACGAAGGCCAGGTGTTGCCGTCGGAAACCGATGTAGGCTTCCAGGTTGTAGTTGACCAGTCGGAAAAAGGTGAGGATCTCTTTTTCCCGGGGGCCATAGACCCCGGTCGGCCGCAGGACGACATAGGGGAGTTCCGGCAGTTGGGCCAGGTAGCGTTCGGCGGCCAGTTTGGCTTTCCCGTAGGTGTTGATGGGTCTGGGTTCCCGGTCTTCCGTCATGAAGTCGGAAAGGTCGGCGGGGTCCGCCGGCCCGTAGGAGGCGGCGCTGCTGATGAAGGTGAACTTTTCGGGTGCCTGGCCGCTGGCGAGGGCCGCATCCGCCAGGTTGCGGACGTAATCGAAATTGACGGCCCAATAATCGGACAAGCGGGGCGCGGATACGACCCCTGCGTTGTGGATGATGTAGTCGAAGGCATGTTCCGCCAGCTGCCGGGTCAGCCCATCGGGGTCACTGAGGTCCATTTCCAGGAACCGGATGCGCCGGTCCTGCAGGTAGGCCCTGCTGCTGGATGCCCGGACGCCGGCAAAGACCTGAAGGTCCCGACGAAGGCATTCCTCCACAAGATGGCTCCCGACAAAACCGGATGCGCCGGTGACCAGTATCTTTTTCATCGGGAAGGCGATTGGTTGGAGGCCGGTCGGCACCGGCCGTTTTCCGCAAGGGGCGGACAGTTTGCTTCAAAGTGTTTTTTCATACAGACGGTACCTTTTGTAGACGGTCAGACCGGCCCTTTCGATTCCCCGGCGCATCAGGTCGTTGGATTCCAGGATCCAGGACGCCTCCCCCTCGATATAGCCCTTGCGAAAGAATTCGGACATCAGGCGGGCATAGAAAACGCCTTCGATACCCAAGCGCCGGTAATCCGGGATCACCCCCAGCAGGATGACACGGGCGGACTTGACCTGTTTCCGTCGGAACAACAGTTTGAAGATACCGGTCGGCAGCAGCCGGCCCCGTCGGATGGTCCGGGTGACTTCATTGATGTTCGGGACGGCCAGGGCGAAAGCCACCAGGCGGCCGTTGTCCTCCGCCATCACGGCGAAATCGGGATCGATGATCATTTTCATCTCGGCGGCCAAGCGGTCGAACTCGGCATCGGTCGGCGGAACGAAACCCCAATTGCGGTCCCATGCCGATTTATACACTTCGCGGACGGCGACGAGTTCCCGTTGAAAGTTTCGCATATCCAGTCGCCGGATGGTAATGCCACGGCGGCCCAGGCGCTCCACCAAGCCGCCCGTCAGTCCCAGCACCTTGGTATCGATATGATCCCGGTGGCCGTGGTAGGCAAGCAGGTCCATCTGCTTCCGGAAGCCGTAACGGTCCATGAATTCGGGATAATAGGGCTTGTTATAGGCCATCATGACCATGGGTGGTCGGTCGAAGCCTTCCACCAGCATGCCGGCCACATCGTTGGTCGTCAGGTTGGTGGGACCCAGCATGGCCGTCAGTCCCTGTTCCCGCAACCATTGTGCCGCCGTATCCAGCAGCCGGAAGGCGACCGATTCCTCCGGAACGGTATCGAAGCATCCGAAGAATCCCACCTGGGCATCGGCGAACCGGTTGTATTCGTTGTTGCGGATGGCGGCGATGCGGCCGACCACGCGGCCGTCCTGTTCGGCGAGGAACAGCTTCGCCTGCGAGTGGCGGAAGAACGGGTTTTTCCGCTCGTCGAGCAGCTCCTTTTGTCCGAGGTACAACTCCGGGACATAATGGGGGTCCTCCGCATACAGGTCGTGCGGGAAATCGATGAAGCGCCGCTTTTGCCGGTCGGAGGTGACGGGAACGATTTGCATAAGCTAAGGAGTATCAGGCCGTCTGTCCGATCTGTACATCCAGCTGCCGGGCGATGGTATAGAGCTTGCCGATGGCCTCCTCGATTTGTCCGGGCGTATGGGTAGCCATCAGGGAGAACCGGATGAGGGAATCCTCCGGGGCGACGGCCGGGGTGATGACCGGATTGACGAACACGCCGTTGTCCTGCAACAAGCGGGTCAGCATGAAGGTCTTGTTGACATCCCGGATGTAGATGGGGATGATGGGGGTTTGGGAGTGTCCGGTATCGAACCCGCAGTCATCCAGCATTTTCTTGGCCAGGCGGGTGTTGTACCAGAGTTGTTCGAGCCGTTCCGGTTCCTGTTGGATCAGTTCCAGGGCAGCGATGACGGCGGCTGCATTGGCCGGCGCGATGCTTGCGCTGAAGATCAGGGCCCTGGCGTTGTGCTTGAGCCAGTTGGCGATATCGTGACTCGTTGCGATGAATCCACCGATGGTGGCGAGCGATTTGGAGAAGGTACCCATGATCAGGTCCACCTCGTCGGTCATCCCGAAGTGGTTGCTGGTGCCCCGCCCCAATTCCCCCATGACCCCCAGGCCATGGGCATCGTCCACCATGACATTGGCGTTGTAGCGCCGGGCCAGGTCCACGATTTCCGGCAGCCTGGCCACATCGCCTTCCATGCTGAAGACGCCGTCCATGACGATCAGGGCGACATCGTCCGCCCCCCGGTCCCTGTTGACACGCTGCAGCACCGTTTCCAGGGATTCCATGTTGTTGTGCTTGTATTTCCGGGTGGTGGCGAATGACAACCGGGTGCCGTCGACGATGGAAGCGTGGTTGAACTCATCACTCAGGATGAAATCCTTCCTGCCCAGCAGGGAGGAAAGGACGCCGAGGTTCACCTGCATACCCGTGGAGAAGACGATGGCTTCCTCCTTTCCGGTGTAGGCCGCGAGTTTCTCCTCGAGTTCGATATGGAGGTCGAGCGTCCCGTTGAGGAACCTGGACCCGGCGCAGCCCGAACCGTACTTGTCGACGGCCCGCTTGGCCGCTTCCTTCAGCTTCGGATGGTTCGTCAATCCGAGGTAGCTGTTGGAACCGAACATGAGCACATCCTTCCCGTTGATCTTGACGACGGTGTCCTGGTCACTTTCGATGACCCGGAAGTATGGATATACGCCCGCCGCTTTCGCTTCCTGCGGCGCGGTATACCGCTTCATTTTCTGTTGAAGCAGGTTCATGTTTTTTCTGTTATATTAGCCTATGAATGAATGTCTTGCCCTTTATTACCCGACGGGATGCCGAGACCCGGCGCAGCGGGAAAATCCGGCCGCTCATCCGACCGCGGATGCGTAACGGTCCATCCAGCGGTTGAACCAGGTCTTGCGGATGCCGCTTTCGTACACGAATATGGTCGCCAACGTACAGCATGCTCCCAGGAGCACATCGATGAGATAATGGTGTCGGGTGTAGACGGCCGCCCACCAAATACCGGCTAAAATTATCAAAAACAACCAACTGGTGAATCGTAATTTCTTCTTTAGGCCGAAATAAAATGTCAACAAGGGGTAGGCGGCGTGGAGGGATGGGATCGCTGCGAAAACATTGGCGTTCCGGCTGTACATGTCGTGAAACAAGGTGATGCCCAGCAAACGGTCGAACTGCGCCAAGCCCGCCTCGTGTCCGGGGATATCGAAATTTTCCAGGAAACCGTACTGCTCCACGTACCAGGGTGGGGCCGCCGGGTAAAGATAGTAGAGCAGGAATCCGAAGAGATTGACCAAGAGGAAGGACAGGGAAAAATCCAGCAGCAGCCGACGGTCCCGAAAGAACAGCCAACCGGCGAACAAGAGCGGTACGGGCACCCAACACAAATAGAAGATACCGGCAAGCAGGTCTGCAACCGGATGCGTATGCACCGCGAAATATTCGTTCAGGGTGACCCGCTCCCCGCCGTAGGGGAAGCCGAAGAGCATTTTCTCCACTTCATAAGGCTCGCGGATATGGACCGGATTCAAGGTGTAATTGGGGAAAATCCGCATCGAGTCGTACAAGACCCAATAAATTGCGAAGAAAAAGAGGGCCAGGACGACTTTCCGCGACAAGCCGTTCCCAAAGTACAGGCCCAGGCACAATCCGGTGAACAGGAAATGGTCGTTCCGAACCCCTATTCCGAAAGTGACCCAGGCCATATAGACCGCCGCCAGGCCCAACGCCGTCCAGCCAACCCGCCTTGGAAATCTTTCAAATGCCATCTTCCCGAAAATATGCCTCCGCGCTTGCGGGCTCCGGAAAAACGGGGATTCCCGCTCCGGCGACCCACCAAACCCCGAAATTAACAAAACATTCGGTTTCTGGTTTTGGCTGCCGCATGTGGCCGGTATCCGTTCCTTATTCCGGCGCCATGAAACCCTTCCGTCCTAAAATCCTGTTTTATTGCCATCCTGTGGCCTCCTGGCGACACAAAAGGATTGCATTTTGCGTTTCAAACACTTGACGCCCTTCCTTTGTTGTTTTTGCATCGGTCGGAGGCGGCCGTCAATCAGTCCCGGGCCCTGTTCGCATAGAACACAAGGCCTCATCGAATCCAAGTACCTATGAAATATCGTATGACCCGTCGTTCCACCTGGCGTTGGCTTGCTTTCGCCACGCTTTCCGTACTCTTCCTGTCGGCCGTGCCGTTCGGACAGGTTCCCGCCAATTATTTCGAAATCGCGAAGAACCTGGAATTGTTCGCCAACCTCTACAAGGAGGTCAACACCTACTATGTGGATGAGGTCGACCCGGCCCGGCTGATGAAGACCGGCGTCGATGCCATGTTGGAATCCCTCGACCCTTACACCAACTACATCACGGAAAGCCAGATCGAAGGCTACCGGTATATCACGGAAGGCCGCTACAACGGTATCGGTGCCGATGTACGGATCATCGACAGCCTGCCTACCGTCGTCGCCCCCTACCAGGGCGCACCGGCCCAGGTCGCCGGTCTCAAGGCCGGGGACCAGGTGGTCTCCATCGACGGCCGGGATACCCGGGGGCGGACGGCCGATGACATCGGCGCCGTCCTGAAAGGATATCCGGGCTCCGAAGTGGTGCTCGAAATCCGCCGCCCCGGAGAGGAAAAATCACGCAAGTTCACCCTGGTAAGGGACGAGGTCAACGTCCCCAACGTCCCGTATGCCGACCTCGTCGCCGACCAGGTCGGTTATATCGCCCTGACCACCTTTACCCGGGATGCCGGCAGGAATGTCGCCAGGGCGCTGGAAGACCTCAAGGTCGAGCAGCCCGACCTGAAGGGCGTCATCCTCGACCTGCGCGACAATGGCGGCGGCCTGCTCGCGGAAGCGGTCAATGTGACCAACGTCTTTGTGCCGAAGAACGAACTCGTCGTCTCCACCAAAGGAAAGGTCACGGATTGGGACAAGACCTTCAAGACGCTCAATCCGCCCGTCGACCTCTCCGTCCCGCTCATCGTCCTGATCAACGGCCAATCCGCCTCGGCCTCCGAAATCGTCTCCGGGTCCATCCAGGACCTGGACCGCGGACTGCTCATCGGCCAGGATTCCTACGGAAAGGGTCTGGTACAAAACACCCGTGATATCGGCTATAATGCCAAAGTGAAACTCACGACCGCCAAATACTACATCCCCAGCGGCCGCTGTATCCAGGCCATCGAATACAAACAGGGGGCGCCCGCCCGGATTGCGGACGACAAACGCACCGCTTTCCGGACCCGCAACGGCCGCGAGGTCTTCGACGGCGGCGGTGTACGCCCCGATATCCTGCTCGACCTCGACGCGGAAAGCGACATCCTCCGGACCCTCGATGACAATTTCTTCATCTTCAACTTCGCTACGGAGTGGACGCTCCGCCACCCGGCTCCCGCCAATGCCGCCGACTTCCGCTTCGAACACTGGAACGAATTCCTCCTGTTCCTCGAACAACGCCGATTCGACTACGATACCGATGCCGAAAAACTCCTGGAAGATTTCCGCGCTTCCGCCCAAAAGGCCGGTTATCTGTCCGAAACGGATTTCGCATCCCTGGAATCCCGCATCATCCAAGCGAAAAAACAAGAGCTGGAGAAATACAGGCCCGTCATCACCAATATGATCGAAAAGGAAATCGCCAGCCGGTATTTCTTCGAAAAGGGCCGTATCGAGATCGGCCTCCGCAACGATCCGGAAATCGCCAACGCCCTGCAACTTTTCGACCGGCCGGATACGTTCCGCTCGCACTTGCAGCCGCGTGGATGATTACCGATGGCCGGACGTCGCAACCGTCGCACCGCTGCGGCTCGTCGTACCTCCGGCCATGTCATGCCCCCCTCGCAAACATGCCGACCGGCCTTACCCCCTCGGGATGCCGGCCGGCCCCGGCATCCGGTCGCCTTGCGATTCCGGCAACTGACAAAACTCAATCCGACCCGGCCGCCGCTTATCTGTCCGAACATCCTATATTTGTACCATACGGCTCCGCTTCATGCCGTCCCTCGCGACTACCTAACCAAACGATTTTCCGCCATGCATTACCATTCCCTCGGGCAGGTCCCGCCCAAACGACACACCCAATTCCGCAAACCGGACGGTGGGCTATACCACGAGGAACTTTTTTCCACGGAAGGTTTCAGTGACCTGTACGCCTTGTTGTACCATTGCCATCCTCCCACCCAAATCGTCCAGGTGGGGGAACCTTACAGCGCCGAACCCACCCTGGTGAACGACCGGCAACTCAAGCACCGAAGCCTCAAGGGCTTCCGGATAGAACCGGAGGAGGATTACCTGCACAGCCGGAAACCTGTACTCGTCAATGACGATTGTAAGATCAGCCTCGCCGCACCCCGGCGAAGCATGTCGGGCTACTTTTTCAAAAATGCGGACGCCGACGAGGTCATCTTCGTACACATCGGCAAAGGCACCCTCCACACCGCCTACGGCAATATCCCCTTCGCCTACGGGGATTACCTGGTCATCCCGCGCGGAACCACCTACCAACTCTCCTTCCAGGACGAAAACAACCGGCTGTTCATCGTCGAAAGCACCAGCCCCGTCGTCACCCCGAAAAAATACCGCAACAGCTTCGGCCAACTCATGGAACACGCGCCCTTTTGTGAAAGGGACATCCGCAAGCCCCAAGACCTGGTGACACACGACGAACAAGGCGAATTCCTCTTCTACATCAAGAAACAGGACCGCATCTATCCATACTACTACCTCAGCCATCCATTCGACCTGGTCGGGTGGGACGGTTACGTCTATCCTTACGCTTTTTCCATCCATAACTTCGAACCGATCACCGGCCGGCTGCATATGCCGCCGCCCATCCACCAGACGTTCGAGACCCGCGGTTTTGTCATCTGCTCCTTCTGCCCCCGACTCTACGATTACCATCCCCTCGCGATTCCGGCTCCCTACAACCACAGCAACATCGACAGCGATGAGGTCCTCTATTATGTCGACGGCGATTTCATGAGCCGTAAGCACGTCGAACGCGGGATGATCACCCTCCACCCCGGCGGCATACCGCATGGTCCGCATCCCGGAACCGTGGAAAAAAGCATCGGCGCCCGGGAAACCCACGAACTCGCCGTCATGGTGGACACGTTCAAACCGCTCCGGATGACCACCCATGCCGTGGAAATCGAGGACAAGGATTATTTCCTGAGCTGGCTGCCGTCCCAGCCCGCCCGACCGGAACATGCCGGCTGAACGCACCGGCCGGATGCGCAAATCATGCGGTCGAAGGTCCATATCTTCCCCTGCCGGTCCTTATCTTTGTCCGACCGGTGGCCCGACCCTTGCGGGTACCGGCCTTCCGTGACCGGATCACACCCATAACGAAAGGTTCTTGCCCCAACCTTTGGCCCGGGGGCGGTGCATACGCGGTGCCGTACCGTCTCCGCCCCGGAACCCGGGGCAAGGACCTGAAAAACACTTGTCATGTTCGGAGATTTGTTGGGCAACGTACAACAGCAACAGGAAGACCTCCGCCGGGAGTTGGCGGGCACCCTCGTCGAGGAATGGTCCGCGGACCGCAGGATCCACATCAAGGCCAATGCCAACCGCGAAATCATCGATATCGGAATCGACCCTTCCCTCCTGGCTCCGGACTCGGTGGATGAACTGCAGGACCTTTTGGTAATCACCCTGAACAAAGCCCTGCAACAGGCTTCGCAGGCAGAAAAGACCGCCGCCCAGCGGATGATCACCAACCTGCTGCCCGGCGGCATGGGGGGATTGTTCAATCCCTGACGCCGCGACCGCAAACCTTACCAGGACAACAGCCGGCCGATGGCGGCGGATACCTTCGCAGCGGAAGGAATGGCCGTCCGCTCCAGGATTTCGTTCAAAGGGATGGCGGGAATTTCCGCCGCCCCGACCACCGTGACGGGCGCGTCCAACCAGGTGAAGCATTGTTCCTGTATCCGCCCGGCCAACGCTTGTGCGAAACCGTGATGGACCGGTTCCTCCGTGACGACCAGACAGCGGCCGTGGTCCATGACCGCCCGGAAGATTCCTTCCTCATCCAAGGGGTGCAGGGTACGCAGATCCAAGACCGACACCCGGCCCGCATGTTGCTCCGCCGCCTTCAGCGACCAGTGCACCCCCATCCCATAGGTCACCAGGACCAGTGCCTTGCCCTGTTCGATGGCAGGGGCCTCCGCAGACAAAACCATCCGGGAAAGGCCGAAGGGCAGGATGTAATCTTCGGCGGGCGGTACGCTCCTGGCTGTTTCCGTACCGGGCACCTTGGACCAGTAAAGCCCTTTGTGTTCGAAGATGACCACCGGATTCGGATCGTGGTAGGCGGCTTTGATCAGGCCTTTCAGGTCCGCCCCGTTGCTGGGGTAGGCGATTTTTATCCCCCGGATATTGGCAATAACCGACTCCACGCTGGAGGAATGGTAGGGCCCGCCGCTTCCGTAAGCTCCGATGGGTACCCGCAGTATCATGCTGACGGGCCATTTCCCGTTGCTTAGGTAACAGGAGCGGCTGACTTCGGTAAACAATTGGTTCAGCCCCGGCCAAATGTAATCTGCGAACTGGACCTCGACGATAGGTTTCAGCCCGACCGCACTCATGCCGACCGTGCTGCCGACGATGAACGCCTCCTGGATGGGCGTGTTGAATACCCGGTGGTGGCCGAATTTATCCGCCAAGGTGGCCGCCTCCCGAAAGACACCGCCCAGTCGCGCCCCGACGTCCTGACCATAGCACAAACACGCCGGATCCGCCCGCATCAGCTCTTCCACAGCTTGCAGGGCACAATCCACCATGACCTTCTGGCCGACACCTGCCGGCTCGCGCTCCCCTTGTTCCGCAATGACCGGCGTAGGTGCGAAGACGTGGGTATGGAGGTCGTCCGGCGTAGGATCCGGTGCCGACAAGGCGAGGTCGAAATCGACCCGGACCTGCGCCCGGGCCTCCGCTTCCATCGCCGAGAGCTCGGCGGCTGGGTGACCGATATCCAACAACTGGGTCCGCAACCGCGGAAATGGGTCCCGCTGCCGGTGAAGCTCCAAATCGTCCCGGTACCATTCCTTCCGCACCCCGGAGGTATGGTGGTGCAGGAGCGGCACGTCGGCGTGTACCAGGAAGGGGCGCCGCTCCCGACGAATGGTTTCCAGTACTTCTCCCAAGACTTGGTAACAGGCGAGGAAATCGGTACCGTCCACCCTGCGGACGGATAGTCCCCGAAACCCGCCTGCGTACTCCGCCGCATCCTGGGCCCGGATTTCCTCCGCTTTGGCGGAAATGTCCCATCCGTTGTCCTGGACCAGATACAGGATGGGCAATTGCCGCAGCGCCGCCATCTGGAAGGCTTCCGCCACCTCGCCTTCCGTGACGGAGGCGTCACCCAGGGAACAAACGGACACAGAGGCCGCACCGCCTGCCCCGGCGGCCGGCACGCCGGAGGCCAGCCGATCGAGATACTGGAGCCCCATGGCCAATCCGGTCGCCGGAATGGCCTGCATACCGGTGGCAGACGATTGGTGGGGGATCCTCGGCTTGTCCGGATCGTTCAGGCTGGGATGGACGTAATAGCTCCTGCCTCCGGAAAACGGATCGTCCCGTTTGGCCAGCAACTGAAGCATCAGGTCGTAAGGCCGGAGACCGATGGCCAGCAGCAAGGCTTCATCCCGGTAGTAGGGCGATACCCAGTCGCAGGCTTCCAGCTGAAGCCCCAGGGCCAATTGCACGGCCTCATGCCCCCGGGCGGTGGCATGCACATATTTGGAGACCGTCCGAAACTCCGCCTCGTACAAGTCCGTCATCGCGACCGATGTGGCCATCAGCCGGAACGCCTTTTCCAAAACCGCCCGCTCCGGTAAATGCTGTTGCTTCATATCCGTACTTTGGTGTGGGTTCAGTCCTTCTTTCGGAAAGCGTCGATGGCCGCCCTGGTGAAAGGGGACAAGACGAGCGATCCGCTGATGGCTGCCCGTTCGTCGAGCAAACGGTCCCAATGGTCCGTTCCCTCCCAACAGACTTCCTTCAGTTGCCGCAAGGCCTCCGACGGATATCCGGCGAGGGTACGGGCCAGTTCGGCCAGGGCCCGGTCCATATCCTCCACCGTATCGTAGACCCCTGCATACAAGCCCTTGGTGCAGGCCCAATCCGCGGATTGCCAGGCATGGGCATCCAGGGCGAGTTGGCTGTAGGCGGATATTCCCATCTTCCGGACAACCGCCGGACCGATGACAAAGGGGCCTATGCCCAGGGCCAGTTCACTCAACCGGATGGCAGCCCACCGGGTGGCCAGGCAATGGTCCGCCGCGGCGGCCAATCCGACTCCGCCGCCGACCGCCTTCCCCTGCACCCGGGCCAGGATGATCTTCGGACTGGTCCGCATGGCATTGATGACCTTTGCAAATCCCTGGAAAAACCGCTTGCCGTCTTCCTGGTCCGCTACGGCGGAAAGTTCCGCGAAACTGGCACCTGCACAGAACGCCCGGTCGCCGGCACTGCGCAGCACCAGCACACCCACGGCTGGGTCCGCCCCGGCTGAGCGGATGGCCCGTTCGAGGTCCGATAACAATTTTCCGGGAAGGGAATTGTGGGCTGGATGGGAAAATTCGACGGTGGCAATACGGTCCTCTACCGTGAGGCGTATTTCCCCTTGGTTGTTCATTGTCGACATGGTAGGGCTGTTTTGGCAAATATCTGCAAAAACGTATCCAGTAGGGGCCTTGCGCTCCCGTTTTCCGTCCCGATTGTGGGAAGATATCCTTGTACCGCCCCATGGACCGGTGCTTGTCCGCCTCCCGGCGCCTATCTCCGCCGACGGCCGCGAGGGCCTGCAACGCCCTCCTCTTGTCATCGGGTCGGCTGCGGAGCCGGTTCCGCTTCGGTTTCCGACAGGGGCCGGACGACCGTCGCCACGAAACACTGGTCATGGGATTCCAATCCCTGCAACTGCCACCGGTCGAACAAGTAACGGATGATCCCGGGATCGCAAACCATGACCGTATCCCCCACCGCCACTTGCTCCGGATGTATGCTCAGCGCTATGTCGAACCCGTACTTCCTCCGGTACAAACCGGCATAGAAGACAGCTTGTCCGTCAAAACCGGGCTGAATCAGGGTGAACCGGCGAAGGTCCTGCCGGTGTCGCAGCTTTCGGAACAAGTACCCGTATTTCATATTGGGATCCTTCACTTCCGGCATATAGGTCTTTTCCAATACCGTGGCATAGGGTTCCCAAACAAAGGGGCGGAAAATCGCCAGCCACCCGAACACCAATACCAAGGCCGCCGCATCGGGCCGCCGCCACAAGGAAGCGAGCGATTGGACAAGTTCGCGGCAACCGAACCCGGCCAGGAACGCCAGGGGAGGGTAGGCCACGATGTCGTAGTGGGGCGTCTTCGTTTCCGAAAAGGAAATGGTCAGCAGCATACCGGCCGCACAAAGGAAAAAAAGCAGGAGAATGTCCCGGCCGGCCGGGGACACCTTGCCTTTCCACCACCAGTATGCGGGTACCGACAACAGGATTACCCAAGGATGGAAATGCTTCTCGACAAGCTGGGTGAAATAATATTCCCAAGGCCCCTTGTGCAACTCGATCGTGGTGGTGTAGCGGTCGAGCATCTCGTAATGCAAGGCCCGTTGCAGAAAGCCCGGAATGCGCCAATCCATGACGGCCAACCAGGCGGCCAGGGGAACCACCACCGCCAGTACCGCCAGCCAGGTCCTCCGCTCCCGGATCATCTTTCCGGCCACGCCTTTGTATACCGCGTATACGGCCATACCCGGCAGAAAGAACAGACCGAACACATATTTGGTCAGGGTCGCGGCAATCGATGCCAATACCAGGACAATCAGCCAACGGTCGGCGGACCACCCGGAACGCGGGCCGGACACATACCGGTAGAACGCATACGCCCCCAGCAACATATACAACGCCAAGGGTACGTCCTGGTCGCCCGTCCGCGCCGCATGCTCCCGTACATATCCTGTGGTTGTCGCCAGTACGAACGAGGCGAGGTACCCGACCCGGATGTCCCCGAATTCCCGGCGGGCTATGTAAAGGAACAGCAATATCGTGGCCAATACGGCCGCAAGGGTCGTTGCACGCAAACCTATCTCGTTGATTCCCAAAATTTTGAAAGACAATACCTGCAACCAGGTCGTAAACGGCGGTTTGGTGTTCGGATGCAGCGGCCCTCCGGCTATCCAATGGTCGTAGTTGGGCAGGTACCGGCCCTCCTCCGCCATGTAGGCCGCCCGCATGGCGAACAGGGATTCGTCCCAATTGTGGATGGGTTCCCAACCCAAGTGGTGGACAAATGGGAAGTACAGGACGATGCCGAGCAACAACGGCCAGCCATACCGTGCCGGGAGGTGCGTCCATCGATGATTTGGGCTACCGGTTACCATCGTACAAAGATAACGGCTTGCCTCATTATCCATACCCTGTCGGTCTCCCCTGGTGCGCCGACGTACCGGCCCGAGGCCTTATTCCGGCGACAATTATGTTCCAACCGCCTAACTTTGCCCCGGGAGGCAGAAGCACTACCCTCCGGCACCTTGCCCCGGCGGCCGACGGTCCGCCCGACCGTCGGCAAACCCGCTCCCAGGGACATGGATCGGATCCGGGCGAGGGCCGCCGCCCAAACCACCCACCAATTGCACCACCATGAAAGAAAAGACCCTCCTGATGACATGCCTGTTGCTGACCGCCGGTTTCCTCCGGACGGGATGGACACAGGGAAGCGAATGGCTCGACCTCCCCGCCGGGGACGGCAAGGTGCTGGAGGTCCTGGAACCGATGTCGCAGGGAATCCAGCAGGCCCTGGTCGTCACCTTGGACGGCGGGGATGTGAAACTGGCGGAGGAAACCTGGAAGGCCTTCCTGTCGGATTACGGCGGAAAAACCAAACGGGTCGCCCGCAGCAACGGCGAGTACGTCACGACGGTCGAGATCGTCGGTATAAACGGTGTCAATCCCATCCAGGTGTACAGCAGGGCGCGGGAAACCGAGGACGGAACGCCCCAGCTGTTGACCTGGTTCGACCTGGGGGAGGAATACCTCAGCTCGAAATGGAAAGTGCAGTACGAGGAGGCGGAAAAAATCCTGCTCCGCTATGTACATGCATGCCGGGTCGCCCATACCACGGAACAATTGCAGACGGCGGAGAAAAAACTCCGGTCGATGGAAAATGACCTCGAACGGCTGGAACGGCAACTCACCGGCTACCGGCGTACCATCGAGGAATCCGAAAAAAAAATCCAACAGGCCAAGGACGACATCGTCACCAACCAGCAGCAGCAAGGGGATACCATGGAAAAAATGGAGCTGCAGAAACAACTGCTGGAAGAAATTAAAAGGCGGCTGTCCGGGTTAAAATCAAATTAACACCGGACATTTGTTAATTTTGCACGGTGTACGGCCGCCTGCCGGGGTGTACCCGTAGCCGTGTATCCATGGTTTTGTCCCTAGCCCATGCCCTTCAGCCGCCCCCCGGCTGCCTGCCGCAACCGTCGGCAAAGCAGGAAACCAAGCAGGTACACCGCACATGCCGACATTGTTCCATCACATCGCATAACTCAAGAACACTATGGATTTATTCGAGAAGTTCAGGAATCCCGGCCCCTTGGGACGTTTCTCAGAGGTGGCGGACGGTTACTTCATGTTTCCGAAACTGGAAGGGGAACTGGGGAACCGGATGATGTTCCAGGGCAAGGAAGTCATCTGCTGGAGCATCAACAACTACCTGGGGCTGGCCAACCACCCCGAGGTTCGTGAGACCGACGCACAGGCGGCGAAAGATTGGGGCATGGCCTATCCCATGGGTGCGCGCATGATGAGCGGCGCCACCCGCTACCACGACCAACTGGAACAGGAACTGGCGGATTTCGTCGGAAAAGAATCCGTCCTGCTGGTCAATTTCGGCTACCAAGGCATCCTCTCCGCCATCGACAGCCTGCTCAACCGGCATGATGTCGTCGTCTATGACGCGGAATCCCATGCCTGTATCGTCGACGGGGTCAGGCTCCACCACGGCAAGCGGTTCGCCTTCGAACACAACAATATCGAGAGCCTGGACAAGAACCTTGCCCGCGCCACCAAAATCGTAGAGGAAACCGGCGGAGGTATCCTGGTCATCAGCGAAGGGGTCTTCGGTATGCGGGGCGACCAAGGCAAACTCCGCGAAATCGCAGCCCTCAAGGAAAAGTATGAGTTCCGACTGATGGTCGACGACGCCCACGGATTCGGGATGCTCGGACCTACCGGCGCCGGGGCTTGCGAAGAACAGGGTATCATGCAGGACGTGGATGTCTATTTCTCCACCTTCGCCAAATCCATGGCCAGTATCGGTGCTTTCTTCGCCGGGGAGAAATTCATGATCCAACATCTCCGCTTCAACATGCGGTCCCAGATCTTTGCCAAGTCGCTGCCGATGCCGCTCGTCATCGGCGCCCTCAAGCGGTTGGAATTGCTGCGCACCCAGCCGGTCCTGCGGCAGCGGCTGTGGGACAATGTCGCCGCCCTCCAAGGAGGTTTGCGGCAGGCCGGTTTCGATATCGGGGAAACCAACTCCTGCGTCACGCCGGTCTACATGCACGGGGAAGTCGGGGAAGCCATGGCCCTCGTCCATGACATGCGGGAAAACTACGGCGTCTTCTGCTCCATTGTCGTGTATCCCGTCATCCCGAAGGGAATGATCATCCTTCGGTTGATACCCACCGCCGTCCATACGAAACAGGATATCGACGAGACGATTTCCGCCTTTAAGGAAGTCAAGGAGAAACTGGCGGGCGGACAGTACAAGGCGGTGGCGGAAAAGTATATGGCCGGCGTCATCTGATGGCCGACCCGGACAGGGGAAGCCTCGGGACCCATGCCCCACTCTCCGGATACCATATCCGGGAGGGCGCCGGTCCTACGGCCAACCCGACAGTCAAGATGAACACGGATGGATGCCCGGGGATTCCTCAGGCATCCATTTCTTTTTCCGTACCTGCTTCCGGTACATCGGTGGCTTCCGCCTCCCCATTCTCCCCGGCGGGTTCCGGTTGCGTCGTGTATCCTCTTTCATGCAGGAAAAGGAACCAACGGATGACCTTCCGGATATCCCCCGTATGCACCCGGTCCCGATCATGACCCGGCAATACTTCAGCAAAATAAGCCCGCAAACCGGCCGCGTCGGTATCCGGGGAAACCACCGGCAGGGTTTCCATCCGGTCCAGCATGGATTGGAACACTTCCTTGATTTCTATCGCGTCGTCGTTTTCCAAAAAGATGGAGATACTTTCCAAGGGGGAAAACTGGTGTTTCCGCGTAGATGCGAAACGGACCTTGCCATTGTCAAGGTCTTCCACCAGCATACCGTTGCTGCGGTTCGCCACGATTTTCTGTACGCCGGGCATCCCGGTCACAATCACAAGCTCTTTGATATTCATAATAATTTTGGAATTGCTTGCCGTGCTCGTTTGCAGGGCCCGGTTGTCCGCACCGGCCTTGACCCGACCCTGGTCAAACGAGCCGCAAAGTTATAAATCCATTCGCATGCAATGGATACTTTGTTGCTTACGCACTAATTTTGGAACCGGTGGATGCAAGGCCGCAGGATGGCCATGTTTTTGCCACCTGTGAAAAGGCACCTATCATATCCAAGTTCCATGAACCGTCACGCATCAAGCCCATTTTCATTCCTGGCCACCGCATGCCTGCTCCTGCCCTGCGCCCTGCTGTCCGCCCAAACCACCCGGCAATTCGCGGAGACCGCCAGACCGGCGGAACAAATCGACCAAACCTATCCGTATGACATCACCCTGGCGGATGCCGAGGCGCGGACCTTCCTTTCTTCGTCGGTCTTTCCGGTGGACGGTCGGCCGACCGTGCTGCTGTTCTGGCTTACCACCTGCGGCCCCTGTCGGATGGAGCTTGCCGCCATCGCCGCCAAATACGGCGCATGGAAAGAAACGGCGGATTTCAACCTGATGGCCATTTCCATCGATTACCCCCACAACCGGGAGGCTTTCGTCCAACGGGTCCGGGAAAGCAAGTGGCCTTTCCCCGCTTACCTGGATGTCCACCGGGAATTCGGGGAAATCATGCCCGGCAAACTCAACGGCTTGCCCCAGGTGTTCGTGTTGGATGGGCAAGGGAACATCGTGTATCACAAAAGGAAATATGCACCGGGGGACGAGGACCTGTTGTTCGGTCAAATCCAGGCCATGCAAGGCCGGCCTTGAGTGCCGGCCACCGTTCCGGATAGTGCGCGAACCAGCGCTCGCCTTCGCAACCGGAGGATATGCCTCCCGGACATTCATCTCCGCCGACCACTTGCCACGGAGCGGGTAAGGAAAGCCAGCCGTGATGCCCCCGTGGATTTCCTTCCGCGCCTGCGCGGAAAAAGTCGGGGGAAGGAAAATCCCGGTGTTTGGCACCCAAACCCCCATAACGATCGGTCCCATCTACCGGTATGGTGAAGCGGGTCCACCCAGTCCGGGATACGGGAAGTGACGGGCCGTTTACGCTGTGATGCTTGTGGGATCGGCGGACCGCCGCGGATGCATATATAGGTCGGGAGGAGCAGGGACCTTGGTCCGGTCATGCTATCGGAGCTGCCCGGGAAGCCGGGCGGCAATCAGGCGGGATTTATCTTCTGATGTTGTTCGTAGCGGGTGATATACTCGTCGATGATGTCTCCGAGGATATCTTTCAGGTAAGCTTTTTCCAGGCGGGCGATGTGCTTGAGCTTGTTGAGTTTTTCCTTGTCGAACGTGACGGTCAGGCGCTTGGTCCCACTGTTATCCTCCTCGACGGCACCCATCTCCACCGTCCGGCGGATCAGCATATCCAGCCCGCCACCCGGGCGGCGGCGATGTGCCTGTTGGTGGAAGACCTGCGGAGATTTTGCGGACCCGGCAGCGCCGCCTTTCGGATCCGAAGGCTTGGCTCCGCTGCCTTTCTGCTGCATCCGTTCGTCGAAGGTCTCCTGGATCGCGGCCTCCAACAGGGAGTCCAGGTCGGTGGTAAAATCTTTCTTGGATGCCGACCGCCTTGCGTCCGGACGGTCGTCCGGGCTTGTCCTCGCCGTATTCCCCCCACCATCCAGGAATGCGGTACCCGAACCGCCTTCCGATCCATACGGGGTGGTGAAAATACTTTCCAAACCGTCCGTGAATTTCTTTTTGCTCAAAACAATTGCGTTTACGGCGACGGAAGACAAGAATTTGCAATGCCGGTTTCCGGGTGAAGACCGCTATCCTTTGCGGCCCGATATCGGTTCGACAAACGGGGCTGCCGTCAAACGGCCGCCACCTCGATACGGGACAGGATTTCCTTGCAGAGGTTCATATAATCTTCCGCGCCGATACTCGTTCGGTTGTAGTTGAAGATATCCTTTCGCTGGGAGGGTGCCTCCGCCAGCGCCACATTGTCCCGGATCAGCGTATCGAACACCTTTTCCCCGAAATACTTGCGGATGGTGTCCACCACATCGCGGTTCAGGATTTTCCGGCTGTCGTACATGGTGGCGATTACGCCTCCGATTTCCAGCTTCTTGTTCAGCCGGAACTTCACCTTATCGATGACCTGTTTGATTTT
Organism: uncultured Saprospiraceae bacterium; assembly: GCA_964573725.1. Classification (GTDB taxonomy): domain Bacteria; phylum Bacteroidota; class Bacteroidia; order Chitinophagales; family Saprospiraceae; genus UBA6168. The sequence continues at coordinate 85,528 of CAZNLJ010000010.1, forward strand.
GGCCAGGCCCTGGAGGGCGAGGAACTGCGCCTGCAGGGGGATATAAACATAATCGCTGGCTGCCAGTGCATTCAAGGTCAGCAGCCCCAGGGAAGGCGGGCAATCGATGATGATATAATCGTACTCCTCCTTCACCGGTTCGCACAATTCCCGCAGGAGGTACTCCCGTCCCGCCTCATTGATCAGCTCCATTTCCGCACCGGACAGGTCCAGGGTCGACATGATCACATCGAGGCCTTCCCGGACGGTGAACGGTTCCAGGTCGGATTCACCGCGCAAGGCTTCGTAGATCGTGTTGGTCTGACGGGGTATACCGAGCGACAGGCTCAGGTTCGCCTGCGGGTCAAGGTCTATCAACATTACCTTTTTTCCCAGCTCTACCAGCCCTGCACCGATATTGATGGCGCTGGTTGTCTTTCCGACACCCCCTTTGTGATTAAGAATGGAAATAATTTTCGCCATAACGAAACCCTTTTGCGCTGACACCGTCTGATTCGTCCTGTCCTTACGCCGCGCTACCGCGGCTTTGGGCAAAAATAACAATATTGCCGGTGTTTTTATCCTCAATTTTACAAGGAAAGCCGGGCCGTCCTCCTCCCGCACGAAAAAGTGCGGGTGCGGTGCCGGCGGATTTCCCGGGTCCGGTGGTATCCGCCCCCCCTCGACCGGGAAAAACCATGCCTGTTCGCCACCCCGCATGGATTCCGGGGCGGAGCGCTTCCCGGGGTCCAACCAAACCAAATTGCCGGCAAACCGTTATAAAATTAGTTGTCGTTTCCGATCCAAACGATCGGGTGCGGAACCTCCGGGACCTTCCGGTCAACCGTACCCGGCTACAGAAAAAAAATCAGCTGATGATATCCAACCAGATGGAAAAGGCGCTCAACCAACAGATCGCCATGGAAGGCCAGGCCTCCTTCCTTTACCTGGCCATGTCGACCTGGTGCGAACACCAGGGATTGAAAGGATGTGCCGCCTTTCTCAAGGAGCAATCCGAGGAGGAACGGATGCACATGCTTCGGATCTTCGACTACCTGAGCGAGGTCGACGCTTTTGCCAAAACCCCCGGCATCGAGGAACCACCCCATACCTTCCCCTCCGTGCAAGCGGTTTTCCAGTCGGTCTACGAACATGAGCAGAAGGTGACCGCTAGTATCAACCGGCTGGTGACGCTGGCCCGGGAAGAGAACGACCACGCCACCGATGCCTTCCTGCAATGGTACATCATCGAGCAAAGGGAGGAGGAATCCCTGATCCGGACGGTCCTCGACCGTATCCGGCTGATCGGGGACGGCCCCCAAAGCCTTTATTTCATCGACAAGGAACTGGAGGCGCTCCATACGGCCAAAGCGGGGCCGGAAGGAACGGAATCCGCCTGAGCATCCGGCCGGCCGCGGCACCGGTCGCTTTCAACAGCCTCCTATGAAAGACATCTGGGCTTATTTCAAGGGACTTTTCCGACAGGCGGACGAAAGTTCCGCTTCCAATCCTTTCCTGCACGAGGTCATCCGGAGGTCAGAATCCGATATCCAGGCCTTTCGGGACTGGCAGGGAACCCTGCCGCATCGTCGGATGATGGATTGGCTTCACGACCAATACGCCGTCTGGCAGGTGCTGCCCGACGACGTGGATTCCGCCATCGACTTTTTGCATACACCCGCCGCAAAAGGTTTCGCCATCCACCTGCACAAGACCGCCTATTCCCGACAGGAGGCGACTTTCCTGTTGGATTTCCTGCGGAATCAGGTATGTGCCCTCGACTACCGGGTCCAACTTTCCGACACGCGGACCTGGACCACCCCCCATTGGGTGGAAACCGTCGAACGGCATTACCTCAAGCCCCGGCCGGCCTGGGCGGACAACCAGCGGTTCGACCAAAAATTCGGCAACATCACCTTCGAACTCGTCCTCCGGAACGATGTCCCCCACCTGTTCAAGTGCCGGGCCAACAGCTACAGCGACCGGCTGTATGCCGATGCCCATGCCTTTTCCCAGCTCCTGCAGGCTATCCTGAGGGAATGACCGGTTTCCTTGTTCCCATGACCGCCTGAAGCGTCTTTCCCGACCGATGTCCGGATTGCCCCACCGGGATTCCCTTCCCGATAATTCCACGATTGCGGCGGGAGAATCCTTCCAATTCCAAGCCGGCAAGCTATATTTGTTCTACCGGCCGCGAAACGACCATCCGGCGGGTCCCGTCCTGTCCACCATCCTGTGCCGGCCGGATGGCACGCCCGGTCCTATCTCTTTTTTCACCCCCTGCAGCCTGTCCGGATGACCCGGCAGAGCCGACCACAGGGAAGACAACCTGAACACCCGCATGTATCCTGACCTTTCCTACCTGCTGCACGACTTGTTCGGTACCCCGCCGGACAACTGGACCTCCATCTTCAAGACCTTCGGCTTGATGTTGGTTATTTCGATACTCTCCGCCGCCTGGTTGTTCCACCGCGAATTGAAACGGAAAGCTGCGGAAGGAATCTACCCGCCCGCCAAACTCCGAATCGTCACCGGACGACCCGCCACGACCGGCGAAATTGTGTCCAATGCCGTTTTCGGTTTCATCCTCGGCTACAAGCTGCTGTATATCGTCCAGAATTTCCCGGCCTTCCAATCCGACGCGGCCTCCGTCCTATTGTCCGCCAAAGGCAATTGGGCCGGTGGCCTGCTGGCGGCCGCCCTGTTCGGCGCCTTCCGCTGGTGGGAAAGGAAAAAAGAGGCCCAAGGCAAACCCAAGGAGGAGATACAACTCCTCTACCCGCACGACCGCATCGGCGACCTCACCATGATCGCCGCCATCACCGGGATCATCGGTGCCAAGATATTCGCCATCCTCGAAGCACCGGCAGGGTTCCTGCAGGATCCCGTCGGCACTTTCTTTTCCGGCAGCGGACTTGCCATCTACGGCGGATTGATCTGCGGCTTCCTGGGGGTCGTCTGGTACTTGCGCCGACACAAGATTCCCGTTTTCCACACCCTCGACGCCTTGGCACCCGCCTTCGTCCTGGCTTACGGGGTCGGTCGGATCGGATGCCAGCTGTCCGGGGACGGGGACTGGGGAATCGTCGCCGCCGCACAGCCGGAATGGTGGTTCCTGCCGGATTGGCTTTGGTCCTTCGACTATCCGATGAACGTCAACCGGGAAGGTATCCCGATCGACGGTTGCACCTTCTCCTACTGCAACCGACTTCCGGAACCGGTATACCCTACCCCCCTGTATGAGACCTTGGCTTCCTTCCTCATCACCGGCTTGCTGCTGTCCTTGCGCCGAAAATTCGCCGTTCCCGGTCAGCTTTTTTTCTTCTATCTGATCCTCAATGGTTTTGAGCGGTTCTGGATTGAAAAGATCCGGGTAAACGTCAAGTACGAATGGCTTCCTTTTCATCCGACGCAGGCGGAACTGATTTCCCTGCTGCTTTTCCTGACCGGTGTGGTCGGAACATTTTGGTTGTTGAAAAAACAAAAGTCATGAATCCTTCCAAGCGGCTGCTGATAGCTGTCCTCCTGCTCGCGCTCGTACCCGCCATGGCCCAGCGAAACATACTCCAAAAACTGCTCCTGCGCAACGACAGCCTGTTCGGTCCCGTCCTGCGACAACCCGATGTCTATGATGTGCAGGTCCTGTATACGCAGATCGACCGGGACGAACGGAATGTCCCGACCTTCCGTTCCCACTCCTACCGGCTCGACGAAAGGGACTATTACTATCCCGCCAGTACGGTCAAGATGCCGATTGCCTTGTTGGCGCTGGAAAAACTGAACAGGCTCGCCATCCGGGGCCTGGACAAACACACCCCCATGCGGCATGGCGCCGCCACCGCCCCCCAGACACCGGCAGCCCAGGATAGCACCGCCGCAGCCGGGCTCGCTTCCGTTGCCCATTATGTCAAGAAAATTTTCCTGGTGAGCGACAACGAGGCCAGCAACCGGCTCTACGAGTTCCTCGGACAGGCCTATCTCAACGAATCCCTTTGGGCCAAAGGGTATGACAAGGCCCTCATCACCCACCGGCTGGGGATATCCGGGTTCGATGCAAAGGCCAACCGACATACCAATCCGGTCAGCTTTTTCCAGGGAGACAGCCTCCTGTATCATCAAGGGGAAGTGTACAGTACCGCCGAACGTCAATTCCCCCTCCGCAAGACCTTGCGCGGGCAAGGTTTTTACCAAGGGGACGAGCTTGTCCGACAACCTTTCGACTTCTCCCAAAAGAACTATATCTCGCTGCAGACCCAACACGATATCCTGCAGGCCGTCCTCTTTCCGGAATATGTCCCACCCGCCCGACGCTTCCAACTCACGGAAGACGACTACCGCTGGCTTTACCAGGTCATGTCGGAACTTCCCCGCGAAAGCCGGTATCCGCATTACGACCACGAGCCGGACCATTATGTCAAGTTCTTCCTGTTCGGCGACCGGCCGGAACAGGAAAAAATGCCCGACCATATCCGCATTTTCAACAAGGTGGGCTGGGCTTACGGATTCCTGACCGACATTGCCTATGTCGTCGACCTGGAAGCCGGTGTGGAATTCCTGCTCGCCGCCACCATCCATGTCAACCAGGATGGCATCTTCAACGACGACCAGTACGAATACGAGTCGGTCGGACTTCCTTTCCTCGCCAATCTCGGCCGGGTCGTCTACGACCATGAAAAAAAACGAGCCCGTAAATTCCGCCCAAACCTGGAGAAATTCAACATCCCGCACTACGACTGAACCGATGAAACGATTGTTCGCTTGCTCCATCCTTTTCGGGCTGTCGCTCCTTGCCGCCCCGCCCCTGCTCGCCCAACGCAAACAGAAGAAGACAGCGGTCCCATCCGCCGCGACGGCCGGGTCGGCAGGCGGCCTGGATCTCGCCGCATCCCCCGTCTTCTCGAAATGCTTTACCGGCTTCGCCCTCTACGACCCTGCCAAGGGCCGGATGCTCTACGAGTACAACGCCGACAAATACTTCACCCCCGCATCCAATACCAAGATCCTGACCCTCTACACCTCCCTGAAACTGCTCGGGGATTCCATCCCCGCCCTCCAATACCAATTGCAAGGCGACCTGCTGGTGTTTTGGGGAACCGGAGACCCTTCCTTCCTGAACCCACATCTCAGCCCGGACGGCCGTCTGTTCGATTTTCTGCGGGAAAGGAAGGAAAAACTCCTGTTCTGTCCCGCCAATTTCAAGGACCGACGTTACGGGGATGGATGGATGTGGAGCGATTTCCCCTATGATTACCAAGCGGAGAAAGCATCTTTTCCCATCTACGGCAATATCGGTCACTTCCGGCTGTCCGATACCGACACCCATCGCGTGGAAGTCACCCCCGGCTTGCTCGGCGAATTGCTGCGTTACGATTCGCTTCCTGCCCTGGAAGATTTCGTCAGTCGGGAGGAATACAACAACCAGTTCATCGTCAACACCATTGCCCGCCACGGGGACGAGCGGGAGTGGCACGTCCCTTTCCGATACTCGCCCGAGCTCTTTGCCGGGCTGTTGTCCGATACCCTCCGCCGCTCCGTCAGCGTACTGCATGCCGACTTTACCCCTCCACCCGATGCACCGGTCCTGTACAGCGTACCCGCCGATACCCTGTACCGGCATTTGATGCATGAGAGCGACAATTTCATCGCCGAACAACTCCTCCTGCTTTGCTCCTGGAAACTGACCGGCCTGCTGAATGCCGGCACCACCATCGACTACGCCAGGGACTCGCTGTTCACCGGACTTCCCGATGAACCGAAATGGGCGGACGGCTCCGGTCTGTCCCGGTACAACCTGTTCACCCCCAGGTCATTGGTGGCGGTCCTCGACAGCATCCGACAAACCGTGCCCCGGGAACGGCTCCTTCAGATCTTTCCGGCCGGCGGGCAATCCGGCACCATCAAGTCCTTGTACCGGAACGGCGGCACCCCTTATGTCTATGCCAAGACCGGCACGCTCCGCAACAACCACTGCCTCAGTGGCTACCTGCTCACCAAGAAAGGGAATTTATTGATTTTCAGCTTTATGAACAATAACTTCACAAGCAGCACCGGCACCATCAAACGGGAAATGGAAAAAAACCTCCGTCGGATTTATGAAACGTTCTGACCGTTCCCAGACACCCGAAACGACGGGGTCACGCATGCCTATCCCTTGACACGTGCAGGTTCTCCTTCCCTTTTATACGCCGTTGTGGTATTTTTGAACCTATGATGGCTTCCCTATCCGGTATCGCTGCCGTCCTGGCGTACTTGCTTTCGCTCACAACCATCGTGCTGAACGGGTTGGTATCCCTGTTTTTCCTGTTCCGCAGGCATCCCAACCGACGGGCGGATTTTTTCCATGCCTTGTTGCTGTTGTCGTTCGCCGGCACCATGCTCTATCAACTGCTGTTGCACAACGGATTTTTTGCCGCATCTCCCGCTTGGCTGTTCCTGCCGGTCTACGGCACCCTTTCCTTCGGTACCTTCCTGTTTTATGCCGTCAAGCTGCGTATCTTTCCCCGCTACCGGTTCGTTTGGTCGGATGCCAAGCACTTCCTGTTGCCGCTGGGCCAGGTCCTGTATTTCGCCGGCTTGTTCTGGGGTAGTTCGGCCGTTTACCGGATGGATGTCGGCAGGGGCCTGTTATCGCCGTTCTACGGAGGATTGGAGATGGCGCTCTATGTCGGCACTTTCTATGCCTACCAGTTCGGCGCCTACCGATATATCCATTTCAAGGTGACCGTCCTGCAAAAAAAGGATTCTACCGAGACCGACCAATTGTACAGCCTGCTCATCCTGCGGCGGATGCTTCGGGTCATGCTCGTGCTCTTTTGGGTGAACAGCGCTTATATCGCAGCGGATTTCCTGCTGGAACAATGGGTGGGCATCCAGCTCGGAAATCTTCGGGGCATCCGGCACCTGGGAGACCTTTCCTTTGCCCTGTTGGGTGGATGGGTGGGCGTCGCCTCCGTGCAATTGCTTTACCCGCCGGCTTACGTCAATTTTTCCGGCTTGCTGGTCCGATGGGTGAGAATGCTGGCGGGCAACAAGACACCACCGGCCGGTTGAAACCGGAACTTCCCGGCACATCCGGACCGCGCCGGATCAGGAAAGGTATTTCCCGACAATCGGGATCCTCCTTCCGACACCGAAGGCCTTGGGGGAGACCCGGAGGACCGGTGCGGATTGGTGCCGTTTGAACTCATTGGTATTCACCAGCCGCAGGGCCCGGCGCACCACCTGCTCATCGAAACCCATGGCAATGATTTCGTAGGGACCCTGTCTTTTCTCGATATACTGGTACAGGATACTGTCCAGGACATCATAGGGCGGCAGGCTGTCGCTGTCCAGCTGGTTCGGACGCAATTCGGCGGAGGGTGGTTTCCGGATGATGTGCTCCGGAATGAGCGGCGTTTCCCGGTTGATGTAGGCGGCCAGCTCGTAGACCTCCGTCTTGTACACATCCGCCAGGACGGAAAGTCCGCCGCACATATCGCCGTACAGCGTACCGTAACCGACCGCCATTTCGCTCTTGTTGGTCGTATTCAGCAGGATGTTGCCGAACTTGTTGGAGAAAGCCATCAAAAGCATGCCCCGGATCCGGGCCTGGATGTTCTCTTCCGCGATGTTGAAGGGATATCCCCAGAAGTGAGGCTTCAGGGCATGCTCGTAGGTACGGAAAATCTCCTCGATGGGAATGATATCGTATTGCATGCCGAAATTCACCGCCAATTGCCTGGCATCCTGCACGGAGTGGTCGGAGCTGAATTGGGAAGGCATCAGGACGGAACGCACATTATCCGGCCCCAGGGCGCGACAGGCCAATGCCGCCACCACGGCGGAATCGATACCGCCGGACAAACCCAGTATGGCCTGTCGAAATCCGAGCTTGCCGAAATAATCGCGGATACCCAGGACGAGCGCGTCGTGGATCAAAGGGATTTTTTCCTTCGGTTGTTCGAGATTCTTTCCACCCGCCGTTATTTCCGCCAGGTCGAACGTCCGGACCTCCTCCTTCCAGTAGGGGAGTTCCTCGAAGATGGTACCGTCCGGCGACATCACCAGCGAGCCGCCGTCAAAAATGATTTCGGTCTGCGAACCGACCTGGTTGACGTACAACAAGGGCAGTTTGTAGCGCTGCACATTGGCCTGGAGCACCTTGATACGATCCTTGGCATGTACGTAACTGAAAGGGGATGCGGACAGGTTCAGGATGAGGTCCGGCCGATGGGGCATCATCTCGTCCATGGGGACGACCGTATACAGGGGATTTTCGTTGCCCAGGTTCCATAAGTCCTCACAAATGGTCAACGCAATCCGTTTCCCCATGAACTCCACCACCTGGAATTCGCGGGCCGGTTCGAAATAACGGTATTCGTCGAAGACATCGTAAGTAGGCAGCAGGGTCTTGTGCTGTATATGCCGGATTTGGCCATCCGCCAGGAAGTAAGCCGAATTGAAGAGGTCCTTGCCTTCTTTCTCCGGGTTCCGGGACGGGGACCCTACGGCGATGGCGATTCCCTGGGCGGCGGCGGCCAACTGCCGGACAGCGTGTTCCGCCCGTCGGATGAAATCGTCGAACTCCAGGAAATCGCGGGGTGGATAGCCACAGGTGGCCAATTCGGGAAAGGCGACCAGGTCGGCACCCTGCCGCTTGGCTTCGGCAACGGCCGCCAGCATCCGCTGCAGGTTCCCTTCGAAATCACCTACAAAGAAATTCAGTTGGGCAATGGATATTTTCATGTATGGTCGGTATGAAGGCCAACACCGGTAGGAACCGGCCGCAGACGGGCCGCAGGGGCATGTTTTCCGACCGGTCTGTCTGACAAGAACACACGTCGGCACCGGTTGTTCTAAGGGGTCCGTCTTTCCCCCAGCCCGGCCGCCGATACAACCATTCCTTTTTCTACCGGCACCTGACGGGGACTTCCATTTCAAAAAAAGCCGGTCTTCCCGTTTTTTATTTGCTTTTCCGACTGGTTATTTTTTTTCACCGGCCGGAAAAGACAAGCTGCCGATCCACCTCCGGCCCACCGCATGTGGGCGAAGAACATTACCTTTGCCCGAAAAACATGACCCGACGTATCCTTCCCTTGCTGCTGGTCGCCTTGTACAGCCTGCTCCTGCCGGGCTGCAAGAAGGACAATGGCCTGTCCTACGAGGAGCAACTGGCTTTGGACATCCAAAAGATCCAGGCATACCTGTCCGACAACAATCTTACCGCGGAAGCCACGCCTTCCGGCCTGCACTTCATCGTCGAGACGGAAGGGAACGGCCAGTTTCCCGGTCCGGGTGCCGTCGTGACCGTTTACTATAAGGGTTACTTCTTGGACGGCAATGTATTCGACCAAACCGGTACCCAACCGGCCACCTTCTCCCTGAACAGTGTCATCACCGGCTGGCGGGAGGGCATCCCGAAATTCAGCAAAGGTGGCAAAGGGAAACTGCTGCTGCCTTCCGGTCTCGCCTACGGAAGCAATCCGCCCGGCGGCATCCCGGCCAATGCCGTTATGATATTCGATGTGGAACTGGTGGATTTCTGACCTGCGCCGGATATCCGCCCCGTTTTCACTTGCCGCGGCCGCGCTAGTATTGCCCGGTCGACAACAGGACCAGGGTACAGGCCTCCGACACCTCGATACCTGCCGCCGACAGCCTTTTCGCCAAATCCGGGTTTTCCGTACCCGGATTGAATATCACCCGTCGTGGCCGGATGGCCAGCAGGTAGTCGTAATAGGGAAGCTGCCGGTCCGGCCGGATGTACAGGGTCACGGTATCCGTCCCTTCCACCATCGGCAAATCCGTCATGATTTCCACGTCCCCGACCGTTCCCGGCCGTACACCGAGGGCGATGGTTTCCAGGCCTTTTTCGCGGAGCAGCCGGATGGCGTGGTTGGCATAGCGGTCGGGCTGGGTGGAGGCGCCGATGACCAATGTTTTTTTCATAGCGGACAGTGGGCTGTGTGGCGCTTTCCGAGACCGAATCGGACAAGGCCGGATGTGTCATCTTGGACCGGCGTTCCTCCGGCCGATCGGTAGCCCATCGGACCAGGTTGGTCATGGCCGAAGGCAGGGAAGGCCACATGCCTGAAACCAAGGATGTGGCCTTCCGAACAACCGCCCGGTCAATCCTGATATTTTCCGGATTCCGGCATCAGCTCGAAGGACGGGCGGGCAAGCGGGCGGACCCTGTTCACACCAGCAAGCGGACCGGTTCTTCCAGTACGGATTTGAAAGTCTGCAGGAAAGCGGCGCCCAAGGCGCCGTCGACGATTCGGTGGTCGCAGGAAAGCGTCACCCGCATCAGGTTGGCCGGCACGATTTGTCCGTCTTTGACGACGGGTTTCTCGATGATGGCACCGACGGCCATGATACAGGCGTCCGGAGGATTGATGATACCGGTGAACTCCTCGATACCGAACATTCCGAGATTGGAAATGGTGAAGGTGTTCCCGGTCATTTCCTCGGGCTGCAGTTTCCGGCTGCGTGCCTTTTCTGCGAAGAGCCGGACTTCCTGGTTGATCTGGGACAAGGTCTTCATATCCGTATGCCGGATGACCGGCACCAGCAGTCCTTCGTCCACCGCGACGGCAACCCCGATATGGACCTGTTGGTGGTAGCGGATCCGGTCGCCGAGCCAGGAGGCGTTGACGGCCGGATGTTTGCGCAGCGAAACGGCGGCGGCTTTGACGACCAGGTCGTTGAAGGAAATCTTGATGGGGGCGGCTACCGCATTCAGCTCCTTCCGGAGGGCGACGACCTTATCCATGTTGATTTCCATGGTCAGGTAGAAGTGCGGGGCGGTGTATTTGCTCTCGCTCAGCCGGCGGGCGATGGCCTTGCGCATCTGGCTCACCGGTTTCTCTTCCCAGGCGGTTTCCTGGCCGCCTGCGAAGGCGGCCGGTGGGGCCACGGGGGCCGGTGCGGCAGCGGCCGGGACCGATTCGGCCGGTTGGTGCTGGAGTGCGGCTTCCACATCGCGGCGGACGATGCGGCCACCGTCGCCCGTTCCCTGAATGGTCAGGATGTCTATGCCGGCTTCCCGGGCGATCGAGCGGGCCAGGGGAGATGCTTTCACCCGGCTTCCATGGTCCGCCGTATCATCGGCCGGCGCTACCGGTCCGGTCGTATCGGGAACCGCCGAGGCCTGGACCGCCGTTTCCACCGCTTCCGGTTTTGCCTCCTGGGCGGTATCTCCTCCGGCCTGGTTGACCAAGGCCTTCCAATCTTCCCCCTGCTTGCCGATGACGGCGATGACGCCTTCCACCGGAACCACCCCTTCCTTGACGGCGATGTGCAACAGGTGACCCTCCCAAAGACTCTCGAAATCCATGGTCGCCTTGTCCGTCTCGATTTCCGCCAACAATTCACCCGGGGAAACCTTGTCCCCCTCCTGCTTATGCCAGGCGATGATGTTGCCCTCCTCCATCGTGTCGCTCATCCGGGGCATTCGTATTACTTCTGCCATATGTATAGTGATTATGTTTTCGCCGGGACCGGGCCTGACCGCCGACCTTATAAAAGGACTGGCGCAGCCGACAGACCATCGGACACCGAATCCAGGAATTATCGGGAAATCCTTATTGCGGATGATATCGGAAAGGGCGGAGGAAGTCCCGACGCCTTCCGACCCGGCCGCAAAGTTAATCAAGCGTAACAAAGTAAATAACGCTTGGTTTTTATTTTGTCCCCCTTTTGAAGGCCGGGAAGGCCGGATATTCCGGGGCGACCGGCGGCTTACCGGGGCATACCCCGTCCGGAAGGATGGGAAACCGCAGGCATCAGGATTTCTTGCTCCGGCGATATTTCAGGTTCAACACCCCGTTGTTGAAGCGGGTAACATCCACGAAATCGAAGGGCAAGGTCGTCCCCGACCCCGGAAACAGCCGGATGCCGCTTCCCAGCACCAAGGGCATGACACTGATCAGGAGTTCGTCCACCTGATTGGCGGTCAACAACCTGGCAATGATTCCACCACCACCGACCACCCAGATGTTTCCGGTTGCCTTGCGTCGGAGGCTTCGGACCACCGTATCCTCGAAATGGTTGAGCAGTTGGGTCCGGGGGGTCCGGACCGGATAATCGACACGGTGGGTGAGGACAAAGGTATCGCAACGGCCGTAAGGCCACTCCACACCGGCCGCGAGAATGGCCTCGTACGTGTGGCGGCCCATGACCAAGGTCCCGACGGACTGAATGAACCGCTCGTAGCCGTAATCCGCTTGCCCGGCGGAAGAAAAAACATCCAGCCAATCCAGCGAATGGTCCTCCCGGGCGATGAAACCGTCGATGGACATGGCTATGAATACTTTGATTTCTTTCATCAGGAAGTGTTTTGTCCGGAACAAAGACCCGTCGGGCCCTCCTCCGCGGATCGGGAGGAATATCGCCGGGGTATCCGGGAAGGACCGTCGGCAAAGGTAACATCCCGCCACCAGAGATGAAATGCGGAAACAACCGGCTGCGGCCGGTCGGCCTGGGAAACGTGCGGGCCAATTTTTCAATAGTCAGGTCCATGAACGCCATATTTACCGGCAGTACCTTAATTTTGGGCGGCAGGGAAATGCAAACCAAGCTGAATACCATGGTTTTTTCATCCAAACTGATCGAACAGGCAGTGGGCGCGTTCGCCGGTTTGCCGGGAATCGGTCGGAAGACGGCCCTCCGGCTCACCTTGTACCTTGTGAATAAGGATGCGGCCGTCGCGGAAAATTTCGCCCGGGTCATCCTGCAACTGCGGCGGGAAATCCGGCATTGCCAGGTCTGCCACAATCTCAGCGATATGCCGACCTGCCAGATTTGCCTGGACCCCCGTCGCGACCAAACCGCCATTTGTGTGGTGGAGAGCATCCGCGATGTCATGGCCATCGAGGATACCGGCCAATACCGGGGCACCTACCATGTGCTCGGCGGCCTGATCAACCCGATGGAAGGCATCGGTCCCGACGAGCTGGCCATCGATTCCTTGTTGCACCGCGTATCCGAAGGAAAGGTGGCGGAGGTAATCCTCGCCATCTCCCCGACCATCGAGGGCGATACCACCATGTTCTACCTGTCCCGGAAACTGAAGGAAACCGGGATCCGGATCAGCGCCATCGCCAGGGGCGTTTCCTTCGGCGGCGAACTGGAATATGCGGACGAGGTGACGCTCGGCAGAAGCATCGTCGCCCGGCTACCTTACCATACCGGACCGGACCGGTAGTCCGCCGGCATGCCCCGGCGACCGGACCCGGGAACCAACACCCTTATTCCACCTGCATGCAACTGTCCGTTGTCATCGTCAATTACAATGTCCAGTATTTCCTGGAACAAGCGCTGTTGTCGGTCCGGAAGGCGGCCGCCGGGCTGGACGCGGAGGTGTTCGTGGTGGACAACAATTCGGTGGACAATTCCGTGGCCATGGTCCGGGAGAAGTTTCCCGAGGTCATCCTGATCGCCAATCCGCACAACCCCGGTTTTTCCACCGCCAACAACCAGGCCATCCGGATGGCCCGGGGCCGGTATGTCCTGCTGCTCAACCCGGATACGGTAGTCCGGGAGGATACCTTTCGGAAATGCCTGGCCTTCATGGATACCCACCCCCACGCCGGGGCCCTGGGTGTGCGCATGATCGACGGCAGCGGCAAGTTCCTGCCGGAAAGCAAACGCGGATTCCCCACGCCGTTCGTAGCCTTTTGCAAAACCTTCGGCCTGTCCGGCCTGTTCCCCCGATCCAAGGTCTTCAACCGCTACCACCTGGGGTATCTCGACGAACACGCGACGCATGTCGTCGATGTCCTCGCCGGTGCCTTCCTGCTGCTCCGCCGGGAAGCATTGGACAAGGCCGGACTCCTGGACGAATCCTTCTTCATGTACGGGGAGGACATCGACCTGAGCTACCGGATCGTAAAGGCCGGCTATCGGAATTATTACTTCGCCGACACCACCATCATCCACTACAAGGGGGAAAGCACCAAGAAAGGCAGCCTGAACTACGTGCGTACCTTTTACCAGGCGATGATCATCTTTGCGCGGAAACACTTCCGGGGAAGGGAGGCGAGCCTGTTCATCGCCATGATCTACGGAGCGATCTACCTGCGGGCCGGATTCACCCTGCTGCACGGTTTGCTCCGGAAAAGTGCCCTGCCCTTGTCGGATGCCGGGCTGATGCTGGGCGGCCTGTTCTTCCTGCAGCACTTCTGGGCAGGGTATTATCACCAGGACCCGGATTATTACGAGCAGAGTTCCGCCTGGTTCAACCGACTCCTCTACACCGGCCTGTGGGTAGGTTCCGTATTTTTTTCCGGCGGGTACGACGAACCGGGCAACCTGCGCCGCCTGGTCCGGGGACTGTTGTTCGGCACGCTCCTGCTGTCGGCCATCTACGGCTTTCTCCCCTTGGCGCTGCGTCCTTCCCGCGCAATTCTGCTCCTGGGTGCCGCCTGGGCTGTCACCGGCACCGTCCTGGCCCGAACCGTCCTGCATTTTTTGCGGACCGGCAACCTGTCGGTCGGTCGGCAGCGACCCGACAACCTGGTCATCGCCGGATCGGCCCGGGAGAGCGAACGCGTCCGGAACCTGCTCGGGCAGGCCGGCGTGCAAAAGAATTACATCGGTACCGTATCTCCCGCCACCGCCGGCGCGCTCGGTATTCCGGAGGAAAGCTTTGCCCGCACTTTCCTCGCCACCATGGACCAACTCGATGAGGTCGTCCATTTCTTCAAGGTGGACGAGATCATCTTCTGTTCCAGGGATGTCAGTTCCGAACAGATCATGTCCTGGATGAGCCGGCTCGGTCCCGGCATCAGCTACAAGATCGTACCCTTGGAAAGCCTCAGCATCATCGGCAGCAACTCCAAGGATGCCGCCGGTGAATTGTATACCATCGAAGTCCGGTTCCGAATCGCCGGCAGGACGGCGCAGCGCAACAAGCGCATGCTGGACCTCGGCCTCACCATCGGGTTCCTTCCTCTCTTTCCGTTGCTGTGCTTGGTGGTGCGGCATCCCGGCGGATTCCTCCGCAACATGGTCGCGGTGGCGGCGGGAAAAAAGAGCTGGGTGGGTTATGCCCTACCGGCATCCGGCGTACTTCCCGCCATCCGGCCCGGCGTGCTTTCGCCGCCCGACGCCCTGGGCCACAGGAAGCCGGACCCTCCCACCCTCCGCCGCCTGGATTTCCACTACGCCAAGGACTACAGTACCGGACAAGACCTGGAAATTTGCTTCCGGGGCCGGCGGTCCTTGGGCCGGAACACACCGCATTTCCCGCCGCCGGACGGCCCCTCCGCATCCGCCGGATGACGGCAAGCCCGTTCCGCCCCCGTTCCGCCGTGGTACGCATCGCCCCACGCACCGATACAGCCGGCAAGGCGGCCCGCCGGATGACGGATCGGGCCGGAAAGCGCCCGACATCACCCCGGCATCACCGTATCCGACAGCGGAAGCCCGGATGACAACCGCCGATGGCGGGGACAAGCGGACCAGCCGGACCTGCAGGAAACGGGAACATCCGGGCGGTATCGGACCTTGCGGGTATCCGCAGCTGCCCGGTGGAGCGGAATCGGGGAAGCGGGAGCAGGGAATTGGAAGCGGGAGCGATATCACCCGGACGGAACCGGTCACATATTACGCCTGTACTGCCCGCCCACCTGGTACAAGGCCTGGGTGATATCACCGAGCGAGCAGCATTTCACCACCTCCATCAAGGCGGCGAAAATATTGCCGTGCCCCAGGGCGGTAGCCCGTAAATCCTCGAGCGCCTTTGCGCCGGCCTCCCCGTGGGCCTGCCGGAGGTTTTCCACCGTGTCGATTTGAATCCGCTTTTCCGCTTCCGTAGACCGGATGACCTCCCTGGGCAATATCGTGGGGGAGCCGTCCTTGGCCAGGAAGGTGTTGACACCGACGACCGGCAATTCGCCGGTATGTTTCAAATGTTCGTAGTGCATGCTTTCCTCCTGGATCTTGCCGCGTTGGTACATGGTCTCCATGGCACCCAGCACCCCGCCCCTTTCCGTTATCCGGTCGAATTCCGCCAGGACGGCTTCCTCCACCAGGTCGGTCAGCTCCTCGATGATGAAACTGCCTTGCAACGGATTTTCGTTCCTGGCCAGACCCAACTCGTGATTGATGATCAGCTGGATCGCCACGGCCCGCCGGACACTTTCCTCCGTGGGTGTGGTGATGGCCTCATCGTAGGCGTTGGTATGCAAGGAATTGCAATTGTCATAAATGGCATATAAGGCCTGGAGGGTCGTTCGGATGTCGTTGAAGTCTATTTCCTGGGCGTGAAGGGAACGGCCGCTCGTCTGGATGTGGTATTTGAGCAGCTGCGAGCGCTCGTTGGCACCATACTTTTCCCGCATGGCTTTCGCCCAGATGCGGCGGGCCACCCGACCGATAACGGCATATTCCGGGTCGATACCATTGGAAAAGAAGAAGGACAGGTTCGGGGCGAAATCATCGACGGCCATCCCCCGGCTGAGGTAGTACTCCACGAAGGTAAAGCCGTTCGCCAGCGTGAAGGCCAGCTGGGTGATGGGATTCGCACCGGCCTCCGCAATATGATAGCCGGATATGGATACCGAGTAGAAGTTGCGCACCTGATGCTCGATGAAGTGTTCCTGCACATCACCCATGAGTTTCAACGAGAACTCCGTACTGAAGATACAAGTGTTCTGGGCTTGGTCTTCCTTGAGGATATCCGCCTGCACGGTCCCCCTGACCGCGGAGAGGGCCTGGGCTTTCAGTCGGCGGTAGACCGGTTCCGGAAGCACCTGGTCGCCGGTGATTCCCAGCAAGAGCAGACCCAGGCCGTCGTTGCCTTCCGGAATATCCCCGTGGTAAGTCGGCCGCGGAAGCCCCCGGTCGTCGTACAAGGCCTTCAGCCGGGTCTCCACCAGGTGTTCCAACCCGTGTTCGCGGATATACCGTTCGCACTGTTGGTCGATGGCCGCATTCATGAAGAAGGCACAGATCGTCGCCGCCGGACCGTT
The DNA here is from genome assembly GCA_964573725.1 of uncultured Saprospiraceae bacterium. GTDB lineage: Bacteria > Bacteroidota > Bacteroidia > Chitinophagales > Saprospiraceae > UBA6168. The sequence continues at coordinate 102,459 of CAZNLJ010000010.1, forward strand.
GATGGTCATGCTGACGGAGGTGGCGGGATCGCACAGGTCGAAGCCGGAATACAGCTTTTTCGCATCATCCAGGCAACAGATACTGACCCCGGCGTTACCGATTTTCCCATAAATATCGGGGCGGTGGCCAGGATTCTCCCCGTAGAGCGTGACACTGTCGAACGCGGTGGACAAGCGGTTGGCGGGCATCCCGTAGCTCAGGTAATGGAACCTTCGGTTGGTCCGTTCCGGTCCTCCTTCCCCGGCGAACATGCGGGTGGGGTCCTCCCCTTTCCTTTTGAAAGGAAAAACACCGGCGGTAAAAGGGAACGTGCCGGGTACATTTTCCTGCAGGCACCAGCGGACGATATCGCCCCAATCCTTGTATTTCGGCAGTACGACCCGGGGAATGTCGAGTCCGGACAAGGACTTGGTACGGACCGGTACCCGGATATCCTTTCCGCGGACGGAATAAGTGAAGACTTCCGCGGCATAGGCCGCCTTTTTCGACGGCCACTCCTCCAGCAGCGAGCGGACGGAAGGCGCCAGCCCCGGTTCGGTCGCCGCATAAGTCTCGCGCAAGCCCTGCAAGGTCTGGTCCCGGGCAGGCAGTTCCGAGGCACCGACGACCCGGATGGCCTCATCCAATCCATACAGGTTGCGGGCGACCGCTTCCTGCCGCTCGGCCCATGCGTCGTACCGACGGTTGTTTTCGGCGATCTCGGAAAGGTAGCGCATCCGGCTGGCAGGGATGATGAAAATCTTTTCGCTCATTTCATCCGTTGCCCGGAACCGGGAAGGGAAAGCGGCGCCGGTCTTTTCCGTCAGCATCGCCATCAACCGGGTATACAGCAGGTTGGTACCGGGGTCGTTGAACTGCGAGGCGATCGTACCGACCACCGGCATCGCGTCCAACGGGTCCGAAAAACGCTGGTGGGCCCGTTGGTATTGCTTGCGGACATCCCGCAGGGCATCCTGTCCGCCCCGTTTTTCGAATTTATTGATGGCGATGAGGTCTGCGAAATCGATCATGTCGATTTTTTCCAACTGGGAGGCCGCGCCGAACTCCGGGGTCATCACATAAAGCGAAACATCGGAATGGTCGACGATCTCGGTATCCGACTGGCCGATGCCGGACGTTTCCAGGACCACCAGGTCGTATGCCGCCGCCTTGAGGATATCGACGGCGGAACGCACATACCTGGAGAGGGCGAGGTTGGACTGGCGGGTTGCGAGGGAACGCATGAAGACCCGGTCATGGGTGACGGTATTCATGCGGATCCGGTCGCCGAGCAGGGCACCGCCGCTCCGGCGTTTGGAAGGATCTACGGACACCACGGCGATGTGCTTGTCCTGGAAGTCCATCAGAAAGCGGCGCATGATCTCGTCGACCAGGCTGGATTTACCGGCACCGCCGGTACCGGTGATTCCCAGCACCGGAGTCCGCTGCAAATGAGGCAGCCGGTCGAAGACAGCCTGGATCTGCGGGCGGACTTCCCGGTCGAAGTGTTCCGGATCGTTTTCCGCCCCGGAAATCAGCCGGGCCACCGCCGAGGGGTCCCGGTCGGAGAGCCGGTCCACCGCACCGGCCAGGTTCCTGCCGGTAGGAAAATCGCACTGTTGCAGCAGGTCGTTGACCATCCCTTGCAGTCCCATGCGCCGGCCGTCATCCGGGGCGTAGATACGGGTGATGCCGTAGGCGTGCAAGGCCTCGATTTCGGAGGGCAGGATAGTACCGCCGCCGCCGCCGAAGATCCGGATATGGCCGGCCCCCTTTTCCCGGAGCAGGTCGTGCATATAGCGGAAGAACTCCATATGTCCCCCCTGGTAGCTGGTGACGGCGATACCCTGGACATCCTCCTGGATGGCGGTATGGACGATTTCACCGGCGGAGCGGTTATGGCCGAGGTGGATGACTTCCGCACCGCTGGCCTGCATGATACGGCGCATGATGTTGATGGCGGCGTCGTGCCCGTCGAACAGACTGGCGGCCGTAACGATACGGATCTTGTACGTGGAGACGTAGGGTTGGGCTTCCTGCATGGTCTGATTTGGTTCTGAATGGTCAGGGGCCGGGATACCCCGGCATATTGTCGGCGGAACACCACAAATGTACGAAAAGGACGGCGGAGGTGCAGGCCGGACGGCCGTCGGGTCGGGCCCTTTCATGCCAGGCCGCCAAGGGGCGGCATCGATGCGGTTTGAGGCGACCCTATTTTTCCACCACCGTCATCCGGCGGTCGTATTGCAGGGCCGTGAAAATGCCGATGGCGCCGGTGACGTTCGACTGGATGCCGCTGGGTTGTCCGAAAGGATTACCGTTCGAGGAAATGGCATTGAAGGTACTCAACCAAAAGTCGTAGTACGCCCGGTCGATATGGAAAATCGTATTGTAAATCGTATCCCCCTCCTTCAATTCGTAGCCACTGCCGAACACCAATATACGGTCGTCCACGAAATCGTCATTGGTGACGAAATCCTGGTCCGGGATGGAATCCAGGGAATGGATGTGGTACATGCGGCGGTAATAGTTGTTGGCGTCGGGATCGTCCGTGATGTAGGTCAGCGCGCGGGCGAGGGTATCGCGGACCAGGTCGAACTCCACGACCACGCTGTCGACGGGAACCGGCGGCAACAAGCGGGTGGAGCCGGTGATGACATCCCCGGAGCGGGTGCGGACCAGGAGGGTGAACGGCTGCTCGTAGTCGATCGGTACCTTTTCCGTCGAAAAATAATTGTAGACCTTGACTTTTTCGAAGAGTGCGGCCACGTCGATACCGTTCTGCAGGGGATAGTCCACCCCGGCATGGGAGACCGTGACCATGGCACTGTCCTCGAGGATGGACGAGACGAACTCGGTGGGATCCGTGGGGAAAGGCTCGAAAAAGGGCAGGCTCTTGCTCAGGGAGAGCCGGAACGGTTCGCCGGGCTCGAGATAGCATTCCACGACGTACTGCGGGGCATATTCGGGCAGGTCCAGGTCGATTTCCTTTTCCAGGTTGCCGCAGCCCGGCAGGACGGCCAGCAGCAGCGGAAGGAGGAAGGGCGTAAGAAACCGTGTTGTCATGACGGATGGATTTGGATGAACAGGTCCGCTCAGAATTTGAAATTCCAGGTCAACGAACCGATGATGGGGAAGAGGGAGACCTGTTTGGCGGCGATACCGGTCGGGATGGCGAGCGGGTTTTCCTGGGGATCGGTCCCTTCCGCATATTGCGGCTCCAGGTACAGGAAAAATGCGTTGCGCCGGTTGGTGAGGTTGAAGACGCTCAGGGTCAGGTCGCTTTCCCCCCATTTCGGGAAAAACTTATAGACGATACCCAGGTCCGACCGGAAGAAATAGGGCAACCGGAAAGCATTCCGTTCCCCATAGACCGGTACGACCGGCTGGAAGTCGGCGCCATAGACATCCTGGAATGCGAACCGACCCACCGGCAGCCAGGTACGGTCCCCGCTGCCATAGACAACGGTACCCGACAAGGTGACCCGCGGGTGCAGGTCATACATCAGCACCAGGGAAAAATCGTGTCGCCGGTCGTAGCGGGGGAAGAAGGTGGTCCCGGCCCCACTGAAGAGCTTGCCTTCCTCCACCGGTTGGAAATCCCGCCGCCGGATGACGGCCATGGTGTAGCCGACCCAACCCTTGAGTTTACCCTCCTGTTTTTCAATGCCCCATTCCATGCCGTACCCCTGGCCGTTTCCGACGGCGAACTCCGCTTCCAGGTTTTTGTTGGCGAACAGTTGCGCGCCGTCGACGAAATCCACCTGTCGGGAGAGCCACTTCATGTAGTATTCATTGGTGAGCAGAAAGCGTTTACCGAGCAGTTTTTCCCAGCCGACGGCCACTTGGTCGGAAGATTGCGGACGGATGCGGCGGGTGGCGGGATACCAGATGTCGGTCGGCAGGGCGATACCGGAAGTGGATACGAGATGGAGGTACTGGTACATCCGGGCATAGCTGGCCTTGACGGAAAGGTCGGTCCGGGGGCGGTAGAGGACGGCCAGCCGGGGTTCCAGGCCGGTGAAGAATTCCCCGTCGTTGGCGAAGGCGGACAACCGGAGGCCGGTCTGGAGTTTCCAGCGTTCCGCCAGGCTCATTTCGTCGGCGAAGTAGGCAGCGAAGGAATAGGCGGTGAAATCATCCCCGCCGGAGAAAGAGACGGTGCCGTCGTCGCTGCCTGCTTTCAACCGGCCCACGCCGAAGGTATGGCGGGTGGCGTTCCAGCCGAAACGCAGGGTATGCCGGTTGTTGTGGGCCAGGTAGAAATCCGACTTCAGGTTGAGGTCGCTGACATCCGACCCGACATTGAAGGAAAAGCCGGTCACCTTGCTTTCGATATTGTAGTTGTAATCCGAGTAGGTCAGGGTAAGGTTGTGAAAGAGCCGGGGGGAAAAGATATGGTTCCAGCGGGCCGTACCGGTGGCGTTGCCCCAGAAGAAGCCGAAATCGAAGAAATCCCCGTCGAATCCGAACACATCCCTGCCGAAATAACCGCTCAGGAAGAGGCGGTCCTTATCGCCGAGGGTAAAATTCGCCTTGGCGTTGAAATCATAGAAATAATAATCGGGGATGGGGTTGTAATCCGGTTTGTCGGCATTCGCCTTGTTGACCTGCCGGGTGATGATATCGGCATAGGTCCGGCGACCGGACACGATGAAGGAGGAGCTGCCCTTCTGGATCGGGCCTTCCAGGGTCAGCCGGGATGTGATGAGGCCGATGCCACCGGTTCCGGCGAGTCGTTGGTTGTTGCCGTCCTTCATGCGGACATCGATGACGGAGGAGAGGCGGCCGCCGTATTGGGCGGGGAATCCGCCCTTATACAATTTCAGGTCCTTGACGGCATCCGTATTGAAGGTGCTGAAGAAGCCGAACAAGTGGTTTGCGTTGTAGACCACCGCCTCATCGAGGACGATCAGGTTCTGGTCGCTGCCGCCGCCCCGGACGAAGAGACCCGTGCTCCCCTCCGACCCGGAGGGGATTCCCGGTTTCAGCTGGATGGTCTTGAGGATATCCGTTTCACCGAGGAGGGCGGGGATGACCTTCACTTCCCGGGTGGAGATTTCCTCCACGCTCATTTCCGTGGTATTCATTTGTTCCTGGAAGGAATTCGCCTTGACCACCACCTCATAGAGCTGGATCCCTTGTCCGAGTGTGAGGTCGAGTACCGTATCGCGACGGGGGACGATATCGACCGTCCTGGTCTGGAAGCCGACATAACTGAAGGAGAGCGAGATACTATCCCGGCCGGTGGGAACGGCGAGGGAGTAGAAACCGTACTCATTGGTAGTTGTTCCGTTACCGGAGGACAAGTCCAGGACGGTCGCACCGATCAGCGTTTCCCCGTTATCGCCGTCACGGACCGAACCGCTGATGGTCACGGTGGCCGGTTGTGCGGAGGCCAGGAAACCGGACAGGCAGAGGAGTATTCCGGTCCATGCGCGCAGGAATGGGGAGGGCAGGATTCTTTTTTGTTTCATTGACGACATATTGGGCGGGCTGCGTCCGAAGGATGGCAGGCCGTGGGTCGGGGTGGGGAGGATACCGACGGATCGGCGGGCCGGTTGCCCGTTAATCGGCGGACAGCGCGGGGACGGTGCCGAGCGGTGGCAAAAGTATCCGGGAACCAGCCACAGCGCTAACAAATTTCTACGAATAGGGTTTACGGGTGCGTGAAGGTCGGATAAAATACGACGGGAATCGGATATCGAGATTTGGCCAGGTTGCGATGAAACCTTCGCAGGAAAATAAAGTTTAGAGGAAGGGGGAGGAGGCTTGTGCTTCCGGGTCGCGCCGAATCCGGCCAAGCAGAATAATATATTAAAATATACAATTTAATATCGACTTAAACGAATATTATATCTTATACATATATTTAACATGATAAAAATTTCACCATACGAGTCAGGGAGAATCAGGGGTTGGGGGTATGAGCGACGATAGTGGAAGGAAAACAACAACAATATGCGCAGGACGACGGAAGTATTTGCCCCGGCGAGTGTGGGGAATGCCGGTATCGGTTTCGACATCATGGGGTTCGCCTTATCGTCACCCGGGGATGAGGTGGTGGTCCGTCCGGGCAAGCGACCCGGGTTAAGGATCACGCGGATTACGGGGGACGGGGGCACCTTGTCGTTGGATCCGGCCCGGAACACGGCCGGGCTTGCGGCATTGCGGCTATTGGCGCATTTGGGGGAAACCGGGATTGGGATCGAGTTGGAGTTACACAAGCGGATGCCGATCGGGAGTGGATTGGGGAGCAGTGCGGCCAGTGCGGTGGCGGGGGCATTCGGTGTCAATGCGTTTTTGGGATTCCCGTTGGAGAAGCGGGCGTTGTTGCCGTTTGCGATGGCGGGGGAATATTTGGCATCCGGCGGCATGCATGCGGACAATGTCGCCCCTTGTCTGCTGGGCGGTTTCCTTTTGGTCCGGGACCATGCGACCTTGGACCTACACCGGTTGCCGGTACCGAAAGGATTGCATGCGACGGTCCTCTATCCGCACGTCAAGGTATTGACGCGGGAGGCGCGGGACATTCTCCGTCCGGAGATACCGATGGCATCATTTGTTCGGCAGACTGCCAATCTTGGGGCATTCATCATCGGGATGTACGAATCGGACATGGCCCTGTTGGGGCGGTCCTTGGAGGATTGTGTGATCGAGCCGCAGCGGGCGGGTCTCATTCCGCATTTCCAAGCGACCAAGGCGGCGGCCATCGAATCCGGGGCTTTGGGCTGCAGCATATCCGGATCGGGCCCTTCCATATTTGCCTTGAGTGCCGACCTAACCCAGGCCGGAAAGGTGGCCGAGGCCATGCAGCGGGTGATGCACGACCACGGTGTGCCGCACGACTGTTTCATTTCACCGGTGAACGAGGACGGGGCGACACAACTTTCCGCCTGAAGGTCGGTCCCCGGAAAAAAAAACAGACCTATGCAATTGTACAGCACCAAGGACAAAAACCGCCTTGTAACCTGGGAAGAAGCCGTATTCCGGGGGCTTCCGGAGGACAACGGCCTGTATATGCCGGTCCATCTCCCCAAACTTCCCGCGGGATTTGTGGAGGACCTGCCGAACCAAACGTTCCAGGAGACGGCCATGGCCGTTGTCCAGGCTTTGCTGGCGGATGCCGTTCCGGTGCCGGCCATGCGGAAAATAATCGAAACGGCCGTCAATTTTCCGGCTCCGCTCGTATCCCTGTCGGATAATACCCATGTATTGGAACTCTTCCATGGCCCATCCTTGGCTTTCAAGGATTTCGGGGCGAGATTCATGGCGGCGCTCATGAGCCATTTCCTGCGGGGGGCGGATCGGAACCTGGACATCCTGGTCGCCACGTCCGGGGATACCGGCGGAGCGGTGGCGGCCGGCTTCCACCACACCCCGGGCATCCGGGTCACCATCCTCTACCCTTCCGGAAAAGTCAGTCCGCTCCAGGAAAAACAGCTCACCACCCTGGGCGGAAACATCCGGGCCCTGGAAATCGACGGCACCTTCGACGATTGCCAGCACCTGGTGAAACAAGCCTTCCTGGACCAGACCCTACAAAGGAATTTGTCGCTCAGTTCCGCCAATTCCATCAATATCGCCCGATTGGTGCCGCAATCCTTCTATTATTTCGAGGCGTACAAACAACTTCCCGACAAAAAACGTGAATTCGTCTTTTCCGTCCCCAGCGGTAATTTCGGCAACCTGACCGCCGGATTGTTCGCCTGGCGCATGGGACTGCCCATCCATCGTATGATTGCGGCCACCAATGCCAATGATATCGTCCCCGGATACCTCAAAAGTGGCCGTTATACACCCAAACCCTCCGTCGCGACCCTTTCCAATGCCATGGATGTGGGCAATCCCTCCAATTTTGCCCGAATCATGGACCTGTATGGTTCCACGTGGAACAATGTCGCGCAGGATATCCTGGGATTTTCCTTTTCGGATACCGCCACCATGCGGGCCACCCTTTCCATCCATCGCAATTACGGATACCTGATGGACCCACATGGCTCCGTCGGCTTCCTCGCCTTGGAGGAATACCTGGCGGCAAATCCGTCGCACCAAGGTATCGTCCTGGAAACGGCCCATCCGGCCAAATTCCTGGAATCCATGGAGGATATCCTCGGTTTCCCGATTCCGGTACCGGAAAGATTATCCCGCTTGGCCCAGCTTCCCAAATCCTCAGTTCGCCTCGGGAAATCCTTCGACGATTTCAAATCTTGGTTATTGGACCATGCCGCTTGACACCGTCAAGCCAGGCATTGACGGGCAATATGCCTGTCCCATCGGACCGCACCCGGACCCCCCCAGGGTTCCACCCCTACGTTTTTCGCCCCACTTGGACTTCCATCCCCGACAATTTACCTACGCAAGCAAAAAAGAGCAGGCCATGCCGGGCTATTCCTTTCTCCTTCCCCTTTCACCGCTGACCCATTGCACTCCTATTTCTTCTTTGTCTCATCTTCCGCACCGCAAGCGCCAAATCGACTATTCCGATGTAAGGCTCGCATGATTGGATAAGGACATCACCCCAGCATAACCAAAAAAAAGAGGTAACTGCGCTTCCCGCCTTCCGGACAGGACGGCCGCCGGTGCGCTGGGGCGCGCAGCAGGCTTCCTTGGATAACCATTTAACTACTTAGGGAGTCAGGAGTCGCCCCCTTTTCCATGCGGGATACGGCACAGCAGCACGCTTTGGTACTAATAAACGTTCGGGAATCGCGTTCCTTTGTTCGTTGATTTTGCAGCCAGCGGTGTGGAAGATGCGTTTTATCTGTCCACTCCTTCCATTTGCCGGTACCAACCGGCATCCCGGCCTGAATCCCCCGATAAGGCCTTGAATCCGGCAGCGAACATGCCGAAAACCTGTACGCTCCCAAATCTTACTTTCAAACAAACCCTTAGGCGCCGCTTGGCAAGGGAAGCAGCTCGCCGACCTGTCGAATCGGGCGGTTGACGGTACATGTCGGATCCGGCCGTGGGTGCAACTTCCCGCCTACCCTTCCGGCTGGACGAAATACAAAATGGGCATTATTTCATCTGTTCAAGACGCTACATAAACCAGCCTATACCCTACGAAATGGGTAATCCGGTGCACGATAACCGCAGGCATCGATTCCGACCGGCCTTACAAACCGGAGAACAGCCGGCCTGCCTGTCCGTTTAAAAAGAAAAAGGGGGATGTTCCACGTGGAACATCCCCCTTTTTCTTTTTTCAGACCCGGTAGCTTAGCGGACAATACTGGCTGTTATGCCGTATTCGTGCTCGATCCGGAAGACCGGCAACTCCTGGCGGCTGTGGAAGGCATATCCTTTGTTCGCCTCCCATTCCAGCGTTTGGCTGGTTCTTATCAGGATGTTTTCGCTTCCATATTCGATATGGACCTTCCGCACCTTCCCGTCTTCCCACTGTACCCGGATGGTTTTGGTACGCATCGACGGATCCAGGGCCTTGTGCTCCAAGCCGACCAGCGCGCCTTCGGTATTCCAGGTGGTATCTTTGGAATATTTGTCCGACCAGGCCGGCTTATTGATGTCACAGGCGACAAACAAACCCAGGTCGTCGGCCAGGTCAGGATCATCGATGACCTTATCCTCCCATTGTCCATCCACCATCATCCGGCGGGACAGGGATTTTAGCCGGGACAGACTGTCCCCGACGGTTGCCATATATCCCGCCAGGTCGAAGTATGGCAAAGGCTTCGTTCCGGACTTGCCGCCGGCACCGGCATTTTCTTCACAACCCGGCAGCATCCATAGCAACATAAAGCCTATGCAAACGGCCGGGAATCGAAACACTGACATGCGAACTGGATACATACCTGGATATTATGGTTTGCGCCCGAAGGTCACGGTCCCTTCTCCCCCGCTTCCGATTTGGCCGTTACGGCGGACAAGGCAAGCGGACAACCTCGCTTCCTTTCTTCAAATATTGCCTTCCGTCAACACCGTACCTTCCATTTGTGCCGGTATCGGCAAGCCCATCAGCCGGAGGATGGTCGGGGCCACATCCCCCAACTTCCCTTCCTGCAAACGGATGCCGGCCACATCCCGCCCCACCAGGATGCATGGGACCGGATTCATGGTGTGGGCGGTGTTCGGACTGCCGTCCTCGTTGACCAAGTAATCGGAATTTCCGTGGTCCGCAATGACCAGTACCCGGTAGTCATGGCCGACCAATACCTCCAATAAGCGCCCCAGGCATCCGTCCACCGTCTCGGCCGCCCTGGTCGCCGCATCCCATACACCCGTGTGTCCAACCATATCCGCATTCGCATAATTCAAACATATGAAATCCGGCAGGTTGGCTTCCACATCCGCCACGATTGCGTCCGTAATGGCTTCCGCCCCCATCTCCGGCTCCAGGTCGTAAGTCGCAACCTTCGGTGAAGGTATCAATATTCTCCGCTCACCCGCAAACGGCTCCTCCCGACCACCGGAAAAGAAAAATGTCACATGCGGATATTTCTCCGTCTCCGCAATCCGGACCTGGGTAAGTCCATTCTCCGATACCACCTGCCCTAAGGTCCGGTCGAGGTTGTCTTTCTCATACACGACCCGGACACCCCGGAAATTTTCATCGTAACGGGTCATGGTCACATAATACAGGTCCAATTTGTGCATCTCGTACGCCGGCATATCCGTCTGGGTCAGCACTTCCGTCAACTCCCTCGGCCGGTCCGTCCTGAAATTATAAAATATCACCACGTCCCCCGCCCGGACCGTCGCCAAAGGATTCCCCGCCGCATCCGTGCAAACAATCGGCTTCAAGAACTCATCCGTCTCCCCCGAAGCATAGCGCTCCCGAACCACGGAGAGACCGTCCGTCGTCGCCTGCCCCCGCCCATGCACCAACAGGTCGTAGGCGACCTTGATCCGCTCCCAACGCTTGTCACGGTCCATCGCATAGTACCTGCCTATGATTGAGGCTAATTTAACTTTTTGATTATCAATACTTTTTATTAAATCTTCAAGAAAATGGGCTCCCTGCTTGGGATCCGTATCCCTTCCGTCCATGAATGCATGCACAAAAGCCCCGGGTACCTCCTGCTCGACCGCCATCCGGCACAAGGCCTTCAAATGCGCCGTGTGCGAATGGACTCCCCCATCGGACAACAAGCCGATGAAATGGACCGGCCTGCCTTCCGCCCGCGCCTTCCGGAACGCTTCCAACAACACCGGATGGTGCTGGAAACTCCCCTCCCGGATGGCCTTGTTGATGCGGGCCAATTCCTGATAGACGACCCTGCCTGCACCAATGTTGAGATGCCCTACCTCCGAATTACCCATCTGCCCTTCCGGCAATCCCACCTGCTCGCCGAAGGTGGTCAGCGTAGTATGCGGATACTGCGCCCACAAACGGTCCATCACCGGCGTATGCGCCTGCGCCAGGGCATCCGAATCGATTTTCTTTCCTATCCCCCATCCGTCGAGGATTACCAATGCCAATTTCTTGTGATCCATATGCTGCTGATTTTTTTTGTCCTGTCCACAAATGTAGGAACTTTCACAAGGCTACAGATCGGCGTTCCCTCCCGAGCCCCTTTGCTTGTACGGGCTCAACGGTTTGTCGAACGCAAATGCCCATCCCGACCAAGCCCGCGCTTCCTCCCTTACCCCCCTTCCCGTGCCGCCAACGGAAGCTACCCGCTTCCGGACACCACGCCTCGGGTAAGCACGACGCGGTTGCGCACGACCTTCCGGCCGGCAACCTTCCTTTCCGGTCGGCATTCCCCGGACCGAAACGGATGAAAACGACCGATTCCCCAATTTTTTTCCCGCCCGCCAATAATTTATGAAGGCCCGGCGTTATATTACCTCCGTTATCCGCCGAATACCACCGCCATTCCCGGCTGATGGCCGCCGCCCGAACATACGAACGAACCGGCTTGTTTTTTTGTTCGCCTATAGCTGTTTTACATCATCCAGGCGATTAATCCGATGTCCATGAAAATCCTGATCCTTGCTCTCCTGCCGCTCCTGCCCTTCCTGCCGACTCCACCGGCAGCGGCCCAGGGACTTTCCGAAATCACCAAAGCCATCGGCCAAGGCGATGCCGCCACCCTCGGTACCTTCTTCGACGACAACGTCGAGGTGGCTGTGCTGGAAAAGGAAGGCACCTATTCAAAATCGGCCGCCATCAGTGTCGTGCGGGATTTTTTTTCCAAGCACAAACCCTCCCGCTTCAGCCAGGTCCACCAAGGCACTTCCAAAGGCAAAGTATCCGAATATTGTATCGGCGACCTGCAAACCCACAACGGGTCGTTCCGGGTCTATATCTACATGAAGGTGTCCGATAACCTCCATACCATCCAGGAACTCCGTTTCGACCAGTAACCCCAGGCTTCCCTTCCGCCTGCAAACGACCGGAAACCTCCGGGTCGCACAATTACCCGGATATCCATGCCGCTGCTTATCTTGGCTGCCGATCCGGCTTTCCCGTAAGAAGGAGGGACCATCCGCAGACCTCCGGACGGCAGCAGCCGACAACCGGATTCCCCCGGGCATGCCCGACCCCGCGGCAAGGACCTCCCCGGGAAAATACGTTGAAACCCGCACTTCACAATATTCGGATATGCCTGTCATCGCCCTGGAAGGAATGCGCTTTTTCGCACATCACGGCTTCTACGAAGCGGAACAGGTATTGGGAGGGGAATATATCGTCGACATCACCCTGACCGTCGGTTCCTTCTCCGGTGCAGCCATTGAGGACGACCTCGGAAAGACCATCAACTACGAAACCGTCTACCTGATTTGCGCCGGTATCATGCGCAAACGCATCCGGCTGATAGAAACCGTAGCCAGCCGCATCGCACTCGACATCAAGCACCAATTCCGGAATGTCTCGGAAATAAAGGTATCCGTAAAAAAATTACATCCACCCCTCGGAGGAAGGGTGGATGCAGCCCGGGTAGTAGTCGATGGTAATTTCCAGCAGCGATGCGCCCGTTGCGACAAGCCCATGCTCTGCTATGGAGACCGTTCCTGCTGGTGCATGGATACCCAGGTATTCCGGAAAACACAGGAACAGCTGCAGGCTCAATTCGGAGACCGCTGCCTTTGCAAGGACTGCCTGGCGTACTTCGCCTATTAGACCCGGCCCGGCGCGGACCTTTACTCCGCCGCTTTCTTTTCCTCCAGTTTTTTCTTCTCCGCGTCCTTCATTCCCTCCTTGATCTCTTCCTCGATGGAATGGCGGGCATTGTTGAATTCCCGGATCCCCTTGCCGACACCCCGCATCAACTCCGGAATCTTCTTACCGCCGAACAACAACAGAACAACCCCGAGAATGACCAACAATTCCGTCATGTTCAGGTTTCCGAGAAATAACATGATATGGTTCATGACACGATGTTTTGGAAAGGGACATCCCGGATTGGATAAGCACTTCCGGTGCGAAACACCCCCTTCCCATTAGATAATCCATTCTTTCACCGACAGGATGACCGACCGATCGGCTCCTCCCCGGTTAGTCCTAACAAATGTAAGCGGAAATCAATTCACGGGGTAACGTATCCCGGGCAAAATATTTGTAAGCGCAGCCGGCCCGACACCCCGCCCTCAGGCCTTCAGCAGGCCGATTTCCCGCAGCCTTTCCGCCAGGTAATCTCCCGCCGTAATCGGTTCGTAAGCCAAGGGTCGGTCCTCCGACACGCAGGAAGGCAGGCAACGCAGGTCCATTCCGCTTTGCGGATGCAAAAAGAAGGGAATGGACAAACGCGGGACATGCCATTCGTGCGGCGGGGGATTCACCACGCGATGGGTGGTCGACCGGAGGTAATTGTTCGTCAGCCGCTGCAGCATATCCCCTACATTGATGACGATCTCATCCTGCTCCGGTACCACATCCAACCATTCGCCCTCCATCGACAAGACCTGCAATCCGCCGGCGGAGGCACCGACCAACAAGGTGATCAGATTGATGTCCTCGTGCTGCTCCGCCCGCATCGCATTCCGGGGTGCCGTCGTGATGGGAGGATAATGGATGGCCCGCAGGATACTCGTCCCGTTCCGGATATGCCGGTCGAAATAATTCTCATCCAGGGACAAATGCAAGGCGATGGCCTGCAGCAGGGAAGCCCCCGTGCGTTCGAAAGCCCTGTACAGTTCCATTCCCAGCACCAGGAAATCCGGTACCTCGACCACCGTCGGGTTGGCGGAGGGTTCCTCCGACGGCCGGCCCTGCTCGTCCAAGGGCTCCTGGCCGATTTGGAAAAACTCCTTGAGGTCGCCAACCGCCGCCTGCTTGGCATGCTCCTTCCCGAAGGAGGTGTAACCCCGCTGCCCGGCCATGCCCGGCACCTCGTACCTGCGCTTCACCTCGACCGGCAAGGCGAAGAAACTGCGGCATGCCCGGTAGAAATCATCGACCAATCCTTTCGGTATGCCGTGGTTCACCACCCCGACAAAACCGATCTCATGAAAGGCCTTTCCCAAATCCGATACGAAGGACTGCCGCTGCGACGGGTCGTCCGATGTCAGCTTGGAAAAATCAACCAACGGAATCGCTCTTTTGCTCATATTTACAAGGTTAGGTTTTCCCTTGACTCCGAATTGCCGCCTTGGCCAGGTCGGCGAAGCCGCAGGTGGACCGCCTGCGGACAGGTGGATTTCCTTCGGGGAGATCCAACGGTCCGCCCCCCGCCCGCTGCCTCGCATCGCCCGGCAGACGGGGTATGGCAACAAAAATACTTTTTTTCATAACAAATCGACCTTGCAGAAAATACGTTCCCGCCGATGAACCATTCCTCCCGTCCGCTATCCGTGAACACCATCCCGTTCCATGCCGCCTTCTGGCTGGTCTACTGGTTTTTTTCCAGCATGCAGGATGTGGTCTTCATTTCCCAATTCAAGGAAAACTTCAACCTGCCCATCGTGCTGGGCTCCATGGGACTGGTCTATTTCAATTACTACTATTGGATTCCGAAGTACCTCATCCGGCAAAAACGCCATGGTTTCTACCTGCTCAGCATCTTTCTGCTCATCGTGGCCAACGCCTGGCTGGTGAATGTCTTCCTGCGTACGTTCATTTCCGCCCAGCGTTACTACTATTCCTGGGAAGGCACGTTCACCTTGGCGGTGGACACGACCGTATTGGTGGCCTTCACCACCGCTTTCAAGTTCATCCAGCAATGGCACGAACGAAACAACTACGCAGTACAGCTGGAAAAGAAAAACCTGGAGCATGAACTGGAGATGCTGAAGGCGCAGATCAATCCGCATTTCATTTTCAACACCCTGAACACCATTTATTTCCTCCTGGAACAAAAGGAAGGGGACCGCGCCAAGGAGGCCTTGCTCCGGTTCTCCGACACCCTGAGCCACCAATTATACGACTACAACAAGGACCGGATCGACCTGGACAAGGAGGTCACCTACCTGAAGAACTACATCGCCCTGCAACAGCTACGGCATGACGAGGAACTCCTGGAGCTTTCCGTCCGCCTGCCCGCCCCTGTGCCGGGATATCCCATCGCGCCCATGCTGCTGATTCCATTCGTGGAAAATGCGTTCAAACATACCTCGAACAAGGGGAACTACCGCATAGCCATCCACTTGGACATAAAAGACGGCTTGCTTACCTTTACGACGGAGAACACCATCCATCTGCCGCGTCCGGACCGGACGGCCAACAGCGGCATCGGCCTGACAAACGTCCGGCGCAGACTCGACCTCACCTACCCGGGGAAACACATCCTCTTGTTGGAAAAGGATGACCGCTTCTTCCGGGTAAACCTGACCATCCGTCTCACATGACCCTCGAATGCCTTGTCATAGACGACGAACCGGTGGCCCGGAAAGGGATTGCGGGGTACGTCTCCCAGGTACCTTTCCTGTCGTTGGCCGGTACCTGCAAATGTGCGATGGAGGCCAACGAAATCCTCCACCACCAAGCGATAGACCTGATGTTCCTCGATATCCAGATGCCCGATATCACGGGAACGGATTTTGTCCGCTCTCTCCGACAGCCCCCGGCCGTCATCTTCACGACAGCCTACCGGGAATATGCCCTCGAAGGGTTCGAGCTCAACGCCCTGGATTATCTCGTCAAACCGATTTCCTTCCAACGCTTCCTGAAGGCGGCCAATAAGGCGCTCGACCACTTGGAAAGCCGCAGGTCGGCGGACCCAAGGCCGGCCGCCGCCGGCCGGCCGGCCGACCAGGATTATTTCTTCATCAAGAGCGACGGACAGTTCATCAAGATCCGCCTGGATGAGGTCCTTTTCTTCGAAAGCGAAAAGGATTACGTGTTCATCCACACCATCCACAAACGTTACCTCACCCTCTTGTCCCTGAAACAACTGGAAAAGGAGCTCCCGGCCGGCAAATTCCTCCGGGTCCACCGGTCCTTCCTGGTCGCCCTGGACCAGGTGGAGCTGCTGGAAGGCCATGAGATTGTCATCCGGGGCCGTCGCATCCCCGTCAGCCGGAATGTCCAGGATACCATTTTCAACACCTTGGTCGCAGGCAGGCTCTGGAAACGGGATGGTTGAACGCCCGGCCCTCAACGCATGTCCTCGTTCATCAGCTTGACCACCACCACCACCGGATACCCTTCCGAAAAGGAGGCCTTTATCTCTTTCGCCAATGCTTCCATCAGCAGGTCGTACGGACCGAACACCTCCGTACTCATCCGGTTGACCTTCGTCTCCAGCGAAGGGTATGCCGCCATGCGGTCGATGAAACGGAGGATGTGCGTCCCGAAGGACGCATCCAGGGGATACATGCTGATGGCGGCGGAAGCTCTCATGAGGTTCGTAAGGTTCGGCGGACCCCGCCTGTCGTCCAGCCCTTCCGGAACATACCGCCGGACCCCATGCCGTATGCCCGGTGTGCGGACGGAACTTTAGACAAGCGGAATTTCCAAATGGAGTAAAATATTTTATCTTTGACGGGCGATTGCTTTTTCGGGCGGGTAGTCCGCCGGTCCCGGCCGGCGATGATTCGCACCGCACAGGTTGCCTTCCGATTCAAAGGCTTCCGGAGATGACCGCCCGGAACAAAGTTATCCGCCCGACATATATCTTGTATCACAGACCAGGAAGTAATACCTGGGGAAATGGATGATGTAGCTTCGGCAGGCTCCGCCGCCGATCCAACAGGAAAGTACAGAGGTAACTCATATAGCGTACGGCGCTGTCCGGAAGGCAAACGAAAAAGTTCGGTATCCGCCCTTCCCGACCCGAGCGAACGGCAGGCCTTCCGAATATGGAAGGGAATGCCGTTCCCAATCGCAGGGTTTGCCGAAACCGGCCGCAGCAGGGCGATTGTCACGGCAAAAAACCTTGTCCGGTCTCCAAAGCCGTAAGGCCGCCCGCGGCCCGACCTCCCGCCGTATACGCCACCGCCATGGCACCGGTCGACCAAAGGCAGCCGACCCGGCCGACCAATTGGAAAATCGCCGAGGGTCGCCTATAAATCGGAAATCATCGTACCGGAACTTACCTTCCTGTCCGTGTCACCGACAAGTCGGTCGTCCGCTTCCTATCCATCCGTTCCCCATCGCTTCCGCCACCGCAGGTTTCATGCTGTTCAACGACGTCATCGGCCAACAGACCGCCATCGATGCGCTGCAACGCATGGTGGAGCATGAACGCTTGCCCCATGCCCTGCTCTTGTCGGGCACCCCGGGCAGCGGGGACCTCCCCCTCGCCCTGGCCATGGCCCAGTATATCCTGTGCGAACAACCGCAGGGCCGTCATGCTTGCAATACCTGCAAGGCTTGCCTCAAGGCCGCCAGGTTCGTACACCCGGACCTCCATTTTTCGTTCCCGGTCATCGGCAGCGGGGTCGTCTCCGACCAGCATTTGCCGGAATGGAGGGCCGCCCTGTCGGAAAACCCATACCTCCCTATCAACCAGTGGCTGCAAAAACTGGGTGCGGAGAACAAACAGGGCAATATCAACAAGGACGAGTGCCTCGCCATCCAGAAGAAACTAAGCCTCAAGACCTTCGAAGGCAGGTATAAGGTACTCGTCCTTTGGCTGCCCGAATTCCTCGGCAAGGAAGGGAACCGGCTCCTGAAACTGGTCGAGGAACCTCCGCCGGATACGGTCATCATCCTGGTCGCCAACCAGATGGAACTGATCCTGCAGACCATCCTGTCGAGGTGCCAGGTCGTCCGGGTCCCTCCCTTGCAGGATGAAGCGATTGCCGAGGCCCTGGTCCGGCGCAAAGGACTGGACCCCGAAAAGGCTCAGGCCATCGCCCTACTGGCCGCCGGGGATTACAACGAGGCCCTCTCCCTCCTGTCCCGTGCAGAAAACGATTACGCCGACCAATTCCTGGATTGGATGCGGAAATGCTATCGCGGCCATGGCGCCGAACTCGTGAACTGGTCGGATTCGATGGCCGCCACCGGCCGCGAAAGCCAAAAACAATTCCTCCGGTACGGCCTGCATTTCCTGCGGGAATACCTGGTCCTCCTGACCCGGTCCTCCGACCGGGTGCGCTTGCTGCCCAACGAACTGCAAACGGCCGGCAACCTCCGGAAGATCCTGGGCTGGGAAGCTGTTCTCGGTATGGAAAAACTCTTGTCCGACTGTTCCTATCATGTGGAAAGGAATGCCAATCAGAAACTGCTGTTCCTGGATGCTTCCCTCCGGCTGAATAATATCTTGAAAAATGAAACCCAGACGGGAATTGCCCGGTAATACCGGCATCCCGGATCAACGATCACTCAATCAGATTGCAATATGGCTTGTGCTGGATGTTCCGTCAACCTGAAAGACGGCCAACCGATCGGCTGCAGAAACAATGGCAACTGCAGCACCGGCGGATGTAACCGCCTCAATACCTTCGACTGGATCACCGCCCAGGAAATCGAAGACGTCGAACCGTTCCACATCGTGGAAATCTCCTTCAAGAACGGCTCCCGAAAATCTTTCTTCTACAACCAACCTTTCACTCGTGCCACCACCGGCGACCTGGTCGTCGTGGATACGCAAGCCGGATATGACATCGGCCGGATCTCCTTGTCCGGCGAACTGGTCCGCCTCCAAATGGCCAAACGGAAGGTCTCCCCCAACGGTTTCTTTCCTAAGGTCATCCGAAAGGCCAATGAACGGGACCTCGAGAAACTCGAGGAGGTACGGAACATGGAAAAACCCATCATGATCCGCGCCCGGGCCATCTCCCGGACCCTGGGCCTGAACATGAAATTGGGCGATGTGGAATTTCAAGCGGACGGAAAGAAAGCCACTTTCTTCTATACCGCGGACGGTCGGGTCGATTTTCGGGAGCTGATCCGACACTATGCCAAGGAATTCAAGGTGAAGGTGGAAATGCGCCAAATCGGTGCCCGGCAGGAATCCGCCAGGATCGGCGGCCTCGGCCCCTGCGGCAGGGAACTGTGCTGCTCCACCTGGCTCACCACTTACCGGACGGTCTCCACCGCCGCCGCCCGTTACCAAAACCTCGCCATCAACCAAGCCAAGTTGTCCGGTCAGTGCGGCCGCCTGAAATGTTGCCTCAACTATGAATTGGATACCTATATGGAGGCTCTTTCCAACTTCCCGGAGGATGCGGAAAAATTGCGTACCCGCAACGGCGTGGCCATCATGATGAAAACCGATATCTTCAAGGGACTCATGTACTATGGCTATGAACACGAACACGGCAGGGGCCGCCTTTATGCCCTGGACCTCCAACAGGTCCGGTCCGTCCGAGAGATGAACCGCCGCGGGGAACAGCCGGAGGACCTAGCCGGTTTGCAAATCGTACAGGAAACGGAAAAGGAGGATACTCACGACTATGCTCCCGCGGATGTGACCGGTGTCATCGAACTCCCGCCGGAAGAGAAACGCCGGAAAAAGAAAAAGAAAAAAACCAAACCCAACGAACCGTCCCAAAAGGTCGAGAAAAGGGATGGCGCCAGGACCGGAAAAGACCAACCGGATAATCCGGCTTCGCCGCCGCCCAACCGCAGGGCCAACAACCGGCCGCCCCGCAGGGAACAACCGAAAAATACCGCACCGCCCCCAGGCGGCCGCAAGGAACAGGAGCGGCAACCGCCCGCTGCCGGCAACCCGCCTCCTCCCCCTTCCCCGGATGGGAAAAAAGAGGACCCGCAAAGAAGAAGGGGCCGTGGCAGAAATAATCGGCGAAACAGGGACGGCGACAAAACGTAAGCCCGCTTCGGTTGTTCTTTTGATGAACCGGTTTCGCCCACGACGGCCCTGCCGGTTCCGGTCCAACCCCGACCCCAGGGTCGCCACGCCGCAATACATATACCCCGATTACCAACGCTT
Organism: uncultured Saprospiraceae bacterium; assembly: GCA_964573725.1. Taxonomy (GTDB): domain Bacteria; phylum Bacteroidota; class Bacteroidia; order Chitinophagales; family Saprospiraceae; genus UBA6168. Next base: position 122,679 of record CAZNLJ010000010.1, read on the forward strand.
TCACTTCCTCATACCGACAAACCGCGGCACCCGACCGGAATAATTTCCGGACGGGCGCCGCAGACAAATGTATGGATGCCATGAAATTCGATGTCGTCGTAATCGGTGCCGGACCCGGCGGCTATGTCGCCGCCATCCGCTGCGCCCAACTCAACCTCAAAACCGCACTGGTGGAAAAATACAACACCCTGGGCGGTACCTGTCTCAATGTGGGGTGCATCCCTTCCAAGGCCCTGCTCGACAGTTCCGAACATTTTCACAACGCCCACAAGAAATTCGCAGACCACGGCATCTCCCTCCAGGACCTGTCCGTCGATATGGCACAAATGGTCCGCCGAAAAAATGAAGTGGTGGACCAAACCTGCAAAGGTGTTTCCTTCCTGATGAAGAAAAACAAGGTGACCGTCTTCCATGGGCATGCCTCCTTCTCGGATGCCCGCCATATCCTGGTCCGTTCCGACGATGGAACCGAGCAAACGCTGGAGACGGACAAGGCAATCATCGCCACCGGTTCCAAACCCATCGTTCCGAACGGTTTCGACTACGATAAGAAACGTATCATCACCTCCACCGAAGCCTTGAACCTCCAGGAGGTACCCCGCCGGATGGTCATTATCGGCGGCGGTGTCATCGGATTGGAACTGGGTTCCGTCTACGCCCGCCTGGGTACCGAGGTGGAGGTCGTCGAATACATGGACCGCATCATTCCTACCATGGACGGGGACTGCAGCAAGGAACTCATGCGCGCCCTGAAGGAACTGGGTGTGAAATTTCATCTCCGTCACCAGGTGGACCAGGTGAAAGCCGATGCCCATGGGGTGGTTGCCTCCGTCACCAAAAGGGATTCCGATTCCGGCTTCCAAATCGAAGCGGATTACTGCCTGCTCTCCATCGGCAGGAAGCCTTATACGGCGGGACTCGGCCTGGAAAATATCGGCGTACGCACCGATGACAGGGGGCGAATCCTGGTCGATGAACACCTGCAGACGGATGTACCCGGCATCTATGCCATCGGCGATGTCATCCGCGGAGCCATGCTCGCCCACAAGGCGGAAGAGGAAGGGGTCTTCGTCGCCGAAATCATCGCCGGCCAACAACCCCACATCCATTACAACCTGATTCCCGGCGTCGTATATACCTGGCCGGAGGTGGCTTCCGTCGGACAAACGGAAGAACAACTCAAAGCGGACGGCATCCCTTACAAGTCGGGAAAATTCCCGATGAAAGCGCTGGGTCGGGCACGGGCAAGTACGGATACCGAAGGTATGGTCAAAATGCTCGCCCACCGGGATACCGATGAAATTTTGGGGGTCCATATCGTGGGCGCCCGTGCCGCCGACCTGATTGCGGAAGCGGTCACCCTCATGGAATTCCGGGCGTCCGCCGAAGATTGCGCCCGGATGAGCCACGCCCATCCGACCTACTCCGAAGCCATGAAGGAAGCCGCCCTCGCGGCAACGGACAACCGGGCGCTCCACATATGATCACGCCGCCGGCAGGTAGGATGTATGCTTCCGGATCCTTTCGTTTCCCGGTGTCACCCGTCAGGAAAGGATGGCGAATCCGTAAATTTTGATTATCATTGCCATCCGGCTGCCTTCCTCATCCTTCGCTTTCTTCGGCACGGCTTGAACCAAGGCAGGACCCGTGGTCGGCCGGCATCCATCCGTCAGGACTGCCTGCGGGTTGATCCGCCAAAGGTCCCCCGAGCCGTACGGGGTACCACTTCTTTTCCTTCAAATCCGGTCATATGGCGAATCGAGCCCACCTGTACACCTACGCTGCCCAACCGGACCTCGCCGGCCTGGGCGTGCACGAGATTTTCAATAAGATCTATCGGGAGCAGTCCTGGAATATCCACACGGATGAATCCGTATCCGGGGAAGGTTCCACCCTGGCACAGACCCGTACGCTCGCCGCCGCTATTCCGGATATACTGGGCCAACTCGAAATCCGCACCATGCTGGACGTCCCCTGCGGAGATTTCAACTGGATGCGGACCGTAGACCTGGGTTCCGTCCGCTATATCGGAGCGGATATCGTGGAGGACCTGGTCCGGAGAAACGAAGCACGGTTCGGTTCGGACCGCCGGACCTTCCTGCACCTCGACCTGTTGATGGACGACCTGCCGGCCGCCGATCTGGTCTTCTGCCGCGATTGCCTGGTCCATTTGTCTTTCCAGGACATCCGACGGGCACTTGCCAACATCCGACGGAGCGGTGCCAGGTTCCTCGCGACCACCCATTTCCCGGAAGAAGCGGAAAACGTCGACATCGCCACCGGCGGCTGGCGACCCCTTGACTTTTGTTCCGCCCCCTTCCATTTTCCAGCTCCGATCCGGCTGGTCAACGAACAATGCACGGAAGTGAACGGCGCCTTCGCCGACAAATCCATCGCCGTATGGGAAATCCAATCCCTGCCGCCGACGGATGCGTAGCGGTGTCCGGCTTACGCCTTTTGGATGGCTTCCCTCCTTTACGAACCAAGGGTCGAAACCGGCACAGCCGGACACACGATTCCCGTTAGGCGGAACGGAAGCTGAAAATCCGTACCAATGACGCTCGATGCCCACCAGCATTTCTGGGTGTACGATTCCGTCCGGGATGCCTGGATAAACGAGGACATGGCCGTCTTGAAAAGGGACTATCTTCCGGTAGACCTCGAACCTGTCCTGCAAGCCCATGGTATCGACGGCTGCATCGCCGTGCAGGCGGACCAATCGGAACAGGAGACGGCATTCCTGCTGCAACTGGCCGAACAACATCCTTTCATCAAGGGCGTGGTCGGATGGGTGGACCTGCAATCCGAAGCTATCGCCGAACGGCTGGAATCGTTCCGGCCGCACAAGTCCCTCGTCGGCTTCCGGCATATCGTACAGGCGGAAACCGATCCCGCCTTCCTGCAGCGACCGGCCTTCCATCGGGGCATCGCCCTCCTTCAGGACTTCGGCCATACCTATGACATCCTGGTCTATCCCTTCCAGTTGCCGGCCGTGCTGTCCTTGGTCGAGCGGTTTCCCCGACAGCGCTTCGTCATCGACCACCTGGCCAAACCGGACATCCGCTCCGGATTGTTCGAGGAATGGGCCGGATGGATGACCCGGATCGCCCGGCACCCCCAGGTGTTTTGCAAAGTGTCCGGCCTCGTGACGGAAGCGGACTGGAAGGGTTGGACCTACGGGCAACTGGAACCCTACCTCGACCACATCACCCGTATTTTCGGTCCGGAGCGGATGCTCTTCGGTTCCGACTGGCCGGTCTGCCTCCTTGCCGCCGACTACCGGGGCGTCCTGGAAATCGTGCAACGGCACATGGACCGGTGGCCAGCCGCAGACCGGGACCTGGTAATGGGTCGGGTAGCGGCCCATTGCTATCAAATCCAAGCCTGACGGAACCATGGCCGGTATCTACCTGCATATTCCCTTTTGCCGACAAGCCTGCAGCTATTGCAATTTCCATTTCTCCACATCCCTCACCCACAAGGACGAGATGGTGCAGGCGATGGTCACTGAAATCGCACTCCGCCGTGACTACCTGGGTACCGACCGCATAGAAACCGTCTACTTCGGTGGCGGCACCCCCTCCCTGTTGACGGAAAAAGACCTGGGATTACTTTTCGAAGCCATCTACAAACATTTCGATTTTTCGGTGGATGCTGAAATAACCCTGGAAGCCAATCCGGACGACCTGACCGCGGAAAAGGTGGCAATCCTGCGCCGGACCCCCATCAACCGGTTCAGCATCGGGGTGCAGTCGTTCTCCGATGCCGACTTGCAATTCATGCGCCGGGTCCACCGGGCGGAAGATGCCCTCCGCGCCATCCGAACGGTACAGGATGCCGGTTTCGCACAAATCACCATCGACCTTATCTACGGGTCGCCCGTCACCAGTCATGCACAGTGGGAACGGAACCTGGACACTTTCTTCGGACTCGACATTCCACACCTGTCCGCCTATTGCCTGACGGTCGAGGAAAAGACCATCCTGTGGCACCAGGTACGGAAAGGGGCGGCCGAACCGGTTTCACCGGAACATGCCGCCACCCAGTTCGACCTGCTGGTGGCATTGACCGCCCGGGAGGGTTTCGAACATTATGAAATTTCGAACTTCGCAAAACCGGGTGCCTATTCCCGGCACAATACCAGTTATTGGAAAGGCATCCCTTATCTGGGTATCGGGCCTTCCGCCCACTCTTTCAGCGGCGGTACCCGCCAATGGAATACGGCTCATAACATGGCTTACCTGAAAGCCCTGGCCGAAGGAAGGGTCCCTTTCGAATCGGAGGAACTGACACCTGCGCAACAGTACAACGAATATGTGATGACCGGTCTTCGCACCATGTGGGGATGCGATGCCGCCGTCCTCGAACGCTTGGGGTTCCTGTCCTATTTTCGGAAAGCGGCCGAACCTTTCCTGCGGCAAGGTTACCTGACACAGGACCGGGAAACCTACCGGCTGACCCAACAGGGAAAGTTCCTGGCGGACGGCATCGCCAGCGAACTGTTCCAAGTGGATTGACACGTGCCCGTCATTCGAATACGAAACATCCGAAAGCGGAAGGTATATGGAAATTGGGTCTGTCGGAATCCGGACGGATCCAACTGATCCAGTGCATATCCGGCGAGCGGGGTTTCCCGGTGCCATTGAATTCCGCCCGGAACAAGCCCGTCAGCATCGGCTCCCCGGGCCGGTAGACCCCTATTTCCGCCAGGGAAGCCAGTGGTATCCGGCCCTCGACCGTATAGGATTCCGGGCCATGCGTACCCGCCAACAACAAGCCCGTACAATTCCAACCGGGATCGATGGGTTTTCCCAAGGACCCGCTGTTGTCCAAGGCCCTCCCCAAGGGATCGATTTCAAAACAATAATATGGCGCCATCCGTCGGTCGGGGGTAAAAAACAATTCCACCCTGTCCTCATAGACGACATCCATCTCCTCCGCCACAGTTTCCCACAACACCAGGTTGGTATCCACGGCTTCGTAGCAGAAATACAGGAACGACCCGTCGTGCAAGCCCCGGAAGCCGGTACGGGGCGCGGATACGGACTCCCAATGCAGGGAGAAATCCGTCAGGGAAACAGCGGATGACCACTCCGCCGGGTCGGCATGACCATCCACCTGCGGCGGCACGTCACACCGATGGACCACATAAGTCTTTTGACAATCATCAGAAAGGCTGGTCCCGCCGCCCGTATCCGACATGTTCATAAGGGCGATGATGACCACCGCCCACCCTGATATTTTCATAAGCGAATTGTTGTCAGTGGTCGTGTTTGCTTGTTCCGCGTTCCTCCCAGCCGCTCTTGCCCTCATCCATGAAGACTTCGTGGACCAAGCGGGAAACCCTTTCGTCCACTTCCTCCGTCAGGTGAATCCGCAAGGGATGCCGCAGTATTTTCATCCATTGTTCGGTCTGTGCCCACGGCTTTTCCCCGGGTTGGATGCGGTATGTGACGTATGCCCATTTTTCGGCGAAGAAATTTCCCTTGCGTGCAGGAATCATATGCTGCATGTTGGAGGAGAGGAAACTCAGGGACAAGGCCCGCGACCAATAGATCCAAGGCCCTCCCGTCACATACATGAAAGGGTTGAGGAGCCGTTCGGCATTCTCCAGGCCGGTATTCATGTATTCCAACTGGATGCCGGCAAAGGCGATGCCGGCGCTGTCATTGTACAGCAACAACCAGGGAACGTCCGCTTCCATCTTCACGTCCGTCAGGTCCGGCATGTGCAGCACATCGTAGTCGATGATCGTGTCGCGGATCTCATCCGGCCAAACCAGCCGGTTGAGCAATTCCCGCTTGAAAACGATCTCCGCATTCCGCAATGCCAGGCAATGTACCGTCTCGTTGATCCGCATGGTACTGGAACTGATGAAATAAGGAACACCGGGATAGAATTCGTACCGGACGGATGCATCCACTTCCGGCATCTCCCGCATGTGGTTCCAAGCTTCGCTGGTCGCCTTGATATGACCGGCCACGAATTGGCTGTGCTCCGGGTACTTCCAGTCCGCGGTATGGGTCCAGGCACGCGGCGGACTGTAGACGTCCGGGTTCCAGTGGACCGCCCCGTTGGTCTCCATGCGGTGGTACAAGGGAAAATCCGGAAGGGACTTGAGGGTGATTTGGTCCAGGTGTCCGGACTGGGGGTGAAGGACAAGGCTGTAATGTGCATTTTCCACCGTGAGCCCCGGCTTTTCCCCCTGTACCCGGAGGTCGGTGGCATCATGCTTCGCAATGGCCGCCGGATTGTCGTAATAGACCAGGTATATCCTTCTCGAACGTGCCGGCACATCCGCAAGAAAAGCTACCCGGGTCGTAACCGTCGGATACCAGAGCGGCACTTCCCGGGTGGGGTTCCCTTGCGCATCGGGAGCCATATCGTCTTCCTCGAGGAAAGCTTGTTGGTCGTATACCTGGCATGGCACTTCCGTCACCCGATGCGACACCGGATCTACCGCGACCACCCGTATGTCCCGTTGCAATTGGGCCGCCTCATCCGGATAAAAGGACAAGAGGAGTTCCACCGGCTCCCCTTTGCGGTCGATTCCTGCTGTTTCGGACAAGACCACCGATTTGTACTTTTTCCAGGCCCGGTCGAAAACCGGCGCTTCCGCCGGGGCGGTGACCGTCCGGGTGGCGGTGAGGAACACATCCTTCGGGGAAGGCTTGGGATGTTCCTTCAGCCGGACGGTAATCCTGATCTCATAGGTCCTGCCCGGCTCCCAGGGAACCCAACCTACGACCTCCGGCCGTTCGTAAAGTGTGCCGTCGAACGATAGTCCGTAACCGGACGGTGGCCGGTGGGTCAGGACGGGATAAGCGGGATCACCCAACTGGCCGGCCTTGTACAGGTCTGTCGCCCGAAGCGGTTTCCCATCGACGGCCATCTCCACCTCGATGACGGAGGCCTTCGGAAGCTCCAGTTCGGCCTTGCAGTGATAGAACGGGATACCGGGAACAGGATATCCCAATTGCAGGTCGGTCACCTGCAAACCTTTTTGTTGTGCGGATACGGAAAGACCGAAACCCGGCCCACACAGGAACAGGATGAACGGAAGGATATTTTTCACTTTCATAGTTTGATGATATTTACCGGATGCACGTCCGGTGGTCCGTTTCGCAGCGGCCACCCGATGTGCCCCCTTGTTTCGTGCCTGCCGAGACGGCCGGATCAGGGCCGCACGCTGATGAGGTTCCTTGCTTTCAGGCTGTCGAGTGCCTCCATCCAATGCCCTCCTTGTCCCCACATATAAAAGGAGAAGAACATGGTGGTTTTCTGGACAATCGGCACCCAAGGCTGGAATTCGTTGTAGAAATAATGCGAATCCGGATTCCGGTCGTGGTTCATCCACATATGGAGGAAGAGCGGTTGTTGCACCGGATAGGCACTGAGGAACGCGATTTGCTCCTTGGTGTCGTAGCCGGCGTTCCAACCCTCCCGTAGATTGAGGATTTGTCCGTAGTATTCTTCCGGCCGCATCCGGAATTCCTTGGTTCCCGCCAGGTCCGGAACGGTATACACATCTTCGGTCCCATGTTCCTTACCAAGCGCCAGGATAGGTTGCGGCCCGATGACATTCGCTTCGGGATTCTTGAAATCCAGGGCATACCGGACCTCCAGCAAAGGAGAGTTTCCGTAGAGCGTATATGTCTTTTCCAGTCGGTTACCGAAATAATCCGTGGACATGACGAGTTGGACGTAATCCCCGTCGCGGCGGGTCACGCGTACGTCATACACCTGGTGCGTCTCCATACTGGCCTGCCCCAGGAAATCCTCGAATCCGCCGAAGGGATAGAACCCCCTGCGGCGGAAGGGGCGGTCGTGGTCGTCCGGTTTGTCCGGCCACAACTTGAAGAAAGCGTTGTCGTCCTTTTCCTTGATATAATATTCGATGACCCGTGCGCCTGTGGCGATGAATGTGAGCCGGACCTGGTCGTTTTCCATGCGGTACTCCGGGATGCCGTCGTTGTTCAGGTCATCTTCGTAGAGGTAGGCATGTCCGCTTGCTTCCCCGATGCCCAACTGACATTCGGCGGATTGGTCCAGGGCGGTGACGACCACCTTGTATGAACCCGCCGCCAGCGGCAGGGAAAACGACAAGCGGGCATAGCGGCCCGTTTCGGCACCGGCTGTCTGTTCCGTTTGATGGACGACCTTCCCGGAAGCGACGTCGATGACGCGTAACCGGACCGGGAATGTGGTGGAGCGGCCGAAATTATGCACCGAAACAGGAAAGTCGACGGACGGTGCGTGTCCGTACAACAAGGTATGGCAGGAAACGACCGGAGGCAAATCCAGCAGGGCCAGGGTCCGCTTTTGCCAGTCCGGATGCACAAAATCGACCGACAGGGGATTGGATACGCCCATGGCGGCGGCGGTGGGCTGGAGTGGGAAACGGTAGGTCTTCGCAGCACCGGCCGGAAGGGACACGGACACCATCGGATCGACCGACGCCTTGATACCGGCCGGCAAGGTCAGCCGAAGCTGCCCGGAAACCGCTTCCGGAAGGGTATTGGTCACGTTCACCACCAGGGTATAATCCTCCGTATGCGCCTGGAGATTGACGCGGTCGGCGAACAAACGTTCCAGAAGTACCCGGTCCAGCAGCAGGGCGGACAAGGGATCCCGGAACGAACGAGGTCCCATCAGCAGGCCACCGCGTTGGACGGCGACGGCGCGGATCTCCAGGATGGCCTTCCACATCGCCGCCTTGTCGAAAACCTCCCCTTTCGGTACGAACAACACCATGCTGGCGGCGGCATCCCCTTCCAATTCGCCGGTAAGGTTCACGAACGGGACCTCCCCCCGGTCGACCTGTTCCTTGTTTCCTTCGGTTGCGATAAAACCGTCGTACCGGAAGGCATCCTTGGAAGGGTCGTACACCGGTCGGAAGGCATAGCCGCCCTTGTCGTGGGCATATTTTATCCAACCTTCCTCCCCGCCCATATCCTGCAGTTGGATGCCTTTGTAATCCTGGCAACCGAAGATGTGGTGCGTGCCGACATCCACGACCAAAGGATTTCCGACGGCATCCATCCAGGCGTCGAATTCCGACTGGGCCCAAAAATCCATGTAACCGTTGAATACGGCGAAGGAGCATCCTTCGTTCAAGGCATGGCCCATGACCTCGATGGGGTGGCCGAAGGCGCAGGTCACGCTTTTGAGGAGGGTGGCGGCCCCGAACCAACCCTTCTTCAGGTCATACTGCCGGAGCACCGCCAGGGTATTGTCGGCCAGCTGCCGGACCTGTCGGCGGACATCGGCATCCGGGGCGGAAATCACGAAGAGCGTACCGACTGCGGAGCGCAGGAAATAGGCATCGACCGGCTGGTAAGCGGCGGCATCGGCCTGGTGGTTTCCCAGGTCGGCCGGCCGGAGTGCATCCGGCGGCAACATTTTGCCCAAGGCGCGCCCGACCGCCGTTTCCGGAGATACCAGCACCATGACATCTCCCTTGGGGAAACCGTCCGACAACAGTCGGTCGGCCGGATTATCCAGCACTTCGCACGGTCCGGCCCGAAAAAGTGCCTCCAGGAACCCTTCCTGCATCCGCAGGCCCGGTATGCCCAGGTCCTCCGCCAGGTCGGCCTTGTTTTGGAAGATGGTCCGGGCCAGGTCCGGCATTCCGGTCTTGAAAAGGTTGCCGTACCGGATCCAGTGACGGTAACTGTCGTGCCAGTGGTTGGTATATCCGTTGAATTGCATAGGTTGACGGACCACATGGGAAAGGACGTCTCCCTGCCGGTCCCCCTCGAACCGATAAGTTTCCGGCAGCTGTTGTCCGTAAACGGAAAAAGAGAATAAAACCGCGGCCAAAACCGCCGGATACGATAGATAAATGCGCATCAACATGAAATTTAGTAGGTGAGTGGATAAGCAAATGTAAAAATTTGGCATCACACTTCCCGCCTCCATCCGGTACACAACCGGTCATGTATTGGAAAGAGGTCCCGGAAATAGCCGGGCGGGACACCCGGGATGTTGTTTTCGGCGGCGGGATGGTCCGCAATTCCCATAAAAAATCCGAACCTTTGCAAAGCAAGCCAATCAAGCCAACCAAATCGACAGGAAGATGCCAGACCAGGAAATATTGCGGCCACATGCCGAACAACGTTACGCATCGGAACTCCGGGCCCTTGCGGCGGCCGATCCGCACCAACGTCCCCCGAACTGGAACTTGTCCCCACAGGCCGTGGTCACATACCTGCTGGGCGGAACCCTTCCGGACGGCACCGAAGTGGAGCCGAAATACTTCGGGCAGCGGCGGATCATCGAACTGGCCGTATCCACCCTGGTGACGGACCGGGCCCTGCTGCTGCTGGGTATCCCCGGTACCGCCAAGACCTGGGTATCGGAGCATCTCGCGGCCGCCATTTCCGGGAATTCCACCCTGCTGGTGCAAGGTACCGCCGGAATGGGGGAGGAAGCGCTCCGGTACGGATGGAATTATGCCAGCCTCATTGCGGAAGGGCCCTCGCTGCGTGCCCTGATACCCAGCCCGGTCATGCGGGCGATGCAGGAAGGAAAGATTGCCCGGATCGAGGAGCTGACACGGATACCGGCGGACATACAGGATGCCCTGATCACCCTGTTGTCGGAAAAAATGCTGCCGGTTCCGGAACTGGGTGCGGTCGTCCAGGCGGTGGAGGGCTTCAACGTCATTGCCACGGCGAACGATCGGGACAAGGGCGTCAACGAATTGTCCAGCGCCCTACGCCGGCGTTTCAACACCGTGGTCCTGCCCCTTCCGGAAACATTGGAAGCGGAAGTCCGGATCGTACAACATCGTGTGGAGGCGTCGACCAACCGGATGGGGGTGCAGAAGCCGGAGCCGCCGATCCGGGAGATCCAGCGTCTGGTGACCATCTTCCGGGAGTTGAGGAACGGAAAGACCGTCGACGGCCGGGTCAAGCTGAAAGTACCGGGCAGTACCTTGAGTACGGCGGAGGCCATCTCGGTGGTGCAGAGCGGAATGGCTTTGGCGCTCCACTTCGGGGATGGTACCTTGAGGCCGGAAGACCTGGCCGCCGCCGCCACCGGGGCGATCGTCAAGGATCCCGTGCATGACCGCAACATTTGGGCGGAGTACCTGGAGACGGTCGTCAAGGAAAGGAAGGACTGGTCCGACCTCTACACGGCATTCCGAGAGTTTTCAGGATGAGGAATCCCGCCGAAGGCCTAGATATCACTTAGGCAGGGAGCTCAGGAAACCCTCCATGATGTCATTGAATGTGTCCGGATGCTCCATCATGGGGGCATGGCCGCAGCGTTCCAACATGTACAGCCGGGAATCCGGAAGCAGGGCGTGAAATTCCTCCCCGACGAAAGCAGGCGTCACATTGTCCTGTTTTCCCCATATCAAGAGGGTCGGGGCATGGATGAGCGAAAGCTTGTCGCGCAGGTTGTGGCGGATGGCCGATTTGGCGGTCGCCACGACCCGGATGGCCTTGTTGCGGTCATTGACCGTATCGAACACTTCGTCCACCAATTCCCGGGTGGCCACCGCCGGATCGAAAAAGGTGGTTTCCGCTTTCTTGCGGATATACTCGTAATCGCCCCGCTTCGGAAAAGTGCTGCCCATCGCATTCTCGAACAGACCGGAACTCCCTGTCAGTATGATCGACGCCACTTTATCCGGTCGGGCGAGGGCATACAGCAAGGCGATATGCCCGCCGAGCGAATTCCCCAATACGTGCACCTTGTCGAATCCCTTGTGCACGACGAACTGTTGGACATGATCCACCAGTCCGGATACGGAAAGCTTCCGCAGCGGAAGCTCGAAGATGGGCAGGATCGGTACCACCACGTTGTACGACTTGCCGAAATGACCGAGGATACCGCTGAAATTGCTCAAGGCACCGAACAAGCCGTGCAATAACATGATAGGTTGCGAACCGCCCTTGGTCTCTATGTATCTGAACCCACCTTCTTCTATGACCGGATAGTCCATATTTGTTCGGATTGTTTTTGTTTCCGCATGCCCGGCAGACCACCTTCCTGCTGTCCCTCCTACCCCGGTTTCCCTTCCGCCGTGCATGTTGCCTCCGACGCAGCATCCTCTTTTGCGCGGAAAAATAGCTAAATAAACCCTTCTTTTTCCATTCTGCCGACAAATAATGCCCGGCGATACCCATCTTCCCGGATACACACCGCCCCTCGGCCCTCAGTCCTTGCGAAAAAGTATTTTATACATTTAAAAATAACTTATCAACAATATTTTCAACAAATGTTGATTTTTAGAATTTTATAATTATTCATTTGTATATTCTGATTAATTTATTTTTTTCGGAATTATAAATGGCGGAACCTAATCATTTTAGAATAAAAACCGCTATTTCCCGCAAAGGATACAGCAGGCGGTTGCAGCCGCCACCTTTTTCGGGAAGCGGCCCACGCCGGAAACCGACCACCGTCGGTACATCATGCAGCGTATCAACCCGGTAGGAGGACCCTTTGGAAATAGGATACCAGAAACAGGACTTTACCGGTCTTCCCGCTGCGCACCGCCAGGTTCCCGACAGGTTTTCCACAATTTCCTGTATGATAAAAATAAATTTTTAAATTTATAAAAAACTGTTTTACAGTTATTTTAAAAACACTTGTACAAGAATTGAAATAGATGTTCAAGTTATCCACATAGTTATCCACATCAATCCACAATTGTTCCACTTTGGACTTTCGCCCCGGTGGGCCGGCAATGAAAGGCTACGGCCAAGGTAGCGGCCAGGAGCAACAAGGCCACCGCCTGGTGGACTGCCCCCCAGGCGACCGGAATCCTGCCGATGCTGTTGATGACGGTGAGGATGCCCAACAGGACCTGTACGCCCAATATCACCAGCATCCGACGGATACTTTTCCGCATCCTGTCGTCGACCTGAGCCCGCCAGGCCGAACGGGCGAACAGCACCATGACCGCCGCCAACACCCAGGCGGTGAGGCGGTGCAGCAACTGGACCACCGCCTTTACTTCCAGGGAGGATTCATAGTCCACCACCTCGGTCGCTCCCGGCAAACCGGCATCCCCCAGTAGGTTCAGGAAAAGCCGCCACTCCAACCACAAGGGGAAATGGGGGAATACAAGTCCCGCCCGCATCCCCGCCATCAGTCCTCCGAAAAGGATCTGCACGACCAGGCACAGGGTCATCCATCGGGCCGGCGTCCATAAGCCCTGCTGCCGGGGCACGGCCGCTTGCGTTCCCCGCGCCGCCTTCAGCCATGTCCAGTAAAGGTATGCGAACAATACGGATGCGATACCGAGATGGATGACCAGTTTGTAGGCACTGACCCAGGTCCGTTGGTCGCTGTTCAAACCGCTGGCCACCATGACCCACCCGAATACCGCCGCGGTGGCAGCCAAGGACACGACCACCCCCAACCGGCGCACCAACCATCGGGGCAACTGCCTTTTCCACAGGAAATACAGGAAAGGGACCAGGAAGACCAGTCCCATGAACCGCGCCCACAACCGATGGCCGTATTCCCAAAAATATATCACCTTGAACTCCGCCATGGTCATGTCCGCATGGATGGATTCGTACTGCTTCCGGGCCGCCTGCCGGTATAGTCCGAAGGCTTCCTCCCAGGCCGCCTCGTCCGCCGGCGGCAAGGTGCCCTGGATGACGGCCCATTCCGTGATCGAAAGACCGGAATCCGTCAATCGGGTCACCCCTCCGACCACGACCTGCACGAATACCATGGCCACTCCCAGCCACAGCCAGTTCCGGACCGCACCGGAAACTTCCTCCTTCTTGCGCGCTGCCATATGTCTATTTTTTTGAAGCGGCCCCCGGATCCGTTCCTACCCGTCCCGAAGCACGGACAGGTCCTGCGATCCGCGCCGCCTGGCCACTTTGCAAAACTAAAGTTTTCCGGCCGCCCGCAGTACGGCCTGTTCCCGGCTTATTCTTTCCGGAACCATCACCCGACCCGTTATCCACCATCCTTTTCCACCGTGTATAATCATCAATATTGATTTTTTTTTAAAAAAAGGGAAAATTTCCCTCTTATTAAGGGTGTTGGTTTGTGTACAAAAAAGCGGACGTTTCCTTGGAATTTGATAACTTCGGTTTTTATACCGTCTTTTCCACAGCCTGCCAACAACACGCTTTCCGATTTTTCCGCCCTTTGCATGCCTTATCCACAAACTGTAGATAAATGCAACCGGGATAAATTCATGGTCCCGCCTCGGGGGATAACTTTTTCCGCCATGTCGAAAAGCGGGGTGTATTCCACAGCACCGGGACCTAATGTGTACGATTCCTCCTATTGTGTACCGACCCCGCTGGGGATAACGCCGGATAACTTCCCCTTTCCCCACACCTGTCCACATCGGCAGGGTGGATTTCTGCCCCCGGCGGCCCGCCTGCCGTCGATTTGGACAAACATTATTTATATAAATTTTATCCTATCATACAAATATCTATAAACAAATAATTTGAGTCATGTGCGGAAGATTCTCACTGGCTGTCTCCAAATCCGTCCTCCAGCAACAATTACCATTCCTGGAGTTATCGGAAGAACCGGAACCCAGCTACAACATCGCGCCGACACAGCAGGCCTGGGTGGTGGTGGACGGCGGCCGGCCCCGCCTGGTCCCCATGGTTTGGGGCCTGGTGCCGCATTGGTCGCAGGACGGTCGGAACGACGGCCTCTTGATCAATGCCCGGGCGGAAGGAATCGCCGCCAAACCTTCCTTCCGGATCCCGTTCCGGCAGCGGCGTTGCCTGGTCCCGGCGGACAGTTTCTACGAATGGCGAAAGGAGGGCCGGCAAAAGATACCTTACCGGATTTTGCGTAAGGACCGCCGCCTGTTGTTTTTTGCGGGGATCTGGGATGTATGGGAGGGCGCCGCCGCCCCCCTGCATACTTTTTCCATCATCACCACCGAAGCGAGCAGAGAAATGTCCCACCTGCACAATCGGATGCCGGTCATGCTGAACAACGAGAACGACCAACGCCACTGGCTCCGTTCCGACAGGCTGGAAGACCTGCTCCTGTTGGTTCGTTTTCCGCAGGACGAGGTGCTGGACATGTACCGTGTGTCCACTTCGGTGAATAGTCCGGCCCACAACTATCCCGGACTGCACGAACCGGTGCAGGAGCCGCCTCTCCTTTTTTAGGAAAGCAACCTCCCGTCGGCCAAGGATTCGCAGGCACCTAAATTTCAGCGGGAAGTTTCATACCAAGAAGGCCTGGAATGACGTTCCTTGTCTGAAGAAACCCTCGGGATCTCCGGCCGGAGGCTTGGTCCGCCGACAGGACGGGCGGACCAAACCGGGCCGGAACCGGGGAATGGACCGTATGCAAGGCGGTCCTCAGCGGAGATGGGACAGGTACTGCCGGTCACATGATCCGACCTCAGGAAACCAAAAAGAGAACAGATGTTGGTAAAGACCTATGCTGCGGCCGTCCATGGGGTGGACGCACAGACCATCACCGTGGAGGTGAGCGCGGGAGGACAGCCTGCCGGAAACGGCCCTTTCTACTTTCTGGTCGGTTTGCCGGACAACGCGGTCAAGGAAGGATTCCAGCGTATAGAGGCCGCGATGAAGAGCTGCCGATACCAGATGTTGCGGCTGAAAATGATTGTCAACCTGGCGCCGGCGGACCTCCGTAAGGAAGGTTCCTCCTACGACCTCCCGATTGCGGTCGGGATTTTGGCCGCCACCGACCAGATCAATCCACAATCCGTCGATTCGTTCATGATGATGGGGGAACTGTCGCTCGACGGCAGCCTGCGCCCCATCAAGGGGGCACTTCCGATTGCGATCCTGGCCCGGGAACAGCGCTACAAGGGTATCCTGCTTCCCAAGCAGAACGCCCGGGAGGCGGCCATCGTCAGCGGATTGGATGTGTACGGCATCGGCAACCTGTCGGAAGCCATCGATTTTCTCGAAGGCAGAACAATCCTGCAACCGGTCCGGGTGGATACCCGGGCGGAATTCCTGGCGAGCCGGGAAATTTTCAACATCGATTTTTCGGATGTAAAAGGGCAGGAAAACGTCAAAAGGGCCTTGGAAATAGCGGCTGCAGGCGGGCATAACGCCATCCTGATCGGCCCGCCGGGTGCCGGCAAGACGATGCTGGCGAGCCGTATGCCATCCATCCTGCCCCCGCTTTCCTTGCTGGAGGCGCTCGAAACGACCAAGATACATTCCGTTTCCGGCATCCTGCCGGCTGAAGCGTCCCTCATCGCGAATCGTCCTTTCCGTTCTCCCCACCATACCATCAGCGATGTCGCCCTGGTAGGCGGGGGATCCATCCCGATGCCGGGAGAGATTTCCCTGGCCCACAACGGGGTGTTGTTTCTGGACGAACTGCCGGAATTCAAGCGTTCGGTGCTGGAGGTCATGCGCCAACCGATGGAGGAACGCCGGGTAACCATATCAAGGGCGAAATTCACCATCGATTATCCGGCGAACTTCATGCTGGTTGCCTCGATGAATCCTTGTCCTTGCGGATATTACAACCATCCTTCCAAACCCTGTGTCTGCGGCCCCGGGGTCGTCAAACGCTATTTGGGGAAAATTTCCGGCCCCTTGCTCGACCGAATCGACCTTCACGTCGAGGTGACGCCCGTTTCTTACGACGAGTTGTCGCGGTACGAGGTGGTGACGCGCGGCAGCACGGAAATCGCCGCCGCCGTGGTCAAGGCCCGGTCCATACAGGAAGCCCGGTTCGAGTCCTATCCCGGTGTATACTGCAACGCACAAATGCCCGGCAGGCTTGTCCGGGAGGTATGCCGGCTCAGTTCCTCCGGCAGGGCCTTGTTGAAAAGGGCGATGGAAGTGCAACGGCTGTCGGCAAGGGCTTACGACCGTATATTGAAGGTGGCCCGTACCAGTGCGGACCTGGCTGGCTGCCGGGACATCGGCATGGAACACCTGGCGGAGGCCATCCAGTACCGAAGCCTGGACCGCGAGGGCTGGGCCGGCTGAGGCCCTTCCGGCACCGCCGCGCCGGAAGCCCCGTGGATCGGTCCAGGCATGGTCCCGTGTCCTTGCCTGGTGTGCGCCTTCCGGATCAGCCGATGCCGTAGGCGCCGTAATAGGCGGCACCGAGCAGGGCGGTATGCTGGTTCTTGATCAGGTAGACCGGCATGGATTCCAGCAGGGGCCGGAGCCTGCCCACCTGAAAGAAATGCCGGAGGAATATATCCTGCTGGTAGGCATCCCAAATTTTCGGCGGGATACCGCCGCCGATGTATAGCCCGCCGGTACTTTTCATCTTCAGGGCCAGATTGGACGCCTCGATCGCCAGGTACCGGGTGAAAAGGGCAATGGTCTCCTGACAGATGAGGTATCCTTCCTGGGCACCCTGGCCGATGGCACCCGCCTTGTCACCCGCCTTGATCTTTTTCTTCACGGCACCGGGTACTTCCATGCCTTGACTTTCGTGGAGGTAGTCGAAAATGGTGGCGATTCCCATGCCCGATACCAGCCGTTCCCAACTGACATGCCCGAACCTGACCTGCAGGTAGGAGTATAAATCCTGGTCGAATATATTGCGGGATGCGAAATCGGTATGTCCGCCCTCCGTATCGAAGGGGTGGAATGCCCGGCCGTCCCAATACAGGCCCGCTTCCCCCAGGCCTGTTCCGGGAGCGATGATGGCGGCATTACCGGGTATGGTGGCCGCAGGCTGGTAGATGGGTCTGATGTCATCGGAGGTCAGGGCGGCGAGTCCGTACCCAATTCCCTGCAGGTCGTTGATGAGGGAGACCTGTTCCACGCCGGTGGCGACCTGCAGCTCTTTTGCGTCTATGATCCAGTCGAGGTTGGTCATGTGCACCTGGCCGTCCTGTACGGGACCTGCGACGGCGAAACACAAACGGTCCGGCCGGGGGCCCGCTGCGGTGAAATCCGACACCATCGCCGTGAAAGTGGCCCACTCCTGCGATTTGTAAATCTGTTCCCGGACAATCCGGAAGCTTCCGTGGTCCACTTCGAAAAGCGCCATATGGGTTTTGGTGCCGCCGGAATCGGCGGCCAGGATGTGCTGGTGTCCCGGTGCACGGTCCTTCCCGGAAAAGGCGATGGGTATGCGGAGATTTTCCATGGTTTGGTTGTCAGTTTGCAGCTGGTGCGGAAATGTGCTTGTGAAACGGGGCTTGTCCGGGGCATGCCGGCCGGCCGCATTTTTCCCGCTTGCTTACCGGCCGTCCGATGCCCGGACCATATCCTTGTCTCCGGTCCGCGAACGTTCCGACCGCCGGCAGGGACCTCCTTCCGGGTGCCCAGGGCAAAGGGAATGTGCGCCTGTCCGTCCGGAATCCGGGGGAAGTGGTCGTGACCTGTTCGGAAAAAGGGAGCTCCGGGTACGATCCGTTTCAAATTGGTGCAAAAATACCGACCGGGTTACAACTTTATCCAAAAAAATACGGGAGCGGGCCGCTAATTTTGTCTCGGTCGCCGGCATGGGGCCGGTACCGGCCCCGAATCCTGTCGACAACCCGCGGAGGCGTGTGGATTCCGGGGGCATCTCGTGTCGAACACCCGATAAAAATCAAATACATGGCTATTTCCATTGTCAGTTACAACGTCAACGGCATCCGATCCGCCCTACAGAAAAACCTGGCCACCTGGCTGGCGGAAACCCGGCCCGATATCGTTTGCCTGCAGGAGACCAAAGCGCAACCCGGGCAGGTGGACTTGTCCTTTGCCGAGAACCTCGGCTACGTGTGCCATTGGAATCCGGCGGTAAAGAAAGGATACAGCGGCGTCATGACCCTTTCCAGGACGGAGCCGACCTATGTGGGCATCGGTTGCGGCCAAGCGCTGTTCGACGAGGAGGGCCGGGTATTGCGGACGGATTTCGGGGACTGGACCCTGCTCAACTGTTATTTTCCTTCGGGAACCACGGGAGATGCCCGGCAACAGGTGAAGTATGAATTCCTGGATTATTTCTTCGACTGGATACGGGAACTGAAAAAGGAGCGGCCGAAGCTCATTGTCGTGGGTGATTACAATATCGCCCATACGGACAAGGACATCCACAACCCGAAGGGCAACCAGCAGTCCTCCGGATTCCTGCCGGAGGAGCGGGCCTGGATGACCAAATGGTTCGACAGCGGGTTCCGCGACGCTTTCCGGACGGTGCATCCCGATAAGGTCGAGTACAGTTGGTGGAGCTTCCGGGCCAATGCGCGGGCCAACAACAAAGGGTGGCGCATCGATTACCAATCTGTCACCGAAAACATATCCGGCCGGGTCAGCGAGGTGCGGCACCTCGGGGACATCGTCCATTCCGACCATTGTCCGGTTTGGATGGACATCGCCCTGGATGATTGAGCCGGCACGGGGATGGGCGCGACCGGCGGGGATACGCACCCGATGTCCGGAGCGGACCCGGTATTCCTTGCGTTATGGCACGGTTATTCTGCCAAAGGGTTTATATTTGAGAACGGGGATTTTCAGAAGCCGAGCAGATGCCCCATGAGCTCCTTTTTGGCGGACAGATATCCCATATTGTCCGTCTTGGGCTGTACGAGGAGGGGGATGCGGCTGACTATTTCGATGCCGGCCTGCTCCATGGCTTCGATTTTGAGCGGATTATTGGTGAGCAAATGCACCTTATTGACCTGTAGGTCGTTCAAGATGGTGACCGCCAGGTCATATTGCCGGGCATCCACTTCGAAACCCAGGTGGGTGTTGGCATCTGCGGTGTTGAGGCCTTCGTTTTCCTGCAGGTTGTATGCCTTGAGCTTGTTGATGAGGCCGATGCCTCTTCCTTCCTGGCGGAGGTAGATGACGACCCCGCCTTTTTCGGCGGCCAGTCGGAGCGCCATATCGAGTTGTTCCCCGCAATCGCAGCGATGGGAGTGGAAGATGTCCCCGGTCATACATTCGGAATGGATGCGGACGAAGACGGGGAGGGAGGGGTCGAAGGATTCGTGTACCAAGGCCACATGGGGGGTCGGGTCTTCCGATGAACCGGAATAAGCGAGGATGGTGAAACGGCCCCAATCGGTCGGTAAGGAGGCTTCAACTTGTCTGTACATGGTCGTATTGCTTGGTATCGTTAACATCCGACGGGGTGTTATGGTTGCAAAAATACAATTCTCCTCCTTAGCGGACGGCATGCCCCGGTCGGTCCCGGCGGTTTCCGGTCCGGCGGAAAGAAGGGATGCGGGCCGGCCATCCAAGGTTTGGGTGGCGTAGGGATCGAATTGCGGTTCCTCCATTTTGGCATAGAATAAGTTTTGTGCTATTTTTGCGGGCCAAAACGGGAAATCTGCTGGCCAGGCAGGCAGTTGGAGGTGAAATGTACCGCCGAAGGTATGCCCACCTGCAACTGCCTGTTGATTTTACGGACCAACCGGTTGCCGGCCATTCGATAGACCCTTCCAAATTTCTTCAAATTTTAAACAAAGTGAAATCATGCAGAATCTTACGTTGATTATTCCGGTGCTGGGTGTACTGGGGTTATTGTACACCTTTTGGAAGACATCCTGGGTGAGCAAACAGGATGCGGGCACCGAAAGGATGCAGCGGATTGCGGCCGCAATCACGCAGGGGGCCATGGCCTTCCTGAAGGCGGAATACAGGATATTGGCCATTTTCGTCGTCGTTGTGGCGGCGTTGCTGGCTTACAGCGGCAATACGAATGCCGACAGCTCCTGGTTGATCGGTATTTCCTTCGTGGTGGGGGCCTTCTGTTCCGCCCTGGCCGGTTACCTGGGAATGATGGTGGCCACCAAGGCGAATGTCCGTACGACCAACGCCGCCCGTACCGGATTGGGCAAGGCCCTCGAGGTGGCTTTTGCGGGTGGATCGGTCATGGGAATGGCAGTGGTCGGTTTGGGTGTGTTGGGATTGGGCGGTTTGTTCCTGATATACACCGGTATGGGCTGGGGGATGGAGAAAGTCCTCAATGTCATCACCGGTTTCTCTTTCGGGGCTTCCTCCATCGCGCTTTTCGCCCGGGTGGGCGGCGGCATCTACACGAAAGCGGCCGATGTCGGCGCTGACCTCGTCGGAAAGGTGGAGGCGGGCATTCCCGAAGACCATCCGCTGAACCCTGCGACGATTGCGGACAACGTCGGGGATAACGTCGGGGACGTAGCGGGTATGGGGGCGGACCTCTTCGAGAGTTATGTCGGTTCGATCGTCGGTACCATGGTGCTCGGGCTTGCCTTCATGACTTCCGCCGAATTCCTGGCGGACGCCCGGTTCGGGCAACTCAATGCCATCCTGCTTCCCTTGGTGTTGGCGGGAGTCGGAATCCTGACTTCCATCGCCGGAACCTTCTTCGTCAAGGTCAAGGAGGGCGGAGACCCGCAGCGTGCCCTCAATATCGGCGTCATGGGTTCTTCCGCCGTCATGGTCGTCCTCTCCTATTTCATCATTACCTGGATGTTGCCGGAAAGCTGGAGTTACAGCGATGCGTTGTACCTGACGGACGGGCAGGCCACGGTCCGGACCCTCACGGCCAATGGCATCTTCTTCGCCACCCTCATCGGTTTGGTGACGGGTTTGGCCATCGGGTTCATTACGGAATATTACACGGCCACGCACAAGCCGCCGGTGATGAGCATTGTCCGTCAATCGGGCACCGGGGTCGCCACCAACATCATTTCCGGTCTTTCGGTCGGTATGATATCCACCGTCCTGCCGATCATCATTCTCGCTGCGGCCATCATCGGTGCCTTTTATTTCGGTGGCTTGTACGGCATTGCCATCGCCGCCGTCGGCATGTTGTCCAATACGGGCATCGAACTGGCGGTGGATGCCTACGGACCCATTTCCGATAATGCCGGTGGTATCGCCGAAATGAGCGACCTGCCCAAGGAAGTCCGCGGCCGGACCGACAAGTTGGATGCGGTCGGAAATACCACGGCCGCCATCGGCAAGGGTTTCGCCATCGGTTCCGCCGCCTTGACGGGTCTGGCGCTTTTCGGTGCGTTCATGACCGCTGCCGACATCACCTCGATCGATATTTCCAAGGCGGAAGTCATGGCCGGTCTCTTGGTCGGCGGTATGATCCCTTTCCTCTTTTCCGCCCTGGCGATGCAGGCTGTCGGCCGCGCCGCCATGCACATGATCACGGAAGTCCGCCGTCAGTTCCGGGAGATTCCTTCCCTCCAGGCCGCGCTTGATGTGATGCGGAAAAACGGGGACAAGGAAATGAAGGACTGGAGCGAAGCCGACCGGAAGATTTTCCACGAAGCGGACGGCAAGGCGGATTACGCCAAATGTGTGGAGATCTCCACCAAGGGTGCCATCCAGCAGATGATTGTCCCCGGCCTGATCGCCGTTACCGTGCCGGTCGTCACCGGTTTCCTGGGTGGGGCGGAAATGTTGGGCGGTTTGCTTGCCGGCGTCACCGTATGCGGTGTCCTGATGGCCATTTTCCAGTCCAATTCCGGCGGTGCCTGGGACAATGCCAAGAAGATGTTCGAGGAAGGTGTGGATATCGAAGGCAAGAAGTATTACAAGGGTTCGGATCCCCATAAGGCTGCCGTCGTCGGAGATACGGTCGGCGATCCTTTCAAGGACACCTCCGGACCATCGCTAAATATCCTGATCAAGTTGATGTCCGTCGTGGCTTTGGTCATCGCACCCTTACTCTGACCGATCCGCCGACATCGGATAAAAAAAAGCGGTCCCCACCGAGGGGACCGCTTTTTTTTTGGGTCGGCCGGCGGCGCGCCCA
>CAZNLJ010000011.1:0-122244 GCA_964573725.1 uncultured Saprospiraceae bacterium
AGGTTTCGGACAGGCGGGCCGCCAAGTCCTCCCAGCTGCGACGGTATGCCTGCTGCTGCGCTTCATCCAGGTTCGCTCCGACGGATTCGGATTCGTCCTGCGCCAGGATCACCACCGGTTTGCGTACATCCGTCAGCATGGTCCGCCACATGGGCTCCAGCAGGAGCACGGCCAAGAGGGACACGGACAGGAAACGCAAGAGGGCCATCACCCGGTGCCAGCCCGGGTGTTGTTCCCGGAACGCCGTTTCCCGCAGGTACAGCGCCCCGGCATACAAGCCGCCGGCCAGCAGGCAGAAAAACAGAAAATACAGCGGATATTGGATGGTTATGTTTTCCATGGACGGTGTTCGCTTGTCTTGCCCGGGCCGTTTGTCCCCGGTCAGGCCGGCAATAGGCAGCCCCGGCTGTCGATTTCCGGCGCCATCGGCCCGGATGGACCGAAGCCGGAGGTACGGAGGACCAGTAAGCAGGTCGGGAGCGCGCCGAAACGGGCGTCCAAATTAAGTATTTTTATATACACTGGTAGCGTGCAAAGCCGGTAAGCCGGCCAAATCCTCGAATCCTTGCCCAGCCCGGTATAACTTTTGGCGCGGGTAAGCGTTTAACCTTGTACCATGCGGAGCGCGGTACCGCCGCCTCCCCGGCAAACGCCGGCGGCGACCAGGAACCGGCCGCACCGGCCGCCGAAAAAAAGACACAACCCGATCTGCGTATGAGTTTGAGAAATATTTGGCTGACCATCCTGCTGGGCTTGTGCAGCCTGCCCAGCCTACAGGCGGCGTTCATGCTGGTCCCGATGGATGTGGAGCAACGCAACCACCTCAAGGCCTACGGCATCGCCTACTGGATACTGGAGAACGAGGTCGAAGCCTGGTGGCTCCTCAATTACCGGGGCGGCAGCTTCGCCTTTCCGCATACGACCGTCTTCGAAAACGAATGCAAGATCCGGGATGTCAGCTTCGAGGTCATTCCGGACGCCGCCTTCGAACGGATCCTGGCCGATATCGCCCGGGCGGAAGTCAATATGGACGCCATCAAACTGGAAAAGGCACCCAAAATCGCCGTCTACACGCCCACCGAGGAGTTCAAGAGCCAACGGGGTGATGAGATCCAGCCCTGGGACGATGCCGTCACCCTCGTCCTGACCTACGCCGAAATTCCCTTCGACAAGCTGTATGACAATGAGGTCCTGGCGGACAAGCTCACGGAATACGACTGGCTCCACCTTCATCATGAGGATTTCACCGGCCAGTACGGCAAATTCTACGCGGGCTACCACACCCAGGAATGGTATCGGGAAAACCAACGCCTCTCCGAGGCACTCGCCGCCCGGAACGGCTTCGCCAAAGTCTCGCAACTCAAACTCGCGGTCGCCCGCAAAATCAAGGAATATGTGGTCGGAGGCGGCTTCATGTTCGCTATGTGCTCGGCTACCGATACCTATGACATCGCCCTGGCGGCGGACGGGACGGACATCTGCGACAAGTTCTACGACGGGGACGCCCCGGACCCCCTCGCTCAATCCCGCCTCGATTTTTCAAAAACCTTCGCCTTCGAGGGTTTCGAATTGGTGAAAAACCCCACCGAATACGAGTTCTCCTCCATCGACCACAACTACGGCCGAAAAGTGGACCCCGAGCAGGATTACTTTACCCTCTTCGATTTCTCCGCCAAGTGGGACCCCGTCCCGACCATGCTCACCCAAAACCATACCCGGACCGTCAAGGGCTTCATGGGGCAGACCACCGCCTTCCGCAAGCAGGTCATCAAACCGAACATCCTGGTGATGGGGGAAAACAAACCGGCCCAGGAGGCCCGTTACATCCATAGTCCGATGGGTCGGGGATTCTTCACCTTCTACGGCGGCCACGACCCCGAAGACTACCGGCACTTCGTACACGACCCCGACACGGACCTCAACCTGCACCCCAATTCCCCCGGCTACCGGCTCATCCTGAACAACGTGCTTTTTCCGGCCGCCCGGAAAAAGGAACGCAAGACCTGAGCCCCGAGCCGGCCCATCGGTCAGGACAGGACCTCCTCCTTTTCCGTAAAGACCACCCCGAAAGACCGCAGTTCCTCCAGGACCGGTCCGTACACCTCCGGCCGGACGGGAATGTTCACCCCTGTAGCGGTAATTTTCCCGAGCATGACTTCCTTGGCAAAAATGGCCAAGGGCAGGCCCACCAAACGGGCCATCGCCGTGTCCTCCGAATCCTTGCCTTCCAAGACAAGCGTGGCATACGACCGATGTTGCCGGCCATCCAGTTCATAGTCGATGACGTGCTGCATGAGGATCAGGTCCCTGTCCGTAGGTTCCAAGGTCCATTTGCGCAGCAGGAGGTCTTCCAGGATCAGTGCGGGCGTCGCGTTTTCCAGCCCGATCCGGCGTTTGCCGAACAAACCCAACCAGTCGAGCTTCTTCATCACCGGCGAAAACTCGGATTCCCCCAACAGGTTGGCGATACGCTCCTTGACGGAGGAACCGCTGCTGTTGTCCCGGCTGAGGTAGGCTTCCATCAGCTCGTGGTACGTGAGCTTTTCGGAATCCAGGATCGGATAGCTGCCGTCGGTCAGGCCGATCTGGACCAAGGCGTTCCAAGCGTCACAGAAACCCCGGTACCGGATAGTCCCCCGGAAAAGGCTTGGGATATCCTCCAGGCCGTACACCTCCCGATACAACAGCGACTCCCGGTTGGCATAGACCTCGAAAGGCTCCGGAAAGCCCGGGATTTCGATCAGGCGGTATTCCTTGAAGAGGCGGTTGTACGGAACATACTTGAATTTGCCGTGCTCCAGGTATTGGGCCGTGCCTTGTCCCGCCTTGACGACGTTGCGCGGATTCCAGGTGAACTTATACCGCCAGGGATTGTGTCGCAGGCAATCCAGCGCCACCAGGCCCCCGGCATTCGAGGTAAATGCGGTGATTTTCCCCCCGCGTGCCTTGATCTCATTGATCTTTTGCATCGCGGACATATGGTCGATACCGGGGTCCAAGCCCATTTCCCCCATGAAGATGAGTTCCTTGTTCCGAAAGTCGTCGCTCAGCTTATAAATGTCCTTGGACACATAGGAAGCGGTGATGAGATGTTTGCGGAACCGGATGCAGTCGTATGCCACCTCGAGGTGCAACTGCGGGGGCAACAGCGAGATCACCAGGTCCGTGCGGCTGATGAGCTGTTGCCGCTCCTCGACCCGGGACGCATCCAGCCAGATGCCCCGACCGTTCGGATGCCCACCCACCTTCTGGGCTGCCAGTTCCGGGTCGGCATCGGCGACCGTTACATACCAGTTGTGAAGTCCGGCGTGTTCCAGTACATAATTGATACAGGCCGTGGCGGAACGTCCGGCACCCAAAATCAGGATATTGACCATGCTGGTTGCGTTATTTGGCGGCTTTCCGGATGAGGTGCCGCCGGGTTCGCCTCCGTATGCGGGAGCGGGGAACGGCACCTGCCACCCGCCGGATAGGAAAACCACGATGGATACTGATTGACAAAATAACAAGCAATTGTCTATTTTGTGCGACGATCAGCGGAAAAGCTGCCTAATTTTTTATTTATCTCAAAAATCAACCAAGAAATCCTCCTGTTTATGGAAAGAAACAATATATGTATCGAGTACTTGTCCTGTGCACATCCGGCGCAGCTGGACGCAGCGGACCGAGCGCTGCTGGAAAAAGCGGTGGCCGCGCGGGCGCATGCCTACACCCCTTATTCCCATTTCCAGGTGGGGGCGGCCGTCCTGCTGGCCAACGGGGAGTCGGTCGGTGGCAGCAATTATGAGAATGCCTCCTACCCGCTCTGTATTTGTGCGGAACAAACCGTCCTGACCACCGCGGCCAACCTGTTCCCGGGAGTCCCGGTCCTCGCCATCGCCGTTACGGTTCGGAATCCGGCCCGCCCGGTCGACCGGCCGGGACCACCCTGCGGTGCCTGCCGGCAGGTCATTTGTGAAACGGAAGTCCGTTACAACCAGCCCATGCGCATCATTCTCCGGGGCGAATCGGGTCCGGTGTTCGTTTTTTCACAGGGGCGGGACCTACTTCCCCTGGCCTTTGACCAAGGCTATCTCCTGGGTCCCGACACCAACTCCTGACCCTCCTGCGGAACCTCCCGGGCACAATCCGGATTTCCAGGCAAGGGCGGCTGCCCGACCGCGGCCGATCGGAAATTCCCGGCGGTGCGGGTTGAACCCAACGACAGGCCCGAGGGGCGTGCCCATGACCGGGAATCTCCTCCATCCCCACATGGTGAGACCGGAAGATACAGCGGACGAATGAGGGGGATTTTTCCCCGATACCGCGGCCTGCGGACGGGACAAGGGCGCCGCGGTGGCACAAGGACAGGGAAGGATGAGATGCGGCGAAGGTGAAAGTCCGGTGGTTTTCATTTCCGGTCAACGGCCATCGTCCGGGGCCGGTTGGTAGCGGGCCCGCTCCAGGCGGTCGTTGATGGCGGCACCCAGACCGACCGGCGGCACCCAATCCGTCAATATGACTTCCGCCCCACAACGGTCCGCCTGCCGCATCACGTCGAACAGATTCCGGGCCATCGCCTCCGGACTTCCATCCGCCGACAATTGGAACCTGCGCCAGGCATCCGGCAGGCTGACATCCGGACCGTGGTCGATGAGGCAGATCCGCCGGCCTTCGAACCGGGTGGACAAGCTCGGCAGCGAACCGACGAACAAGGGGGTTTCGGTGGCGTAATGGCGCTTCAACTGTCCCGGTGCCACGGGATGTTCCTCCGCCCGGGTGGCCAGTCGGACCTCCAGGTCGGCCGCCACCTCGGCGATGGCGGCAACCGGTATCCCACCGTTGCGCCGGACCCAAACGATGCCGTCCGCCACCTCCACGATGGTGCTTTCCAATCCGACCTGACAAGCCCCTCCGTCCAATATATAAGGAATACGGCCGCCAAGCCCTTGGTATACGTGCGAGGCCAGGGTCGGGCTGACGTACCCGAACGGATTGGCACTCGGTGCCGCCAACGGAAACGCCAGGGCCGACAACAATTCCCGCAGCATCGGGTGTGCGGGAATCCGCAAGGCCACCCGCTCGCTTCCCGCCGTGACCAGGTCCGGTACCAATTCCCGCTTCGGCAACAACAGGGTCAGCGGCCCCGGCAGGAAATGCGACGCCAATCGATCCGCCACCGAAGGGATGTCCCGCACATACTGTCGCGCCCTTTCCCAGGTATCCACATGGATGATCAGGGGATTGAATGCCGGCCTTCCTTTCGCCTGGAATATCTTGAGGACGGCCTCCGGGTCCAAAGCGTTCCCCGCCAGGCCGTACACCGTCTCCGTCGGCACCGCTACCAATTCCCCGCTCCGCAACCAGGCGGCCGCCTTCCCGATATCCGTCCCTATGATTGTTTCCATATGCAGCATTTCATTCCTTTTCCACCCCCTTCCCTGCTCAACCCCGCACGGGAGACGACCCCTGCGCCCTTTCCCGCTCCTGGTACGCCCCTTCTCGTCCGGTCTACCGGCGGAACGGCAAATTGATTTCCGTCCTTTGGGAAGCCCGACGGTCAGGATGGCCAAACCTCCGTTTCCGGTGCACAACCCACGACAAGGGCGACGCTTTGGTACGACCGCCTCGCCCTTGTCCCGGCGGACTCCCATGCCGGCGGATTATCCGCATAACAAATCTTCCCGCGCTAAGGTTGCCAGCCTGCTCCCCCCGGCCCGCATCAGGCTCCGACTGGCACCGGCAACCAACCCGAGTCCCGGATGTGGACACAAGCGCTTTTTCTCTTTATTCTGAACAACAAATATTTTGTAAAATATAGGCTCATTTTTTTTAAAAATTCACAAACAAACATACTGAAAATTATTTTTTTTCAACGATGCTTGAAATTGTGCCGTCAAACTTCCTAATTTTGACGCATGATAAGTAATCATACGACATCCATAATCTCCTTCCCCGTTGTGGCGCACATGCCGCAGCCGCGTCGTATGTTCCCGCGCCCGTAAGGGCGATTAATATTTACCACCGCATCCCGTGCGGAAGTTGTCCCCTTCCGCCCTCCTTTCCAGGCAAAACATATCTTTTTTTGGCGAATGGTCCGGATTTTTCCGGCTTGACATGCTTAACGTCTAACCTTCTCGCAAATGAATGTAGAAATCCAGGTCGCCGATGCATCGCACGTGACCTATGCGGAGGAAATCTGTTCGCTGTTGGAAGCATCCGCCCGGCAGCGGGGTACCGGCATCGCCCGGCGTTCACCGGAATACATCCGGAAGAAGATTGAGAACAGCCATGCGGTCATCGCCTTGTCGGGCGACCGTTTGGCGGGATTCTGCTATATTGAGATTTGGAGCCATGGCCAGTATGTGGCCAACTCGGGCCTGGTGGTGGACCCCGCTTTCCGGCAGCTGGGATTGGCACGGACCATCAAACGGCGCGTCTTTCACCTTGCCCGCGAGAAATATCCGCACGCCCGGGTCTTCGGCATCACCACGAGCCTGGCCGTGATGAAGATCAACTCGGAACTGGGTTACCGACCCGTCACCTTTTCCGAACTTACCCAGGACGAGGATTTCTGGAACGGCTGCCAAAGTTGTCCCAATTACGACATCCTGATGCGCTGCGGGCGGAAGATGTGCCTGTGCACCGGTATGCTCGCTCCCAGTAAGGTCGAGGAGACACAGCGTATAGAAGCGGAACTGAACCTGGTGGAGCTGCTGTTGAAAGCCGCGCCCCCGGCGGAAGAGAAGTCCTCCGAAACCGTCCTGGATTTTTATTGAGCCCGGCAGGACCGCCGACGCACCGAACCCGGTCGGCGTCCTGCTGCGCGTGGCCCCGGTCACGAACATCGGTCGAAGCCCTGGCCGGCCGGCCCGAATCACCTGTCATCGGGACTGCCCCGGCTACCGATCCCGGTGTCCGACCGTGCGCCGACACACAAGAATTTCCGGAACAGCTGGATAGGCTGCACATCCCCGGAACACAGGAAGCCCTGCCTGTTAAAGCCAAATTACATCCGGATAATGCCATGACCACGCCCGACCGGTAGACCCGGCGGAAGTACGCGTCTGCCCGGACGGTTCCTGTGGATCGCCGCACGGGACTGTAACCGACTTGCGGGCGGTCACCTGCGGATAAGAACAAATCCATCGGATGGCCGGCCGGACCGGTCATCCCGCAACAAATGACAAACATGAAAATCGTACTTGCTTACTCCGGTGGACTGGACACCTCTTATTGCGTCCGATACCTCAGCGCGTCGGAAGGCTGGGAGGTCCATGCCGTCACCATCAACACGGGCGGATTCGGTGAAGCGGAATCGGCTGACCTGGAAGCGCGGGCCCTGGCCCTGGGGGCCCGGACTTTCCACTGCATCGATGCGGTCAAGGACTATTACGACCAATGCCTGCGCTACCTCATCTACGGAAACGTCCTGCGAAACAATACCTACCCCCTTTCCGTCTCCGCGGAACGGATGTTCCAGGCCGTCGCCATTGCCAAATATGCCCAGGAGATCGGTGCCGACGCCATCGCCCACGGCAGCACCGGCGCCGGAAACGACCAGGTCCGTTTCGACCTGGCCTTCCAGGTACTTTGCCCCGACATGCGGATCGTCACCCCCATCCGCGACCGGCGCCTCAGCCGGGAGGAGGAAGTGGCATACCTTCGGGAGCATGGCTTCGACTGGAGCCAATCCAAAGCCCGTTATTCCATCAACAAAGGCATCTGGGGAACCAGCGTAGGCGGCGCCGAAACACTCCGGTCGGACCTGCCGCTGCCGGATGCCGCCTATCCCACCCCCGTCACGGCCGGCGGCGAACGGACCGTCACCCTCACCTTCGGGCAAGGTGCGTTGACAGGCGTGGACGACCGGACATTCCCCCACCCCACCGAGGCGATCGCCGCCCTGCAGGAACTGGCGGGTCCGTTCGGTATCGGCCGGGATATCCATGTCGGCGACACCATCATCGGAATCAAGGGCCGGGTCGGGTTCGAAGCCGCCGCCCCGCTGGTCATCCTCAAGGCGCACCACCTGCTGGAAAAACATACCCTCGGAAAATGGCAACAATACTGGAAGGAACAACTCGCCAACTGGTACGGCATGATGCTGCATGAGGCCTTGTTCCTCGACCCCGTCATGCGGAACATCGAAGCCTTCCTGGCGGATACGCAGGACCGGGTCAGCGGAAAGGTGTTCGTCCGGCTGGAGCCCAGGCGATTCGAACTGATCGGCGTCGATGCACCGTACGACATGATGCGGAGCGATGCCGGCCAATACGGCGAAATGAACAAGGGCTGGTCCGGGGACGATGTCCGTGGCTTCACCCGGATATTGGGCAACCAACTCAAGATCTATCACGCCTTCCCACCGGTTCCCACCGTCAAACATCCACAGCCATGATCAGGGCCGGCATCATCGGGGGCGCGGGATATACCGCCGGGGAACTGCTGCGCCTCCTGCACTTCCATCCGGCGGCCGAAATCCTGTTCGTCCAGAGCAACAGCCAGGCGGGCAAACCGGTCCACCAGGTCCACCGGGACCTCGAAGGCCTGGTGGACCTCCGCTTCCAACCCGACATGCCGGACCTCCCGGACGTGTTGTTCCTCTGCTCCGGCCATGGGAAATCGGCCGCCTTCCTGGCCGGACACCTCCTGCCGGATTCGGTCCGCGTCATCGACCTGAGCAGCGACTTCCGCCTCGGCTGCCCGGACAACGGCTTCGTCTACGGCTTGCCGGAATTGTCCGGTCCCGCCATCCGCTCGGCCCGCCGGATCGCCAACCCGGGATGCTTCGCCACCGCAATCGAACTTGCCCTGCTGCCCCTCGCCCAGGCCGGTCAAATCCTGGAACCGGTCCATGTCCATGCCATCACCGGCTCGACCGGTGCCGGCCAACTACCCTCGGAAACTACCCATTTCAGCTGGCGGGACAACAACGTATCCCTTTACAAACCCTTCCGCCACCAACACCTCGCGGAAATCCACATGGCCTTGCGCACGGCATCCCCCGCTTTTTCCGGAAACATCCTCTTCCTACCGGTACGCGGCAACTTTTCCCGCGGCATCTTCGCCACCCTGTATACGACCGCGACAACCGACCTGCCGGACCTGCAAGCCCTTTACGCCGATTATTACCGGACAGCCCCCTTTACCCGGGTATCCACCTATGCCCCCGCGCTGAAACAAGTGGTACAGACGAACCAATGTGTCCTACACCTGGAGAAAATAGATGACAAAATTCTTATAACCAGCATCATAGACAATCTGTTAAAAGGAGCTTCCGGCCAGGCGGTCCAAAACATGAACCTGCTTTTCGACCTGCCGCAAACCATGGGGCTCCAGCTGAAACCCGCCGGATTCTGAATTCGCCGCCCCGGTCTCCAAATGGCTCCGCCCCATGGACATACCGGGGACGAAGCAGGTCCGAAACGGGCGACCGGATCATCCGCTGTTCATCATAAACCCAATGCAACATGACCCTCTTTGACGTGTATCCGCTGTTCGACCTGGAGATTGTTTCCGGCAAAGGTGCTTATGTGCTGGACCAACAGGGCCGGCGCTACCTGGATTTCTACGGCGGCCATGCCGTCATCTCCATCGGCCACTCCCACCCGCATTATGTCGGGGCGGTCCAGGCCCAACTGGACAAGATCGGTTTCTATTCCAACTCCGTCCGCATCTCGGTCCAGGAGGCCCTGGCATCCAAACTCGGTGAGCTGTCTGGCTATCCGGATTATTCCCTTTTCCTGGTCAACTCCGGTGCGGAAGCGGTCGAGAACGCCCTGAAGCTGGCTTCTTTCCGGAACGGCCGGTCGAAAGTGCTTTCCATGGAAAGGGCTTTCCACGGGCGGACCGCCGCGGCCATCCATGTCACCCAGGATGAGCGCATCACCGCTCCCATCAACCGGGGATTCGAGCGGATTTTCCTTCCCTGGAACGATCCGGACGCCGCCGTGGATGCCATTGCGAAGGAGGATGCCTGCGCCTTCATCATCGAAGGGATCCAGGGAATCGGTGGCATCTATGTGCCCGACCCCGGCTACCTGCAGGCGGTGGAAGCCGCCTGCCGCCGGCACGGCGTGGTTCTCATCCTCGACGAGATCCAGTCGGGCTACGGCCGCACCGGACGCTTCTTCGCCCACCAGCATGCGGGTATCCGTCCGGACCTGATGACCATCGCCAAAGGCATGGGGAACGGCTTCCCCGTCGGCGGGGTGCTCATCCACCCTGACTTCAAGGCCCGGCACGGACTCCTGGGCACCACCTTCGGAGGAAACCACCTGGCGGGGGTCGCCGCACTCGCCGTGCTCGAGGTATTGGAACAGGAACAACTGATTGCCCATGCCGCCCAGATGGGGGCGGCACTGTCCCAGCCCCTGAAACGGTTGGAAGGGGTGCGCGAAGTCAGGGGACTCGGGCTGATGGTCGGGGTGGAACTGCCTTTCCCGGTCGGTCCGTTCCGACAAAGGCTGCTGAAATCATACAACATCTTCACAGGCTCCGCCGCCAATCCGAATACCATCCGGTTATTGCCTCCGCTGAACATCACCCGGCAGGAAACCGACCATTTCTTGCAGTCGTTCAGCGCCTGTCTCCATGAGACCATGGCCCTGGCCTGACCTTCAACCTTTTGCAAGCGTAGACCGAACACATGGATAAACTCCGCCACTTCACAAGCATACAGGATGTCCCGGATCCGGACCAGCTCATCCGCAGGGCCCTGGAAATCCGGTCCGCCGCCCGATCCGGCGCCCCTCCCGATCCGGCGCTGCGGCCGGCGACCGGCGGGACCCTGGTCCTCCTCTTCTTCCAGCCGAGCCTGCGTACCCGGCTCAGTACGGAAAAAGCAGGCCACAACCTGGGCATGCAGGTCATCAGCATGGATGCGGACAAAGGTTGGCGCATCGAGTTCGAAACGGGTGCCGTCATGCGGGCGGACCGGGCCGAACATGTCCGGGAAGCCGCCGGGGTCATCAGCCAATACGCCGATGTCATCGGCATCCGGACTTTCGCCGGATTGACGGACCGGCACCTGGATTACAGCGAACATGTCCTGCGCCAGTTCCAACGCTACGCCACCGTCCCGGTACTGAGCCTGGAATCCGCCACCCTGCACCCCCTGCAATCCCTGGCAGATGCCATGACCATCGAATGCCACCGTCCCCCTCATCGACCCAAAGTCGTCCTGACCTGGGCACCCCATGTCCGTGCCTTGCCCCAGGCCGTCGCCAATTCCTTCCTGGAATGGATGCGGACCCGGGATGTGGACCTCTGGCTCACCTGTCCGCCCGAAGCGGCCCTCGATTCCGCCTTCACCTCGGGGCTGACCTATTCGCCGGACCAACTTGCCGCCCTCGAGGGAGCGGATTTCGTCTATGCCAAGAACTGGTCCTCCTTCGAGGACTACGGGAAGCTGGTCCAGCCGCAGGCGGACTGGATGATCACCCCCGAAAAGATGGCCTGCACCCGACAGGCAAAATTCATGCATTGCCTGCCGGTACGGCGGAATGTGGTGGTCGCGGACGCCGTGCTCGACCATCCGGACAGTCTCGTGCTGGCACAGGCGGCCAACCGGGAATTCGCCGCACAGGCCGTCCTGGAGGCCCTCCTGGCAGGTGCCGGACGGATGGGTCCGTCCCACGCACCGGGAACTACCTGATATGGAAACATTGCACATCGTAAAGGTCGGCGGACAGGTGCTGGAGGATGCCGGCAACCTGAAAGTCTTCCTGTCGGCCTTCTGCCGCCTGCAGGGCCCGAAAGTGCTGGTGCACGGCGGCGGCCGGAAAGCCAGCGAACTGGGCCGCCGGCTCGGAACGGAAACCCGGATGGTGGACGGCCGCCGCATCACGGATGCCGACACCCTGGAGATCGTGACCATGGTCTATGCCGGCCTGGTCAACAAGACGGTAGTGGCCCGCCTTTTCGCCCTCGGCTGTCCGGCCCTGGGTCTCAGCGGGGCGGATGCGGATATCCTCCGCACCGTCAAGAGATCGGGGCCGGACATCGACTACGGATTTGTCGGGGATGTCCGGCAGGTCGACACCCGGCTGTTGCTGCAGTGCCTGGCCGGCGGCATCACGCCGGTACTCTGCGCCATCACCCATGACGGCCACGGCCAGTTGCTCAACACCAACGCGGATACCGTCGCCGCAGCGGTCGCCGGTGCCTTGTCGGCCGACTATGCGGTGCAACTGACCTTCTGTTTCGAAAAACCGGGCATCCTCCTGGATGTTTCGGACGAGGGAAGTGTGCTCACCTCCCTGGATCCCGACCGGTACGAACGACTGAAAGCGAACGGTACCATTCAGGCCGGTATGCTGCCGAAAGTCGACAACGCCATGGAAGCGCTCGACAAAGGGGTCGACCGGGTACGGATCTGTGCCTGGGATGCGCTGGACTCGGAAGGAGGTACTGACATCGTCGCCGAAACCGCAGACAGGACATGAACCCACTCCTCGAAAAATCCATCGAACTGCTCGGCCAACTTATTGCCACCCCCTCCTTTTCCAGGGAGGAGGCCGGCACCGCCGAGCTGTTGTACGCATTCCTGCAGGCACAGGGCGCTTTTCCGCAACGGGATGGCAACAACGTCTGGGCGAAATCCCGGCATTGGGATCCGGACAAACCGGTGCTCTTGCTCAATTCCCACCACGATACGGTCCGCCCGGTGGCGGGCTGGCAGCGGGACCCGTTCCGACCGACCAGGGAGGACGGCCGCCTGTACGGACTGGGTGCGAACGATGCCGGCGGTGCGCTGGTGGCCTTGGTCGCCACCTTCCTGGCCTTGTCCGACCGGTCCGACCTGCGCTGGAACCTGTTGCTCCTGGCCTCGGCGGAGGAGGAGATCTCCGGCACCGGTGGTGTCAGCAGGGTCCTGCCGGCCCTCGGACCCATTGCAGCCGGTATCGTCGGCGAACCGACGGACATGCAGCTGGCGGTGGCGGAGAAAGGGCTCCTGGTCATCGATGCGGAAGTGACCGGCCAAGCCGGGCACGCCGCCCGGGAGGAAGGTATCAACGCACTCTACCTGGCCCTGGAAGATATAGAGCGGCTGCGGACCCACCGATTCGAGCGGGTATCCGACTTTCTCGGACCTGTCAAGGTAACGGTCACCCAAATCGAGGCCGGCCACCAGCACAATGTCATCCCGGACCGGTGCCGGTACGTCGTCGATGTCCGGACCAATGAACATTATCCGAACGAAACGGCGTTCCAGCTCCTGCAATCCCTGGTCAAGGCCCGGCTCACGGCCCGCTCGTTCCGCCTGAACGCATCCCACATACCGATGGACCACCCCCTGGTTCGCAGCGGATTGTCGCTCGGCCGGAAGCCGTTCGGATCCCCGACCCTGTCCGACCAGGCCCTGATGCCATTCCCGACCCTGAAAATAGGCCCCGGCGACAGCCGACGGTCCCATACGGCGGATGAATACATCCTCCTCGATGAAATCGAGGCGGGCTTCGAATTGTATCAACAAATCATATCGCAATCATGAAGTTATGGTCAAAGGAACAGTCCGTCCATGCCATGGTCGAAGCATTTACGGTCGGTAGGGATCCCGAGCTGGACTTATCCCTCGCGGCGCATGATATCCTGGGCACCTTGGCCCACATCACCATGCTATGCGAGGTAGGCCTGTTGGAGCCGGCGGAACTGGCCGCTTTGCGGACAGCCCTGGCCGAACTGTACCGGGAGGCGGAGTCCGGGCGATTCCAGATCGAACCGGGTGTGGAGGATGTGCATTCGCAGGTGGAATTGCGGCTGACCCGGCAGTTGGGGGATATCGGCAAGAAAATCCACAGCGGCCGCTCGCGCAACGACCAGGTCCTGGTCGACCTGCGCTTGTATTTCCGGGCACAACTCCGGGAACTGGTGGCATTGACCGGCCAACTCGTGGAAATCCTCCTGCAACGAAGCGAAGCGACCCGCGAAGTCCTGATGCCGGGCTACACCCATACCCAGGTGGCGATGGTCTCCTCCTTCGGATTGTGGTTCGGAGCCTGGGCGGAAACCCTGGTGGACGACCTGCGGCTGGTGCTGGCTGTTTTCCGGACCATCAACCAAAACCCGCTCGGCTCGGCGGCCGGCTACGGGAGTTCCTTTCCCTTGGACCGGATGCAGACAACCCGGCTGTTGGGCTTCGACGACCTTGCCTACAACGTGATCCATGCGCAACTGGGCCGGGGCAAGACCGAACAGTTCCTGTCGTTCGGCGTAACGGCGGTCGCCTCCACCTTGGGTCGCCTGGCCAATGACATCTGCTGGTTCAACAGCCAGAATTTCCAATTCCTCCGCTTGCCCGCCGCCTTCACCACCGGGTCGAGCATCATGCCCCATAAGCGGAACCCGGATGTCTTCGAACTGATCCGGGCGCGCTGCAACCTGTTGCAAACCTTGCCGCAGCAGGTGGCCGCCGTGACCGGCAACCTGTTGAGCGGCTACCACCGCGATTTCCAACTGCTGAAAGAGGTGCTGTTTCCGGCTGTTTCCCAATTGCAGGAATGTCTCCGGCTCAGCCTCCTCTGCCTGCCGGAAATCACCGTGACCCAAGACCTGCTGTCCGATGAAAAATACCGCCACCTTTTTACCGTGGAGGAAGTGAACCGATTGGTACTGGAGGGGTTACCTTTCAGGGATGCCTACCTGGCCGTCTCCGAGGCGGTCAAGGACGGGAGCTTTGCCTTCCGGGGGGAGATCCGGCATACGCATGCCGGCAGCCTCGGCAACCTCGGCACGGAAGCCATCCGCCGCAAGTTCCGGGAGGTCCGCGACCAGTTCGATTTCGAAGGCAGCATCGGAAAAGCACTGGCCTTGGTCGACCGGGCCGGGGAATGACCGTTTCCGGCAGGCTCCGGCAACACGAATCCGAAAAAGATGAAGATACACCTCACCAGAAAAAACGAGGCCGTCCATTTCGAGGCCACCAACGGGGAAGGCGCCGTCGTATCGGTGGATGGCAGCCCCTCGGTCGGCGGCGAAGGCCTCGGCCTGCGCCCCATGGAGCTGGTCCTGGCCAGCCTGGCGTCCTGCAGTGGCATCGATGTGGTCACCTTGCTGAAAAAGATGCGGCAACCCCTGGAGGATATCCGGGTGGACGTGGAAGGGACACGGGCGGAGGACGAGATCCCGGCGGTCTTCCGCCATATCCACCTCCGGTTTTACCTGCAAGGGGACCTGGATCCCGAGAAGGCCCGAAAAGCCGTCGGCATGTCCGTCGAAAAATATTGCTCCGTCGCCAGGATGCTGGAGAGGAGCGCCACCATCACCTGGGACGTAGCCGTCCGGCCCGGAACGGCGCCGTCCTCATAATAAACGACCGCCCATGCATTTCGAGACCATCGCGGTACGGACCCAATCCCGGCGGACGGAACACCGGGAGCACAGCACCGCCATTTTTCCCACGTCCAGTTTTGTGTTCGAGGATGCCGAACACATGCGGGCCATGTTCGCCGACGAGCAGGAAGGCAACATCTACAGTCGCTTCACCAATCCCGGTGTGCAGGAGTTCGAGGAAAAGATGGCCTTGCTCGAAGGGGTGGACGATGCGGTGGCCACGGCCAGCGGTATGGCGGCCATTTTCGCTTCCTTCCTGGCCTTTCTGCAGGCAGGCGACCACCTGCTGGCTTCCCACGCGATCTTCGGCTCCACCCATACCATCCTCACCCAATATCTGCCGAAATGGGGTATCGAAGTGGGCTGGTTGCCGACGGACCAGCAGGACTGGGCCAGCGCCCTGCGGCCGAATACCAGGATGATTTTTTTGGAAACCCCTTCCAACCCCGGGCTTCGGGTCATCGACCTCGCCCTGGCGGGGGCTTTTGCCCGGGAGCATGGCATCCTGTTGAATGTGGACAACTGCTTCGCCACTCCGTACCTGCAACAACCGGCCCGCTTCGGAGCCGACCTGGTCACCCATTCCGCCACCAAGTTCATCGACGGACAAGGTCGGGTATTGGGTGGCGTGGTCGCCGGTCGGAAAGACCTGGTGGCGGAGGTCCGGAAGCTGTGCAGAAGCACCGGCCCCACCTTGTCGCCCTTCCATGCCTGGATCTTGTCCAAGAGCCTGGAGACCCTGGCGGTGCGGATGGACCGCCATTGCGACAATGCGATGCGCCTGGCACTGGCCCTGCAGGACCACCCCGCCGTGCAGCAGGTACGGTACCCTTTTCTGGACAGCCACCCGGAGCAGGCGGTGGCCCGTCGGCAGATGGGCCAGGGCGGCGGATTGGTCACCTTCGAAGTCCGCGGCGGCTTGGCGCAGGGACGCGCCTTTCTGGATGCCTTGCAGCTCCTGTCCCTGAGCGCCAACCTCGGCGACACCCGAAGCATCGCCACCCATCCGGCATCGACCACCCACGCCCGCATGACCGAGGCGGCCCGCCAAGCGGCAGGCATCACCCCCGGGTTGATCCGTGTTTCCGTCGGACTGGAGCACGTGGAGGACGTACTCGCGGATATCACCCAAGCCCTGGACCGAAGCCGGACCGCCCACTCCTGAACCCGATGAAAGGACAATCCATCAAGCAATGAACGAACCGAATAGCTCTTATCAACTGCCCGTGGCCATCCCCGACCTCCGCTTCCTCCAGCTCCGCGAGCCGTTCTCGCTGGAGGCCGGCGGCGAGCTGGAGGAGCTGACCCTGGCCTACCATACCTACGGAACCCTGAACCGGGACCGGAGCAACGTCATCTGGGTCTGTCACGCCCTGACGGCCAATTCCGCCGTGGCAAGCTGGTGGGAAGGACTCTTCGGGGAAGGTCGTCTTTTCGATCCGACCCGGTACTTCATCGTGTGTGCCAACCTGCCGGGTTCCTGCTACGGTTCGACGGGACCGCGCAGCCGGCGTCCGGGCGGCGGCGGGACCTATGGCATGGACTTCCCCCTGCTGACCATGCGGGATGCTGTCCGGGCGTACGACCGGCTCCGGGAATTCCTCGGCATCGAGCGGATCGCCTTGTGTATCGGGGGCTCCTGTGGCGGGCACCAGGTCATGGAGTTCGCCTGGCTGCTGGGTATAAGATTGCAAAGCATGGCGCTGCTGGTCACCAGCGCCCGGGAAACACCCTGGGCAATCGCCATCCACGAAGCCCAACGCCTGGCCTTGCGGGCCGACCCTACCCTGTATTCGGATTCGGACCGGGCCGGCGAGGATGGGATGCGGGCCGCCCGGGGTATGGGCCTGGTCAGCTACCGAACCTTCGAATCCTACTGCCTGCATCAGGCGGAACAGGAAGAACGCCTGGAAGATTTCCGGGCCGCAAGCTACATCCGCCACCAAGGGGAGAAACTGGCCCGCCGTTTCTACGGGCAATGTTATTATCACCTGACCCGGGTCCTGGATTCCCATGACATCGGCCGGGGGCGGGGAGGCGCCGCCCAGGCCCTCCGGCAGCTGACCCTTCCTTCCTTCGTGCTGTCGATTTCCAGCGACCTGCTCATCCCACCCGCCGAGCAGGCATTCCTGGCCGACAACCTGCCGAACGCCCATGCAGTCACCATAGCCTCCCGCTACGGCCACGACGGGTTCCTGATCGAAACCGAAACCATCGGGAAGCATATCCGGGACTGGCTGACGGATACCGGCATCGGTGCATTTAACGATCCAGCTCGGCGATGACCGCCGCCAACGCCGTGTAAAGCAATCCGGCGGTCTTCGGACCGACACTGTTGATCTCCCCGTAGGGGGCCTCCTGGTAATCGTAGGTGAACGGCGCCTCCGCATCCCATTGGCTTTCCGGGATGACATAGCCGATCTCATCGTTGGACAACCCGATGTTGAACCGGTAGGTACCGGGCATCAAGGACTGCAGCGGCGGTATTTCCCGCGGCGGACCAGCAAAATCCCCGCCGAGGGGTGCCTCGACCCCTCCGTGCAGGATTTCCGGGTACAATTCACCGGGATGATGCAGGAAGCTGGCCGGTCCGAGCCGCCAGGCGGCGACCTCCGTCCTCAATCGGAACCAGCCGGACATGCCGCGGTCCAACACGCCGAGGGCGGCCGCCAACCGGTACAGCGGATTGTCCAGGGGGAGGTCCAGCGTCCGG
This sequence comes from uncultured Saprospiraceae bacterium, assembly GCA_964573725.1. Lineage (GTDB taxonomy): Bacteria > Bacteroidota > Bacteroidia > Chitinophagales > Saprospiraceae > UBA6168. Next base: position 18,029 of record CAZNLJ010000011.1, read on the forward strand.
GCACATAACAGGATGTTGCCTTGCGACAAGGTGGCGGACCGTGCCGATGCGCTGGTGTCGGTCAGGGCCTGCCCGGCAAGATAGGCCAGGACCTGGCCTTGTGCCCGGGCCTTGTCGAAAGATGGCTCCACGTATACCGTATCGCGGAAAGGGTCCCGGATGCCGAAATCCGGAGCCGTGGTCATCAAGCCGCCGATCGACCCGTTGACGTACAAGCAAATCCCCCCGAGGCCGGGTGCAATCAGCGAGTCTCCGACGACGATGCCTTTTTCCAGACCCTCGCGGAGGAAATGCGGAAAATCCGAGGACAAGCGCAAATTCCCACTCCAGGTGGTCTCCGGGTGATTGGCCCACTGCACCAGGGTACCCAGGGTCCGGCCCGTTTCCAGCTCCACTGCCTGGAGCAACTGCATACCCGGGTCCGTCACCTGGGGCGGCCGGCTGTCCATGACCAGGCCGGCGGCAGCCCTGGGTTCCTCGGCGAAACGGAGCGCAGCCGGCCGCAGGGCCGCCACCGCGTCTTCCACGGCAAGGGCCGCCTGTTCCCGGACCCAGGCCATATAGGCCGGGTCAACGCCCCGCTTGTACTCGCTCGCCCCCCACAAGCCCAACAGGTCCGGTGCCTCATGGGTATGGGTACTGGTCACGATGACATAATCCACCCCGGCTGCTGCCGGCAGCAGCCGGCGGACCCGGATGACCTCGTCGTGGCCGAACCCGATGGCATCCAATGCGACCAATGCCAGCCGCGTATGGCCGTCGTCCAGCACCATGGCTCGCGCCCACAGCTCGTCATGGACCCCTTGCGCCGGCCGACGGTTCTGGAATCCGGCCATCCAGACAGCATCGAAACGGCCGTTGCCGTTGCGGTCCTGCCAGGTATCGCCGTCCGCTTCCACAAAACGGGCATCCCCGTTGACATCGGTCCAGGTATCCGGCACCGCCGGTGTGATCGACCGGGCCGCAAATCCGGCCATCAGGGGGGACGGGACCTGCGGGGACGGCCGGATGTCCACCGTATAGCCGGGAAAGCGGTCCTGGAACCGGGTATACAGGAAAACGATGGCACCGGCCAGCAACAGGACGGCAGCAAGCATAATACGGAAGAATATCTTTTTCATGGCTGACATGGGTTATCGTACCGCAGGAAGACAGATGTCATTCCGCCGATGGCATACGACAGTGGCCGCTGCGGAGACCTCATCGGTTCCCGGCTTCCGTCCGGACTGGCTGCCGCTGCAGCCGACGCAGCCTCCGACGGGCATCCTGCGAATGCCTGCCTTCCGGAAAGGTGCGGAGATACTGCCGGACCGCTCCCGTATCCCGGGCGGTCCGGGCAACATTCCAGGCGACGGCTTCGAGGCTGTCGAACTGGACTTTCGCCATCGACGCGAAATCCGCATCCGGATTAGCCCGGAAGTAGGCTTCCACCGCCGGATGTCCCGCCTGGTCGCGCAGAGCCCGCTCGATTTCCGGGACTGTCAGCGGGCCGGTCGGCACACCGGCGGCATCCTGCCGGCCGGCCGGTACCAATCGCAAGGGCTCCGCCTGCTCCAAGGATGCCGGCCGTCTGCCGGAAGGAGGCGGCGCCTCCAGCGCCTGGGCTGTCAAGGCCCGCTGGCTCGCCAACCTTTCCTCCCGATCCACGGAATCCAGGTAGGAAACTTCCGAGAGACTTCCTGATACGCCCTGTCCGTAGGAACCGGCATCGCTGTTCGTCGGCTTCGACTTGTCGGGCAACTCCTCCCGGAAAACGATGTCGCCGCCGGACTCCCGGTCGGCGGAGTTCAGCCGGAACACCCAATAGGACCCCAGGAGCAACACCAGGACGGATGCGCCGGGGACAAGCCGACGCAGCAGTCCTTTCCGGCGGCGGAGCGGCGCAACCGCAGCATTCGCTTCCGCCACCGGAGGCGGGACGGCCGGTTCGGGCTGTGCCTCGGCGGCCGGCGGCGGATGACCGGATGCCTGCCTTCCGGTCGAGCGGCCGAAAGCCAGCGCATATCCGGTCTTCAAAGGGGCAGGCTCCGGCTGCGGAACCGGAACCGTCAGGATCTCGACCTGCTCTTCCAGGACGACATTCCGTTTCCGCTCGACCCCGTCCCGGATCTCGATGACGGAAATCTTCAACAACAAGGGATGGATGCCTTCGGTGAGGGGAGTCACGAAGAAAAGCCACTCCGTAGGCAGGTCCTTTTCCACAAACTGGACCGCATCGTTGATGGTGCGGATGGAAAAGGCCGATTTGCCGCCGTCCAGCAGTTCCACACCCATCACTTCCGAAATGCGGATATCCTTGAGGACATCCTCCGGCTGCGGATCCAAGCCCTCCAGGAGTACCGTCCGGTCGAAAGCCAGGCGAACCAGGCAACGCACCGCCACCCCGCAGGTCATCCGGTCCGGAATCCGGTACATAACCTCCCCGTTGTATTGGTCCGGTCGGGCATCGGTCGCGGCGGCCCGGTCCGACAGGAAGGCCGGCTGCATGCCGTCGATAAAGTCCATCAAAGCCTCCCTGATCTGATTGAAGGCCAACTGGGCCGCATCCTGGGCGATGGTGCCCATCAGCAGCCGGCGGTTCACATCCTTGTACCGGGCCTCCAGCAAGAGTAGGTCCCGATAGGCGTCCGTGCGGTCGGCCAACACCGCTTTCAAGGCCTGTACCGTCACCTCGATACCTTCCGGCAACAAATCCCGAAGCTGTCTTTGCAGGGTTGGCAGGTCATTCATCGTGTTCGAGTGTATGGGTCATGCCGACAGGAATTCGGCGGCACCGTCGGTGCCGGTGAAAAATACAAAAAAAATAATATTCATTGATTTATTATAAAAAAAACCGGCATCACCACCACCCGCGGCGGAGCGGTCAGTCCTCGGAACGATCGGCAGGGAATGCGGGAAAATAAGTAGCTGCGGCGGGCCCCATGCAGAAAAGCAAATCGAGGATGCTCAGGCCGGGAAGAAAACCGAGGCGGTCTTCGAACACTTGGGGATACGCCGGCGGCGCGTATCCGGCCCAAGGCAATTCACCGGGCATCAGGCGACGGCGAAAATCCGTCGTCCCGGCTGGGGCGACGGGTTGGTATGACTCCGAAAAACGCAGGTCGGTCCGGACCCGCAACAGGGGCAACAGGCAAAGGAGGAGGTCGAGATTCCAATCCCAAAGGAAAGTATACCTTTTTTCCAGGAAAAAGGGAGCCAGCCGGTCTGCGTAATGCGGAAAGAAGGGGGCGCGGCCGTAGGCGGCCGAAAGGGTCCGCCAATGCTGCCGCTGCCAGGGTTCGTCATAAGCCAGCCGGACTTCCCGGACCGGCTGCCCTTGGTGCTTCCCTTTTTGAAGCGGGATACTGAGGCGTTGCGGTCCGGAGGCGGTGGCGACGAGGCATCGGTTTCGAAATGAACCTTTGGTGTAATGCTCCCATTGCTCCAATATCACCACCGGATGGGCGGCCAGCGCGGAGACATAGGGGATGCCCGGCAGGTAGTGCAGGGCCAGGCGCATTTCGGAAGACATCGTTCAATGCGGGATGTGGGCCGGTTGCTCCCGCAGGACGGAGGTTTGCCCGTTGAGATGGAAGCGGCCATAAAACCGGGCACCCAGCTCGACCCCGTCCTTTCCGACCGAATGCAAGGCGAAACTACCTTCCTGCGGCCGGACAGATTGTGCGAGGGTATGGAGATACAGCCGCTCATAAGTGGGGTAATCGACGGGCTTGCGCGAGGCGAGCTGCTGGAAGAGCTGGAAGCCTTCCGCGATTTCCTGCCAGCCTTTTTGAAGGATTCCTTCGAAGACTTTGGATTTGGAACCGCTGCCGTAGGCGATGAATCCGATCCGTTTGCCGCTCAGCCGGCTATTTTCTCCGGCATCTGCGGCCAGGGTACTCATCAAGGCCATGAAGATCGAAGCGGTGTAGAGGTTTCCGACCTCGCTGCTGGCCCGCTGTGCCTTTTCCAATTTGAGGCGGACAAAACGTCGGTAGGCCTCCGACTGGCCGACTGCGCGCAGGAATCCCTGATATGCCTTGGGGGGCATGGAACCGACCGTCGGCACCGTCTCCGGCAATCCGGCCGCCGCCGCAACGGGAGGCCACCGGCCGGCGGCTTCCTGCTCCCGGACGAATTCCTCCACAAAGATGCGTTTGCCGTGAAATGCGTACGGAAGATGGAAAATCATCCGGGCCCAACGGTCGGACAACGCCGGTTCCGCAGCCCCGGATACGCGGCGGAAATGCAGGAGGGCGGCCGACATGCGGTCCTGGTAGCACTGGTTGGAAAAGGGACCGTCGAAAACCGGAGTTTCGCAAAACTGCTCCCGACGAGGTTTGAAAAAATCGTGTACGCTGTGCATGCTCACCCCGTAGACACGCGGCAGGACCAGCAGCCGGGGATGCCAACGGACCAACAGGGCCACCGCACCGGCACCCTGGGTGTACTCACCCGTCGATGCCAACTCGTACTTGGCGATGTCGGAAGCCACCACGACGGCAATCCGTTCCGGATCCGCCGCCACCCAGTCCAGGCAGCTCTCCAGGGCGTCCACAGCACCGATGCAGGCGAAGGTGAGGTCCACGACGTCGCAATGGGCAAAACTGCCGCCGATGCGCTGCTGGACCATTTCCACCGCATAGGTGGCCGTAGGTTTCGCATCGTCCAGGGCGCTCTCCGTACCGAGGTACACCCTGCCGATTTGGGCAGGGGCCAAGCCGTTGCGCTCCAACAGCGCGGAAACGGCCTCCGCCGCCATGGTGGCGGCATCCTCATGCCGGTCTGGTATCGCCATCTTGTACAGCCCGAGCCCCTTGGACAGCTTCTCGTAGTCGATGCCCCTTTGCGCCGCCAAATCCCGGATGTCGAGATATAGCGAGGGGACATAGGCCTGCATGTCATCGATACCGATGGGGAGATGCCGCTTTTTCATGATGCTGATTCTTTTGTTTGACGAAATGCGAACGGCGGTGTGGTGGAGGAGACCTGACGAAACCGTGTCGGACAGCTAAATTATCAACTGACAAATCCCAAAACCGGAAACTTTATCCATGGGTTTTGATACGAAATTCAAAAAATTACGATGGCCAAAATAAGTCCGGATCTGTAATTTGATTGTTGTGACGATAAAAAACAAGGCATACGACCTCCCTGGAGCAAGAAAAGGAGGATAAGCATAACGGGAGGATTCAGGGCCGTACCAACAGCCAAAAGGCGCAGGAAGGCGGTCGGCAGTCCGCAACCGGATAAAAAAAACAGCGGTGCAGGCAAGATTTCCGCTTGCGAGGTGCCGGGGAGTCCTGATACCGGGAAAAGCAACAAAAAAGACTTCCCGGAACGGTTGTCCGGGAAGTCTTCCGTCGGTTGCGGCCTTGGTAGGCGGCACCTGTCATCCGGGAGGGAAGCGACGGCGGCCGCAAGGACCGGTTGCCGGCCCGGCTGGGCGGTCCCTGCTTACTTCTCCCACCAGACCGGCGTGGTGATCAGGTCGGGACCTTGCCGGGCGACGGCCGCATCGTAGTTGGCCGCGTTGAGGGCCTGCTCCTTGGAAGGATATTCGAAGCGGCTTGGATACTCGGAATAGAAGGCATCCGGACCGGGTGCGATGGTCGTCGGGTAACCGGTGCGGCGGTATTCGATGAACCCTTGGTAATCGATGTAGAAGAGGGCGATGTACTTCTGGTTCATGATGCTCTCCCATTCCCCGTTGTAGGGAGCGTTGACGGTCAGGTAATCCGTCGGCATGGGGACACCCCAGTATTCGAAATTGGCGCTCACCCCCCGGCCGTACCATTCCTCCGCATCGGCATTGATCCAACCGCGGTGGGCCGCCTCCGCGAGGATGAAGGCCACTTCGGAGTAGGTCATCAACCGGCCCTCGTTGGCATTCGGGTCGAAGTGGAAGAGTTCGATGTTGAATTTCGAGAGGAACGCGTCCCCGCCCTTGTATTCATAGGCCGGGCCGTCGACGATACCGTTGCGCATACCGGAGATTTCCGGGGTACCGGCGGCGACGGAGTTGGCGGTCGGGTCGGCGAACCGCTCCAGGCGCGGGTCGTCGTAGGCGCGCAGCACCCCTTCGAGGGTTTCGGAGATGCGGTATTCGTTGTAGGAACCGACCCGGTAGCGGTTCACTTCCGAGACCGGGTGGGCGTTCGGGAAAGAGGACAGGTAAACCAGGGCCGCGTTGTCGGCATTACTTTCCATGACGGGGTAGGTAGCGCCCCCGTTGTAGATCTTGGCGATGACGGACTGGGCCAGGCCGGCATCCGCCTTGCTGAGGCGGAGGGCGACGCGCAACTGGAGGGAGTTGGCGAAGCGACGCCATTTCTCCAGGTCGCCGTTAAAGATGATATCGCCTTTGATGGCCGGCAGGTTGGCGCCGGACAGCAGGGAATTGGCACGGTCCAGGCTTGCGATCAGGCCGCTGTAGATGTCACCCTGAAAATCGAAGGCAGGCGTGTAGACCGGTGTCTCGGCATTGGCGGCGGAAGCCTGGGAGTAAGGGACATCCCCCCACATGTCCGTCAGCACCTGGGACATCCAGGCCTGGAGGATGAGGGAGACCGCCTCGTAACTTGCCAGGTTGTTGTCCAGGGCGATCTGTTCGAGGGCCTTGGCGTTGCGGATGGAGAGGTAGAGCCCGTTCCAGGTACCGGCCTGGTCACCCCAGTCGAAGAGGTCGAATTCGGTGAAAACGATACGGGCCCCATATTGGGCCATGAGGTTGCCCTCGCTCCAACCGGAGCCGACGAGGTTGTTGACGGCATCCCGCTCGATACCGGTCAGCAGGAGTTCCGGATTGTTGTCGATGGTACTCGTCACATCCGGATTGATATTGCTGACCTCGAACTGTTCGCAGGCGCTGAACCCGGTCAGGGACAGCAGCAGGAGGACCAGCGCTTTGATTGTATTCTTCATAAGAAAAAGATTGACATTGGAGGGCCGGGGAAGGACAGGTCCCTGCCCGGTCCGGAATAGGGAATCAGAAATCGAAATCCAGCGAGAAGCCGAAGCTGCGGGAAGAGGGGACGGTAGCGTCCTCCACGCCCGGCACGAAGCGGCCGCCGCCGAAGGCCAACAGTTCGGGATCACCGTGGTTGAAATCCTTGGCCCAGAGCCAGAGGTTGTTACCGATGAAGGAAATACGGGCCTTGCGGATGAGCTTGTCCTCCAGCAGGCGGGCAGGCAGTTCGTAGCTCAGGCGGAACTGGCGCAGCTTGATGAAAGTGGCGTCGTACATCCCTTCCGTCTCGTTTTGGCGGCGGTAGCGGTTGTTGTGGTAGGCATTGGCCGGGACGATGACGTCGTTGGGCACGAAGGTCACCTGGCCGTTGTCGCCGACCACTTCCATGACACCCTCGCCGATGATCCCGTCGGTCTTGGTTGCGCCGCTTGCATCGACGTAGGAGAGGCCGGAATCGGCGATACCGGGGTGGGCGCCGCCGAACTCAGGTTCGCGGCCCCAGAGGGTTTCCACCACGTTGCCGGCCGTTGCGGCGATGAGGCGGGTGCGGGAGAGCAAATCGCCCCCCTGGCGGTAGTCGAACAGGAAGCTCATGGAGAAGCCTTTGTAGGAGAGGTCGTTGGCCCAGCCCAGGTTGAAATCGGGGATGAAGTTCCCGATTCTGCGCAGGGTGTTGTCCTGCTGCACCAATCCGTTCTTGAAGATGACCTGCCCGTTGTAGGGGCTGTTGGGATCGTTGACCCGGACCACACCGGTCCCCCACATATCGCCGAGGGAGCCGCCTTCGACCGCGACCAGGGAGACACCGGTACCGCCGTAGACATACTGGTCGACGCCTTCCGGGAGTTCGAGCACCTCATTGGTGTTGCGGGAGAAGTTGAAGAGGGAGTTCCAGGTCAGTCCGCCCTTGGTCTTGACCGGCGTCGTGCTGAGCATGAGCTCGATACCGCGGTTTTGGATCTTACCGGCATTGATGACGCGGGAAGTCTTCCCGGAGGAGGCAGGCAGCTCGATGGCGAGGATCTGGTTTTCGGAGACCGTGTTGTAGTACGTGGCATCGATGCCGATGCGGTTCTTGAAGAGGCGGATATCCGCACCCACCTCGACGGAGGTCTGCAGCTCCGGCTTCAGGTCGGTAGGCGGCAGGATGTTGGTCGGGGAGGCGACGGCATTGGAGCCCCAGGGCGTATCGCTGAAGACGAAGAAATCGTTGAGCCGGAAGGGGTCGGTATCGCTACCGACCTGCGCCCAGCCGAGGCGGAGCTTGGCGAAGGAAAGCGGACTGGACAAGGGCAGGTCCAGCATGTCGGAGACCACGGCGCTCAGCGATGCGGACGGATAGAAATAGGAGTTGTTGTTTTCGGGCAGGGTGGACGACCAGTCGTTGCGGCCGGTGAGGTCGAGGTACAACAGGTCGCGCCAGCCCAACTGGGCGAAGGCGTACAGGGAGTTGATCTGGCGTTCCGGGCGGTCGATGGACTGCACCAGCGGGCCGTTCGCATTGGTGAAGGAGTAGACACCCGGAATCAACAGTCCGTTGGTAGCCAGCGCGTTGAAGTGGTTGCGCTGGGTCATGCGGTTCCCACCGGCATTGACGTTGACGGAGAAATCCGAGAAGCGCTTGTCGTAGTTCAGCAGGAAATCCAGGTTGGTCTCATTGAAGTTGATCTTGTCCTCGCGGTATTGGCCGTTGGGGAAACGCTGGGTGGAATAGGCCCGCTTGATGAAGCGGTATTCCGAGAAGAAATCCCGGCCGCCGCGGACCATGAAACTCAGGTCGGGGGTCAGCTTATAGGTCGCGGAGACATTGCCGATCATGCGGTCCTTCTGCAATCCGTTGGTGTTTTCGAACATGGTGAAATACGGATTGTCGTGGTAGTTGTAGTTGTAGTTGAACTGCTGGAAGCCTTCCAGGCCGTCCTGCCAGTAGTCGCGCAGGCCGCGCACATCGACGTGCTGCCCCCACCAGACGAAGAGATACATGACGGACTCGGTACCATAGCCGTTCACGTGGCGGTTGTCGCTGTCGGTACGGATGTAGTTGGATTTGGCGGAGACCGTCAGCCGGTCGGAGAGGTTGTAATCGGCGGAGAAGGCCACGGTGTTGCGGCGCAGGTCCGTGTTGGGGAGGATGCCGGTGTTGTCCATGTTGGTGTAGGACACGCGGAAATTCCCTTTGTCGTTGCTACCGTAGAAGGAGATATTGTTGACCAGGGTGCGGCCTGTCTCCATGAAGTTGGCGACGGGGTCGCCCGGGTCGACGAAAGGCGTGGGGGTGATCGTTCCCCGGCGGTCGAGGTTGACCCCGCTGGAACCGAGCACGAAATCGAGGCCATGGACATCGCCGCCGCGGAGACCGTTCGAGGTCGGGGAGCTGTGCTGCGGGATCAGCTGGCCGTTCATGCGGGGGCCCCAGCTTTCGTCGACCCCGTCGAAGGTACCGCTGCCGTACCCGTCGGCGAATCCGAAGTCGAAATTCTTGCCTTGGCCGTAGACGCGCTGGTACTCGGGGCCCTTGAGCAGGCTTTCGAAGGTCGTCTTGGAGCTGACGGATACGCCGATGCCCTTGCGTTTCTTACCGGACTTGGTGGTGATGATGATGGCGCCGTTGGCGGCCCGGGAGCCGTAGAGGGCGGTGGCGTTGGCCCCCTTGAGCACGGAGATGGACTCGATGTCGTCCGGATTGATTTCCCCGGCGCCGTTTCCGTAGTCGATGTTCATGTTGCTGGCGATACCTTTGGTGTTAGTCCGGGTATCGGTATTGTTGTTGATGGGCGTCCCGTCGACGACGAACAACGGTTGGTTGTCCCCACCCAAGGAGGAATAGCCGCGGATGACGACGCTGGCGGACTGGCCCGCGCCGGTGCCGTTGGTCACCACCTGGACACCGGCCGCACGGCCGGCCAGGGTACTGACGAAGTTGGTCTCGTTCGTCTCGCTGACATTGTCGCCGCCGATTTCCTGGACCGCGTAGCCCAGCGATTTCTCCCGGCGCTTGATGCCGAGGGCGGTCACGGTGACCTCATCCAGGGCGACCCCTTCCGACAGGGCCACGTCGATGACGGTCTGCGTTCCTACCGTGATCTCCTGTACGGCGTAGCCAATGTAGGAAAAGGAAAGCACCGCAGTTTCCCCCGGTACCTCGATGTCGTATTTCCCGTCGATATCGGTGATGGTACCGGTACCGCCCGGCTGGAGGATGACGTTCACCCCGATCAGCGGGGTACCGGCATTGGCATCGGTCACCGTCCCGCTTACCCGCACCTGGGACCAGCCCAGGACCGGCAACAGGAACGACAGGACCAGTGACGTGGCCGTTTGCAACCGAAAATGATTCCGGCCGCCGCGTAGTAACTTTCTCTGTAGTTTCATACGTTCGAGTTTTATAAATGAAAATAGCAATTCCGATTTGGTGCCGTTCCGCCGGCATTCGCTTATTACTCCGGGAAGCCATCCGTCCCCCCGCAAATCGCGGCAAATAAAGCCCCTTTCCTGGTCGAACATGCTCCATCGGACGGAAAGAAAAGTTAAAAAATACGTAAATTAAATGTTAAAACACTTTGATACAACAACATACATAAAATACTTTCTTCCCATCGATTATCGGCATGTATCCTCAATTCGGAAGCCTTGTTATTTTGGCCATACATTCCGGAGCGCCATAGGTTCCGTCGCCGTCCCGACCTGCGGCTCCAACCGCCGGCGACCGCCGCTCAATATAAAAAAAAGTCACAGATGAAAAGCAACGACGTCACCCGCGAGATCATGGACCTTTTCGACCGGTACGGCAACCTTTCCTACGGAGAGGGCTGTACCCAACTGGAGCATGCCGTACAGGCGGGCTGGTTCGCTTCCGAAAAAGGATACGACGACGAGCTGGTCGCGGCGGCTTTCCTGCACGACATCGGCCACCTCTATCCTTTGGGGCAAGCGGGGCTGCAGGTAACGGAGATGGGCGGTTACGGGCTGGAGGAGCACGACCGTTGGGGAGAGGAATTCCTGCGCAGCCGGGGGTTTTCCGACCGGATCGTCGCCACGGTGCGCAACCACGTGGCCTCGAAGCGCTACCTCTGCCGGGCGGAACCCGGCTATTACGAGGCCTTGTCCGCCGCCAGCCGGGAGACCTTGTCCTATCAGGGCGGCCCCATGACACCGGAGGAAGCGGCCGCCTTCGAGGCGGACCCTTTTTTCGAGGATTCCATCCGGCTGCGCCGCCTGGACGAGGAGGCCAAGGTGGAGGACTTCCGGATCACCCCGGCGCACCTGGCTTTCTTCACCGCAGTATTGGACCGGCTCCGGGCCTGATCCATCATCACCGGGTTGCTTCCTGTGGCGGCATCCGCGGAAAGCGGCGTAAACCGACGCTTTCCCAAGAAATGCTTGAACTTTTCCGGCGCAAGGCGCTTTATATGGGGATTCCGGCCGACGAACGCCGGCAATGGGGAGGCCCCGGGAAGCGCGGCATCTCCCCGACCTATCATTTTCAAAAGGATATCAGATGAGAAGCAGCGCCGTGTGGACCTTGCTGGCCACCCTGGTATGGATCGGCCCCCTGGATGCCCAGGAAGGCATCATCCGGGGAAAAGTATTGGATGCCCTGACCAACGAACCCATCCTGTTTGCGAACGTATTCCTGCCCAACAGCGACAAGGGGACCAACACGGACGAGAACGGTACCTATGAAATCACCGGATTGCAGCCGGGGCTGTACGATGTCCGCGTCAGCTACGTCGGGTATCGGGAAGCCACCCAATACGAGATTGCGGTCAGTGTCGCCAAACCGGCGGTGGTGGATTTCCTGTTGGAGGAACAGGGTGCCGACCTCGAGGAAGTTGTCGTCCGCGCCTCGCCCTTCAGGCGGTCGGAGGAGAGTCCCCTGAGCCTGCGCACCATCGGTGTGGCGGAAATCCAGCGGAATCCGGGCGCCAACCGCGACATATCCAGGGTCGTGCAGACCTTGCCGGGGGTGACCAGCACGGCGAGTTTCCGGAACGACCTGATCATCCGGGGTGGCGCCCCGAACGAAAACCGCTTCTTCCTGGATGATGTCGAGGTGCCCAACATCAACCATTTCGCCACCCAGGGCAGCAGCGGCGGGCCGGTCGGCCTGATCAACGTCAATTTCATCCGGGAGGTCGACTTTTTCAGCGGGGCCTTTCCCGCCAACCGGGGCAACTCCCTCAGCTCCGTCTTCAATTTCCGGCAGATGGACGGCCGGGAGGACCGCATCGGCGCCACCCTGATGGTCGGTGCCTCGGACGCCGGGCTCACACTCGACGGCCCCATCGGACAAAAGACCACCTTCCTGCTGTCCGCCCGGCGCTCCTACCTCCAATTCCTCTTCAAGGCCCTGGAACTGCCCTTCCTGCCGACCTACAACGACTTCCAGGCGAAGGTCAAGCACAAGATCGACCAACGCAACGAGATCTATTTCATCGGACTGGGCGCCATCGACCAGTTCCGCCTCAACCTCTCCGCCGACCAAACCGAAGACCAACAGTTCCTGCTCAACAACCTGCCGGTGGCCCCGCAGTGGAACTACACCAACGGATTGGTCTACAAGCGGTACGGCGACAAAGGCTACTGGACCTTCGTCCTGAGCCGGAACATGCTCAACAACGAGGCGGAGAAATATGCCGCGAACGACGACAGCCGCGAGGAGAACCTCCTGCTGCGCTACCGTTCCCAGGAAATAGAGAACAAGTTCCGGGCGGAGCACACCGGCCGGTACGGCGGGTTCAAGATCAATGCCGGTGCGGGATACGAGTATGTCAAATACAACAACCGCACCTTCAACCGTATCTTCACGACCGCCGGCCCCCAGGATATCGATTATGCCTCCGATTTCCGCATGGGCAAGTACGCCCTGTTCGGGCAGGTCAGCCGATCGTACCGGGAAGACCGGCTGGTGCTTTCCGTCGGCGGCCGAATCGACGGCAACAGCTGGTCCGACGAAATGACGAATCCCCTGCGGCAGTTTTCGCCGCGGTTCTCCTTGTCCTACGCCATCACCCGGGCCCTTGCCTTCAACTTCAATACCGGCCGGTTCTTCCAGTTGCCCCCCTATACCATCCTGGGCTACCAGGAGGCGGGTGTCTTCGTGAACAAGGCCAACAAGGTACGGTACATCCGGGCGGACCACGTCGTGGCGGGTTTTTCGCTCAACACCACCACCAGCGCCCGGATTTCCGTGGAAGGGTACTTCAAGCGCTACGACCGGTATCCTTTCCTGCTCCGGGACCAAATTTCGCTGGCCAATCTCGGCGGCGACTTCGGGGTGCTCGGAAACGAACCCGCCGTCTCCACCAACCGTGGCCGGACCTACGGGCTGGAGTTCCTGTTCCAGCAACGCCTGTATAAAGGGTTCTACGGGATTGCCAGTTATACATTGGGCCGCAGCGAGTTCGAGGACCGGGACGGCCGTTTCGTCGCCTCCTCCTGGGATGCCCGGCACATCCTCAACCTGGCGCTCGGAAAGAAATTCGGCCGTAACTGGGAAGCCGGCCTGAACTGGCGCTACCAGTCCGCCCTGCCTTACACCCCCTTTTCTCCTGCTTCCGCCCTGGTGGCCAACTGGGATGTCAACGGGCGCGGCATCCGCGACTTCGACCGGCTCAACAGCGCCCGCGCCACGCCTTCCAACACCCTGGATTTCCGCATCGACAAGAAATGGTTCTTCCGGTCCTGGAACCTCAACATCTATCTCGACGTCGAGAACCTGACCGGCAATGCGGTCATCCTGCCGGCGCTCATCCTCGACCGGGCGCTCGACGAACAAGGAAGCCCCGTCGGAGATGCGGTCATCCTCAATCCGGACGCCCCTTATGCGGAGCAGCGCTACCTGCTCAAGGAAATCAAGGACGCCCAAGGGACGGCCATCCCGAGCATCGGGCTGATGATCGAACTGTGACGGTATCCGACAGGGCTCAGGCGGGGATTCCCAGGAGTGCCGGCAGTTCGTCCAGGTGGCGGAGAATATGGTTCGGCCGGGCCCTGGACAGCTGTTCCGCCGTCTGTGCGCCGGTCGTGATGCCGCAGGAAAGCCCGCAACCGGCCTGGTGCCCTTCCTCGACATCGATGGCCGCATCCCCGATCTTCACGACCGTGGCCGGGTCTTCGATTCCCAAACGGACCATCGCCAGCCGGATCATGTCCGGATAAGGGCGGCTCCGCTCCACATCACCGGCCGTGACGGTGAAATCGATGCGGGGATGGTTCTCCCAGCCGAGCTTCTGCAAGAGCGTGTCGGCGGTCCGGCGGTCGTATCCGGTGTTCAGCACCACCCGGATGCCGGCGGCCTGCAAGCTTCGGAACACCTCCTCCGCCCCCGGCATGGGCTTCACCGGAAAGGAATCGTACGCCGACGCCAACAAGGCGCGGAAATCCTCGAATACCGCCGCCGTCAGCCCGGTGGCCGCCTCTGTTCCCGCCACCGCCTGGAGGATATCGGCGATGGCCTGCCGTTTTTCCTTGCCGGCGCCGAGGTCCAGCACCGTGGGCAAGGGCACGGGGACGCCCGCCCGCTCCAGGGCCCGCTGTAAGGTCTTGTAAACCAGGTTGTCTTCGTCCACGGTTGTGCCGGCCATATCGAATACGACCAATCGGTAGGATACTTGCATGTTTTTGCGCCAAAGCTACAGGGTTCCTTGTTAAGGGAATATTACCATTCGGTTAAGGGTAGCCACCGTCCGGCCGGTGCGTTTCCGGGAATCCGGCCGGCTTCGCACATTTGTCCGCCGATGTCCGGCAGGAACGCGACCCCGCAGTGGCCGCCCCCGGATATTGTCACCGCGTCATCACCCACCCGTAACACCGCAATGGAAAAAACATACGACACCGCCGTCATCGGGGGCGGGATCGCCGGATTGGCGGTCGCCTATCACGCCGCATCCGCCGGCCGGCGGGTGATCCTCTTCGAACGGCACGGCGCCGCGCAAGGGGCCACCGTCCGCAACTTCGGCATGATTTGGCCCTTCGGACAACCACTGGAATGGTTCGATACCGCCATGACCTCCCGCAGCCATTGGCTGCGGCTGGCGGAGGCGGCCGGCTTCTGGGCCGCACCGACCGGTGCCCTCTGCCTGGCCTATTCCGCCGATGAGATGGACGTCCTGGAGGAATTCCACGAGACCCGTCGGCAGGCGGGATACGATATCGAACTGCTATCCCCGGCGGCCGTGCCGGATTTACAGCCGGCGGCCCGGACGGCGGGATTGCGCGGGGCCTTGTTCAGCCGGACGGAAGTGAACATCGACCCCCGGCAAGCGACGGCCCTGCTCCACCGCTACCTGGCTTCCGCCCTCGGGGTGACTTTCGAGTACCGTACCGCCATCAGCCGCGTGGAGGACCAGGTCCTGTACAGCGGGCGGCGCAGCTGGCGTGCGGAACAGGTGTTTGTCTGCTCCGGCGCCGATTTCGAAACCCTGTATCCGGAGGTCTTCGGGCAAAGCGGCCTGCAGAAATGCAAACTCCAGATGTTGCGCACGGTCCCGCAACCCGCCGGCTGGCAACTGGGGCCCACGCTTTGCGCCGGTCTCACCCTGCTCCACTACGGCGCATTCGCGCACTGTACAACCCTGCCCGCCTTGCGCAACCGTTTTGAACGGGAACTTCCGCAATACCTCGAACGGGGCATCCACCTGCTGGTCTCCCAAACCAGCCGCGGCGAGCTCACCTTGGGAGACAGCCACGACTACGACCCGGACCCGGACCCCTTCGACAGCGCCGAAACGGACCGACTGATCCTGGATTACCTGTCCACCTTCGCCCGCTTCCCGGATCCGACCATCGCCGCCCGCTGGCAGGGGGTTTACCCCAAACGGACCGGCCACCCCGTCCTGGTGGAACACCCCGAACCGGGTGTCACCATCTACAACGGGCTGGGCGGAACCGGCATGACCCTGTCCTTCGGGCTGGCCGCGCGATTTTTCGACCGAACCCCGGTCGGGACCTGACATTCCGCCGCGGTTGGTTCCTTGTGCCGGGTCCTCGCCCGCCCAGTCGGGAGCGGCAGCTTCCCCGGAAAGGGGCCCGGCAGCTGGCGGCTTCATTTCCCGGCTGCCCGACCGGTCGCTTGCCGGCCGCCGCAACCGCAGGATGATACCGGAGGAAAGCGGCGACCCGCCCGGCGGTCGGGTTTCCGTTGCGCCGGGTGCACCGGGTGGTGGGTACCCTGCGCTTGGCCGGGTGACACCGGCTGCCGGCGGGACCGACGGGCTGCCGGCCGGACCGGAATGCCTGAACCCGGAGCGCGTGTGCGAACAAAAAGCCTGCTTTCGGCAGCACGACCCGCCGTGCCGCACATCGGGCGAGCTTTCGCGTCGGTTAGGTCCGCCCCCGGGATTGTCCCTGGTCATTCCTGAACGACCCCGTATCCCGCCAGCCGGTCCCGACCGACCGGCAGCTATGCGGATGCGGGCATTTTCTCACCCGGAGGACCGGAATTTCCCGCACAAGGGCCGACCAACTTAACAATCCGGATTGCTTCCGGAAGATGCGGACGCGGAAGTAGACGCCCGTTTATTACCTTTGGCCACAAAATAGCATGCGATACCTCCGGCCGCGAACGTGGCTCCTTGTCCTGACCGGGTGGCTGACCCTACCCGGTTGGTCGGACGGACAATCCCCGCTCCGATCCATTACCGCCGTCCGGGTGACGGAGGCACCCCGCATGGACGGCCGCCTCGACGACCCCGTCTGGTCGGAAGCCCCGGCGGCCGACGGGTTTGTGGTATCCGAGCCGGCCTTCGGACAACCTGCTTCCCAAGACACCCGGGTCCGGGTCGTTTACACGGACGAGGCCATCTACGTCGGCGCCTACCTGTACGACGAACCGGACTTGGTCCGGCGCCAACTGACCGAGCGGGACAACGAGCTCGGGCAGGATACCGACAAGTTTGCCGTCGGTATCGACACCTACCGGGACCGCCAGAACGCCTTCATGTTCGTGGTGACTCCTCCGAATGTCCAGAGCGACCTACGGGTTTCCTCCGGGACGGCCAATTCGGAGGCGGGAACCAATTTCGACCCGAACTGGGATGCCGTCTGGGACAGCCGGACGGCCCTGACAGGAGAGGGTTGGTGTGTGGAAATGCGTATCCCTTTCTCGGCCATCCGCTTCCCGGAAGCGGAAGTCCAGACCTGGGGCATCAATTTCTGGCGGTATATCCGCCGGTTGAACGAATACGACTACTGGAACCCCCTTAATCCCGGAGAGGCCGGCTTCGTCAACCAATTCGGCGACCTGACGGGCTTGCAGGACATCGTCCCGCCCCTCCGCCTGTCCTTCCTCCCCTATGTGTCCGCCGGACTCCGGCAAACCCCTTACGCCGCCGGGGACCGCCTGGACGGGCTGCGCAACGGCGGCATGGACGTCAAGTACGGGATCAACGAAAGCTTTACCCTGGACATGACCCTGATACCGGATTTCGGGCAGGTGCGCAGCGACGACATCATCCTCAACCTCTCCCCATTCGAGCAGGTCTTTGCCGAAAACCGGCCCTTTTTCACCGAGGGTACAGAATTGTTCAACCGGGCGGAGCTGTTCTATTCCCGCCGCATCGGCAGCCGGCCGGCCGGATTCGGGGCGGCGGTGCAACTGGCTGCGGACAGCAGCTTCCTATTGCGCACCAACCCGGCCGTCAGCCGCCTGGTCAACGCCGTCAAGTTGTCGGGCCGTACCGCCGCGGGTACCGGCATCGGTTTCTTCAATGCGGTCACCGCGCCCGCCGAAGCGCTCCTCGAACGCCCCGACGGCAGCGTAAAAAGGCTGCGGACCGCCCCCCTGACCAACTACAACATCCTGGTCGTCGACCAATCGCTGCGGAACCGTTCCTTCCTGACCTTCACCAATACGAATGTACGGCGGGCCGACGATGCCCGCGATGCCAATGTCGCCGCCCTCACCCTGTCCCTGTTCGACCGGCACAACCGCTACAACCTGCAAGCCCAGGGCAGCCACAGCGCCTTGCGGGACACGAACCTGGTACAGGGCGCACGCTCCGCCCTGCGCTTCGGAAAAGTCGGCGGGACCTGGCAATGGAGCGTCGGCACCGAATTGACCACCGACCGGTACGACCACAACGACCTAGGCGTCCTCCTACAGGGCAACCAGGTCATCCACCGGCTGTCCGGCTCCTACAATCAGTTCGTGCCCCGCGGCGTCTTCAACGCACGGACCTACTCCCTGGCGCTTGTGCATACCAGCCGTTATGCCCCGCATTCCTTCAGCTCCCTGAGTGTGGAGGGTCAATTCTACCATTTGTTCCGGAATTTCTGGTCCCTATCCTGGGTGCTGTTTTCCCAACCCACCTGGGAGAACGACTATTTCGAGTTGCGCAGACCCGGCAGGTCCCTGCGCCGCTGGCCCTTCGTGTTCAACCTGGTCACCGCGGAGACAGACAGCCGGAAAGCCCTGCTGCTCAATGCCGGTACCGGATACGGTATGGTATTGGACCGGTTGCCGGATGCCATCGAGGACAAGACCTGGGGGTATTACCTCTCATTCCTGGGCCTGCGGTACCGCTTCGGTCCGCGGCTGATCGCCGAGACAGGCGTGGAAGCGGAATGGCTGCAGGATGGGCTGGGGTGGGTCTTCAACGATCCGGACCGGTCCGAACCGGCCGTCGGGCTTCGGAAGACGCGGCAAATCACGACGACCAGCGGCCTGGTGTACAGCTTCATGGCCCGGATGAGCCTCAATGTACGGATGCGCCACTACTGGAGCCAGGTCCGGTACCGGCAATTCTTCCAGCCGGACGAACGCGGCAACCTCCTACCCTACCCTTTTGCGGAAGGTTGGGACAACCATTTCAACGCTTTCAACCTGGATGCCTTCTTCACCTGGGATTTCAAGCCGGGCAGCCGGTTCATCCTCGCCTGGAAAAACACCCTCGGGCCGGACAGCCGACTGGACGGCCTGCTGACAGCCGGATATTTTCCGAACTTCCGGGGCGTCTTCGGCATCCCGCACACGAAGGAAGCCACCGTAAAATTCATCTACTTCCTGGATGCCGTCCAGTTTTCCAAACACACCCCGACGGATGACGCGCGAAGTCATCCGGCCGGCATCGTGACGGAACCTCGACACCCGCCGGCCCAAAACCGCCCGAACACCGCCAGTATCCTGAAGACCGGCCATTTAGAATAAAATTCCACCTTTCACAATTTCACCAATTTTTTCCGGTTTTCCTTGCGGGGCTTCAGAATAAATCATTTATTTGCCCAGCCTATTCTTTTTTACCGGCCAGCGACATCCCCGGCCCATCCGATGGGGACGCCGGTTTGCAGTATAAACCAAGACATTCTTTCAGGTGCCATAAACTTTGCCACCACCCAACCAAAACCGGAAAGGAATCCAAATGGTAATACAGCCAGCCCATCCTGCGGAACCGGATGCGTGGGTCTCCTGTTGCCGTTGTTCCGACGGAGCCGGTAGGCGGTCCAAAGTTTACATCATCTTTTTTTCATCAAATCGTTAAACAAACTAATCATGATCAGAGTATCTACTTTATGCCTGGTCTTTCTGTCGATGTTCCTGTCATCCAGTACATTCGGCCAGATGGTAATCAAGGGTACGGTCACGGACGACGGATCGGTCCCGCTCATCGGGGTCAATATCATCGTACGGGGGACAACGGTCGGTACGATTACCGACATTGATGGGAATTACGAAGTGAGGGCCAACCAAGGGGACGTATTGGTGTACTCCTACACCGGCTTCAGCACGCAGGAAATCACGGTGGGTACGGATGCGGTCATCAATGTGACCATGTCGGAAGGTGCGGACCTGAGCGAAGTCGTGGTGGTCGCCTACGGAACCCAGAAAAAGGTTACCGTAACGGGGGCGGTCGCTTCCCTGCAGGGCAAGGAAATCGTGCAGTCACCGGCTGTCGACATCACGAACTCCCTGGCAGGTCGACTGCCGGGTCTGGTGGTCATCCAGAACAGCGGCGAACCCGGCTACGACGGCGCCCGGGTGTCCATCCGGGGGACGAACACACTCGGCAACAGCAGCCCGCTGATCGTCATCGACGGTGTTCCCGACCGGGACGGCGGTTTCGGCCGACTCAGCCCGCAGGACATCGAATCCATCTCCGTACTCAAGGACGCCTCCGCCGCCATCTACGGGGCCCGGGCCGCCAACGGAGCCATCCTCATCACCACCAAGCGCGGGAAATCCGGCAAACCGACCATCAGCTACGACTTCAACCAGGGCTGGTCGCAACCGACCCGCATCCCGCAGATGTCCAACGCGGTGCAGTATGCCAACATCATGAACGAACTGCCGATCTACAAGACCATCCCGGTCAACGAATGGCAGGCCGCCTGGCAAAGCATCCAATCCACCGGCACCTATGATTCCCCGACGCCCGGCGTCAGTTCCCTGAGCGCGAACTACAGCCCGGATGCCATCCGCAAGCACGGGGAAGGCTCCGATCCCTGGGGATTTCCCGACACGGATTGGTTCGGCGACGTGTTCAAGACATGGTCCCCGCTGCAACGCCACAACATGCAGATGTCCGGCGGATCCGAAAACCTGACCTACTTCGCATCCCTGGGCTACACGGACCAGGACGCCTACTACAAGAACTCCGCCACCCGCTACCAGCAGTACAACTTCCGGACGAACCTGGACGCCAAGATCAACGACCACATCCGGGCCAACCTCGGCATCCTCGTCCGCCGGGAAGACCGTAATTTCCCGACGGAAAGCGCCGGTGCCATCTTCCGGATGCTGATGCGCGGCCGTCCGACCGAACCGGCGGTCTGGCCCAACGGCAAGGCCGGCCCGGATATCGAAAACGGACAGAATCCTTACGTCGTCACCACCAACGCCACCGGCTATGTGGACAACCCGAAGGATTTCACCCAAATCAACGGTGGGGTGGAAATCACCAATCCCTGGATCAAAGGCCTCCGCCTGAACCTTTCCGGTGCCATCGACAAGAACAACGAAACCAACAAGGTCTGGCAGACGCCCTGGGAACTCTACTACTGGGACCGCGTTTCCTACGAAGCCGACGGCACCCCGAAACTCGAGGGATCCGTGCGCTCCAACTTCAAGGACCCGCGCCTGACGCAGTCCTCCTCCTCCGTCCTGAACACCAACCTGACGGCCATCCTGAGCTATGACGCCTCCTTCGGCGACGGCCACTCCATCGGCGCCATGGCCGGTGTCACCCAGGAAAAGTTCACCGGCTCCAACTTCTCCGCTTTCCGCCGCAACTACATCTCCGCAGCCATCGACCAGCTCTTCGCCGGGGGTACCCTCCAGATGAACACCGGCGGCAGCGCCTACGAAAGGGCCCGTCTCGGCTACTACGGCCGTGTCCAGTACAACTACAAGGAAAAATACCTCGCGGAATTCATCTGGCGCTACGACGGCTCCTACATCTTCCCCGAATCCGGCCGCTTCGGCTTCTTCCCCGGTATCCTCGCCGGCTGGAACATCACCGAGGAGGACTGGTTCGACATCAGCGGCCTGGACCGCCTCAAGCTCCGCGCCTCCTACGGGCAAATGGGTAACGACCAGGTCTTCTTCAACGGCCGCCTCCAGGAATACGCCTTCCTTTCCACCTACGGTTTCGGTGCCTACCCGATCAACAGCGTCGTGGAAGCCACCCTGCGGGAAACGGTCCTGGCCAACCCGAACTTCACCTGGGAACGCGCCACCAACATCAACTTCGGTATCGACGGTACCATCCTGCGCAACCTGGATTTCAGCCTCGAATACTTCCGCAACCGCCGCGACCAGATCCTGATCCAAAAGACGGGCTCCACGCCCTCTTCCTCCGGGATCAGCTCGCTGCTGCCGCCGGTCAACGCCGGTGAGGTGGAAAACAAGGGCTACGAGTTCAGCCTGATCTACAATGCCGGTCGTTCCGACCTCCGCTACAGCTTCGGCGTCAACGGCGGTTATGCCAAGAACAAGGTCATCTTTATGGACGAAGTGCCCGGCGCTCCGGATTACCAGCGCATGGAGGGTAAACCAATCGGCGCTTATCTTGTTTATGAATCCGACGGTGTCTTCCTGGACCAGGCCGCCATCGACGCCAATACCCTGGATTACAGCTCCGTCACCGGTCAGCTGCTTCCGGGCGACATGAAGTTCAAGGACCAGAACGGCGACGGTAAGATCGATGCCGACGACCAAATCCGGCTGGAGGAAAACGCTACGCCGACCTTCAACTTCGGCGCTACCTTCAACCTGAGCTACAAGGGCTTCGATTTCTCGATGCTCCTCCAGGGTGCCACCGGTGCCAGCATCCGGGTACAGACCGAATCCGGCGACATCGGCAACTTCCTCCAGTGGAGCCACGACAACCGCTGGAGCATCGACAATCCCAGCAGCGAACATCCGCGGCTGGCCAGCCGGGGTGACACCTACTTCACGGGCGGCCCCTACGGCAACAACACCTACTACCTGTTCAGCAAGGATTACATCCGCCTCAAGAACATCGAGCTGGGTTATACCTTCAGCAGGGACCTCACGGACAAAGTCCGTGTCAGCAATGTCAGGATATACCTGAATGCCTTGAACCTGTTCACTTTGGACAAGCACAAGGTGTTCGATCCCGAAACAGAAAGTCAGTCCGGCGTTTTCTATCCGCAGGCACGGATAATCAACACGGGCGTCAGCTTATCTTTTTAATCTTTTACTATCATGAAAAAACTATCGCATTTATTTCCTGTAGTATTGGTTATCAGTTTGTTGTTGCCCACTTCGTGCAACGACAGCTTCCTGGATACCCAACCGCTGGACAAGATCTCCAGCAGCGCCACCTGGGCGGACGGTCCGCTTTCCCAGGCCTTCATCTACAACGTGTATTCTTTCCTGGGGTACGGCGGTTTCGAGGAACAGGCATTGGCCGCCATCTGCGACGAAGCCATGTTCACCCACGCCGGCCGGAACATCAACACCTTCATGGAAGGTTCCGAGAGCCCCGGCGCCCTGGCCTGGAAGAGTTCCACCTACGAATGGGGCAACATGTACCTGGCCATCCGCGCGGCCAATATCGCCATCGAGAACCTCCCCTCCTCCACTTTTTCGGATGATGCCCTGCGGGAGCGCCTGCTCGGGGAGGCCCATTTCCTCCGCGCCTACTACTACCACCAGCTGGTGCGGTACTACGGCGGCGTGCCGATCATCGACCGCTCCTACGGGCTGGATGATGAATACAGCATCCCGCGCAGCACCTTCGAGGAATGTGTGAACTTCATCGTCGGCGACCTCGACCAGGCCGCCACCCTGCTGGACGGCAAGCCGGAAACACCCGGCCGTGCCTCCCGCCTGGCCGCCATGGCCCTCAAGGCCCGCGTGCTATTGTATGCCGCCAGCGACCTCCACGACGCCGCCACGGCCAAAGCCAAGTCCGGTGACCTGAACAGCTATTCCAACATCGAACTGGTGGCCTACACCGGCGGCGACCGCGCCGCCCGTTGGCGGGCCGCCCAGGCTGCCGCCAAGGCGGTCCTGGATGCCGGTGCCGGCTACAAGCTCGAGCTGGCCGCACCCGTCTCCGCGGAGGAAGGTCAACAGAACTATGTATCCATCGCCATGGGCGGCAAGAGCGCCGTCGGTGATGCCGCCGCCGCCGTGGAGCTGATTTTCCAGCGCACCCACACACCGCAGTATACCGTGGAAGACAACTGGCCCCTCGGCGGTATCCACTACGGTATCAACAACGGCCCGAACGGCTACCACAACTGGGCCGGCAATACGCCGATCCAACAACTGGTCGACGACTATGAGATGATGGACGGCTCCCGCTTCGACTGGAACAACGCGAATCACGCCGCAGACCCGTATGCCAACCGCGACCCGCGCTTCTACGCCACCATCATGTACGACGGCGCCACCTGGAAGCCGAGACCGTCCGACGTGACCGCCCTCGATCCGGCCGACCAACTCCAGACCGGTTATTACGACGATGGCAACGGCGGCCTGCTCAACGGTATCGACACCCGCGAATCCACCATCGAAAACTGGAACGGCAGCCGGACGCACTACTATACCCGTAAGTTCATCGACCCGAACCCGGCCCTGCCGGACGACCAGTCCAACGCCCAGGTCATCCCCTGGCCGTTCATCCGCTACACGGAAATGGCGCTCAACTATGCCGAAGCGTCCATCGAACTCGGCGAGGAACAAGTCGCCCGCGACTGGATCAACAAGATCCGCTTCCGCGCCGGGATGCCGGCCATCGACGACAGCGGGGATGCGCTCCGCCAACGCCTGCGCAACGAACGCCGCGTCGAACTGGTGTACGAGGAACACCGCTATCACGACGGCCGCCGCTGGATGATCGGCGACCAACTCGGAAGGGGTGTCAAGGCCATCAACGTACAGGCGACCCTCAAGCCCGGAAAATCCCCGCTGGTGCCCTATCGCCATGACAAGTCCGTCTACGATTATGCCTACACGGTGTATGACAATACGGAAAACGAAACCCGGGTCTGGAGAGACAAGATGTATTTCCGCCCGATCAGCCGCGATGAAATCAACCGGAACGAACTGCTGGTGCAGAATCCCGGTTACTAATTCCCTTCAACGGAATCCCCCGGGATTCCGGATTCCGGCGGCCGGATCCTGATAGTTTACTGTCGGGAGGCCATCGGCGACAGGGCGTGAGGTTTTGCCTCGCGCCCTGTTTTTTTTACCCCTCCCCGAATCACCGGGCTTTCCTGCCCTTCGGCAACCCGAAGCCCGCACAAGCCGGCCCGAGCAGACCGAAGGGAAGCGGCTATGCGAATAAGCGATTATTTTTGTAAGTTTCCCCCCGAAATGCAACGGACGGAAGCGAGGGCGGGTCTTCCTTTCCCCGCCGACCACCTTCCGCGCCGGATCTCCACGCTTGTGAAAAAACACGGATGAAAAACTCGCCAGGTATCTTCGGAACACGCTGTTGGGGCATCTTCCTTCTCTTGACCGCATCGGCCTGCGCACCCGACCGTTCCGGACCGGCCGACCAAACGGACGGGCCGGCCGTCTTCCGCCTGCTGTCGCCGGAAGAAAGCGGCGTCACTTTCCAGAACACCCTGGAGGAAGGTCTGAACACCAACATCCTGATGTATGAATATTTCTTCAACGGCGGAGGGGTCGCCGTAGCGGATTTCAACGGGGACACCTTGCCAGACCTCTATTTCACTTCCAATATGGGGGCCAACAAACTCTATATTCAGGAGCGGCGCACTCCATCCGGCGGCCTCCGGTTCCGCGACCTGACCGGACCCTCCGGGGCCGGAGGCAGGCCCGGTCCCTGGAAGACCGGCGTCAACGTCGCCGATGTCAACGGAGACGGGCGCCCCGACATCTACCTTTGCTACTCCGGTGCCCTTCCGGATGAAAAGCGGAAGAACCAACTGTTCATCCACCAGGGGAACGATGCCGACGGTGTCCCTCGATTCGAGGACCAGGCGGCCGCCTACGGCCTGGACAGCCCGGCCTTCAGCACCCAGTCCTACTTCCTGGACTACGACCGGGACGGTGACCTCGACCTCTTCCTGCTCAACCATCATCCCAAGAACCTACCCATCCTCAACGAACAGAAAACAGCCGAACTCTTTGCGGAAGATGCCCCTCTCTACGGGCTCCGCCTCTTCCGGCAGGACCAGGGCCGCTTTACGGACGTCACCGTCGCCGCCGGTATCAACGGATCCGCCCTGAGCTACGGCCTCGGGCTTGGCATCGGAGACCTCAACCAGGACGGCTGGCCGGATTGCTATGTCTCCAACGACTATGCCGTCCCGGATTACCTCTACATCAACCAAGGGGACGGCACCTTCCGCAACCTGCTCTCCCGGATGGTCGGGCATACCAGCCAATTCTCCATGGGCAACGACCTGGCCGACCTCAACAACGACGGGCGGACCGATATCTTCACCCTGGATATGCTTCCCGAGGACAACCGGCGCCAGAAACTGCTCATGGCGCCCGATAACTACGGAAAATTCGACCTCCACGTCCGCAGCGGGTTCTACTACCAGTACATGCGGAACATGCTCCACCTCAACAACGGCAACGGTACCTTCAGTGAAACCGGCCAATGGGCCGGCGTATCCAATACCGACTGGAGCTGGTCCGTCCTGGCGGCGGATTACGACAACGACGGCTGGAAGGACCTTTACATCACCAACGGCTATTTCCGGGATTTCACCAACCTGGACTTCATCAATTACATGGACGATTTCGTGCGCCAAAAAGGGCGGCTGGTGCGGGAGGACGTCCTGGAGGTCATCCGGCATATGCCTTCCTCCAACGTCGTCAACTACCTGTTCCAGGGTCGTCCCGACCGGCCGTACATCGACCGCACCAAGGACTGGGGCCTCGCCCTGCCGTCCAATAGCAACGGCGCCGCCTACGCCGACCTCGACCTGGACGGCGACCTCGACCTGGTCGTCAACAATATCCAGCGGCCGGCCTTCCTTTTCGAAAACCTGACCGCCAACCGCAAGGACGCCCATTTCCTGCGGATTCGCCTCCAGGGGGAAACGCCCAATACCCAAGGCATCGGTGCCCGGATCCAGGTCTTCACCCCGCAGGGTACCCAGGTCCTGGAACAGTTTCCGGCCCGGGGTTACCAATCCGCCGTCTCGGACGTCCTGCACTTCGGATTGGGCGGCGTACAACGGGTAGATTCCCTGCGTATCACCTGGCCGCGCGGGACGGAAGAGCTCCTCCGGGACATACCTGCCGACCAGGAGATCCTGCTCCGGGAAAGTCAGGCCCAGGCGGTGGTGACGCGGGAAGTTTCGCCGCCGCCGGCCGTATTCCGTGCCGTACCGCCCCCCCTGAATTGGCGGCACCTCATCCCCGGCTACCGGGATTTCGACCGGCAGGCCTTGTTGTTGTCTGAGTTTTCACCCCAAGGTCCCTGCATGGCTACGACCGACCTGGATGGGGATGGGCGGCAGGACCTTTTCATCGGAGGTGGGGCCGGCCAGGCGGGAGTCGTCTATTTCCAACAGGCCGACGGGGCCTTCCGGCCGTCCCCGCAGCCCGACCTGGAAGCGGACCGGGCCGCCCAGGATGCCGACGCGGCCTTCCTGGATGCCGACGGGGACGGGCTGCCCGACCTGCTGGTCGCCAGCGGCGGCTACCACCAGTTCGATGCGGAGGATACCCTCCTGCAGGACCGGCTCTACCTCAACGATGGGAAAGGCCGTTTTCGCCGCAGCCGTGCCGCCTTACCGGCCATGCCGACCAGCACCGGCTGCATAGCGACGGCGGATATCGACGGAGACGGGGCCGTCGACCTCTTCCTCGGTGGTCGTGTCATTCCCGGCCGGTACCCCGAACCACCGGCCAGCTACCTGCTCCTCAACGACGGGAAAGGCCGCTTCCTCGACCGGACGCAAACCCTGGCTCCCGACCTGGCCCGAATCGGCATGGTCTGCGACGCCGAGTGGGCCGACCTTGACCAGGACCGGAAGCCGGAGCTCGTCCTTGCCGGCGACTGCCTGCCCCTGACCGTTTTCCGCATCGAGGATGGGAAACTGCGACCGGATACGGACCGCTGGTTTCCGGCGCCGGTGGCGGGAATGTGGAACACCCTGCGGATAACGGACCTCAACCAAGACGGCTGGCCCGACCTGTTGGCCGGCAACATCGGCACCAATGTCCAGTTCAAGCCCAGCCCCGCCGAGCCCGCTACCCTCTATTACGGAGATTTCGATGAGAACGGGTCGGTCGACCCCTTGTTCTGTTATCCGATCCAAGGAAAGTCCTACCCTTTTGTCACCCGCGACGAACTACTGCGGCAATTGGCACCTTTCCGGTCCCGGTTCACCGATTACAAGAGTTACGCCGACGCCACCCTGGAGGACTTCCTGCGTCCCGACCAACTGGACAAAGCCGGCAAATGGACCATCAACCATACGCGGACCAGCCTCTTCCTGGGCGGCGCGGAAGGTTTCTCGGAACAAGCCTTGCCGGAAGCTGTCCAGTACGCACCCGTATATGCCTTTCAGCTGCTGGATTACAACCTGGACGGGCATACGGACCTGTTGGTCGCCGGCAACAACAGCCGGTTCAAATTGCGGATCGGCAAGGCCGACGCCAACCTGGGCATGCTGCTGGCCGGCGACGGGACGGGCCGGTTCCGCTACGTGGGGCAGCCCGAGTCCGGCTTGTCGATCCGGGGGGATGTACGCAGTCTCGCCCTGTTGGGAGACCTCCTGCTGGTCGGCCTCAGCGGGGAGGCTGTCCAGGCCTACCGATGGACTGCCCGGCCGGAAAAGCCGCTGCCAAGCCCGCAATAATGTAAAATACCGTCACCATGACCCGCAAGTTCTCCCTGTATTGCCTGCCTGTCCTGTTGGGCTTGTCGTCCTGCCGGCCGGAACCGCCCGCAGCATCGGTCGCACCGGCCGAACTTGCGGCCGCCTGGGCGGACATGACCTTGTACCTGACCCAGCATACCCCCGCCAACTCCCCGACCTATGCGTCGCGCTGCCTGGGCTACATCGGACTGACCATGTACGAATCGGCCGTATCGGCAGACGGCAGTTGGCGGTCCGTCGCCGGTCAGTTGAACGGATTGGACAGCCTGCCGACCCCGGTCCCGGGCATCACCTACGACTGGCGGCTTTCCCTGAACGCCGGCCAGGCCGCCATCCTGCGGGCCATGTATCCGCAGACATCCTTGGAAAACCAAGCCAGGATCGACTCCCTGGAGCAGGCCCTCGCCGACCGCCTGTCCGCCGACAGCCCGGTCGGATCCGACCGGGAGGCTTCCGTCCGGTTCGGAAAAACCGTCGCCGGACGTATCTTCGAATGGTCCGTCACCGATGGGGGCCACCGGGCTTACCTCCGTAATTTCGACAAGGAATGGGTCCATCCCGACCGACCGGGCGCCTGGCAACCACCCCTGTTCGCCCAGTCCTTCAGCCACCATCCCCTGCATCCGCATTGGGGAGACAACCGCCCCTTCCTTCCCGGCCACGCCGATATGGAGCCGCCGGTCATGATTCCCTATGACACCCTGCCCGGAAGCCCTTATTATGAACAGTTCCATGCCGTCTACCGCCAGGAACAGGTCCTGACCCAGGAAGAGAAGGAAATCGCCATCTGGTGGGGAGACGATCCCGACGTCAGCTTCACACCACCCGGCCATTCCTATCACATCGCCCGCCTGGCTGTCCGCGCGCGGCAGCCGGACCTGGTGACGGCCGCCGCCACCTTCGCCCGGGTCGGCATGGCGGTGGCCGATGCCTTCATCAACTGTTGGCGCTGGAAATACCAATTCTTCACGGAGCGCCCCAATACCTTCGTCACCCGCCACATCGACCCGGCCTGGGAATCGTTCTGGCCCGACCCGCCCTTCCCGGCCTTCCCCTCCGGCCATGCCATCCAGGCGGCCGCCGCGGCGG
This sequence comes from uncultured Saprospiraceae bacterium, assembly GCA_964573725.1. Taxonomy (GTDB): domain Bacteria; phylum Bacteroidota; class Bacteroidia; order Chitinophagales; family Saprospiraceae; genus UBA6168. Next base: position 47,349 of record CAZNLJ010000011.1, read on the forward strand.
CCGTGCTGAGCGACCTGTACGGACCGGAATTCGTCTTTACCGATTCCATCCACCTGGGGCGGGAACGGGATGAGGTCCGACAGGTGGATTTCCGCGAACGCTCCTTCACCAATTTTGCGGATGTTGCCCGGGAAACCGCCGATTCCCGCTTTTACGGCGGCATACACATCCCGCACGACAACGCGGTCGGTCTGGAAAAAGGGACGCTGATCGGCCTCCATGTGAACCAATTGGCCTGGCGCAGCCCCGGTTTCCGGCAACCGGGCGGACAACCGGCCGTGCCACCGACCTCGGACCATTGACAACCATCGCCGGACCCTAGCAAACGCATCGTATGAGCCTCCACCCTTTGTCCCTGAAGCATGTCCCGAGAGCCCGGCCCCGGGCCACCCTGTCCCCGGCCCGGCGCCGACCGATGCTTACCTGCCTGCTGGCCTGGTTGGGTACCGCTTCCGCCCTGAACGCCCAGCTCCAATTCACCGACATCACCGATACCGCCGGTATCCGGCACCAATTCCTGGTCTATGAAGGAATGTTCGGTGGCGGTGCCTGTGTGTTCGACCTTAATCGGGACGGATTCGAAGACCTTTACCTCACCAGCGGAAAACAGGACGACCAGCTGTACCTCAACCTCGGCGACGGAACCTTCCGCAATATCTTCGAAGGGTCCGGCCTGGAGGCAACCCGCCGATACATCACCCAGGGCGTCGCCGGCGCGGATGTCAACCGGGACGGTTGGACCGACCTGTTCATCACCACCATCACGGCCCGCGACAGCCAGCTGACCATTCCCCGCGCCCGCAACCTCCTGTTCCTCAACAACGGCGACCAAACCTTCCGCGATGCGACCGCCGAGTTCGGCCTCGACGGGTTCTATTGCTTCAGCACCGGCGCCAGCTTCGGGGATTTCAACGCGGACGGCTGGCCCGATCTCTACGTCGGCAACTATTTCCTGGAGTACGACGGCCCCCTGACCGAAATCAACGATGCCACCATCGTCAATGCCAGCAAGACGGCCCGGGGCTACCTCCTGCTCAACCGGGATGGCAAACGCTTCGAGGATGTCTATTCCGATTACGGACTCGACCACCGTGGCTTCGGATTCGGCGGCGTCTTCACGGATTTCGACAACGACGGCGACCAAGACCTCATCGTCAACCACGACTTCGGTTACAAGGCGAAACCCAACTATTTACTCAGGAATGAGTTCCCCCGCCGGCAATTCCGATATGTGGAGACGGACCAGGGAATGGACCTCCGCATCAATGCCATGGGCGCTGCCGTCGGTGACTACGACAACAACGGGTGGATGGATTATTTCGTCACCAATATCAAATTCAACCGCTTCATGGTCAACGGCGGACCGACGGCCCCCTTCACCGACCGGGCCCGGGAGCTGCGCACGGATATCTTCACCATCAGCTGGGGGGCCAACTTCGCCGACTTCGACCAGGACGGCGACCTCGACCTCTTTGTCGCCAACGGCGACCTCAACCCCAACTGCCAACCCATGGGCGACTTCCTGTTCGAAAACCTCGGAGACCACTTCCTGGACAAAGGAAGGGCCGCCGGCGTCAATGACTTCGGTATCGGCCGCGGCTCCGTCGTCCTCGATATCGAAAACGACGGCGACCTGGATATCCTGGTCGTCAACCAGGCAGCGGTCAAAGACTACCCTACCCCAACGGTCACCCACCTGTACCGGAATGACACCCCCGGAGGCAATTGGTTGAAAATCAGCCTGCAAGGCCAATCCGCCGAATCCCACGGCATCGGCTCCCGCGTCCGGATCGTCAGCGGGGACCGCTCCCAGATCCGGGAAATCGACGGTGGCGGTTCAAGCCACCTCTCCCAAAATTCCCGAATCGCCCATTTCGGCCTGGGATCGGCTGAGGTGGTCGACACCGTGGAGGTCACCTGGCGAAAGGGACATCGACAATTGCTGACCGCCGTCACCGCCAACCAACATTTGGTCGTCCGGGAATCCGAACCTCCCGGCGACCGGCTACCCGGCTGGTCCCGGGCCGTCTTCCTGACCCTCCTCGTCGGAGCGGGCATCCTGCTGCGCTACCGGCGATACCGGGGTATGACAAGCCGATCGGCTCCCTGAGGGACTCAGACCGCCTCCTTTTTCGCCGATTCCCCGACCGGGCGTTCCGGAAGTTTCCGCACCCGGGCGCTACCCCGGCGGATCCCGCCCAGGCGAATGCCGAGGATGGCACTGACGGCCAGGACGTTCGCCAGGATGGCTGCCAACCACCAAGCGCCGAGGAATCCGGCCACCCAAGCGGATGCCATCATCGCATAATACCGGCCCATTACCCGTTGGAAGGGCGCTTCGAACAATTTCCACTTTTTCATATCAACGGTTGTTGGGCTTTTCCCCGCCGGCGTATCCCACCGGGACAAGCCGCCTGGAAAAAGCGATGTTCAACCGCCAATCTACACCCCGGCCGTTCGATCCGCAATGACTCCCGTCAGGCCGCAGGGAAAGGAATGTCCGACCCTCAATGCAAGGGGCGGCGCTTGATCATCCCCCCTTTGGTGTCCTTGATGGGGTATTGGATGACAAAAGCCTGGCTGTCGATCTTCTCCACCTCGAAAAGCAGCTTGGTCACCTCCAGGCGGGTGATGACACAAAACAAGACTTTCTTGTCCTGCACGACCCAGCCGTTCTTCCCGAAACCGCCTTCCGACTTGAATACGGTGATGGCCCGGCCCAGGTCGTTGACGATGCGTTGCTGTATCTCATCCGATTTTTCACCGGAAACGATCATGACCCCGATGTATTCCTCGATCCCGTTGATCAGGAAGTCGACGGTCTTGGAGGCGGCGATGTAAGTCAGCATGGAGTACATGGCGGTCTCCAGGCTGACGACCAAGGCGGCGACGGAAAACAGGATGATATTGAAAATGGCGATAAAATCCCCGACCGTCAGGCTGGAGCGCCGGCTGACGGTAATGGCGAGCACCTCCGTACCGTCGATGACCGCCCCGCCCCGGATGGAAAAACCGATGCCGGCACCCAGGAAGAATCCGCCGAAAACGGCAATCAACAATTTGTCGACCGTCAGCACCGGAAGGGCTATCAAGTGGACAGCCACCGCCAGACAGACGATCGCCACCGCACTCTTGAGGGCGAACATCAGGGAGACCTGCCGGATACCCATCAGCAGGAACGGGATGTTGACCAGTACGATCAGCACCGAGAGGTTGAGCTGGGTCAGCATTTCGCCCAAGAGGGACACCCCCATGGCCCCCCCGTCGAGGAAACCGTTCGGCAGCAGGAATCCCTTCAGGCCGATGGCCGCCATGCTCACACCGGCGGCGATGAAGAGGAAGTCCTTGACGTTCCGAAGTATGGTGATGCGCCGGACCCGATAGCGGTTGCCGAGCTTGTTCGTCTTTATCATGGCTGTCATTCCGTCCGTTTTTTTGGCCGATGGCCGACTCGGCAAGTGCCGGGCGAACACCCGCCGACAACATATCCGGGCTTTCTGCCGGCATCGGCTTGGAACTTTGCCCGATTGTGGTTATTTTTAAAGGAGTTTAGAAAACCAAACCCTGAAAAACCATGTTACGAGCCTTTCCTATCTTGCCGACCCGGCAGGCTTTGCCGCTATTGGTCGTTCCGTTTTTCCTCTTATCCTGCCAACCCGACCCCTTGGAGACCCGCACCCTGGCGGGACAGGCGGTCGGCGCCACCGAAACCCTGTTACCGGTCAAATGCCGTTGCGAACGCCTGCTGATCGGGTATTATGAGATGGAGGACTGCCAACTGTACTTGCCGGGCATACCGCCATTCGACTGCGACGGCCACTTCCTGGAAGTGGATGTCGATTACCCGGCCGCCGCCGTGACCTTCCGGGCCACCGACCGCATGTTTTGTCAGGTTCCCACCCGGCTGTTCGCCTGCTCCGGGCCCTGCCACACGGCGCTTGCGGGCTATGCTTGCGAGGCGGTCATCCTGCAGGCGGTACTGCACCCCGACCAACAGACGCTGACCCTGTATTGCGATCCGGAATTCCTGGCCTGTGCCCACGAGGCGGACGAAGGCTTTTGGTTTGTCCTGCCGTATGGCGACTGAGCCGGCGTCAGGCATGGCGCCGGTCGGAAATGCCGTGTCAGGGCCGGTAGGTCGCTTTCAGCCGGTCGGCGAAGACTTTCTCCACCTTTTCGACCTTGGGCCGGGTAATACGCTGCACGTAAGGATTCTCCGGATGTTGGGGGTAATAATCCTGGTGGTAGGCTTCCGCCACCCAGAATTCCGTCAAGGGTGAAAGCAGGGTGACGACCGGATTGGCCAGCTGTCCGGATGCGTCCAGGGCCGCGATGGCGGACCTGGCTTGCTCCGCCTGCCCTTCATGGTGGTAAAAGATGGCCGACCGGTACTGCGGACCTATATCCGGCCCCTGCCGATCGAGCTGGGTCGGGTCATGTGCGACGAAGAACACATCCAGCAAGGTGCCGAAATCGATGACCGTGGAGTCGTAATAGATCCGGATGGCTTCCGCATGCCCGGTCCGGCCGTTTCCGACATCCTCATAGCTGGGATAGGATTCCGACCCGCCGCAATAGCCGCTGATGACGTCCACCACCCCCTCGATCCTTTCGAAGGCGGCTTCGGTGCACCAGAAACAGCCGCCTGCCAGGGTAGCGGCCGCATAGGCGCCGTAATCCTTACCGCGCAGGTAGGTCCCGATCGGTACGACCCCACCTTCGTCGGCCGGGCCGCCGGCTTCCACAGCGGGCGGAGCGGGTATGAAACGCAGGCTGACGGAGTTGGCGCAGTGCCGGGTCTGGCGAGGGGTGAATCCCTCCCCCCGGAACACATGTCCGAGGTGGCCGTCACAATTGGCGCAGACGATTTCCACCCGGGAACCGTCGGCATCGGGAACCTCGCGGACGCCGTGCTCGATGGTATCGTCGAAACTGGGCCACCCCGTTCCGGAGTCGAACTTGTCCGCCGACCGGAACAAGGGATTGTTACATTGGCGGCAGAGGTAGGTTCCCGCCGCCTTGAGGTCGAAATATTCACCCGTGAAGGCGCGCTCCGTCCCTTTTTGCAGGATGACGTAGGCCGCTTCCCCGGAAAGCGGCCTGTAAGCGGAGGGGTCTTTGATGACGGCCGGCAATTTGTCCGATACCGGTGCATCTGCCGTCTTTTTTTGTCCGCAGGCGGCGGACAGGAGCAGGAGCAGTCCGGCACCGATCCGTAGGGTGATTCTTGTCTTCCGCATTTGCATGTTGGGTTGGTTGTGTGAATTGGATGGTTTGTCATACCGGGCGGCACCCGGCGGGTAAGGCACGGATGGGCAGGCCGCACCGCCGCCGGTCAGCGGGACCGTCCCTGCCATGCCAGACCGATGGAATGGGAGAGTGCCGCTTGTATGTTGCGGGCGCTGACCGCGGCGCCGATCCGGTAAACGATGCCCGTGCCGTTGCGCAGGCGCCAGGTGAATTCCGCTTGCGGGGACACATAGGCCGTGTTGTTGGTGAACAACAACCGGTCGACCGGTAAGGACCCGTTGCGGAACGATTGGACCACCACCAGCCTGGACACCAGGAACAACCGGTCGGACAACGCTTTATATCCGCCTTCCAGCTGCAGGCGCCACTCGTCGGAGAATCCGCGGGTCCGGCGGTTGATACCAGACCCCCACGCGAACCAGGCCCGGCGGAGCCCCCACCCGGCCGCGGCGCCCAGGTATTGGTTGAATTCCCCGTCCCCGGTCAGCAAGCCCGCCACATCCGAGGATTCCCCCGTCGGGAGGCCGGCCATCGCCACCAGGCTGAACAAGACCGGCCGGCCGGGATTCAGGCAATACCGCAGGCCGAGGTCCATGTCCCCTACCCCGCTGTTCACCGGCCGGCCCGCCAGGGCCGGCATTCCGGGGACCGATGTCAACCGGGCATCCCCGGACTGAAGCACCAATACGGGCAGGTAGCCGACGAAGGTGAGCCGTTGCGTACCACCCAATTCGACATAGATGCTGTGGGTGGTGCTGTTCAACCGGCTGATGTCCCGCAGGTTGCCGGCACCATCGAAATAACGGTCCGCCCGCAGGAAGGTTTGGTCCCATTTCAGAAAAAATCCGCCCTTGGGGCGGGGCCAGCCCATGCCCGCCAGCGGCCGGACCAGACAAAGGCCCAACAGCGCGCACAAGGTTATGCGTACCAGCATCCGGCCGGGCCGGGTGCCCGGGATCCGGAGCGCAGGTATCCGGAAATCGTTACCGTCGCAACAGGCAGGCTTTTTCATCCTCGACAAGGGTAAGATAGCTGAAAAATGTCTGGTTCCGCCTGCCCGACCGATTGCTCCGACAGGATAGGGTGGGTGCGGCACGGTCCTCCGGCGGAACCGGCAGGATACACCCTTTGGACAAAGGTAGGAAAGGAATGCCTGGCGGAACAGCGCCGATCCATGCCGTGATTCGATTTTAGCTGAATTATCGGTATATTTATGGGAGTCGGCCCTCCGGGCGCCGTGCCGGGAAGCGGGTTACAGCTTGTCGGCCGCCAGCGTCCGGCAGCCGGTGCGGCAAAGCACCCTTCGGAATCAGGTCGGGCGGGACCCCGCCGATCCGTACACATGACCTTGTCGATATGATTCGAACCTTATCCATTTACGGATGCCTTTCGGGCTGGCTGCTGCTGACGGCGGCCGGCGGGACCTTCGCGCAATCCGCCTCCGGCGATGGGCGATGGGCTACCCGGGGCTATCTCAAATACCTGCATACCACGACCTTCCTGGATAGCCGCCTGGTCGGATTGCCATTGCCGACGGACCGCTACCAATCCAATGACCTGTTGCTGCACAACCGGTACAACCTCCGTTTCCGGGCCGGCGGCCATATCAACCTGGTGGCGGAAATCCGAAACCGGATCTTCTGGGGAGACCAGGTCCGGACGCTGGCCTGGCAAGGGCAGGACTTCACCGACCAGCTGCAGGCCGACGACTACCTACGCCTCTCCCGGGGCTGGCAAGGGCAGGCCGGCATCGCTTTTCACACGGTCATGGACCGGCTTTACGGGGAGTTCCATTCCGAAGGCTGGGAAATCCGGGTGGGACGGCAACGGATAAACTGGGGGATCGGCACCGTCTGGAATCCACACGACATTTTCAACACCTTCAATTTTACGGACTTCGATTACGAGGAAAGGCCCGGCAGCGATGCCGTCCGGATCCGCCGTTTCCGGGATGCCGGCACCGGCTGGGAAGTGGCGGTCCGGGCTGCCGACCGGCTGGCCGGACTGACGGCGGGCTCACGCTGGAATTTCCACCTCGGCACCTACGACCTGCAATTCATCGGCGGTGTCTTTCGGGAACATATCGTGGCGGGGGCCGGTTGGGCCGGCAACCTGGGGGCAAGCGGCTTCAAAGGGGAATGGGCCTGGTTCCAACCCTGGCGGACCACCGGTCGGGCCGGCTTGTCCGCTTCCCTCGGGGTCGACCATACCTGGTCGAACCAATTCTATCTCCACGGTGGATTCCTGCTCAATACCCGGGGCAGCACGCGCGCCGGCATCACGGAGCTCACCCGATTCCAACCCTCCGCCCTGCAGCTGTATCCCTACCGATACGCGCTGCTCACCCAGGTCCTTTATCCGGTCTCCCCCTTGCTCCGCTCCGGCTTCGTCCTGGTCTACAGCCCCGGGCAAAGCCAGGGACTCTTCCTCAACCCCTTGCTGACCTATTCGCTGGCCGAAGACTGGGACCTGGACCTGGTCGGGCAGCTGTTCGTCCAACGGACGGGCGGACGGGCGCTCGAAAGCCCAATCCAATCCCTCTTCCTCCGCACGAAATGGAGCTTTTGAAACGAAAGACGGCACGCTTCGCCTCAACCGTACCGGAAAAGCACGTTGACGGGCGAATAGGGCCCCGGAAGAAAGGGCTGGTCCTCCAGAAATACATTGCCTCCCTGTTGGAATACTTTGATCGCCAATAAATTAGTCAGCGATGTATTGGAACGCTCCTGGTGGTCTTGCAGCCTGACTTCTCCCTGGACGGCATCGTACACACCCCAGAATTCCCGCTGCGGGTCCAGGAACAGGGTATCCACCAAACCGCCGAAGGCGGCCGGCAGGGCGGTGTGGATGTCGACGGTGGTACGGGGCGTGTCCTGAAACTGCAGGAACCGGTCGACCCGTTCCTGGCGGTCCCGGTCGAAATGGAATGCCAGCCGATCCCAGGCCGCCTTGCGCAACACCTCCGGCTGGAGGCGCTCCGGATTGCCTTCCACCGCTTCGGGAAGCAGGGCCCCGTAAGTGTTCGCCTGCTGGTACAAGGGGAACAGGTACGGCAGGCAGTATACCAGCAAGGGCGTGCTTTCTCCCTGCAGCTGCCGGGCGACCTCACGGTCGATGGCCCGGAAGAACTGCAGGATTTCCTCCTTCTCGTCCTCGATCCAGGCCGCTTGCCCGTGAAATACGGCCGCATATTGTTTGCCGGATCCGGAATGGAAACTCAACTGGCTCGGGCGGTAATCCTCCCCGACCACTTCCTCCCGGTGTTGCGGCAATGACAATCCGCCATGGACCTCGGACAGGTGGTGCCGGTCCCCCCTGTACAGGCGGACATCCTGGAAGTTGAGCGTCAGCAGGTAATAGTTGCCGTTGCCGGTGAAATAAGGAATCAACGGCTTCAGGTAAAACTCGTGGGACAGGTAGTGATGAACCGGAACGGGATACGGAAGCCGGAAATGGTGTATCCCCTCCCTTTCCAGGAAAACGGCCAATCCGGCTGCCTGATGCCGCCAGAAGGTGCTGTCCTCCCATAACGCCCGGGCCGGCGACAGGAACTCGGCGGTCTCTTCCCGCCCGAACCCCAATGACATCATTTCTTTCTCCACCGTACTCAGGAGGTTCTTGTACTGCAGCCGGTCCTGTTGTTCCATCACTTCCATCCCCTGGCGGTGGGTGGGTAGAAAAATAGATACGCATCGTGCCCCGTGTACGGCTGCCAACCGGTCGAATGCTTTACTGGTCAGTGTGGTCATGGCTTTGCTTTTTCCTTTGGTGAACCCGGAACACTTTTCCCACCTGTGAGGTGTCCGGCCCTTCGGCCGGGTATGCACCTTGTTACATATGGTGCTGGTGTCCGGCTTACAAAATAAGCGGATAGGCGGACGGAAAGCCATGACCTGGGTTTGTTACCGGGATGAGAATTGTCATGACAACGGACAGGAAGGGCAGTCCCCGCGACAGCCCGGTACAACCTCCGCCGGATTTTGCTATATTTACCGGACGAGGTATCCCGTATCGGTACCGCCCGAAGGGCTACCGCCGCGGGTGCAGCGGTCTTCATCCAATCGATTCGCACGAATGGGCAAGGTATTGGTCATCGGCGCAACGCATCCGGTGGGAACCCAGGTGGTCGACCTGTTACTCGCGCACGGCCATTCGGTCGTGGCTTTCGCACGGAATGTACTCGAGCGCATGTCCCTCGTCCGCGAAAGACTGACCCTGTTCCGGGGGGCCTTGTTTTCCAAGGACGACATCCGGCGGGCCGCCCGCGGCTGTGATGCGGTGGTCGCCGTCATCGGGGGGGATGCCGAGGGGACGGACAAGGCCCGGTCGCTGGGCATGAAGCTCCTCGTTTCCGTCCTGGAGGCCTACGGACCGAAACGCATCATCGCGCTCGGGACGAAAGGCATCCTGCAGGCCGACGAGCAATCCTACCTGTTCGAATCGACCGATTTCCCCGCCGGCCGCAAGGCGGCGGCCCTCGAATACCACCAGGCCTTCCTGCACCTGCAGGGCTCCCGGCTGGACTGGACCATTTTCTGTCCCGACCGGGTCATTCCGGGACCGGCGACCGGCCATTGCCACCTGCAGCGCGATTATCCCGCCACCGGGAAATCGGACGTCACCGCCGGGGACATCGCCGCCGCCATGGTGGCGGAACTCCACCGACCGGACTATCTGCACGCCCGTGTCGGCATCGCCTGCGCACCGGAACCCTTCCCCGAACCGACCGGTACCCCGGCAGGGCCTCCGGACGAATCACGCAAACAATGCCCACCATCATGAACCGATTTGCCTTGTTGCTGCTCCCCGGCCTGCTCTTCCCGATGCTGCCGGCCATGCACGCCCAGACGAACATCCCCCGGGATATCCTGGACCGGACACTCGCCTATTTCCAGGCGACGGAATCCAAGGATTGGGATGCCGTCGCCGATATGATCTACCCCCGTTTCTTCCAGCTGGTTCCCAAGGAACAGATCCTGGAGGTGTTCCGGCAAATGGAACAGGAAGGACTGACCATGCAGATGCGCAACTTCGACGTCCGAAACGTTTCCGATATCGTACCGCATGGTGAGGAACGCTATGTCCAGATTTCTTATGAGATGGAAATGAGCATCACCTTCACTTCCGTGGAATACCGGGATACCCTTGTCCAGAACCAGATCCTCCGCAATTTCGAATCCCTCTACGGTGCCGAACAGGTCCGCTACGACCCGGCGGCTTTCCGGTTCGACATCACCGCCAACCGGAAGATGTTCGGTGTGTCCGGATTCCCGGACGACCAGTGGTATTTCATAGAAAACGATGTCATCGAAGGCGAAACGGCGGGGCAGCCGCTCATACCCCGGGAAGTCCTGGACCAGGTCGAACCGCCGGAAGCAGGTGCCCGTTGAACGCCGGGGACCCGGCGACCGGCCTGGCCGCCGCCGCAAAGCCGGCAAGGGGCTGCCGTCTAATCGATGTTTTTCTGGAAATGAAGCCGGCGGCCGGTCAGCTCAAACGCACAAAGCTGTCCATATCCGGGCCGGTCCCGCAGGAAACAACCTGCATCGATATCCAATACCTGCCGATGGTCCAATTCCCGGCATCGGCGCATCATCTCCCCTTTGGTCACCGGCGTGTGACCGTGCAGGATGATGCGGTCTCCCAACCATGACCGGTCGATATCCCCTTCCCAATCACGGAGATACATCATGTCGTTCCCCGTGGCCAAGGGGTCGCCTCCCCGGAATCCCAACCCGGCATGGACGAGGATGTAGGCCCCGGTCTCCAGGTACAAGGGCATCCCTTCCAGCAAGTCCCAGTAGGCCTGCGGCAGCTCCGACAAGGCGGGAATCCCGAAACTGCGCAGGGTTTCCCGCCCACCCCACTGGTGGTACCACGCCTGACACAGCGTCGCATCGTACCGGGACAGGAGCATGGCATCCTCATGGTTTCCCTTGAGGCACCGGACTCGGTATCCCGCCGCCCGCAGCGCCAGGACCAGGTCCAGCACCTGCCGTGAAGCCGGACCCCGGTCGATGTAATCCCCCAACAGGTACAACTCGTCGGCCGTCGAGAAGGCTATCCGGTCCAACAAGGCCGTAAAGGTCCGGCAACAACCGTGAATATCGGATACGGCGTACTTGAACATGACGGCAAAGGTAGCCCGCCAAGGAAAAAATGATATTTTTGCCGCCTGAATTATTTCACCCGCATCGGTCCGTCGGACCGCCCCCTCCGGTACCGATTTGCGCGGAATCCGACCGTTCCTTATGAAAAATATCGTTTCCACCATCCAGGAAGGTGTCATGCAGGCCGTGGAGGCCCTCTACGGGCATACCATCTCGGCCGCCGACATTACCATGAACCTGACCCGCAAGGAATATGAAGGGGACTATACCGTGGTCACCTTCCCCTTCGCCAAACTGGCCGGTCGCAAACCTGGCGACATCGCCACGGATATCGGTGCGTTCCTCGTGGGCCGCTTCCCCGCCATCGCGCGCTACAACGTGGTGCAGGGATTCCTCAACCTGGTCGTCAGCGACGACTTTTGGACCGCTTTCCTGCTGCAGCAGGCGACGGATCCCGACTTCGGCCGGCATCCGCGCAACGGGAAGAAAATCATGGTCGAATACTGCTCCCCGAACACCAACAAACCCCTGCACCTGGGCCATGTCCGCAACATCCTGCTGGGATGGGCCACCGCCCGCTTGTCCGAAGCCGCCGGCTACGAGGTCATCAAGGTTCAGGTCATCAACGACCGGGGAATCGCCATCTGCAAAAGCATGGTCGCCTGGCAGTTGTATGCGGACGGCGCCACGCCCGCATCGACCGGTGTCAAACCCGACCATTTCGTCGGCCGTTACTATGTCCTCTTTGAACAGAAACTCCAGGAGGAATTCGCCGCCTGGCAGGATTCGGATGACGGTAAGAGAACCATGGGAATCTACTTAAGACCCGGACAGGAGCCGGCCGATTTCTTCAAATCATATCGGAACACCTACTTCAACAGCTACCACAGCCCCCTGGGCAAAGCCGCCCACACCATGCTGACGAAATGGGAGGAAGGCGACCCCGATGTGCTGGCCCTCTGGCGGAAAATGAACGACTGGGTCTACGAAGGATTCGAGGAAACCTACCGGCGGCTGGGCATTGATTTCGACAAGATCTACTACGAAAGCGATACCTACCTGCTGGGAAAGGATATCATCGCGGACGGACTCGCCACCGGTATCTTCTACCGGAAAAAGGACACCAGCGTCTGGGTGGACCTCCGGGAGGCCGGCCTCGACGAAAAGGTCCTGCTCCGCAAGGACGGTACCTCCGTCTACATCACCCAGGACCTCGGGACCGCCCGGATGCGGTACCAGGATTTCCTGCCGGACAAAATGGTCTATGTCGTCGCCGATGAACAGAACTATCACTTCCAGGTCCTGTTCGAGACCCTCAAACGCCTGGGAGAACCCTATGCCGACGGCCTCTATCACCTCAGCTACGGCATGGTGGAACTCCCGGAAGGGAAAATGAAAAGCCGGGAGGGCACGGTGGTCGATGCCGACGACCTGATCGACGAGGTGGTCGCCGAGGCGAAGGCCGCCACCGCGGAAAGAGGCGAATTGGCCGGCGCCGACCCGGTCTTGTTGGAACAAACCTACTACAAGATCGGCCTGGCCGCCCTGAAATTCCACCTGATCAAGGTCCATCCCAAGAAAAGGATGGTCTTCGACCCCCGGGAAAGTGTGGACCTCCAGGGACAAACCGGCCCGCATATCCAATACGCTTATGTCCGCATCCAATCGGTATTGAAAAAAGCCGGTCGCCCCCTTGATGATGAGCTCCGGCAGCAGGCCCGCGCCCACGGCCCCCTCGAAATCCAGGAAAAGGAGCTGATCGGCCAACTGTACCGATTCCCGGAAATCGTGCGCTCCGCCGCCGCGGAATACGATCCGTCCACCCTGGCGAATTATTGCTACGACCTTGCCAAATCCTTCCACCGCTTCTTTACGGACCTGTCGATCCTGAAAGCGGATACCCCCGCGGCCGTCGCATTCCGCCTGCAGCTGTGCCAATCGGTGGCCCTGGTCCTGCGCCATGGCATGGACCTCCTGGGTATCGAGATGCCGGACCGTATGTAAACCGGGCCTGGCTGGCCTGGCGCAGCCCTCGCCGGACCGAAGGCCCGGAAATGGACGTATTTTTGTCGCCCGTGCATCCGGCCGGACCGAATTCCGTAGAACCTGACCGAAAGGTACCTCCCGGCGCTCCCGGGAGCGTCCTGCCCGGTGACCATACAACCTTTTCACCATGATCCACGAACGAAAGGAATCCGAAGGCAAAACCGCCCTTAATTTCCTGGAGGAAATCATCGAGCGCGACCTCAAAGCCGGCCTGCACGACGGCAGGGTCCACACCCGGTTCCCGCCCGAACCCAACGGATACCTGCATATCGGACATGCAAAGTCCATCTGCCTCAATTTCGGCCTGGCCCGGAAATACGGCGGAAAGTGCAACCTCCGCTTCGATGACACCAACCCCGTCACGGAAGATACGGAATATGTGGACAGTATCATCGGGGACGTCCGGTGGCTCGGATTCGAACCCGACGCCATCTACTACGCCTCCGACTACTTCGGACAACTCTACGGCTTCGCCTGCGACCTCATCCGCAAGGGCATGGCCTATGTCGACCACAGCAGCGCGGAGGAGATGGCGGCCATGAAAGGGACCCCCACCCGACCGGGTGTCGAAAGTCCGTACAGACAACGCTCCGTCGAAGAGAACCTCGCCCTGTTCGAACAGATGAGGAACGGGGAACTGCCGGAAGGGACCTGTGTCCTGCGTGCCAAGATCGACATGGCATCCCCCAACATGATCCTGCGCGACCCGGTGCTCTACCGCATCAAATTCGCCCACCATCACCGGACGGGCGACCAGTGGTGCATCTACCCGATGTACGACATGGCCCACGGGCAATGCGACAGCATCGAAAAAATCACCCACTCGATCTGTACCCTCGAGTTCATGCCCCACCGGGCCTTGTACGACTGGTGTATCGAACAATTGGAGATATTTCCCTCCAAGCAATATGAATTCGCCCGGCTCAACCTGAACTATACGGTCATGTCGAAGCGGAAACTGAAACAACTGGTGACCGAAAAGTTTGTCAGCGGCTGGGACGACCCTCGGATGCCGACCATCTCCGGCATGCGGCGGAGGGGCTATACGGCGGCTGCCATCCGGGAATTCGCCACCCGGGTCGGCATCGCCCGCCGCGACAATGTCATCGACCTCGGCCTGCTGGAATTCTGCGTCCGGGAAGACCTGAATAAGGTCGCCACCCGCGCCATGGCCGTCCTGCACCCCCTGAAAGTGGTCATCACCAATTATCCGGACAACCAGACGGAATGGCTGGAAACGGACAACAACCCGGAAGACCCTGCCGCCGGTACCCGAACCATCCCTTTCTCGAAGGAATTGTGGATCGAACGGGAGGATTTCATGGAAAATCCGCCCAAGAAATTCTTCCGGCTGGCACCCGGCGAATTGGGCCGGCTCAAAAGTGCTTACATCATCCGCTGTGACGAAGTGATAAAAGCCGAAAACGGGGAAATCACGGCCCTCCATTGTTCGTATTTCCCGGATTCCAGGAGCGGCGCGGACACCTCCGGCCTCAAGCCGAAAGCCACCCTGCACTGGCTGTCCGCCGAACATGCCATCTCCGGAGAGGTGCGCCTGTACGACCGGCTCCTCATGGTGGAAAATGCCGCGGAGGACCCGCGCGATTTCAAGGAGCTGCTCCACCCCGAATCGCTGGTCGTCGTAAAGGATGCCTGGCTGGAACCATGCCTGGCATCGGCAGCCCCGCCACAACCTTTCCAGTTCATCCGCCTGGGTTATTTTACGCCGGACCCGGACAGCACGCCCGACCGACCGGTCTTCAACCGGACCGTCACCCTCAAGGATGCCTGGGCCAAGGCGGCCCGGACGACCCGGGAAGGGTGAGTTGCAGCCGGTTCCCCGGTGCCTTGCGTACCGGAAGGTACGGACCGGCGGAACGGTCCGCAACCGGCCATTGCCTGACCCCGCCGACGGGAACGCCCCTGTCCGGATAAGCTCCGGTACAGGGGCGTTCCATGGGATGGACGGCGGACGGGCGGAGGCGCCCGTCCGCCGCCACGGGCGTGCGCATCAGGGGAAGATGCCCATGGACTGGTAATCCTGTCCGATCAGCAGGATGGCATTGACGAAAGCGGCCGTCCGCATATCGATACCTTTCCGGAGTTGGATATCCCGGGTGAAGTTGTAGGAATTGATCATGGTCTCCTCCAGCCCGGAACGGACCAGGTCCACCTCGTCGGCCCCCTTGACGAATCGGTGCACCAGGTCGACAGGCGCTTTCCGGCCGGTCATTTCCTCAATCATCGAGACCATATCCTCCCGGCCTTGCTGGCGATACCGCTTGTCCATCCGGCCGAACCGCATATGGGAGAGGTTCTTGAGCCATTCGAAATAGGAGACGGTCACCCCGCCGGCGTTCAGATAGACGTCCGGGATGATGAGCTTGCCTTTGGCCAGGAGAATTTCCTCCGCCGGGGAAGTGATGGGACCATTCGCGGCTTCGGCGATGATCTTGGCCTTGATGCGGTCCGCATTCTCGATGTGGATGACCTCCTCGAGGGCGGCCGGCACCAGGATGTCACAGTCCAGTTCCAGGACCTTTTCCCGTTCCTCCCGGGAAAATTTGGTCGCATCGCCGTAGTTCATGATGGAGCCGGTTTCCTCCTTGACCCGGACCAGGGTGCGGATGTCGATGCCTTTTTCGTTGTAGATGAAGCCGTCCGCTTCACCCACCGCGATGATGACGGCATCCCCCTCCTCCTGGGAAATCATGGCGGAATAGGTCCCCACATTACCGAATCCCTGGATGACCATGCGTTTGCCGGCGATACCCGGGGTCAATCCCAAGCGCTCCATATCCGACACATGGGAGCAGGCCTCCCGGAGGCCGTAGAAGACGCCACGGCCGGTGGCCTCGGTCCTTCCGCGGATACCGAACTGGTTGACCGGTTTTCCGGTGACACAACCGGCGGCATCCAGCTCGTTTTCCCGAAGGGTGCGGTAGGTGTCGTAGATCCATGCCATCTCCCGTTGCCCGGTGCCGTAATCCGGCGCCGGCACGTCGATGGAAGGCCCGATAAAATTGCGGCGGACCAGCTCATAGGTGTAGCGACGGGTGATTTTCTCCAGGGTTTCCTCGTCGTAATCCCAGGGATTGATCTTGACTCCGCCTTTCGCCCCGCCGAAGGGAACATGTACGATGGCACATTTGTAGGACATCAGGGTGGCCAAGGCCATGACTTCCTCCTGGTTGACGTGGTTGCTGTATCGGATCCCCCCCTTCGTAGGCAGCCGGTGGTGGCTGTGTTGTACGCGGTAGGCCTCGATGACCTTTACCTCCAGTTTACCGGTCTCCTTGTTCCGTACCTCCACCGGGAAGTGAATGGCATACACGGCATTGCAGACGCGGATCTGATCGAGCAAGCCGGTGTCCAACCCGGTGTGGGGCGCCGCTTTCTCGAAATAATTCTGGACACTTTGGTAGAAGGTCAGTTTTTGCGGGACATTACTCATGATTTTTAATTTGGTTCTCCAATTTGGTTAGTCTTCTATCCAGGTAAAACAAAAAGGACACCAGTCCGGCGAAGATGACGGCGATGACCGCCAACACCACCCACATCTTTCCTTTGTCGAAGACAGGAAGCGAGGTGGTCGGCTGTGCAGTGAGCGTACCGGCTGTAAAAATAAGGAGGGTCAGGACCAGAAGGCTGCCGAGGATGTGCGTGGCGGAGGCGGATCTTTTCTGCATATACCTGTTTAGATAACAAAATTCGAAGATTTCCGCCTGTAATCAAACTGCGCCGGAACGGTTTTTTTCCGGTGCCGGTGGCGGGCCGGCGGGGCTGACGATCAAGGCATCGAGCGGCTGGAGAGCTGCCAACGGACGGACTGGAACCGATACAACAGCTGGGCCATCCACAGGCCGATCAGGGTCCATCCCAGGATGGCGGGATAGAAGACCATGCGCATGGAGTTGTCCAGGTCCTGGCTGCCGAAGGCAATGTTGCTGCCGGTACCGGGATGGTTGGAATCTGCGGAGAGTTTGGGGAGGATGTACAACAGCGGTACCAGCGTGGAAAAGGCGAACACATTGTAGACCGCCGCCAGGCGGGCCCGCTTTTCGGGATCTTCGAATGCGCCGCGCAGCACGAAGTAGGCCCCGTAGATCAACAAGCCGACCGCCGTGTAGACTTGCTTGGGATCGTTGCTCCAGTAGTCCCCCCAGGTATGCCTGGCCCAAATCGCTCCGGTCACCAAGCCCAGCCCCCCGAGCAGGAGGACGATGGCCGCCAGAGCCTGCGCGTGCTGGTCGCGCCGGATATCCCGGCTGTTCAGATACTGCACACTTCGGACAGCCGCCACAATGGCCAGCAGGAACATGGAGAACCACATGGGGACATGAAAATACAGATTGCGGATACTTTCATACACCGTGTTCAGGAAGGGAAACGACCGGCCGCCGGCAGGATGGAGTTCCACGCTCCGGTCCAGCCAGCCGGGTCCGCCGGGTCCGTCCGTCCCGCCTCCCCCTTTGCGCAGGAACAAGACCAGCTGGAAATGACCGTCGACCGGATTGTCCACCACCAGTTGGAGGGTATCCAGGGCCGGTGCGTCCGGCTCGGACGGCGGTATCCTGAACCGGAGACGCAGGAGGTCGTCCCGTTCGGCCGTCAGCCCAACCGGCTCGACCAGGCGGCCGTCCTTACGGACCAGCCAGGCCGACAAATCCGCGGTCAGGAAATGGGTATTGTAGCCCTCCAGCACCAACGCCGCCGTGTCGCCGCCCTCCACCACGGAAGGCTCCAGCCGGAAGCCGCCCGGCTTCAGGGGAATGAGCAGACCCGCCACAAAAGTGTAACACACGATGAGCACCCCCAGAATTTTCCACCAATGCTGTTTCATAAGGCTGAATTTTCGCAGCTACCCCCTGTTGTCCTCGTCATGGCCCGGCCTCAGTCCCGCCACAGGAAAGGAAACAGCAGCAGGGACATCGCCATCAGGATCATGTCGACGGAGAGCAGCAGCAAGATATCCTTCCCCGCCATCGACCCACCCAACAGACCGACGGCATGGGCGCTGAGATTCACCAGGACCAGCAACATCGGCAGGATGGCCGGGAAACTCAGGATGGCCAACAAGGTACTGCTGTTGTCCGCTTTGGCGGCTATGGCGGACACGAAAGTCAGGGCAATGGACAAGCCGATACTGCCCAGGAGCAGGGCCAGACAGAAACTGCCCGCCTCCTGCACCGGATTGCCGGCGACAAAGACCAAGGCCAGGAAGGTCAGTCCGCCGAGTGCCAACAGGAGACAGGTATTGTACAGGATCTTGGACAGGAGAACCGCCACCGGATGCGCAAGTTGGTAATAGTACAACTGGCGGGCGCCGCTTTCCTGGACAAAGCTCTTCACCACCGCATTCACGGCGGCGAACAACAGGATGACCCAATACAGGACGTTCCACAGCTGCGGCGTCACCCGCTGGACCGCCACATATACGATGAAGACCGTGGATAAAACATACAAAAGCATCCCCCCCAGCGCGTAACGCTGCCGCCATTCCAGCCGGAACTCTTTCCGGAACAACGCACCGGTCTGCCTGAATATCCCCATTTCACAAGGGCATTTTCCGAAGGAGGTCGTACAGTCGCCAACCATCCTCGAAACGGTTATACATCGGTACCGGCGCCATGCGGATGACATCCGGTTCCCGCCAATCCGCCACCACACCGTGCGCGGAAAGGTAATCGAAGATCGCCCGTCCGTTGCGCAGGGTCAGCAGCGAAAGCTGGCTGCCGTGCCGGTGCGGTTCCGACGGGGTGATGATCCGGAACAGGGGCCGTTCCGCCTGCAAGCGCTCCAACAGGAAACGCAGGTGGCCGGTCAGCAAGCTCGACTTACGGCGCAATGCCTCCATGCCGGCCGCATCGAACAGGTCCAGGCCGACCCGGTGGGCCGCCATGCCAAACACCTGCGCGTTGCTCAACTGCCAGCCTTCCGCCCCCCGCATGGGCACGAATCCCTTTTCCATCCTGAATCGGCGCTCCTCATCGTGTCCCCACCAACCGGCCAGCCGCAGCCGCTCCGCCTGTTCGCCGTACCGCGCATGGACGAATATCCCGCCGGGACCGCCGGGGCCGGCGTTGAGGTATTTGTAACTGCACCAACAGGCGAAATCCACATCCCAGTCGTGCAAGGACAAGGGCACGTTGCCGACGGCATGCGCCAGGTCGAATCCGGCCACCGCACCGACCGAATGGGCCGCAGCGGTGATGGCCTGCATGTCGAACAACTGGCCGGTATAGTAGTTGACCCCTCCGAACATCACCATGGCCAACGATGCCCCCTGCTCGCGGATCGCGGCCAGGATATCCTCGTCCCGCAGGCAATCCTCCCCGGGCCGCGGAAAAAGCTCCACCACCGCCGCCGCCGGGTCCAACCCGTGTAAGCGGACCTGGCTCTCCACGGCGTATTGGTCGGATGGGAAGGCATGCCCCTCCATCAGGATCTTGAACCGGCCCGGCATGGGTGCGTAGAAACTGATCATCAGGAGGTGCAGGTTCACGGACAAGGTGTTCATCACCACCACTTCCCCCTCCTGCGCACCCACCAAGCGGGCACTCTGCGGCTGCAGGTACCGGTGGTAGTTCATCCAGGGCCGTTCGCCCCGGAAATGCCCCTCCACGGCGTGGGTCCGCCATTGGTCCAGCTCCGCCAGCAAGGCCTTCCGGACCCCTCGGGGCTGCAAGCCCAGGGAATTCCCGCAGAAATACAAAACCTCCCGACCCTCGTGCAGCGGGAAACGGAACGCCCGACGGAATGCACGGAGCGGATCCTGCCGATCCATCCGGCGGGCAAACGCCAATGTGTCCTGATAGGTCATACGTTCCATGCTGTTTGCTTACCGGCAGGTACCCGGGATCCGGCGCAGGTCAATCCGCCGCCACACAAATCTGCCGCTGCCGGCCGAGCAGGCCGACCTCCAGCTCCACTTCGTCACCCGGCCGCAGGTAGACCGGAGGCTTCATCCCCAGCCCGACCCCGGGCGGAGTCCCGGTGGAGATCAGGTCCCCCGCTTCCAAGGTCATGAACCAGGACAGGTAACGGATGATTTCATAGCAGTTGAAAACCATGGTCGCGGTGTTTCCCTGCTGCATCAGCCGGCCGTTGACCCACAACCGCATGGGCAGGTCGTGTGGGTCCGGAATCTCCTCCGGCGTGGCCAGGAAAGGACCCACCGGGTTGAAATTGTCACAGGACTTCCCCTTGGTCCACTGCCCGCCCCGCTCCAACTGGAACGCCCGTTCCGATACATCGTGCGAGATACAATATCCGGCGATGCAGGCTGCCGCCGCCTCGGCACTGTCCAGGTAACGGGTCTCCTTTCCGATGACCACGCCCAGCTCCACCTCCCAATCCGTTTTCTCACTGTTCCGAGGTATGATGACCGGATCGTAGGGACCGACCACCGTGTTCGCCCCTTTCTGGAAAACGATGGGTTCCGTCGGGATGGCCATGCCCGATTCCGCGGCATGGTCCGAATAATTCAGCCCGATGCAGAGGACTTTCCCCGGTCGGGCGATACAGGCCGCCCACCGTTCGGAGGCGGGCACGCGGGGAAATTCGTCAAGCCGATGGGAAAGGGCGGCCAACTGCCCCAATCCGCCGGCATTCAGGAAAGCACGGTCCCAGTCCGGGAACAGGGCGGAAAGGTCACGCCGGTTGCCCTCCGGGTCCAGTAAGCCCGGTTTCTCGAATCCCTTCGGACCAAATCGAATCAATTTCATAAGACTACGTTTGCTGGGTCGGATATCGGGCCGCTCAATCGAATTGCAGCGAACCCAACCGGTAAGTGTTGCCCTTTTCGCCGAACAAGGCCAACTGACGCCGGCCGATTTGCCGACTCACCTTCGGGCGCGTCAGCACGCCCACGTCCTGGTGGGTCGCCAAGGGCCAGGTGGAGACCGCTCCGTCCTTATTGACCTGGGCCAATACGATGACGCCCTCGCCGCCGCCATAATTGTACCACTTGCCGACCCGTTTGTCCCCATTGAAATTCCGCGGATTGTCGTTATAGACGAAATAGAGCTTATCCCGGACGATGGACAAGACGTAGGAGGAATGGAAACCGCCGTCGTTGCGGGTCTCCTGGTGCTTGGGCACCCGCGCGGCCCACTCCATCGTGCCGTCGGGCCGGATATTGACCACCAGGATATCGTTGTAATGGTAATAATAATCCGTTTGCTGCCGGACGTAGTTCCGGGAATAGAAGAAAGGGTCGAACGTATAGGGGTAGAATCCGTTGAAGGCGTAATCCCGCCGGAAATCCTGCTCGATGAAGAACTGTTCGGCGACCAGCACCGCGCCGCCATCGCTGCGCAGGATAAGCTCATCCAACGAATAATCGTACAGGGCGACCGCCTTCCCGATGTCCTGGCCGCCGGCGGATGCCGACCGGAGCTTTTCCTGTTCCTTTTCGGGCAGGTGGCGGGTGAGAAAGGACAGGTCGAATGGCTGGTATTGCTTGTCGGGGACCGTCCCTGTCGCCGGGTCGATCCTGAAATAGGTGGTTCCCTTGATTTGATAGGTTCCCGGTTCGGAATAGAATCCCGCACAGACGAGCCCGCCGTTGCGAGCGGGGCGGAACGTCAGGTCCGTGATGAACTTTTCTCCTCCCTCGATGCGTAGCTCCCGCGCCTCCCGGCCGTTGTCGAGGTAGGAAAGGACGACATACCGATACGTGGGACTTCCCCGCCGCCGCCACTTGGCCTCGTCACTGTACAAGACACCCAACAGGTAGACATTGCCTTGGTCGTCGACCTGATAATCTTCCACCGTGAATTGGTTGTCCGGATAGGGCAAGACGATGTTGCGCTCCCACAACAGGGAGAAATCACGGTCGTACACATGGAATCCGAACCGCTCCGGCTGCTTCTTTTCGTAGGGAAGTTCATGGAAGACCAGCAAGCGGGTGCTGTCCGGGGAGATGTGGAAGCCGAACTTCCCGACATCCCCGGTATTGCGGGCCTCGTTCTCGCAGATCATGTCCAACCGGTTGGACGGAACCAGGGTCTTCCTGCTGAGCGACTGCCGGAAAAGGTAATTCCGCTTCTTGGCGGTATTGTGGAACGAGGTCAACAAATGCAACTGTCCATCCAACATCACGACCCGTTCGAAAGCCCGCTGCTTGTTCTTGTACTTGAGCGGCAGCTCCTCCATCCGATCCAGTTTCATCTCCCGGTCGTAAAAGGCAATCCAGGCCCGGGGCCGGGCATTGGCTTGTTGGGAGACTTTCTGACGAAGCTGGTAGAATCCTTCGGGGACAATCCCGATGACCTCGGTGGCGAGCGTATTGTTGGCCTGCTTGTAGGGCGGACCCCAGGTCAGCCGTGGCGCCTCCTGGCCCGGGACCACCCGGGGAAGAAGGATTACGGCGAGCACCGGAAACCAACCTGCTATCCATCTTTTCATGGCTGCTGAATTTCGGTTCGACGGGAGCCCATGGCGGAAGGACGCATCCGTGTGGACAACCCGCTCGCCGTCTGCACCGGACGTCCCCGGGCTGTCCGGGCGGTTGCCCCGCACCACCCGCCCGTATTGCCTCCTGTCGGAACCGCCACAAAATAAAGTATTCCGACGTTAGCATGGTAATATTTGGACGGGTATCCGGCCAAGGGCCTCCGGAAGGGGAATCCGCCGCCGCGGCGCAGAACCGGTCCGGGCCTCCGCCCTTGGTGGGCCGCCCCCCAGGATGCCGGTCCCAGCGGCATCGGACCGGGTCTCCGGGGAGGATTTGCTTACCGCCGGAGCAGGAACGGAGGCCCGGCCGAAAAACCGGACCACCGCCGTTTGTCCCCATCACCCGCACCTCAAAACCAAATCGAATATCTTGATTGTAAAGTTCGCATGGTTGTATAAAAACCTAAGCTACCTATTACCGAAGGCGCTTTATGGCATTGCTCGATGATTGGACAGGGCGTCCGGCGGCGCGCCCTGAGAAAATTTTTGGGCGCGGGGTTGCTCCCCGCGCCCTTTTCCCTGCGGGACGTAGCACATCAGCGAGATTGATAACTAAAAACAAAGGAAAATCAATGTTTTGTAATCAATTATCTCGTAGGGTTGAGGTGCGGAAGCTGGGCTTGTCCGCTCCTGCTGTCGGCTTTCCGGCAGGCGGTTCCGGTCAGAAGGACAAACCGGCGGTCAGCACCAGCCGGGTAGGCGCCTCCGAAAACGGCACCTTGCGCCCACCGATCCGCATATGGTCGCCGAATTTGGTGAAGTTCCCCTCATACCGAAGGTCTATCAGCACTTTCCACAGGTCCAGCCCCACGCCTGCCTGGTAACCGAGCGTCAGGTTGTTGAAACGACGGCTGTAGCCGGACAACTCATCCTCCAATTCGGATTTGCTGGCGACGTAAACGTGTCCCGCCGGCCCTGCCTCCAGCCGCAGGGGCCCCAACTTGTAGCCGATCATGACCGGTATGTCCATGGTCCGGTATTTTTCCGTCAGGACGGTACCCAGCAGGTTGTTTTGGAAATCGTCGACCTGGAAGTCGACCCGGGAGGAATTGAAGAGCGCTTCCGGCTGCACATAAAAACGTTCCCCGAGCTTGCCGCGCAGGAAAAAGCCGAGGTGATAGCCGTAGCTGGCGTCCTTGACGGCAAGCCGGATACCGTCCTGTTCAATGGTTTCCTTCTTGAGGTTGGTGGAGCTGAGCCCCAACCGGAATCCGTACTTCACCTGGGCGTGGCCCCAGGCGGAGACGAAAAAGACGAGGATGACGGGAAGCAATGATTTCTTCATACAACTAAGGATTTTGGTTTGACGATTTGTCCGGATAAAGAAGGCCTGTCCGAAAACAAGGGATCGAAGCCATATGGATTCATAACGAAGGCCTTTCTCCCTATCATGTGCCGGCGGAACGAAATTCCTTTCCGACCGCCCGGTTTAACAAATATTTAGCCCGGTCGGCGGAGTTGGCGCCACCGCCCCCTTTCCGGAGCCGATCCGGAATATCGGAAAATAGCGTACTTTTGTCAAGTCGGGCGGTATTGACACCGGCCGGAACGGCGGGATATCCCGCCTCCTTCCCATCCGGCACCGTACGAAACCGTACCGGATCCGGACTTTCCAATCGACCGGCAGATGAAACAACACCTTGCAGCGACCTACACCGGCAGTTATCCGGACCTGGCGGCCTGTCCGGCACCGGATATGCCGGAGTATGCCATGACCGGCCGGTCGAATGTCGGCAAATCCTCCCTGATCAACATGTTGTGCCAGCACAAAGGACTGGCCCACGTATCGCACCGGCCCGGAAAGACCCAAACCATCAACTACTTCCGCATCGCCGAGGGCTGGCACCTGGTGGACCTGCCCGGTTTCGGCTATGCCAAGACCTCCCGGAAGACCCGCCAGGAATGGCACCGGATGGTAACCGAGTACCTGCTGGCGCGTCCGTCGCTGGTATGTGTCTTTGTCCTCGTCGACAGCACCATCGAACCCAATCGGCAAGACATCGAATTCGCAAACTGGCTGGGGGAACACCAGATCCCCTTCGTGTTGGTCTTTACGAAATCGGACAAGCTGCCGGGCAACCAGCTGCGCACCCAGGTCGACCGCTTCCTGCATACCTTGTCGGAATCTTGGAATGAATTGCCGCCCCATTTCATCACCTCCGCCGTCCGACAAACCGGGCGGGAGACCTTGCTCTCCTTCATCGGGGAAGTCAATGAGCGGGTCTCGTCAAACCCTCCGGAGTAGCGGCCCGTTCCCGGAATGTCCGGACGGATGGTTCCGGAAACGCCGGTATCAGCAACACCACATGGCAAGAAAAAATCGAATATACCCGCATGTCCTGCCCGACATCGCAGACTGGCCCATCCACCGGCTGTTGCGTGACCGCAAGAATCTTGTGGAGGATATCGCACAGTTCACCTACCAACGGCTCAAGAAACTGTACGGTGCCGAGCTCCAGGACGTGGTCGCCCGAACCATTTACCTCGAGCGGATCCGGATCAAGGAAGAACCCTGGAAAGTGGACCCGCCGAACGAGAACGCATTCTGGAAGAAAATGATCGCCCGCCTGATGCCGCCCCAACGGGCAGGCATTGCCGACGACCAGGCGGCGGAGCTGGTCCTGGCGAGCATCATCCGCCGGTATACCGAGGAAATCGTCGGCACCTTCAGCATCCCCACCTTCCTGTTCGCCCGCCGCTTCCTGACGGTCTTCTTCAACCGCCTGCTCAATACCGCCGCCGGCAGGAACATCAAACGGATCTTCGGCAGGCGTTACAAGGTCAACGACCGGCTGCTCGCCCTGGGCGAGATCGATACCATCCGAAGCCTGTTCGCCAAAGGCACCGTCGTCATCGTACCCACCCATTCCAGCAACCTGGACTCCATCCTGATCGGATACGTGCTGGATACCATCGTCGGACTCCCCTCCTTTTCCTACGGCGCCGGCCTGAACCTCTACAATACCGGCTACACCGCCTATTTCATGAACCGGCTGGGTGCCTACCGCGTCGACCGCCGGAAAAAAAATCCGGTCTACCTGGAGAATCTCAAGGCCATGTCCAACCTCTCCATCCAACGGGGAACCAACAGCCTTTTCTTCCCGGGTGGTACCCGGAGCCGCTCCGGGGCGCTGGAAAACAAACTGAAAATGGGACTGCTCGGCACCGCCGTGGAAGCCCAACGGGCGATTTTCCAACAAAACCGCACCGACAAGGTATTCATCGTCCCCTTGGTGCTCAGTTACCATGTCGTACTGGAAGCCAAATACCTCATCGAACAACATTTGCGGCAAACCGGGAAGGAACGATACATCATGCCCAAGGATGATTTCTACAGTTTCCGGAAGATCCTGAAATTCGGTTGGAACTTTTTCTCCCAACCCTCGGAAATCACCCTCTCCTTCGGCAAACCCATGGATGTGCTCGGCAATTTCGTCGACGGGGAAGGTAACAGCCTGGACCAATTCGGCAGGACCGTCGACCTCCGGGATTATTTCCGGTCCACCGACCGGGAAATCACGGAAAACCTGCAACGCGAATCCCAGTATACCATCATGCTGGCGGAACGCATCGCCGACCGGTACCGGCGGGAGAATATCGTCCTGACCAGCCATGTCGTCGCATTCGCCGCTTTCCGGCTCCTGCAAAAGGAAAACAGCGGACTGGACCTCTTCGGCCTCCTTCGGCTGCCGCCGGAAGACCTCCTTCTGCCCCGGGAAACCATGCTGCAACTGACCGCCCAGCTGGTCGATGCCCTCCGACGCCTGGAAGCCGCCGGTGCGCTGAAACTCGCCCCCGCCTTCTCACAGGACGCGGAACGCATCCTGCAAGACGGAATCCGGAAACTGGGGGTCTACCACGTCGCCAAACCGCTGGTCTTCCACAAGAAGGGTGATATCACCAGCCAGGACCTCAAATTGTTGTTCTTTTACCACAACCGGCTGGACGCTTATCCGCTCGACAAGCAGATCTCCTGGTCGACCATCCAGGCGCCCCCCGCCGAAGACCTCCCCAACCCTTCGCCCGTCGCTTTGCTGCTCGACCACGCCCCGACGACGGACCGGTAACCGGAGCGACCTCCGGCGACCTGCCTGCCCAACCCTCATTTCATGAAACCCCGCCAACCGGGCGGCCGGACGTACCGGGCGATGTGCGTGGCAAACGGGATGAGGTCCGCCGGGTCGGAGGATTCCGCTATCTGG
The DNA here is from genome assembly GCA_964573725.1 of uncultured Saprospiraceae bacterium. Lineage (GTDB taxonomy): Bacteria > Bacteroidota > Bacteroidia > Chitinophagales > Saprospiraceae > UBA6168. Next base: position 74,416 of record CAZNLJ010000011.1, read on the forward strand.
GTCTTCTCCAGGATGAAATCCAAGAAATGACGGGCCTCCTGGGTGTCGAACTGCATGGAATACTCAAAATAAAATCCGAGGTCCTCCATCGGCATGCAATGCGTGAAGACATATTTCTCCTTCCACAAATCGTAATAGATGATGAAACGGGGCCGGGGGAACACATTGCTGAAAAGATGCAGGAAAAGCGGCGACTCCAGGAACTGGTCCGCCGGATGCCCATAGCCCACGGCCTCCCAGGCGGGATAGAACAACAACTGGCAGTTGACCTTTTCCCGGAACAGGTCCTGGGCAACCCGCAACAGCTTGTCCTTCAAGACCTTTACAGGAAGTATCGCATCGCTGAAGGAGGCATACGGAAACCAGGCCTTCGACTTCAGGTCGTAATATTCGAGCACCTCGGGCGTCCCGACCCGGAGCTTGTAATCGAAGCGTTCGTAACCGGGAATCACATAACCGGGGTAAAAGTACTGCAGCCCGCGGCGCATGCCGAAATCGATTTCCTCCAGCATGGTGAACAAACCCAGGCTGTATTGGGCATACAATGGGTCGTAAACCCCTTTGATGCTGGCCATGGTGGTTTCGCCCAAGTCGAAAAAGCTGAAGGCTATCAGTTTTTGCCCGTCATAGACCGCCACCTCCCAGGTATCGAAAATGTTGGTGTCGCCATTATCCAACAAGCTGAGCTTCAAAGTCCACTCCAGTTTACCCTTGAAATCGTACCGAAACTCCTCGAACAGGGCGTTCTTCTCCTCATCGATGAAACCGGGCCGGACCACCACCCGGAACTTGTCATGTACCTTGCGGCGCAACTTGCGCAGCCCTTTCCGAAATTCGTAACCCGCCAACGGCAGGCGGATCCAGATCGGGGAGTAAAGGTTTTCCTCGAAAAACAGGAAATGGCAGGTGTAGATCCCCTGCCCCATCCGGTACCAACCCTTGGCGAGATAATCATCCAGGGCTTGGGGGGTCAATGTGGTCGGGAAATGTTTCTCTGTAAACATCAGCAGGCTTGGCGGTTCGGACGAACGGACGTATTTTTGACCGGGGTTGGGAAGGTGACCGGAACCGAAGGGGAAAATCCTGCTGTCGGGGTAGGCCTGATGCCACCGGGTCCGTCGTCTCTCACAAATCTAACCAATAATTGCCATTCATGAAAGTAATGGTATCGCATTGTTTTCTGCTGGGCTGCCTCCTGGCCGCCTGTCCGGCCGTCGCCCAACCGGCCTTCCCGCCGCGGCTCCCTTTCCCCGAACAACAGGAAAGCCTGCGGGCCGAACTGGCCGCCTTCGACCTGATGCGGGAACGCTTTTCCTTAGCCCTGTCGGAGGGCGACCTCCCGAGCGCGGAAGAGATCCGGACCGAGCTGGCCGCCCAGCTCCGGACCGGCCTGTCCCGGCTGCAGGACGCCTGGATGCAGTCCGCCCCCGGCAGCATCCCCCCCCGGGAATCGGACTGGTCGCCACAGCTGGAGCGTTTCATCGCTTGCCCCTTGCCGGCGCCCGGACACGTCCCGCAGGAAGGGGCCGTCGGCCCGGAAGACATCCTCCACCTGCTCCGCCGCTATTGGTCGGATTCCATCGAAGGACGGCCCGCCCGGTGATGCGCCGGATACCGACTTCCGGAGCTCGTCCCGATACTCGCCACCCGTACCGCCGGTGCCCGGATGCACCGGTAACCGGCCCGACCGACGCCTCGCCCGCCTGATCTCTCCTCCTAGCCAACCCAAACCTCCGCAATGAATAGACGCTACCGGGAAACGCTCGATTACCTGTACGCCCAACTGCCTATGTTCCAACGGGTCGGACCGGCCGCCTACAAGAAGGACCTGACCAACATCTCGGCCTTGTGCCAACACCTGGGACAACCCCAGCAAAGGTTCCCCTCCATCCATATCGCCGGCACCAACGGTAAAGGTTCCGTCTCGAATATGCTTGCGGCGGTCTTCACCGCCAGCGGTTACCGAACCGGACTCTACACCTCCCCCCATTACCGCGATTTCCGCGAACGGGTCCGCATCGACGGACAACTGATTCCCGCCGGAGATGTCATCCGGTTCGTGGATAAACACCGCCCCGCCTTCGACCGCATCGGCCCTTCCTTTTTCGAATGGTCCACCGCCCTGGCTTTCGACCACTTCGCCCGGCAAAAGGTGGATATCGCCATCATCGAAACCGGACTGGGCGGACGGTTCGATTCCACCAACCTCGTTCAACCGGTCCTCAGCGTCATCACCAACATCAGCTATGACCATATGAATATCCTCGGCGATACCCTTCCTCAAATCGCCTCGGAAAAGGCCGGCATCATCAAGCCAGGTATCCCCGTTGTCATCGGGGAAACCCATCCCGAAACGGAAGCCGTGTTCCGGGAAGCCGCCCGACGGTGCCTGTCCCCTCTCTTTTTCGCCGACCAATCGGTCCGTATCCTCCCCGGCCCCCGACAAGGCCACCATGCTTCCTACACCATCCACCAGGATGGTCAGCCGACGGAACTGCCGGTTTCCCTCGAACACCTCGGCGAATACCAACAATACAACCTGGCGACCGTCTGGAAGACCTTGTCCGTCTTTTCCTCCCACTGCGACCACCTGTTGGACCCGGCCCGGCCGCTCCGCATCCGGGAAGGCATGGCCCGGCTCAAATCGCTCACCGGATTCATCGGCCGCTGGGAACTGCTGCAGGAAAACCCACGCGTCATCTGCGACAGCGCCCACAACGAGGCAGGTATCCGGCAGGTCCTCAACGCCCTGTCCCGGATGTCCTACCGCCAACTGCATATCGTATTCGGCACCGTCAATGATAAGGACCCGGAGATGATGCTCAGCCTGCTGCCCGCGGACGCCACCTATTATTTCGCCAAGGCGAAGGTACCCCGCGGCCTGGATGCCCACGAGTTGCAACGGCAGGCCCAGCGGCTGGGCCGCCAGGGAAAAGCTTATGCCTCCGTCCGGACCGCCCTCGCCTACGCCCGCCGCAAAGCCGGGCCGGACGACCTGGTCTTCGTCGGCGGCAGCATTTTCGTTGTGGCCGAAGTCATCTGATTCCGGGATGGGCCAGCGGAAACAACCTGATCCGCATGCGCCAAAAACCGATGCGAAGTGGTAACCAATTCGGCGGACGGCTGTTATTATGCCTGGCATTCGGAATCGCCGGCCCGCACAGACCTCGTTGCCCTCCACCCCGGCATCGATGTCCGCCGACAAGCGCTTCCGGCTACCGTTCGAACCGTTACACAGGCAAGCGACCAGGCACAATCCGAAGTCCCCGGGCCGGCGCTTTCCCGGCAGGGCGCCCGTCGCAGGCACCTCGCCGGTAGAGGCGGCACCGGATTTCCATGCGTTTCCGGATACCGGAAACCTTTCCCGCGTCGCTTCGCGTGACGGCTCCGATGCCGCACCTCGAACCTAACCCGGTACGGTGGCTTGGCAAGGAAGGATCCCCGCCGCGGGTAAGGGGTGGGCTTACCAGGAAGTCGTCAGGGACCTTACTTCCCGGAACAAGCGGGTCGCGACGGCTGTACCGGATTGACATGCCCGGCCTTCGGATAGGATGCCGGCGGGAAGGCGGGACCGGAACCGGAAGTACCGGCTTCCGGTCCCGGCCATGATCCCTGGATCGGAGGCTGTCCCGTTCCCATTGGCCACCTGGCGGACCCCGGCCCGCCGGACCAAGGCGGAACAGCCACCGGAAATCATTCGTTTATGGCTTACAAAAGCATGTGGGACTGTGTGGTCGACCTGGAAAGGAACGGCCGGTTGCTTCGGGTCAGGCAGGAAGTCGACCCGGACCTCGAGATGGCGGAAATTCATCGGCGGGTATACGAGCGGCAAGGACCGGCGATCTTGTTCGAAAAAGTCAAGGGCTCCCCTTTCCCCGCAGTCTCGAACATTTACGGGACCACGGAAAGAACCGCTTTCCTGTTCCGCCATACCCTGGACAAGGTCGGGGAAGTGGTGCGACTCAAGGCGGACCCAACCCAACTGCTGCGTACCCCATTCTCTTTCCTGCGGGCACCGCTGACCGCCCTGACGGCCCTGCCCCGGCAGGTCCGGCGCGGCCCGGTCCAATACGGCCGGACGACCCTTTCCCAGCTGCCGCAGGTGAAATCCTGGAAGGACGACGGGGGTGCGTTCATTACCCTGCCACAGGTCTTTACCCTGCCGCCGGGCCCTATGCGGATCATGCAATCCAACTTGGGTATGTATCGCATCCAATTGTCCGGCAACCAATACCTGCCGGACCGGGAGGTCGGCCTGCATTACCAACTGCACCGCGGGATCGGGGTACACCACACCGCATACAATGCTTCCGACGAACCTTTCCGTTGCTCGATTTTCGTCGGCGGACCGCCGGCTCATGCCTTCGCCGCCATCATGCCCCTGCCGGAAGGTTTGAGCGAGCTGACCTTCGCCGGGATGTTGGCCGGACGACGATTCCGGTATGTCCGGCAACCCGACGGACATATCTTGTCCGCCGATGCGGATTTCGTCATCACCGGCATCATCCGGAAAGGGGAAAAGAAGCCGGAGGGACCGTTCGGCGACCACCTGGGGTATTATTCGCTCCAACACGACTTTCCGGTCATGGAAGTCGAACAGGTCTACCATCGCAAGGATGCGGTCTGGCACTTCACGGTGGTCGGCAGACCACCGCAGGAGGATTCCTCCTTCGGGTGGCTGATCCACCAATTGGTGGAGCCGCTGACTGCCCAGGAATTCCCCGGGGTGGTCGATATCCACGCCGTCGATGCCGCCGGTGTACATCCCTTGTTGCTCGCCATCGGCAGCGAGCGGTATATGCCGTTCCGCGAAACCAAACCGGAGGAGATCCTGACCCAGGCCAACCACCTGCTCGGGAAGGGCCAGACCAGCCTGGCCAAATTCCTGTTCATCGCCGCCCAAGGTGATAATCCCGCCCTGCGCTGCCATGATATACCCGGGTTCTTCCGGCATGTCCTCGAACGCATCGACCTGCGCCGGGACCTTCACTTCCAGACTCGCACCACCATGGATACCCTGGATTATTCCGGCAGCGGATGGAACGAAGGCAGCAAGGTCGTCATCGCCTGCTGCGGCCCCCGTCGCCGGGAGCTGGCAACGGAAATTCATGACCTTTCCACCCTCCCGCCTGGCTTCTCCGCACCCACCGTCGTCGCACCGGGTATCCTGGCCATCCAGGCACCGCCTTTCACGGCCGGACAAGGATATGCGGATGCGGAATCCCTCTGCCGGGCACTGGAACCTTCCGCCGACAGGCTCGAACAAGCGTTTCCGCTGATCGTGCTGGTGGATGATGCGCGTTTCACGGCGGCCAACTTCCCGAATTTCCTCTGGGTCACCTTCACGCGCGCCAATCCTTCCCACGATATGCACGGCATCCTGGCGTTCACCGAACACAAACACTGGGGCTGCCGGGGCCCGCTGGTCATTGATGCCCGGATCAAACCGCACCACGCCCCACCCTTGCTGGAGGAACCTGCCGTCCGCCGCCGGGTCGACCTTATGTTGGGGGAACTGGGCCTGGACGATTGAGCCGGATGCCCGGAAACCCCGACGGGGATACAGGATGGCATGGCGCATTCCCCGATGCCCGGACTGGGTGGCCATCCGGCGGACTGGCTCGTCGGATTTTTGAAACGTGTCAAGGGAAAAGGAAAAAAATACGGCGGAGCCGAAATGGCCGGCATCGAGTCGGCTGCCGTTCAACAAACCTTTGCGATTCGGTGAACCTGGGAACGGTCGTATACGAACGCTTATGTTCCGGCGTATTCCATAAGCGCGTCCCGGTGCGTTTCATCTTGTTCGACAGGCGTTTCCCGTGACAAGGACAAGCAGGGTATCCGGACCGGCCTACCGGTTCCTACCCGCTTAATTTCCGGAACGATGAATTGATTCCCCATGGTGGTGAAATACAATGGCACGCAAACGCGTAGCTCATCCTTCGTCACTCAATCACCAAATCGAATATTTTGATGGCAAGGGTAGCATGATTGAATTAAGCGTAAGCTACTCATAACCAAAGGAGCTTTAAGGCACTTCCCTCCTTTTGGACAGGGCGGCCGGCGGCGTGCTTGGGGGCGCAGCCCCGCGTCCTTTTCAAGGCAGGTCGCAGCACATTCGCATGTTTAACAATTGAAAAAATTTGTATATCAGCTTGTTACGATTACAGGTCCCGTAGGATTGGCGTGCGGAGGATGAGGTGCAGGAGGTCAAGCAAATCTTACGGACATGCTGTATGCCTCCGCAATGACCACAGGATGGGAAAAGCGGGTCGGAGAGCGGGGATATCCGGTCCGGTATTGGCCGAAATCCTGGGCATCACCCCGCGGATTGTGAGCGGGAAGGCACCGGGCAAGCGGAAAGCAGGGCATATGACCGAGCCTCGTCACCGGCAGGCACGCGCTGGGAGATCGGAGCGGGACCGTGCGTTGCCGGCACTTGGTCCGCCGGGCCGGACATTCAGGGAAGGGCAGTACCTGCCGCCCCGGGCACCGCACCCGCTTCGACGGGTGCGGCCAGGACTGCCGCATCCGGCGCTTCCTCGCCTTGAAGGATGCGGAGGTATCGGTCCCGAACCTCGAAGAAAGCGGCCAGGGCTTCTTCCGGCAATTGCTTGACCGAGGGAAGGTTTTCCTTGAGATGGTTGACCTGCCGCCCGTTTTTCCAGAAGCGGAAACATACGTGGGGACCGGTCGCCAGCCCGGTACTACCTACGTAGCCGATGACATCACCCTGGGAAACCGGTACGCCCGGCTTGATTCCCTTGGCAAAACCGGACATGTGCAGGTACTGGGTCTGGTAGACATTGTCGTGCCGGATCTTGACGTACCGCCCGTTGTTGGCCGTGAAGGCCGCCTCCACCACCACCCCGTCGCCCACCGCATAGATCGGCGTACCGTGGGGCGCGGCATAATCCGTTCCCAAATGGGGGCGGACCTTCTTCAACACAGGATGGAATCGTGCCGGATTGAAACGGGAGGAGATGCGGGAATACTTCAACGGGGCCCGGAGGAAGGCCTTTTTGGTCGGTCGCCCATCCTGGTCGAAATAACCACGGTGGGTCCCGTCGTCATACCAAAACACATAGGATTCCCTCCCTTCCCGCTGGTAATACGCGGCGTATACCTTTCCGGCACCAATGGAGCTCCCCTCGATGAACTTCTCATCATAGAGCAGCTTGAATGCGTCGTTCACACGGGTTTGGCTGAAATCGACCGCGCTCTGCAGCGCATCCTCCATCAGGCTGACCGCCTCCAGGTTGACGTCCGAAGCGGTCAGGGCATCCCACAAGGTCGTTTCGACCTTCCCTTCCACCAACCGGCGCCGCAATTCCACCGGATATTCCACCTGCCTTACCTGCATGTCGCCGGTCAGGTCGAACACCACATAGCCCAATACGTTTGGCTCGTAGATGAAATGCAGCGGACGTCCGTCGTGCTCGGAACGCAGGACCGTGTACTTCCGGCCGATCCGGAAAGAACGCCGAATATCAAAGATACCTTTCGAATGCTGGATCAACTTGTCGATATCCGAAGCGGGCAGCCCTTCGGCGGACAAGATCGCGCCCAAGGTCTGGCCGCGTTCCACCGTTCCTTCCCGCACGGAGAAGGTATCGATCGCAAAACCGTATTGCATGGTGGGAATCCGGATTTCGAAAGCCCCCAGCTGCATGAGCTCCTGCATGTCCCAAGGGACCAGGGAGGCACCCGAATAATTGTTGCGGGAATCGGGGAGGAGGAAGGTGAAGAGGATACCCATCAATGTCCCCAGGAACGCCAGCTTGTGTTTACGGGTCCGGGTGATGAATATGTTTGCTTTTCCTTGCTTGTTCAATCGGTCTGTCTTTTCCATCGCTATTCTGAATAATGCCCTGCGGGTACAACCATACAGTTGCCCGCAATTGAAATTTGCTCAGGTCGGTTGTGCGTGTGTCTATTACGTACCTAAGCACTTGTGGCGACGAAGCCAGGGAGCTCCGGAGGGATCGTTTTAACGGATATGGGCAGTGGGCCAGAAAGTATCAGGGCAAATTGGCGATGCAAAGATAAAGGATGGATGCAAAGGTTCCCTGCAAGTTCGTTTATATTTTGAACAATTTTAAAAAATTAAAATTATATTTTTCATTTTAACCATTATCACCGATAGTATGGATTTATATTCCCGAAATAATTAAAAAAATGAAATTATATTTTGTCCAATTTGTCCAGGTATGACCCCGGAAACCCGGCGGCGACGCGTGCGCTCCACGTGGCCGGTCGGCTGACGCCGTACCGGAAGCGGCATGGGGCCGCAGGCGCCGATGGTCCTGCGGGCTTCCCGGTCTGACGAGGAAGCGCCGGGGGTACACCACTTGACCAGGATTGGGATTTCCGATGGGCGGGGATCTTATTCACCGGCACGGGTTAGGGACAGGGGGCCTCGTCGCCCGGAATCTGCTGAGGGTGTCGGACCCGGAGGCCCCGCAGGGATGGTCCCTTCACCGCCGGGCAGGTCGGAAGGGATCAGGAAAAGAGATGTACAAAAGATGATATCCTGCCGATATTTTACGATACGAGAGTCGGGAGCGCTCCAGCGGACAGGCCGCTTGTCCCGCGTCCCGAGGGACGACACCCGAGCCGCCCTCCCGACAGGAGAGGGACGGGCGGCGGATGGGCCGCAAAAAAGGGTGCTGCTATTGAACGTAAATCCGTTGGCCGGGCCGGATCTGCTCCGCCTCCTCCATCCCGTTGAGCTCCCGCAGCCGCTCCGCGGTGGTTCCGTACTGTCGGGCGATACCGAACAGGGTTTCGGTCTGTTGGACCAGGTGGATACGTACCGGTTTGAAGTAGACATCCGTGGGGTCGGCCGGAGCGCCGGTTTCGGAGCCGTCCGCCGGTTGCGCCGGCACCGGAGGTCCGGAGGCGGTGGCAGACAAGTCCCCGGGGCAGACACAGTCGGTCGTCCGGAGTGCTTGCCCGGGAAAAATGGTATCCGAGGGCCGCAGTGCGTTCATCCGCCGGAACCTCGCTTCCGTATACCCGAAGCGTCGGGCCAGCGCGGCCACCGTTTCTCCCGGCTTCACCGTATATACCGGCGGCGCGTCCAGCCAATATTCCTCCACGCCTGCTTCCGTCCCCTTGGCAACCGATACCGGAACGATGGTATCCATCCGGACCGTAGCCGCCGGATTCCGGACATACAAGGGACTGCACACGCCGATCACCGTACCCGACAGCTGGTTCCATGCCATGATATCCGCCACCGAAACCCCGTATTGCCGCGAAATGGCGTAGATGGTCTCCCCTTTCCGTACAATATGGATCCCGGGCACGGTGGAAGGAGCACAGGGATCTGCGGAAGTTGCGCCGGCCGCTTCCGGTGCCGCCGGTACGGCATCCGAAGCCGGTACCGTCACCGCTATCGCACCTTTCCCCCCCGCTGCCTGACGCCGGTCACACAAGAGGGTGAGGGTTTCGTCCAGGGACAAAGGACCGACCCTCGACAATCGCCAGGTGACGGCGGCGGCGGACGTTCCGTCCGGACGTTCTGCCGAAGGGACTGTGCCTCGTTCCACCAGTCCGAGTGCAGGCACATATAAATAAGACCGGGATGCCGCCGCGCCCGCACCACCGTCCCGGACCTGAAACCGGTAACCTGTCATGCACTGTTGCCGGACCGTCCCGTCCAGAAACACCTCCCGACCGGAAAGGGTATCACCCAGGTCCGTCCGGACAAACAGCGTCTCCGTAAACAAGCGGATCGAGGTCCCGTCCACGATGCAATCGACCGTCGTCCCCTCCCGCGCGAAGAAAGAGGCCCCGAGCACCGGTGCCACCTGGTACCGTTCCTGCTCCATGACGGCGATGAATAAGCGGGACTTACCCTCGTACAGGCTGTTTACCAACGCCTTGTCAAAGGTCATGGATTGGCAGGTGGTCAGCTTTCCGGACAATTCCTCCTGCCTGCGGAATTCCTCCCGCCCCATGTCGAAGGTGACGAAACGGTCCTCACCGAGCTTGAAGGAATACGTGTATTCCGCTTCGGCGGTCACCTTGTTCACGTATTCCAACCGATCCATGCAGGTTGCGTCATACAATAGGTAGCGGTCCTGCGCCTGCAGGGTGAGGAGCTGCAACGGCAGGAGTAACATCCAGGCACCAATGCATTTCATGGTTGTTCGTGTTTGTTAATTAAGCGACTGGTTCCTAATATTTTAACAAAATAACGGAAAATGTCGCCAAAATCAAACACCTGGCACCACAATTCCATGCACAGGCCCCGGTCCGGGCGCTGCTCATCGTTCCCACACGAGACCGGCGGATATATACCTGGGCATCCCGACGCGGATGCCCTGCGGACGACGGGAGACGATGTACCGCTCATCCGTCAGGTTGCGCACGGCCAGGTTCAACCGGCAACGGTGCCTGCCGGGCAGCTCGTACCAGGCGTTCAGGTCTGCGATGAAAAAGCCCGGGATCCTTCCGACCCGACCATCGAGGGAAGGGGCCTCGGTATTCAGTTCATCCGCATACTGGGCAGCCGTATAGCGGGTCTGGACCTGGATGCCGGAACCGTCCGGTCGCTGCCAGAGCATGGAGCCGCTGGCCAGCCAGGCCGGTGCATAAGGCGTTCGGTTACCCCGGACATTCACCCGTTCGCCACCCTGCCGCAGGAAACGGTCTTCCCGGTAGGTGGCGTGGACAAAGGTGCCGTGGAATCCCAGCTGCCACAGGTACCCATCGGGCAATAAGGACGACAACCGGGCGGTCAAGGCGGCTTCCAGCCCCTGGTGGAGGGTCCGCCCCCCGTTGACCAAACCGGTTCCGGTCCCGCCGGCCGATTCCGCCACCGGAATGATCTGGTTCGAAAAATCCATCCGGAACCCGGTGAACTCCCAGGACAACCAAGGGCTTGCCTTACCCCGCACCCCCAACTCGGCGTTCCAACTCAACTCCGGCGCCAGATCCATCGCTACACCCGCCTGGGTGACGGCATCCTTGGTACGGGGCGGTGCAAACCCCCGGTGCAGTCCACCGAATAGGTTGAGCACCTCCATGGGCCGGTAATTGAATCCCAGTCCGGGAATCAGGCGACCGATCGAACGTCCTGCGGCGAGGTTGGTATCCACGACCACCCCCCCGAATTTGTTCCGCAGGATGTTCCGTTCGTACCGGTAATATTCCACCCGCCAACCGGCACTGACCTGAAACCGGTCCGATACCGAAACCCTGTCCTGGAAATACTGGTGCACAGCATTCCCGCTGCGGATTTCGTCCGATGTCAATGCCCCCGAACGGGCGGCCGCCCGGCCGCCGTCCACCCGCTGCTCCTCGGCCTGTTCCCACAGGTATCCCCACCCGGTGTCGAAGTGATGCTGCCAGGACCCGGTCGAGAAGGTCCCGCTGACCCGGGTATTCGCCCCGGCTACCGCAAAGCCCCGGTTCCGATGGCCGTTGCTGTCCAACATGTACACGGCGCCGCCGGGGCGGGTGGTATCGCCCCAAATGACCCCGGTCCGCCCCGCTACCGTCGCATCCATCGTGAAATCCTGCCGCTGCCAGTCGCGTTGCGTGGTGTATCCGTAGAACTGGTTCTTCCAGGTCACGCCCCGCCGGCCCCGCCAGGTATGTACCGCGGAACCCTGGTAACGCCGGACCAAAAGCCGGTCGTCCGGCGACATCCGCACGAAATCGTCCGCCCCCGCCTCATACATCGATTGGGTCAACCCCAGGTAGGTGGCATCGGACCGCTCATCGTATATTCCCCACTTGACCGTCCACTCCGACCGGCGCCCCATCCGGAACTGCCATTTTGTGGTCAGGTCGCTCAAGGCAAAACCGACGTAGCCCAGCCGGTCCGCCCGCTTGTGCAGGAAATCGATGCGGTAACCCTTGTCTCCCTCCGACCGGCCCAGGCTGACCTGGCCGCTTCGCAAGCCACCCTGACCCACGCCGACCTGGATCCGCAACAGCGAATCCTCCGGAACCGGCGCCGATAGGTAATTCACCACCCCGCCGACCGTCTGCGGCCCGTATTGGAGCTGTCCACTCCCCTTGAGCACCTCCACCCCCTCCATGCGCGCTATCGCCGGGGTGTAGTAAAGCTCCGGCTCCCCATATGGATTCAATGCCACCGGAAGCCCATCCTCCAATACCAGTACCCCCCGGCTCCGATCCGGATTCAACCCGCGTACGGACAGGTTCATCCGTAGACCGGCCCCCTCCTCCTCCACCACGTGCAACCCGGGAAGCGCCCGGAACACATCGTTCCCGCTCAACGGCGCCAGCCGCCTGATGGAGGCTGCGCCCAGGTAACTGACCGACCCCGGAATGTCCCGGAACAGTCCGTCCCGCTTTCCCGTCAAGATCACTTGCGGACCGGTCAGCTCCCGCAGGGTGTCGCGCCCCCCGGTGGTGTCCACCCCGTTTCCTGCCGCCGCCGCAGGACCGGCCATCCCGACCAGTACAGTCCCTATCAGCCAGATCAGCCCTTGCAGGACCTCCCCCGGGTAGCCAAATCGCCTTTCTTCCATTTTATTTATATTTGGTTTAAATAAAATTAACGCGGCAAAACTAGGTGTCCTTGCGGGGACCGGCAATCCCTTTTTTTATGTGCTCCGATGACCGAATCTGGGTAAGGCCTACCTAATTTTGGGCATGCCGCTCCCAAGCAAAGATCGGCACCGAACGGCCCGGCCCCTGAACCGCCCTACCGTCGGGGAAACGGCCATACTCGACCTTTAACATTATATTTGTTCGGTTTCTCACAACATTCCTTCCTTCACTTCGGTTTTTACATCGGAATGGGCGCATATGATTCCGGGCGGCTTCCCGGCAGCGCGGGAAGCGTCCGCCGCCGTATGCACCCATCCCGGATACCCGACGACGGATCGATACGGAAATATCCATCCGCCATGCCGTCGTCCTTTCCCCTTGCAAAAGGAAAAACGGGCCGACGCAAGCGGTCCCGCTTACTCAAAAACCAGAAAACATGAATTTCAAGGAAATCAAACTCGCCCTGACCGTCGCCTTGATGAATTGCCCCCCGGAGGAGGCTCCCCTGCCTTTTGTGGAAAATTTCATGCAGCGATTCCTTCCGGAAGCAGGCGCTTTCCGGGGTATGTTGGCCACCCGCAGGGAGGCCATCGGGGAAGCGCTGGAAAAACAACTTTGGACGCTCGCCTACGACCATTGCTGCCTGGACCTGGAGCTGATCGACAACAAGGTGCTCCGTTACCAATCCCTCCAACGCTTCGAATTCCGGCATCATTGACTTTCCGGCCCCCGAAGGCTGCCTGTCCGCTCCACCCGACCGGCCTGCCGCCGCTTTCCCGGTATGCGACCGGCACACCGCACCGGTCTACCCGGACCGGGTCACGCACCTTTTCCGGTACCTGACCTGGTCGGATTCAAGCGGCGAGCGGGGGCATTTCCTTGTCCCGGTTTTGCGGGGCGGCACGCCGTCCGGTCCTGCCCGCTGCCGGCCGGAAAACGACCCGGCGGAAGCGCCTACGGGACTCCCCCCGGGCGCAGCCTTCCGATTCCCATCGTCCCCGGTGAAAGCCTGCGGCCGGTGCCGACAAACGAAAGGGGGGGACGCAATTGCGTCCCCCCCTTTCGTTTGTCGCCACCGGTGGGCGTCCGGCAATAGGCCCATGGCTTACTTGAGAATGGTCACATCCCCCCGGATGATATCCCCATCCGCAAGACTCAGCCGCAATATGTAGTAGTAAGTGCCCTGCGGAAGGTCTTTTCCGGCGTCATTGGTTCCCCGCCAATCGTTTTGGTAAGGTTTCGCCTGGTAGACGACATCACCCCAACGATTGAAAATGATGATCTCATTGTCCGGGAACGCGTCCGGGGGGTTGTTCAACAGGATATCGAACACGAATTCGTCGTTGACTCCATCGCCGTTCGGGGTGATTCCGTTGGGAATCTGGTCGCAATCCGCTTCGGGATTGGGTTCGATATCAATGGATAGAACCGCCGTATCGCAAAGTTCCGGGCAGGTCAGGTCGCAAATGGCGTAGGTGACCTCCATCGTGCCGGACTGACACGGTTCCCGCTCGAACCGGATCACGCCCAAGCTGTCGCTATACACCAGCCCGTAGTTGGCGGGCTGTCGGCCGACGATGGTAAAGGAGATGTTGCTGTAACTGTCATTCTGCAGCACATCGACCGCCAGTTGTGCCGTAGTGCCGCCCATATCCGCCTGGTCGGGCAGGGCTTTCGGAAGCGTCTGTCCGATGGTGACGCTGGCGGAAGCGGTATCGTAGTTCGGGCAATTGCCCAGGGAAAGGATCCAGAGGAAAGTGTTTTCACCCGCCACCAGCCCGGAAGCGAAGGTGGATTCCGACTGGTCGGACTCGAAGTCCGCACCGGACGGAGAGACCCACTGCCCGGTCGCTCCGGCCGGCAGGTTGCCCAGCAGGAAGGCGGAGGGGTCGCAATCGGTATAATCCACCTGGGCCGTAGCGGCAGGTCCATCGCCGGCCGGTACCACTTCGAAGGCGAAGGGTTCACTCTCGCAGTTGTTGGCCGGATTGAAGACCGTCAGGGTGAACACACCGGGTGCGTCCACCAGCAGGGTGTCGGCACCGGATAGCAGGGCGCCGTTGCCGTCCGTCCAGGTATAGGTCAGGCCGGATGCGGTCCCGGTCACGACGGCCGGCACCACCAGTTCCTCCTGCAGGCAGCCTATCTCGGACACCGGTTCCATATCGACGAGCGGAGGGATGGCGTTGTCCACGACGGTGACCGTATCGGCGGACTGGCACCCGTTGTCCTGGTAGGTGACCGTCAGGACATACACGCCGGCCGGCACCGTCACGACGGGCTGACCGGCCTGGCCCGGATCAACCGTACCGGAAAGGGCTGTCCAGGACACCGTGGCATTGGCGAGGGTGGACGCTTCCGCCGACAGGTTCACCGAAGCCTGGAGGCAATCGGTGGAATCCGGCTGCCCGGCATCGGCGACCGGTGTATCGAAATCCTCCGTCACCACCACCAGGTCCGTCTTGCTGCAGCCGTTGGTGTTGGAGGTCACGGTCAGGGCATAGGTCCCGGCTTGCTGGACCGTCGGTTGCAGGCCGGTCGGATCCTGGATGGGAAGCCCGGGTGGGACGGAAGTCCAACTTACCGTCGCATCGGACACATTGGCGCTTCCCGGCAGGACGATCGTGGGGTGGAGGCAGGTCAGGGCGGTATCGCTCCCGGCATTCACGATCGGCGGGACCTTGTCTTCCTGGACCTGGACCTGGTCGGTATTCACGCATCCGGTCACGGTATCCTGTACCGTCAGGGTGTAGGTTCCCGGACAAGCGACGACCGGTTCGAAGGAGCCGTTGCCGGTGATGCAACCCAGGCCGGGTCCGGACCAGTTCAGGATCAGGTGCGTATCATCCGCGGCGCTGCCTTCCAGCTGCGGATTCCCGAAACAGGTGATGAACATATCCATGCCTGCTTCTATGATGGGCGGGGCGGTCAGGTCCTCCACCGTGACCGAGGCCGTTTGGGTACAGCCGTTCTGTTGGTTCGTCACCACCAGGGTGTAGGTTCCCGCCTCTGCGACAGCGGCGGCGGAATCGGCGGAAACCGGCAGCAGGGTATTGTCCAGCCATTGGTAGCTGAAATTGTTACCGAAGGAAGACCCGCCGGCATCCAGCACGGCCTGGGCCAGGAGGCAGGTGAGGTCGTTCGACGCATTGGCGGCGGCCGTGGGTGCCAGGGTGTCCTGGGTGACCACCACGTTCGAAAAAGCCTTGCAACCGTTCGAGGTATCCGTCACCTCCAGCTGGTAGGTGCCTGCGGCATCGACCACCGGCTGCAGGGAATTGATACCCGACACGATACTGCCGCCGGTCCAATGGTACTGGTAGTTCGGTCCTGCGGACGACCCGGCGCCGTTCAAGGACAAGGTGGGGAAAGTACAGTCCAGGATCCCGCCCGGCCCGGCGACGGCCGTCGGTTTGAGGGTATCCGCCATGACCTGCACCTGTGATTGCGCCGTGCAGCCGTTGTTCTGGTCGGTCACCACCAATTGGTAAATGCCGGCGCCACAGGCGGTGGTGTTCGCCGTTGAGGCGCTTCCGCAGATTTCCCCGTTGATCAGGGTATTCCACTGGTAGGTGTAGTTCGGCCCTACGCTCGTGCCGGGACCGCCGATACCAACCTCCACATCGTTGCAGCCGAGGCCGGCCGTCTGGCCGGCGTCCGCTTCCGGAAGCACGAGGTCCGCCTCCACAAACACACTGTCCGTACCCTGGCATCCCGATTGGGGGGAAGTCTGGGTCAGGAAATACCAACCGGAAGCGGTCACCAGCGGGGTCAGGCCGGTTTCGGAGCCGGGAACGATTTGCCCGCCTCCCGGCCCCACCGTCCACAGGGGCGTGAAACCGGCGGGGGATTGGGTGCCGTTCAGTACCACCGTATCGGACAGGCAGGTGATGGTGACGGATTCACCGGCCTCCGGTACGGGAATCTGCGGGGAACTCACGCAGACGGTGTCCCGGTCCACACAACCGGTAGTGTTGTTGGACACCGTCAGTCGCCAGCAAGTGCCGCCGACGACCGTCGGACTCGTCGTACCTTGTCCTCCCGTTATGATCCCGCTTCCGGTGACGCCTTGCCACAGCAAGGTCACATCCTGGAGCGGGTCGAATTGGGATTGGTTGCCGTTCAGGGTGATGAAAGGAAAATCCGCACAAGAGAAAGAGGTGTCCACACCCGCATGGGCGAAGGTCCCGGTGGCGGAATAGCCGACGGAAAAATCAAGCTCCAGTTTGAGGGTGGGATTGGATACATCGGTGACCGTCACGAAGTATTGTCCCACATCCAATCCGCTTTGGTCCTGGCTGGTCGGCACCACATCGCTACCGGCCCAGTTGTACAGGTAATTTCCGGAACCACCCACCACACTGAGGTCGATGGCGCCATCGGGTGCGGAAGCACATTCGACCGGGGTCACGACCGCATCCAGGAGCGACAGGACCGCATTGACACAGACCGACCCGGCGGAAGGTTCGAGGTTCAGGTTGGCGTTGCCGGTAGTGGCGCTGTTGACGGTAATGCCGGCCGGAAAACCGGAGGCCGTGATCTGGCTGCATTCCCCGGGCAGGCCGATGATGGCGAAACACAACTGGAAAACGGAGGTGCCGTCGGGCAACGTAGTGCCCTGGATCATATTGTTGGAAGTCCAGTCGATGACCAACTGGCCGTTGCCGACCAGGCCGGGACTGGCATCGTAACTGCCCGCCGTGAAGTTGGGAAGATTTCCCGTAGGTACGATATCCTGGAAATCCAGGATTTCCGGATTCCAGTTGATGGTGTACAGGGTATGGGTCAGCTGGTTGAAGTTCTTGACCTTTACAGCCATGCAAAGGGATGACCCCAAACCGCCGAACAGGTTGGGAAAGTTCACCTCGAAGATGAAGGGGTTGTCGACGCAAACCTGGCCGGGCTGGCCGTTCAGGCCGACGTTGGTATTGTTGGAGGTGGTGGTTTCGATGTTGACCGGCCAGGGAACATCCTGGATGCTGACCTCCGTACATTGGTCCGGATTGCCGATGAGCTGGAAGCACATGCTGAAGATGGTGCTCCCGTCGGGCTGGGACACCCCGGCCGGACTGGACCAATCTACCCCTACCACCCCGATGGAGGAAGCCTGTACCGTCAGGAAATTGCCGGCATCCAGGCCGGGAAGGTTGAAATTGCTCACACCGGTGAATGCCAGGACCGACGGCTCCCAGGTGACGGAGAACTGCATCCCGGTGATGTCGTCGAAATCCTGGACCGTGAAGTTGACGCAGACGTTTTCACCGGGCGTCCCGCTGCCGGAGGAAACGGCGATGGTCGGATAGGACAATTCGCAGATCGACACCTGTCCGTTGTTGTTGTTGATGCCGATGTTCACCACTTGTCCGCCGAACTTATCCACCAATATCGGGTTGACGACCGCCACGGTCGTATTGGTACCTGAGGCACCGACGGCCGTGAAATGCAGCCGCATCAGGATGAAATCGTCCGGCAGGGTGCAGCCCAGGCCGAAAGAGGTCCAGTCCATGCTGAGCCGACCGGGCTCCGGCTGGGTCAATCCGTTGGAAAACGGGTTGCAGGGAGCCGATTGCGGATAGGTCACATCCGTCAGGTCAATGACGCCGGAATTCCATTTCAGGTTGAAAATGAGCTTGGAGATGGTGGTGAAATCCGAGACGGTGACATCCACCGTGAAGGTCTCGCCAGGACAGACCGCCTTGTCCTCCACATCCATGGTGATCCCGTCCGGGTTGAAACAGTTGACGGTCACCTCCCCTTCCTGTTGCAGCAGCCCGATGTTGACCCCGCTGTTGGGATCGCTGGTCACCGCATTGATGACTTCGACCGGCACCGGGAGGTTGGCCCCTACATATACCGGGGAGGATTGCCCGCAGTCCCCGACGATATCGAAACATACCTGCAGGATTTGGGTGCCGTCCAACAGGGAAACCCCTGCGCTGAGGTTGGAGTCGTAGAACAACGCGTTCAGGATGCCCTGTGTAGTCTGTGTCGCGCCGATGAAGTAATTGCCCGTCAGTCCCATGGTCAGGTGGCTGTTGTACTGCAGGACGGCCGTATCCCAGAAGACGGCGAATTCGAAGGAGACGATATTGTCGAAATCCTCCACCTCGAAATCCAGGCAGACCACATCCCCGGTGAATCCGTCTCCGGAGGAAATGTTGACGGTCAGCGGGTCGGTACCGACCGAAACGAAGCTGTTCTGTACGAAATCGCCGATATCGTTGCAGTTGGAGCTGACCCTTTTCACGACGATGTCCATCGGGGAATCCGTGATTTCCACAAAAGTGTGTTTCCCGTAAGTGGTGGTGGCGATGAAACAGATGTCGAAAATCGTCTGGCCGTCGGGAAACAGCGTCACACCGGTGGTGGCGGTATTACAGGGCAGGAGATTGGACCAATCGAGGGTGAGGATGCCGTCATCGGTCATGCTCAGGTCGAAATCGGACAGGTCCAATGCCGTCACCTGGGCGCTGATGTTCGTCACCTGCTGGAATGTCAGGACGCCGGGGTCCCATTGCAGGGTGAAGGAAGCGCTGAGGATATCCGTGAAATTGTCCACTTCCATGGAGAGGCAGACCTGGTCCCCTTCATCGGCCACCACCTGGGCGGGGGATAGCCGGAAGGTCGGCTGTGCGAGGGCGGCCCCTTGCAGCAAGGTTACCAGGATACCAGTAAGGATCAGAATTCTATTCATCGCTCGATTTATGATTTGGGACGATTGTTTCCATGGTTTCGAAGGCAGGGGCCTCCGGCTGGTTTCCGGGATTCCGCAGGAAGGGGTCAGGGGTTTTGCTCAGGTTCCGGGGTTACAGGGGGGGAAGCGAGCGGCCGCTCACTGTTCCATGGACCAGGTGATGTTGATTTCATGCGCACCCCCTGTGTACGGGCCGAAGGAGGTGAAGAAATAATCGAAGCCGTAACCGATCTGGATATTCTTGTCGAAACCGAGGTTTTCCCCGATGGAGACCCCGGTTTCCAGGTGGATACTGCGGGCGGTGGACCCTCCCATTCCGATCCAGAAATTGGAAGCCATCTGGTAGCGGAGGTTGAAGTCGACGTTCACGGGGGCGTTGCGCACATATTTCACCCAAACGGATGGTTCCAGGAATGCATCCCCCCGCAGGAACTTGTACAAACCGGCCATGGCGTAATAATGCTGGACCCGTTGGGTGTAGAACTCCCCGTTCTCGTTGCGGAAGGCGAGGTCCAACCCGATTACCTGCGGCACGGAGACGCCGCCGTACACATAATCGCCGGAAAGAAAGCCCCGGTCCATCCGTTTGTAGGCGAACAAGCCGACCCCGACATCCGGGTGCATGGCCGACTGGTCGTTGGCCAGGATGTCATTGGCTTGGCGAAGCCGGATTTGGGAAGCGTTGACCCGATATTGGACGGCACCGACCGAAAGGGCGGCGGCCACACCACCGTAATAGGGGTCTCCGGTGACCAATCCTCCTACCCGACCGTAAACCCCCGTGAATCCGGTTGGTCCCGTGCGGTCGTCGACCAGGTGCCCGCCGGCGACCAAGGCGACCGGATTGGCATCGGTGTAGACGAAATCCCCCCGGATGACGGCGGTGGATGGTGCGGCTTCGATACCGGACCATTGGCTTCTGTAGGAGGCTCCGAACGCCAGGTTATGTTCGTTGGTGAAGTAGTTGCGGCCGATGGCCGCCGGGTTGAGGATGGTCTGGCTTTCCCGGTATTGGCTGAATAAGGATAATTGTTGTGCAGCACAAAAGGTAGGACCGGCCAGGAAAATGGCCAATACAAGCTGTCGTAACCTGTTCATGGGACAATGAATTTTAATGGCTGCAAATGTAGGAAAATACTGGAACCCAGTTTTTGTATTGCAAAAATAATGATTCATCAGCGAGATGGCTTCGTCGTCCCTTGCTGCCATGACTGTGCCAAAAGGAAGCGGACCAGCTCTTCATATCTTAATTGTTTTCATATTTTTCCCTTCCCGACAAAAAAAGTCGGAAGCGAACGTGGATATGCTCCGTTCAGCGCCTTTTGCGGGTACCGGAACCCCGCCCCTTCCCCTCCAACCGGCACATATCGTCCGCATCCGGGGAAGGCTACCCGCAAAACGAATCCGCCCGCTTGTTCCGGCTCCCCGATCTTCCGGTGGCGCGCCCCGATCTTGTCGTCGGATACACCCGCCGCCGCGATTCCGGCCAGGTCTCCCTCGATGTCCATCAATAGGAAGGGTATCCCTTTTCCGCAAATTGTTACGCCGACACCGGCAGGGTCCTGGTCTTTGCGGAACCGCCGGTCGGCCCGCGCGGGTTCGAGGTCCGCAACGGGATTCGGGCAAGGCCCCCGGCCCGATGTCGTCACCCCGGAAAGGGTACCGCTCGCGCAGGATATCCTGCAAGGTGTTGTCTCCTTGGTCCCTATCCGAAAGTGGTGCTTAGCCCGCGGATGCCTACCGCTGTTTGTTCCATTGGCCGACCCGGCGCCGGTACTTCCGTTCGTCCATTTCCCATCCGTCCAGCGACAAGGTCCCTTCGAGGTACGCCTCCAGATCCGGCGCCATAAGATCCGGAAAAAAATCAAGGCCGGTCCGTCGCTCCACCGAATCGATAGCCACCGCGAAATCGGTCAGCGGCGCATCCGAAACTTCGTTCGGCACCAGGAAGGCGATCGCTTTCTGCGTCGGCTCCCGCAAATCCAGCAACACCCGATAGAATAGACGCGGCACGGCCACCCGGTTGTCGCCGAGATATTCCCGGATCCCCGGTTCCAGCACAGGACCGGTCACCACGTAGAGATGGCCTGCCTCGTTCGCCCAAGCCCGGGTCAATTCCTCCAATTCGCGCCAAATGCCGTGGTTGAAGCCGGGTGCCTGGGGGGCGATGTTGCTCAGGTAGAACGTCTCCGACATGGCGGTACGGGAAAAGGCCATGTCCGCCGCCGGCACCAAATGCCCCCTGTCCCAATAACTTCCGGCATAATCCGCCGGTTGCGCACTTCCGCCGGATACCAGGGGATCCGCCCGGAAATCGTCGGTCCGCGCCACCCGCCGCTCCTGCAGCCTCGACCGGGTCAACTCGTAAGCGACCCATTCGGCCAGTTCGTAACGCTCCGCATAGGACAACGCATAATGCCGGTGCCGCACCAGCTGCCCTTGCTTCCGGGTCGGCAGGAAATACAGTTCGTCTTCCGGCCCCCGCCGCAAATCCTCCCGATCCGCCGACACCGGCGTTTCATCCGCCAGCCGCGCATAGTGCTTGAAGGCCAGCCATAGCAGGATCAACAACACCGGAAACAATCCGGTGCGTACCAATTGCCCCATACGGCGGGACCGGCTGCCGCGATGATGGTTCCTTCGAAACTTGGCCATTCCGTCTTTGGTTTCCGGCAGTTCGTTCTCAAACGATACCTGACCGGACAAAGGTATGTGTGGAGGTTTTTTTCCTGCTTTCTTTCCTGGAAAAGGCCGGCTTGCCGACCCTTTCTGCGCGACCGTAAAATTAAGGCGATTGCGGGACAACTTTCCGCTCGGCTACCGGAAATCGTGACCCACGCACTCCTCGCCCCAAGCACCCGCCCCGCATGGCCGATTGGCGGTGTCGGCGACGCCCGCCCCGCCTCCTCGCTCCGACCACGCCGTTCCGAAACCGGAAACGGGCAGCTCCGGCCGCTCGTATCGCCAAAATCGGTTCCAGGGGCGCGTAGCAATAATCGTTTGCGGAATTATGCGTCGGCAAAAGTACACCGCCTCCCCCGGCAAGCATCTTCCCGATCCGGCCGACGTCGGTCGCTGCGTGGAACAGTTACGGGTATGACCGGGGCGTGTCGCTTTCCGACCGGTGCATGTCACCGCCCGGGTACGGAAGCGGTCTGCCTGCGGAGCCGGGGCACATCCCGGGCGTGGCGGGGAAGTCGCAGGGACACGGTATTTCCGGTGGCTGGCGGACAGGCCGGGCATGCCTGCCCGGTTCATGCGGGAGTAGGAACGGGCGGACCCATCGGGGCAGGATGGATGGGTAACGTTCCCGACAATCGTTTGACAACCATCAGCGTACAGCGCCGCCTCCCGGGTACGGCCCCGAACCAGGAAAGGAATCCCGTCCCCGGCCGGTGCCGGCATCCGCTCCCGAGTACCGGGAATCATGCCCTCGACTCCTGGTGCGGCAATCGACCTCGGGCGTACCTATCCCGTTCGCAAGGTTTTTACGAAAAGGAGGCACCGGCGCGCCGGCAGCCGATCCGGCCAATACCGGCTGTCAGGAGGAATACTGCCGGTCGTAATATTGCTGGTAAGCACCGGAAGTGACGTGCTCGAGCCAGGTCTCGTTGGAAAGGTACCATGCTGCGGTCCGGCGCAATCCCTCCTCCGGAGCGACGGAAGGCGTCCAACCCAGTTCCCGGTGCAATTTGGTCGCGTCAATGGCATAGCGGCGGTCGTGACCGGGTCTGTCCTTGACGAAGGTGATCAGCTGCCGGCTCTCCCCGGCCGGCCGATCCAGGAGGTCGTCCATGATGTCACAAAGGGTCTCCACCAATTGGAGGTTGCGGCGTTCGTTCCGTCCACCGATGTTGTAGGTCTCCCCTTTCCGTCCCCGGTGGAAAACCAGGTCGATGGCCTCCGCATGGTCTACCACCCATAGCCAGTCGCGGGTGTACTGTCCGTCTCCGTAAATGGGCAGGGGCTTGCGGTGCCGGATATTATGAATGACCAGGGGGATCAACTTTTCCGGAAATTGGTTGGGGCCGTAATTGTTGGAGCAGTTGGACACGACGACCGGAAGCCCGTAAGTATGCCAGAAAGCCCGGACCAGGTGGTCACTACCGGCCTTCGAGGCGGAATACGGGGAACGCGGGTCGTAAGGGGTTTCCTCGGTGAAGAATCCCGTGTCCCCGAGCGAACCATAGACCTCGTCCGTCGATACGTGGTAGAATAGGAAATCCCCCTCCCTACCCTGCCAGGCTTCCCGCGCCGCCGACAACAATAAGGTCGTGCCCAGGATGTTCGTCTCCACGAACGCCATCGGCCCCGCTATCGACCTGTCCACATGCGATTCCGCCGCCAGGTGGATCACCCCGTCGACCGGATACCGTTCGAAAACGGAACGCAGCTGTGCGGCATCCGTGATATCCCCTTTTTCAAATGAGTAATTGGGACGGCCGGCGATGTCCTGCAGGTTTTCCAGGTTACCGGCGTAGGTCAACTTGTCCAGGTTCACGATGTGATAGTCCGGGTATTTGTTGACGAAGAGACGGACCAGGTGGGAGCCGATGAAACCGGCTCCGCCCGTGATGAGAATCGTCTTATTGAACGGCATGTTTGAAGTATTCGTATGTTTTCAACAGACCTTCCTGGCGGTTGTACCGAGGTTCCCAGCCGAGGATCTGCCGGGCCTTGGTGATGTCCGGCCGGCGTTGCTTCGGGTCGTCCGTAGGCAAGGGACGGAATATGATGTGCGCCTGCGGATTATTGACCAGGTTCAGGATTTCGCTGGCGAACTCCATCACGGTGATCTCCTGCGGGTTGCCGATGTTGACCGGCTGGTGGTAATCGCTCATCAACAGGCGGTATATCCCTTCCACCAAGTCATCCACGTAACAGAAACTGCGCGTCTGGGATCCGTCCCCGAAAACGGTCAGCCCTTCACCCCGGATGGCTTGTGAGAAGAAAGCCGGCAGCACGCGGCCGTCGTTCACCCGCATCCGCGGACCGTAGGTGTTGAAAATCCGGACAATCCGGGTCTCCACGCCGTGAAAAGTATGGTAAGCCATCGTGATTGCCTCCAGGAAACGCTTCGCCTCGTCGTATACGCCCCGTGGTCCCACCGGATTGACATTCCCCCAATATTCCTCCACCTGCGGGTGAACCAAGGGGTCACCGTACACTTCCGACGTGGAGGCCACCAAGATCCGGGCCCCCTTGGATTTCGCCAGCCCCAACAGGTTGTGCGTGCCCAATGCCCCTACTTTCAGGGTCTGGATCGGCATTTCCAGGTAGTCGATCGGACTGGCCGGGGAAGCGAAATGAAGGATGTAATGGATGTCCCCCGGTACATGTACGAATTTGGTGACATCGTGGTGATAAAATTCGAAGTCGGCCCGGGCGAACAGGTGCTCGATGTTGCTCAGGCTCCCGGTCAGCATGTTGTCCATGCCGATGACGTGATGGCCTTCCGCCAGGAACCGGTCACAGAGGTGGGACCCGATGAATCCCGCCGCCCCTGTAATCAAAACGCGCTTTTTCAATTGGTTATGTTTTCAAATGACAAGAGCTACGAGAAGGCTTCTCCCTTTGCTCCCTTGAATGTGGATGGAGTTCCGGTCTGCCGGAAGCATATCGTCCCTATCGTTACAAATATAGTGCGAAAAAAGACGGCCGTAGACCATGCGGCACATCCGTCATTGAAATGACCTGGATATTACAGGATTTTCCGGTTGGATTTCATCGCTGGCGGATGATTTTTTCATATTGCACCTTTCCTTCCTGACGCAGTTGCAAGAGGTAGGTTCCCTCCGGCAGGTCTTCCAGGTCGAGGATGCGGCCGGCCTCAGCAGGTTGGAGCCGCCCCGTCCTGACCATCCTTCCCCAGGTGTCCATCAGCACCAGGTCCATGCCGGCTTCCGCGGGTCGGTCGCGTTCCACCCGCAGCCAGGCACCGGCCGGATTGGGGAAAACGGCTGCCAGCCGATCCGGCGGCACCGGTCCTTCCACCGTCCGCACCTCCGAATAACCGGACCGCGCCATATCGTCCTGCACATACCAGCGCAAGCGGTACACGTTCGTTCCGCGGAAAGGCCGGGCATCCGTGGCCTGGTAATCGAAACGCCCCTGCTCACCCCCTACCAGGGCGAGCGGTTGGAAAGACAAACCGCCTGCTGCCCGTTCCAATTGGAAAACCACCGATTCCGGCGCCGTGCTCCGGATTTTCCAGGCCAATTCCACGGCCTCCCCGGACAAACTCGCCAGGAAATCCTCGACCACCACAATGGGATGGCCGCAATCCTCCACAAATACCGCATGCGCCGTCTCCCGGGTACAGCCGAGCCGGGTCACCTTGAGCACCACCTCCTTCAGGCCCGCCGTATACCAGTAGACGTCGTCTTCCGTCTCCGAATAACCTTCCGCCGGCACGGCATCCGTCCCGAACGTCCAGTGATAAAACGCACCCGGGCCGGCGGAAACGGCGGCAAAGGCAGCGCCCTCGAGCATGCACACGGTATCCGGTGCGGCCTGTACCGCCGCTACGGGCAAAGGTTGGATTTCCTTGGCAATGATGTTCGACTCGCCGGTGAATTCGCTGCAGCCTTCCCGTCGGGCACAACGGATGAAGAAAGTGGTCTGTGCGACCGGCCCCGGATCATATGCCGGCATGTCCGAATTCGGTACGGGCTGCCAGTTCGGGTCTCCCGGGCCATTGTACACCGGTGTCGTGCTCTGCAACCACAGGTAGTGCAGGTCGCCGAATCCACCCGCCGGTAGCGATATGTTCTCGATCAGGGAGGGGTCGGCACCCGCTCCGCAAAGTTGTTCGTCGTATCCGACGGCCCCACCGGAAATCACATTCGAACACATCGGATGCACCCCGGCGTCAAACCGGTAATCGTTCAGGGTAAACGGCAGGATCTCAAACGTGTCCGTCCTTCCGGACGGTGACAGTACATCGCTGTCCAGGGCCTCGTCGTTGCCGGCGTCGGGCGTGGTGAAAACGTAGCCGTTGGGGAATGCGAAAAGCCCGAACTCCAGGATATATTTCCCGGGCGGTACGCCGACGAACAGGTACTTGCCCGCGGCATCCGTCAGGGTGGATGCGTAGGGAATCCCGGAAGGAATCTTGAACAGCCGGACCGGCACATTGGCCCAGCCCGGTTCCCCACTATCCTGCAAGCCATTCTGGTTCAGGTCCTCCCAGACGAAATCACCGATATCCGCCGGTTCGTCGAGGAAAATCAGCCCGCCGTCGCGCGCCTCGTCGTAGGTTCCCTGCGGCAGGTGAAAGAGTACGGTGGCGGCGGTGAGGGGGTCGAAATCGTTATCGAGGGCCGGATCCGGACCCGCCAGCGCCGGTGCAGGGATATGGTAGGGCGGCAACTCGAGCGACAGTTGGTAGTCGCCTTCCTGAAGCCCGTCGAAGGCGAAGTACCCGTCCGCTCCGCTGAGGACGAACCGATCGACAGGCATCCCGCCGATGGTCGTACCGAACAACCAGACCTTGACCCCCTGGAAACCGGGTTCGCCGGCATCCTGCCGACCGTTCTCATTCTGGTCCCACCAGATGAAATCACCGACCTTGGACGGATTTTCCAGGGACACGGCGGCGGCACAAGTGCAGCCGGCGGCATCGGTCACGGTCACCGCATAAGGACCGGCGGGCAGGGCGTAACGGGCCTGGCCCGTGCTCCCGTCGGACCAGTCGAAGAGGAAGGAACCGGTCCCGCCGCTGGCCTGGACCACCAACACCCCGTCCGACCCGTTGTAGGTACCGACCGGCTGGTTGACCTGGATGGCGCAAAGCAGGGCGTCGGGTGTGCCGACCGTGGCCAGGGCCGTACCGGTGCATTGGTTTGCATCCGTCACCGTGACACTGTACGACCCGGCGGCGAGTTGGTTGATGGCTGGGCCTGTGGCGCCTTGGTCCCAAAGCCAGGACAACGGGGCCGTACCACCCGCGGCAGCGGCGATGACACTGCCGTCCGATTCCCCGTGGCAGCTTTCATCCTGGACCTGCACGGAAAGGACCAGGTTGGACGAGGCCGTGACCGCTGCGGTGGCAGCCGTGCTGCAGCCGTAGCTATCTGTCGCGGTGACGGTGTATGTCCCGACCGGCAGGCCTTGGACGGTGGGCTGGCTAGCGCCGGTGGACCAGGCGTATTGGAACGGCGGAACCCCGCCGGCAGCGACGGCGGTCGCTATCCCGGCACTGTCGGAATCACAAGTCATGCCCTGGACATCCACGGCAAGGGTTACCGGCGGCGGGGTATAGATGAAAGCGGTCGCTTCGGACTGGCAGCCGTTGCCGTCGGTCACCGTGACCGTATAGCCGCCGGGGCCGATGCCGGAAACTACCGGCGTAGTGGTCTGCTGCGGATCGTCCCAGGCAAAGGAATAAGGGGCCGTCCCGCCGGTGACGGTTACCGCCGCGCTGCCGGCAGGAACAGCCGCACAGGTCAGGTCTTCGATCGTCAGTTGGAGTGTCATCCCCGCCGGGGCGGGCACCGCCAGGGACAGGGTGGCGGTGCAACCGGCCTGGTCGGTCACCGTCACGGCATAAACGCCGGGTAGCAGCCCGCCCACCGTCGCTGCCGCCGGAAGACCGGGGGCATCCCAGGCATACTGGTAAGCACCGCTTCCGCCGCCGACTGTCAAGGACAGGCTTCCGTCCGGACTTTCCGGGCAGGTCGTGGAATCGGCCGTTCCCGAGAGCAGCAGGGCAGGGGGTGCGGTGACCACCGTTTGGCCGGTGGCCAAACACCCGCCGTCGTCCGTCAGGGTCACCTGATAGGCGCCGGGGGCCAGGCCGTCCACCTGGGGTTCCTGGGAAGCCGAGGGGTCGTTCCAGAGATACTGGATGGAGCTGGGATCACCGGAAAGGATATGGACCGCGACGGAACCGTCCTGGCTGTCGAAACAGCTCGCCGGCACTGCCGTCAGTTCGAAGGTGGCGTTGAAAGGCGTTTCCACGGTGACCGATGCGGTGGCGGAACAACCTTGGGCATCATGGACTGTCACGGCATAGGTGCCGGCCGCCAGTTGGGAAGCGGTGGTCGTCGTCTGGGAGAGCGGGTCGTTCCACAGTACTTGGAAGGGAGCCTGCCCGCCGGAAACGGCTACCGTGGCGGAACCGTCCTGCAGTCCACCACAGCCGGCGTTGGTATGGGAAATCGATAATTGGAGACCGGTGGTATCGGGTACCGGTACGTTGAACGCAATCGCGCAATTGTTGGCGACGGCCGTGATGAGCACCGTATAGGTTCCCGGGGACAGGCCGGTGGCGAGCGGCGTCGTCTGGGCAAGCGGGTCGTCCCACAGGAAGGTATAGCCGGAAGTCCCGCCCAATATGCTGTTCACGGCGGCCGTCCCGTCGAATCCACCGGGACAGGTTGGCGGGGAGGCCGAGAAGTCGACCGCCCAGTCGGCCGCAGGGGCTACGGTGGCGCTGCCCAAGCCGATGCAACCGAGGGTATCGGTGACGGTCACCGCGTAATCGCCCGGGGCCAGCCCCGTCTGGGATGCCTGCGAGAGCCCCGGGGCATTGGACCACGCGTAGCCATATCCGGGGGTTCCGTTGAGCACGCCCGTCACGGTCACTTGCCCATCCTGTTGACCGGCGCAGGTGACCGGCTCGGCAAGCAGTGCGACGGAGAGGACAACTTCCGGCTCCAGCAGGAAGACGGCCTCGGCGGAACAACCGGCGGCATCCGTCAGGGTGGCTCCGTAAAGGCCGGCCGACAAACCGCCGAGATAGGAAGTGTCGGCGGACGCCGGCAAGGACCATTGGTAGTGGAAGGGAGGGGTGCCGCCGCTCGGGAGCAGGAGAACGGCGCCGTCCGGCACCCCGTTGCACAACGGCTGGGCGGTATTGCCGGAAAGGCCGGGTTGCGGATAAACGGCGATGACGATGACATTGGAACCGACGGTGAATTCCGTACAGCCCTCCCCTTTCGCCAGGCGGATGAAATAGGTGGTTTGTGTCAATATGCCGGGAACATACAGCGGCAGGTCGTTTTGTCCCGACGCCGGCATCCAGCCCGGATCGCCGGGCGACCAAACGGATGTGGTGGTGCTCGACCACCAGCTGTATTCGATGGCGTTGCCACCACCGGCGGGCGGCAGGAGTTCGATGAGGGTATCGGCCGCGAACGGCGCACAACCGGCCTGGTCGGACCCGATGTGTCCGCCGTCGGTCACGTCCATGCAACAACTGACCGTCTTGGTCACGAAGTTGCTCTCCGCCACGAACTCCGTACAGCCCGATCGCCGGGCACAGCGGCGGTACCAGGTCGTTTCGGATATCGGACCCGGGTCATAGGAGCTCGCGTTGCTGTTGGGAATGGGCGTCCATAGGGACACGGGCAGGTTCGGACCGTCCGATGTGAACACCCAGAGGTATTCCAGGGTACCGGATCCGCCGGTGGGCAGGGCCACGTTGAGGATGGGGGCCGGATCCCATACCGGGGCGGGACACCCGGTCTCGTCCCCTTGGATAAGCCCGCCGGAGGTCGCATTGTCGCAGGCGGAAAAATCCGGGTCGGCACCGCATTCCAGCGTCCTGCCCGGACCCGGGGTGGCCGCAATGCATGCCGGCGCCAGCAGGGACACCGCGGACCACCAACCCAACAGCAGGACGGCCGACCGGACCGAGCGTCGTCCCGGCCCACCTGGCTGCGACCACCGGGTATTGCCTTCCGGAAGGGAAACAGTTAGAGACATGTGCATGATGAAAACTTTTCAGGGCAACGGAAGCGGATTGTTTCGTCCGAAGAACTCCGACCCCGACCGGAGCGACCCTCCACCTGCCCCTTTTGTCCTTGCTGCAGGAAGAAACGACCACCGGCCGGCCGGACTTTTCGACCCTTGGGCAGGAAAAGCCCGCCGGAGATTCAGGGTGCCGACGACCGAAACGGTCCGAAAAAAAAGTTGCCACACACCCCGACGGTCCGAAATAAATATTCAAAAACTATACCATTTAAAATTAACTGGAAACGAACAGCTCCGGAAACTCCAGGTATCTGGCACGGAAGGCATCCGCGCCGGCGGATGCGAGGGCCGTCAGCTGCCGGTGCAGGTCGGCGACGGCAGCCGCAGGGGGGGAGGAACCTTCGTTGACGAGGATGAAATCCGCCAGCAGGGACTTGCGCGCCTGCGGCCATTGCCGGTTCATCCGGGCCAGCACCTCCTCCCGGCTGCCCTTGTCCCGGTGCATGACGCGGGCGATTCGGGTCTCAAGGTCGGCCACCACCACCACGACACAGTCGACCTGCCGGAACCCGCCGCTTTCGAACAAGAGGGCCGACTCCCGCAAGGTATAGGCGCAAACGGGCAACTCCCGCTCCCAGCGCTCCACATCGCGGAAGACGGCCGGATGGACCAACCGGTTGAGCCGGTCCAACAACAGCGGGTCCCGGAACACCCGTTCCGCGATGGACCGCCGGTCGAGGGTACCGTCCGGATGATAGGCACCGGGCCCCAACAACCCGCGGATACCGGCCGAAAGCACCCGGTCCTCCACCATCAACCTTTTCGCCGCTCGGTCCGAATCGTAGACCGGCACGCCAAGGTCCGCAAAAAGCCGGCAAACGGTCGTCTTGCCGCTGCCGATCCCGCCGGTGATTCCCACCCGGAACGGCCCTTCCCGACCGGAATACGCTTGTTTTCGGTTCGGATCTTTCATGTGTTTTCCTTTTGCACGGAATCATTCCGGTACCCGCCTACCGGATAGGAGACCAAAGGTAGACAAACGCCGGGCATCCGGCAATCGGAAGCCGATACCACCCACCGGTCACCGCCACCTCGTTCGGCTTTCCGGCCAGGAAGGGCCTTCCTGTTGGGGCAAACCGAAGAATTTGGTTATATTGCCGGACGACCGCAGCGCCGGGTCGGGCCGGAATTTCGAGCGATCCGGTCCTGATCCGGCCGGGTTTTCGAAAAGACCGCCCATCATCCACCGTGTGCCATGAAACGAACCGCCGACTTCCGCACCGCCGCCTGGACCCTCTTGTGCCTCCTGTTTGCTTCCTTGCCCCCGCTCCGGGCCCAAGACCTTCATTTCTCCCAGTTCCGGGACTGGCATTCCACCCTCAACCCCGCACTCGTCGGCAGTGCCGACGCGGACCTCCGGATAGCAGGCATACAGCGGAGGCAGTGGAAAACGGTACCGGTGGACTACCAGACCGTTTCCCTGAGTGTGGATGGGGTGACGGGGTTGCCGGCCCTCCCGGACGGCAGGTCCCTCGGATGGGGACTGGTGGTCCGGCAGGACAAAGCCGGTGACGGGGCCTTGCAGTATGTGCAAGGAGGCGCCGGCCTGTCGGTCGGCCAAGCGGTCGGATCCGAATTTTTCCTGCGCGGCGGCTTGCAACTGCTCGTGGGTCAGCGAAGCGTCAACCCGGGCAGGCTGACCTTCGGTTCCCAATGGAACGGGGATATATTCAATGCCGCCGGAACCAGCGGTGAATCCCTGCGCAACCAGACCGGACTGATTCCCGCCGCTGCCGCCGGCTTGCATCTCCGGTATCAACCGGTACGGAAAAACCTCCGGGTCGACCTGGGCACGGGGCTGCACCACATCAACCAACCCCGCACCGGATTTGTAGACGGTTCCACCATCCGCTTCCTCCGCCGGTACGCATCCTACCTCACGGCAACCCTGGAGACAAGCCCCCGGACCGAACTTTCCGGACAAGTACTGTTCGCGTTCCAGGGCCGGTATCACGAGACGGTGGCCGGCATCTCCGGCACCTGGTACCTCCGCCGGTCGGAATCCGCGCCGCTCGCCCTGCAGGCAGGCATCGGCCATCGTTGGCAAGACGCCGTCATCCCCACCCTTGTCCTCCATATCGCCGGATGGCGGGCCGGTTTCAGTTACGACATCAATACGAGCGGCTTTCGGGCCGCCACCGGCGGTCGGGGAGCCGGAGAGGTCTTCCTGGAAAGACTGGTCGACCTGGTTCCCCCGCCCAAGGAATTCAAGGCCTGCCCTGTTTTCTGAAATTTCACCCCGTCCTCACTTTGGCTTGGATTTTGGAATCGTTCAATCGTCCCGGAGCAGCGTAGCCCCCACGGGGAAACGCCGCCTTGACTGCGACGGCACCTTGGACAATCCCCCCGCCGTCAGCTGAAAATCCGTACCGTCACCGTCCAAAGGTTCTGTCCAGACCGGCGGACCCATGCAGCAGGCCGCACAAACGCAAGAAGCGACCTTCGGCTGCGAAAGAAACTGAAGTCGTCGCGCCACTTCATTTTCCGAAAAACGAGCGCGCAAGCTCCCCCTCCATGCTGTATCCTATAAAATCATCCTGGATGGACGAATTGTCTAAGTTCCTGGCCGCGGCCACGGAAAACGGGGGGAGTACCCAAGGTAGGAAGAACATACCTTATTTCTGGCAAGGGGGCGCCAAAGGTGCGGAAAGGGATTGGAACGAACCCCTCAACTGGATCAACCGAAACGTACCCGGCTGGTTCGACACCGTCGTGATCGACCCGGCATACATGTTGTCCGACCACTTCCCCCTGCTCAATGAATTCGCCAACGACGTCGCACACGTCATCCTCCATCCCGAAACCACGCTGCAGATCGGTCCGGAAGGGCGGATATGCATCGACGGACTCAACCGCCACGACTGCGGCATCATCAACCAGGGAGATCTCATCATCCATGGCGAACTCACGGTCTTGCGGACTACCGCCACCGCAATCCGGAACCTCCACTACCTCCTCAACAACGGCTCGCTCGCCGTCGACAAGAAAGAACATCTCGCCATCCTGCACGGGAAAGACGCCATATTCGAAAACTACGGGGAATTGCTGTATTTCTGAATACTTACCCTCCGGGCGGCGACCTCGCTCCGGACGGTAGCGGTCCCACCGTCGGCAAACCCGGCCGCAAACTCGAAAATGCTCCGTAGAATAAACGTTTCCTTTCCTACATTTGCCTGTCGAAAAAAAATGGCCCCAAGGTGAACCATTTTTTTCTTCAGACCTTAAAAGTTAGCGAAGGTCAGCCTGCCCGTAAACGGAGACCGCCCCGCGCCCGTGTTGCCATCAGGCCTGACACGCTGTTTCACACTAAACCCACCATCATTATGTACTGGACCTTAGAGCTAGCCACCTACCTGGAAGATGCCCCCTTCCCAGCTACACGGGACGAACTCATGGATTTCGCCTACCGGACCGGAGCACCGTTGGAGGTCATCGAAAACCTGCAGGAAATGGAAGATGAAGGTGAACTGTACGAAGGAATCGAGGACATTTGGCCTGACTACCCGCGGAAAGACGATTTCCTTTTCAATGAAGATGAGTATTGATGACGGTCCGGACATACCCGGAAGCCGGCCGATGACAGGTTTTGCCCCGTAAAGGCAAGACCTGTTTCCGTTCGGACCGCCAACGGATTCGCCGCCCCATGTCCCTTCCCTTTTCCACTTCCGGTCCCCGGGCGACCCCTTACCTCCCCTACCTCCGACGGGCCTGGATCCTGTCCCTTGTTTTTTTCACCCTGTACGGCTGGCTCCGATGGCCGCTATCCTTGCTACAGGACCCCGTTTGCACCGTATTGACCGACCGGAACGGCGCCCTGCTCGGTGCGCGCATTGCGGCCGACGGGCAATGGCGCTTTCCGCAGGGCCATGCCCTCAATCCGAAGTTCCGCCAAGCCCTGCTGCAATTCGAGGACAAGCGGTTCTTCCGCCACCCGGGAATCGACCCCTTGGCCATGGCCAGGGCCGTACGGGACAACCTGGTGCATGGACGCATCGTCAGCGGCGGAAGCACCCTGTCTATGCAGGTCGTCCGGCTTTCCCGGAAAGGCAGGTCCAGGAACATTCCTGAAAAACTCCTCGAGACCGCCCTTGCCTTCCGATTGGAATGGCAATACGACAAGCCCTCGATATTGGCCCTGTATGCGGCGAATGCCCCTTTCGGCGGCAATGTCGTCGGACTGGATGCCGCCGCCTGGCGATACTTCGGAAAGGACCAGTCGGCCCTCTCCTGGGCGGAGGCGGCCCTGCTGGCCGTCCTTCCGAACAGTCCAGCCCTGCTGCACCCGGGCAGGAACCGCGAGCGCTTGCGTACCAAGCGGAACCGGCTGCTCCACCAACTGCAAGGTGCCGGTCGAATATCCGCCGCCGATCTCGAGCTGGCCCTGGAGGAACCGCTTCCGGAGAAACCCTTACCCCTGCCCGCCCTTGCCCCGCATCTGCTGGACCGCGCCGGCCGGGAAGCCGCCCACGGCACCACCCGGGGCGGCGGTTGGATCCGCAGCACGCTGGACCTTGCCCGACAACAGACCGTCTCGTCCATTGCCCGGCGACGGGCCGCTACCCTCCGCCGGAACGGCATTCACAACCTCGCCGTCCTCGTCCTCGATGTGCCGACCGGCGAAGTGCGCGCCTATCTCGGGAACTTGCCGGACATCGCCGCAGCACATAGCCCTGCCGTCGATATCGTCACGGCACCCCGCAGCACCGGAAGCCTGCTGAAGCCCTTGCTCTACGCCTGTGCCCTCCAGGACGGACACATCCTGCCCCGAAGCCTGCTGCCCGATATCCCCACCCACCTGCCGGGATTCCATCCCCGGAATTTCACGGACAGCTACGACGGCGCCGTTCCCGCGGACCAGGCCCTTGCCCGCTCCCTCAACATTCCCTTCGTCAAGTTGCTGCAAACTTACGGCGTGGAGCGATTCCACTTCCAGCTGGGCAACCTCGGCATGTCCACCCTACACCGGCCCGCCTCCCACTATGGGCTTTCCCTGATCCTGGGTGGTGCCGAGGCCACCCTGTGGGACCTCGCCGGGATTTACGCCTCCATGGCCCGGACCCTCCTATCCTACCACCGATGGGACGGCCGCTACCTCCCGTCGGATATCCATCCACCCCGTTACCTGGAGTCCGGGCAGACATCCGTCGAACAGCGCCCCGCCGCCCGGTCGGACCATGTGCCCCCCCTGCGGGCCGATGCCATCTGGCTGACCTTCGAAGCCATGGACGAACTGGAACGGCCTGCCCAGGAAGGCCGTTGGCAACAATTCGGGGGCGCCGGCCGCATCGCCTGGAAAACCGGTACCAGCGTCGGCCTGCGCGATGCCTGGGCCATCGGTGTCCAGGCGGAATATGTCGTGGCCGTTTGGGTCGGCAACGCCGATGGGGAGGGCCGGCCGGGTCTGACCGGCATCTCTACGGCCGCCCCTATCCTCTTCGACATCTTTCGCACACTCCCCGCCGCATCTTGGTTCGAACCCCCGCTCGATGCACTCCGACCTACCGGCTGCTGCCGCCTGAGCGGGTTCCTCGCTTCCGAACATTGTCCGAAGGATACCATCCAAGGGCCGACCCAGGCCTTGAACGCCCTACCCTGCCCCTACCACCACCGGATCCGGACCTCCGTGGACGGAACCGAGCGGGTCTCCATCCCCTGCCTCCCACCGGGAACACCGACGACTGAAAAAACATGGTTTGTCCTGCCGCCGGCGATGGCACACTTTTTCAAACCCAAACATCCGGATTACCTGCCGCTCCCACCCTGGCGCGCCGGCTGCGCGCCCCTCGCGGCCACAGACGGCCAGGTCATGCAACTGATCTATCCAGCCCCCCGTTCCCGCCTGCGCATTCCCCGGGAACTCGACGGCACCAAAGGCGAAGCGGTCTTCCGCATCGCCCACCACCATCCGGAGGCCACCCTGTTCTGGCACCTCGACGACCAATTTGTCGGAAGTACCCGAACATTTCATGAAATGGCTTTCTCCCCACTCCCCGGAACCCATTTGCTGACGGTGGTGGATGCGGACGGAAACCGCTTGACGCAATCCTTCGATATCCTGGAATAAAAAAGAAGCCGGCCGACGGTCCTTGTCGACGACACCGCGGCACGGCAGGCGGATGGTGATAGGTAACGGGAAATGGCGGGCAAAAAAAAACTCCTACATCGGGAGGCTCAAGGCTGATGTAGGAGCACTAAACATACTATGAGAAAACTACACGATGCAAATTACCGCATTCTTTTCCGTACCGACTTGCCAAATTGAGGAAGCGGGAGCTTATATGACGAAACGGTAGATATGATTTAGTAAACGGTCATCGGGAGCAGGTTATACATCACATTCCGGATTTACCGATCTGCCGGCACCGCCGATGTGAGCGGCATGGAAGTAGATGTCCCCACCGGACTCCGGCGGAGATGTCAACCCCGGCGAGGCACCCGGAAAAGGAAATCCCGTGGCCGCTCCCGGGCATCGGACCATGAATAGGCAGGACCCCGCCAGCCGGCCAGCGTGTAAATGAAAGACCCGGTGCGTGCGTTGCAGGGCGCAAGATGCGAGCGCAGCCCACGGTATCTGCAGGGAAGGGCAAGGGAAGGAAGGCAGTGGAAATACGGACAAAAAAAAACCTACACCTCAGAAGGGAATCAAGGTGTAGGAGAATTAAACATACTATGAGAAAACTTGATACAAAGATAGATTTGGCAGTTTCCAGAAAAAAACTACTTTTACGCATCGGTAGGCAAATCCGAGGAAACGGTGTGAATGGATGAGGAAGCGGTCGGCTTTATAATTTTGCGGAACGATCCGGCCGGCAAGCGGTTCCATCGGGTAAGAAAGGCGAAAGCAATTCGGCACTAAACCTACAAGAGAAACTACATTGGGCTACCGGACCGAACATTCCGGTCACATGCCATGAGAAAACAAGCGGTTTCCGGGGCTTGGGCCCCGGCCGGATTTCAGCTCCCCGAACAAGGGCGTACAGGCACCGGCATCATCCGGCCGGCATCGAAAAAAAATTCCTGGGTAACGGCGAATCGGGTCGTGCGGTGGTTCCCATCGGTCAATTCGTACGCGCATGCCTAAAGGGCGGGCACGCCGTTGTCCGACATTCCGGGACGAATTCGATGCCACGTAGATAACAGGTTCCGGAGCGCTCCCCGCCCGCTAACCGTCATTTCAGGTCGAATTCGATGACCGGTATCATCACATCCACCCGGGTGCCGCTGGGTTGGCCGTCCGCATCGAACAAATCGGTGATAAGGACCGGATTTTCATCCCGGTTGTTGGTGCGCAACAGGATATCCAACCGGTCTTGGGTAATCTTGGTTCCGAGGGACCGGTGGCGCTTCAAATTGGGATTGAGGTCCCGTTGCAATTGGGCCTGTCGACGGCCCACCCCATTGTCCTCGATGGTACAACGGACCATTTGTTCGTCCAGCAGCGAAAAGTGGATGCGGATTAGTCCGTCCTTCTTGGAACGGATACCGTGTTCGATGGCATTTTCGACATACGGTTGGATGATGAGGCTGGGCACCCCGAGAATATCCTCCTCGATATCCTCATCCACTTCGATTTCGTATCGGAGTTTGTTTTCGAACCGGAGTTTCTCATTGATGGCGAGATAATTCCGGATGAAATCGATTTCCTTTTCCAGCGAAATGTACTCCAGCTCGGAATATTCCAGGCTTTGCCGCATCAGGTGAGCGAACTGGGCGAGGTATTTGGCGGCTTGGGTGGCATCGTTGGAAGTGATGAAATGTTGGACGGAATT
The DNA here is from genome assembly GCA_964573725.1 of uncultured Saprospiraceae bacterium. Classification (GTDB taxonomy): domain Bacteria; phylum Bacteroidota; class Bacteroidia; order Chitinophagales; family Saprospiraceae; genus UBA6168. Next base: position 112,171 of record CAZNLJ010000011.1, read on the forward strand.
GAGCGCGTTGAATACGAAATGCGGGTTCATCTGTGCGCGTAACGCCTTGAGCTGCAAACCGGAAGCTTGGAGCCTGAGCATTTCCGCCTCCTTATCCTTTTTTTCGGCCTCATATTTCACCTGGAGTTCCTTCAGTTCGGAATCCTTTTCCGCAAAGAAATACTGTTCCATGGCCTGCCTGTACAGCAGTTGGTAGTCGTAGGCGTTCTTGTAATCCTGTTCCCGGGCATAGAGTTGGGAGATATCCTGGAGGATGCCGGAGATCTGTTTGTAATCCTCGATATTCCGGGCGAATTCCAAGGCGCGGAAATAGTGCTTGAAAGCCTTCTTGGCTTTCTCGGATTGGTAGATGCGGGCGCGCCACCATTCGATATTGGCCAGGTTCTTATCCCTTTTTTCCTTGAAAAGCGGATAGGCGGTGGCGAACAATTCCAGGGCTTCCCGGTGGTGGCCGATCGTCATGTAACAATAGCCGAGATTGGCGTAAGCCATGGCCCGGGCCTGCTGGTTGACGTCATCGACGACCTTGACCGCCTTCTTGAAATACAGGCTGGCATTTTCGACATCCTGATTGGATAGGAACGCGTTCCCGACATTCAGGTAATGCCAGGAGAGGCGGGCCTTCATGCCTTTTTCCTCACAGAGCCGGACCACCTCCCGGTATGCATGGATACTTTTTTCCGGTTCGTTGGTTGCGGCGTAGATGGCGCCCAGTCCGCTTTGGACCAAGGTGTAGAAATAGTGGTCCTTCATATCCGGCTCGGCGGGCAGCGACTTCAAGTGCTGTTCCGCCAGGTGGAACGCCTTGAGCGCCCTGGGAAGAAAGGAAAGCTTCAAGTGGAAAAAACCTTGGCGGCAGAGCAGTCGGGTGGACAGCCGCTGGTCCGGATAGACCTCCAGGTACTTGGCTGCCTGGGAGAGATAAAAGCGGGCACGGTCGGGCTGTTCCAGATTGAGCAAGGTGCCGGCATAATCGATATAGGTTTCCGTCAGTTGTTTGACGTCACCACGTTCGCCCAAGATTTCCAGGGCCATCCGGAAATGGATATCGGAGAGGTTGTAATTGTAGCGCTGGTTTTCTACCAGTGCGGTATGAAGGTGGAAACCCAATTGATAATCAGGCTGTTCGATATCAGAGATAAGTTCCTGTTGCGCGGCGAGATAACGATGTGCCTTTGCGAGGTCGGTAAAAAGGAACTGCCGCACCAAAGCATCCAGGTTACGGATGCGGCGCAGGCTTTCCCCCGCTTCGACCGATTGTGCGACGGGGGCGTGGCCGGAGGGGGGGCGTGCCGGGGACTTTTGTTCTTCTTGGTATTCGTTCATCACGATGCAGGAATCCCGATGATGTCAAGTAGCCGTAAATTCGGCAAATATAAATTTCAGGACCGTCGGACCATGTCCTTTCCTTAGTCACATGCCGGGGCGATATGGCCTCCGGCCGTCCGATTCCGTAGCTTTTGGCGTATAGTCTTCGGAGGACCCTCGACGGTTGTTCGGGCGCGTAGCTCCCGAAACGGTTTTTCAATCGGATCCAGGAGTTGCATGTAGCGACGCAAACCCTTCCCCGACGACAAGGTCCCGGTCAGGACGGGCTGGCATCGACCGACAGGCCGAGGGTAGATCCGATACAGGTACCGGGAAGCTTCTTTGAGCATTCGCAGGCACAACTGCATGAAAGCTTGTGCCCCGGTATCGAGCGGGATACCTGGTGCGGGCGTAAAGAACCGTGGACCGCGGGTCTTGACCCGGACTGTCCCGGGGATCGGGCCCGGCGATTGCCGTCACAGCAACAAGATCGGGGGAGATTCCCGCTGTGCCGGAAATCCATGTATGCCACCGGAATTGGGTACGGCCTGATACCACGCTGGTAAATGAGACAGCATAATCGGCCATCCGAGTATTGCCGCCGGAATCGGGAAGAAGGTCCGGTTTACATACCAGGGAATTCGTCCGGGCTGTGAGACACTTCAAACCCAAGCCGAAGGAGCGAGCGGATTCGGCGATAATCGGGGAACTGCATGGACAGGGCATTCGGCGACCTGCAAACTGACTTTTCAGTGCAGGGAAATCCGATGACAGGCAGTGCCGGCAAGGCGCCGCCGGTTCCGGTTACTGCGGCAAATCACCTTGGCAGGGCGAGGGGCTGAAGAAGCCGAAGAAGCTGCTTCGCCGTTTCCGGTCGGTCGGACGCTCCGTACCGCCCAGGAATTCTCCCATTTCCTCCTTGGTCAGCCGATTGATTTTCTCCAATTCCTTCAAACTACGTTTTTTGTTGGTAGCCTCCTGCATAGTATCGAGATTTTTTGTAAATAACCCGAACATGGTGAACTCATTTAAAAACTGACGAGTCACCTGTGTGTGCTTTCTACTTTCCCTAAGTGTTTGTTTCCGAATAAGTAAGCTGTGTTTTTTCTCATTTGCCGCCGGACAGGACAGCGGGGTCCTACGACGGTTTACGGCGGGGAAAGGAAGAGCCTCCCATCACACAAGTGCCTTCCCAGTCTGACGCGTTAGTGTTTGTTTTTAGTATCAATAGTTTTAGGCGCGACGAGCGTGGGCACTTGATCAGAGTGCTTCCTCCAGTCTGCGCATTTGTTCCATGAAAGCCGGGCGGCGGCGACGGGAGACCTCGATTTTCTTACCGTCGTCCATCACCAGATAGCCGCCGTCCCCTTTAATGAATTTCCGCATATAGTTCAGGTTGATCACATGTCGTTTGTGCACGCGGTAAAAATTCATAGTTTCCAGCAGGTCCTCATAAGCCTTGATGGTCCTGGAGGCGGTGATCCTTTCTCCGTTGGAAAGGAAGATGTGGGTATAATTATCCTCCGCCTCGAGGCGGACGATATCCTTGATATTGACGAAGTAGATGCCGTCTATGGCCGAGATGCTCATCTTTTCGAACGAATTGGGATTGTTCAGGTGCTTGTTGAACAATTCCAGCCGCTGTTCGATCTGTTCGGATTTCTGCAGGCGGATGCGCCGTACCGCCTGCGCGAGATTGTCCGGGTCGATGGGCTTCATGATATACCCGATGGAACTGTACTCGCAGGCCTTGATGGCATGTTCGTTGAAGGCCGTGATGAAGACGATTTCGAAGTCTATCGGGCGCAGCTCATCCAACATCCTGAATACCAGACCATCCGGCAAATTGATGTCAAGAAATGCCACGTCCGGCCGGAAAGCCGGGTCCTCAAACAAATCCATCCCTTCCTCCACGGTGCTGGCATCACCGATGACGGAGACCTCCGGACAATGCTTTTCCAACAGGTTCTTCAGGTTCCGCAAACAGTTGATCTCGTCCTCTACAATCAGGGCTTTTATCACATTCGTAGCTTTTTTCAGCGGGAGTGTTTCGATTGCATCCGATGTCATCATGTCGTATCAGTAAATGCTGTGTCAGACAAAAATAAGACAGAATCGCCAAATATGAAATGATTTTCTAATAAAAAATCCGTGCAATTCATTGATTTACATTTTATTAAAATATTTTTACACAAAATGTTACCGGACTATTGATTACACATATTATTTATTTAGATAAATTTAGGTATCCCGCTTGCGGGCCGCCCCGCCGAACCGGTGCCCGCCGACCCACGGCACCGGCCGCTGCATTTCTTTCCAACCGCCCCCCCGGGAGCAGGTGTATTGTTAGCAACTGCGGCCCTTCCTTTCCGATTCCTGTAAAACAACCGGTTCGGAACGATAAGTTTGTAAGATGCAAGGCATTTCATTACATTTGTTCAGTTGGAAACCGCGGAAACTCCGCCGGCCCCCTTCCTATCACCATCCGGGTCAGCCCGGCCTTCCGGGGCCGCCTTACCGGACCGAAAACCCGCCTCATGCCCTCCTGGTCCTCCCTGCTCCTGCTCCTGCTGCCCTTGGCCTCCCTCCACGGACAACCCACCGGCGACCTGCAGGGCTTCGCCCTGGGCAAACATTACGAAGAGCGCTCGGACAGCCTCGCCGAATTGCCGGATTACCCCGCCGCCCTCCGCATGCGGGAAAAGGCAATGGCCATTTACGAACAATTGCCGGGGCAGGAACGCATCGAAGGGCTGGCCAGTTGCTACTCCCGGATGGGCGTGATCCAGCGGCGCCTGGGAAACTGGGAAAAGGCCGCAGCGCTCTATCGGGCCGGACTCTCCCTCGCGGAAACCCACCTCGACTCCAACCATATCATCCTGCAGAACCTGCTCAATGACGCCGGCGTGTACTACCTGCTCAAAGGGGAATTCTCCCGCTCCATGGAATTCCTGGAACGGGCGCTGGCCATCGCCCTGCGTACCAAGAGCCGCCGGATCGCCTCCATCCATATCAACATGGGCATCATCGCGGAACAAAGCGGTCGATTCACCGAAGCACTCGACCATTACCGCCTGGCCATGCGCCATAACCGCGCACATCCGGACATCGGATTCTGGCATCGGGAAACGGCGACCAGCTACCTGAACGCCGGCAGCGCCAGCTTCAACGCGGACCGCTATCCGGAAGCTTTGTCCTATTTCGACACCTGCCTCATCATCTACGACAGCATCCTGCCCCCCGATCATCCGGAAATCGCCGCGCTGCTCAACAACATGGGCGTCGTCCACAATTTCCGGGGAGACTACCGCAATGCCCTTCACTTCCTCAAATCCTCCCTCCAGGTACACCTCGGCCAACCCGGGGGCAATACGGCGGATGAAACCGCCGCCATGTATTCCAACATCGGCCTCCTGCTCATGGAATCCGGAGATTTCCACAAGGCCTTGCCCTACTTCCGGCAAGCGCTCGACATCCGGGAAAACCTCCTTGGGGAAAACCATCCGGATGTCGCCCGCGGATGCAATTACATCGGCGATTGCTATCTTCAGATGAACCAGTTCGCCAACGCGCTGCCCTGGCTGAACAAGGCCCTCCAAATCCAGCAAAACCTGCAGCCCGGCGGAAAACCCGCCGACCGCTCGGATTGCCTGAGTGACCTGGGCACCTATCACGAAAAGACCGGTAACTACCCCCAGGCCATCAGCTTCTACCGCCGTGCCCTGGCCGTCCACCAGGACCGCCCGGACGGCAGCACCGTGGACGTCGCCGGCATCCGGACCCGGCTCGGCCGGACCTACTGGCGGCAGGGCCTTCCCGACCTGGCCATACCCCAACTCGAAGCCTCCCTGCGGTCATACCGGACCGCCTTCGGCCCCCATCACAAGGAAATAGCCAGGACCTTGCTGGTGCTGGCCAATGCCAACCTTCCGGATACCAGCCGCGCCCTCCGCTTTTGCCACGAAGCCATGGTCGCCCTCCACTACGATACTGCCCACCCGACCGATTTCTCCAGGGTCTGGGCCCCGGTCATCCTCCTCGAAGCCCTGACCCTCGACGGCCGGCTCCGCTCCGACCGGGGCTTCCGCCAAGGCCGGCTCCCCGCTCTCCTCGATGCCGACCGCCGACTCCGGGCCGGGCTATCCCTCGTCGACCATATCCTCGCCTCCCTGGAAGGTCCCGGCTCCCGGCAATATCTCACCGACAACTACTTCAAGTTGTTCGAAACCGCCATCCTCAACAAGTTCCGGCTTCAGACCCTGACCGGAAACCCGACCCACTGGCAGGAAGCTTTCCACATCAGCGAACGAAGCAACGCCGCACTCCTGCTCGAAGCGGTCCGTATGGCCGACATCACCCGGTTCTCCGACATCCCGGATTCCCTGGTGCGCCATGAACGGCAACTTGCCATCGACCTCTCCTTTTACCTGCGGCAACTGTCCGAGGCCGGAACGGCGGACCGCGACGGTTCACCGACCACACAGGCGCTCCACGACCACATCTTCCGCACACAGGAAGCTTATTCCGCACTCGTTGAACGCCTCCGGGAAAGATACCCTGCCTACTACCGGCTGCGGCATATCACCGACCTGGCCACCGTCGGCAAGGTTCAAACCGACATCCTCTCCGAGGGTCAAGCCATGGTCGCCTACTTCTCCGGAGAACAACATCTCTTCGCTTTCGTCATCGAACCCGGCGCTTTCCATGCCGTGGAACTGCCGATCCCTGCCTCCCTTTCGGCGGATGTCATGGACATCCAGCACAGCATCCTCGCCTTCGACCCGCTGGCTCCGGATGCAGTCGACATGGCCGCCCGCTATGCCCGGCAGGCACACCGGCTCTACCGCCTGCTCCTCGAACCCCTCGTCCCGCTGCTATCCTCCCAAAATCTCATCCTGCTGCCCGGCGGTGTCCTCGGCTACCTCCCCTTCGAGGCCTTGCTCACCAAACCGGCCGCCCATCCCGAGGACATCGGTTCCTATGATTTCGTCATCCGTTCCTGGCAGGTCAGTTACGCTTACTCCGCCACCTTGCTCGACGAACTGAAGAAACGCCCCGCCTTGCGTCCTTTCCAACATAAGATGGCCGCCTTCGCCCCTGCTTACGACGGTCGCGCGGATGCACCCGATGCCTTCGCCCCGCTTCGGTTCAACCAATCGGAGGCAGCGGCAGCTTCCCGGCTGTTCGGCGGGTCGCTCTTTGCCGGCACCTCGGCCACCCTCGCCAATTTCCGATCATCGGCCCCCCATGCGACCATGCTCCACCTGGCCGCCCATGGCAAATCCGACGACCTGGCCGGCGAAAACTCCTTTGTCGCGTTCTATCCGGACGGATCCGACCCGTCCGGACAAGACCACCTCCTCTTTGCCCGCGACCTCTACGGTATGCGCATCAAGGCCGCCCTGGTCGTGCTCAGCGCCTGTGAAACCGGCTCCGGTCACCTGCAACGGGGGGAAGGGATCATCAGCCTCGCCAGGGGTTTCTTTTATGCCGGCGCCAGCTGCCTGGTCACCACCCTGTGGCGCATCGACGACGTCGCTTCCCAATCCCTCATGCAAGCCTTCTATCAACACCTCCGCAAGGGTAATCCGGTGGACGGGGCCCTGCGGCAGGCCAAGTTGGATTTCCTGCGGGACGAAGGTCGCTCCCTGCGCGCACACCCGCTTTTCTGGGCCGCTTACGTCCCGTCCGGAAATACCGCCGCGGTCGACGCCGGCCGTCAAGGCCCCTGGTTGTGGTTTGCCGCCTTCCTGCTGGCCGCTTTCCTGATCTGGCGCCGCTATACCCCCCGCCCCCCGCGGCATGCCCCGGATTGACGGATGTCCACCCCCTCGCCTTTTGCTGCATGAGCCTACCGGTCTGCACTTATTTTCGCAATTTTACGGCGATTCGCCAATCCTTTGGCCGGCGGTCCGTTCCCGATCGTCATGGAATTGAAAATCACCCGCCAGGGCAGCTACCAATACCGACCGAACTTCACGACTCCCCTATGCGATGCCGTATCCTGCCTTTTTCATCGGTCCCGGTCGCCGCAGCCATCGGAATCTCCGGGCCTCCTGACCGCAGCATCTCCGGCCTCGGCCAGGGTCCTACCCACCGGGACGGCGACACCCCGGCGGCCATTGTCGGAAACGAGTACGGCATCAACTCCCGGGAACCTGCCGTCGGCCGAACCGGTAAGGGCTTCGCGGCCGATAGCTCCCGGGGCCGGCATGCCGGATCCCAGGCCGGCCAGAACATGCGCCTCTGCGGACAAGACCGCCGGGACGGTTCCATCCCGGTTGCCATCGATTCCTTCCGCACGCCGTCCACCCGACCTTCGGTAGCTATCCCCCATGGGAACGGTACCCATTCCGTGCGCATGCCGACCTGCTCTTCCGTCCTTGCCCACCCCCCGGACGGTAATGGCTCCATCCCTCCGCCGGGAGGTCATTTTCAGTCACCAAGGCGCGGCACCGGGGTCAGCTTGACCGCCTTGCCGCCCGGATCGCGACCTGGTCCTGTCTTCCGGACTGTCCTGTACTCGCGCACCAAGCCCGGCAATCCGATCGCCGCCCAGGACTTTCCGGATCGCCGGGTCACCGGGAAGGCCGAGGCCATCGTTCGGGACGCCCTGCCCGCTGCGGCCGATCCGCCGGCTCGACATACTGCCTGCCGCATCCAAGACCACTCATCCATCCAACGACACCTATGACCGTACTGTATTTACTGGCCGGCTTCGCCCTGCTGCTCATTGGCGCCGAACTATTGGTCCGGGGGGCTTCCCGGATCGCCATTTCCCTGGGCATCACCCCCTTGGTGACCGGCCTGACCGTGGTTGCCGTCGGGACGGGATCCCCGGAACTGGCCATCAGTATCCTGTCCAGTTGGGAGGGGCAAAGTGAGCTTGCCCTCGGCAACGTGGTGGGCAGCAACATCTTCAACATCCTGTTCATCCTGGGTATCTCTGCGCTGATCATTCCGCTCACGGTGGCCCAACAACTGATCCGATGGGACGTACCGATCATGATCCTGGTATCCCTGGCCATGTTGCTGTTCGCCCTGGACGGCCGCATCAGCCTGGTGGAAGGGCTGGTGTTGTTGTCGACGGGGGTTGCCTACACCTGGTTCGTCATCCGGCTGAGCAGGAAGGAAAAGGACCGATCGGTCCGTTCGGAATATGAGGAGGCCTTCGGTGAACCGCCCAAAGGCATCGGGATCTGGGCGGCCGTCGGTTTGTTGCTGGCCGGGCTGGCCGGACTGACGGTCGGCTCGCAATGGTTGGTGGACAGCGCCACCGCCATCGCTGCCGAGCTGGGGGTAAGCGACCTGGTCATCGGACTGACCATCGTCGCCGTCGGCACCTCCCTCCCGGAGGTGGCCACCTCCGTGGTCGCGGGTATCCGGGGAGAACGGGACATCGCCGTCGGCAATGCGGTGGGCAGCAACATCTACAATATCCTGTTGGTCATCGGCAGTGCGGCCGTCGCTTCCGAGCAAGGCATCCTGGTGAGCGGGCGGGCCTTGTCCTTCGACCTGCCGGTCATGGTCGTCACCGCCATGGCCTGCCTACCGGTTTTTTTCATCGGAAAACGGCTCGGAAGGCGGAAAGGTGGTCTTTTCCTCGGATATTACATCGCCTACACCCTTTTCCTGGTCTTGTCCAACACCGGGGAAGGGTCGGTCACCTGGCTGACCAACCTGATGGTATGGTTTGTGATACCTTTGACGATCCTGCTTTTGGCCGTCGCGATGGCCAAGGAGCTCCGCAAGCGGAGCTGATTCGCGCGGCGGACGGACGTTCCGAAGCCCCGTGAGACGGAGCATCCTCCCCTGCACACACGACAAAACTTTTAAAGCCATGCGCATCATCGACGCCGTCCTGACGGCCATTGTGGAAGGACTTACCGAGTTCCTGCCCATTTCCTCCACCGGGCACATGATCCTGTTGTCTTATTTACTGGGACACGGGGAGGACGAGTTCATCAAGACCTTCGAAATATTCATCCAGCTGGGTGCCATCCTGGCCATTGTGCTGCTGTATGCACGCCGCTTCCTACTGAATGTGCCCATGTACCGCAATCTGTTCGTCGCCTTCCTGCCCTCCGGCGTATTCGGCCTGCTCCTGTACAAGATCATCAAGCACTACCTCTTCAACCATTGGGTGGTGGCGGCCATGCTCATCCTGGGCGGCATGGTCCTGGTATGGGTGGATAAGAAGCTGCCGGCGAGAAAAACGGAAACAGCCGGCGATTTGTCCGCCCTGCCCTGGACAACGGCCCTCCGTATAGGCTTTTTCCAGTGCCTTTCCATGGTGCCGGGAGTTTCCAGGGCGGCCGCCACAATCATCGGCGGGATGGTCAATGGCCTGAGCAAGCGGGAAGCGGCGGAATTTTCCTTCCTGTTGGCCGTACCAACGATGGCCGCCGCCGCCGGATACGACCTGTTGAAGTTCGAAGGCACCCTTCGGTCCGACCAATACCTGGTGATGGCCATCGGTTTCGTCGTCGCCTTCCTGACCGCCATTGTCGCGGTAAAATGGTTTGTCTCCCTGTTGGAGAAACACGGGTTCGCCGTTTTCGGTTACTACCGCATCGCACTGGGCATCCTCTTCCTGGTTTTCGCCTTGTCGGCAACCTGAACGGGGCCACTACCCGGCGACCGATCGGATGATAGCGGATCGGGACCAGGCATGCAGACCCGGGTTTCCGCCCATCGGTCATGAGCCGGGAGTCCGCCCGCATGGCTACTCCTGCGCCCTACCCCGCCGTATACCCGCTCCCGGGA
>CAZNLJ010000011.1:122344-136008 GCA_964573725.1 uncultured Saprospiraceae bacterium
CCCGGGAGCTTACGGTATCAGCCCAGGATGGCCTTGATGCCGGGCAATTCCTTCCCTTCCAGCATCTCGAGCATCGCTCCCCCACCGGTGGAGACGAAACTGACGGCATCGGCCAATCCCAACTGGTTGACGGCTGCCACGCTGTCTCCGCCACCGACCAGGGAGAAGGCACCTTTGGCCGTCGCATCGGCGACCGCCTGCGCGATGGCCTTCGTACCACCCGCGAAGGTCGGCATTTCGAAGACCCCCATGGGACCGTTCCAGATGATGGTCCTGGATTCGAGGATGACCTCGGTGAAAGATCGGATGGCCTTCGGTCCGATATCCAGGCCCATGTAACCGTCCGGGATCGCATCGCTGTCCGATTCCAGCGTCTGGGCGCCATTGTCGAATTTGTCCGCCGCCAGGCTGTCCGCCGGCAGGTAGATCCGCACGCCTTTGGCATCAGCCTTGCGCAGCAGGGAAAGTGCCAGGTCAAGCCGGTCCTCCTCCACCAGCGAATTGCCGATTTGCCCGCCCCGGGCCTTGAAGAACGTGTAGGCCATACCCCCGCCGATGATGATGTTGTCGACCAGGTCCAGGAAACGTTCCAACAACAGGATCTTGTCGGATACCTTCGCCCCGCCGGTGATGGCCGTCACGGGACTGGCCGGGTCGTGCAAGACCTTGTTGGCGTTTTCCACCTCTTTTTTCATCAGCAGGCCGAACATCCGGTCTTCCGGCGCAAAAAACTGCGCCATGACGGTCGTCGAGGCGTGGGCCCGGTGGGCGGTACCGAAGGCGTCGTTGACATATACGTCCCCCAGGGCCGCCAATTGTCGGGAAAAGGCCACATCCCCTTTTTCCTCCGCCTGCTGGAACCGGGTGTTCTCCAGCAAGAGCACCTCCCCCGGCTTCAGCTCCGCCGCAATGGCTTCTGCGGTCGGCCCGACGGTCTCGGGACAAAAACGGACGGGTACACCCAAAAGGTCGGAAAGATGCGGCACCAGATGCCGCAAGGTGAACATGGCGACATTCAGGGTTCCATCCGCTTGTAATGCCTTCAGGGGGCGACCGAGGTGGGAGAGCAAAATGGCCGCCCCGCCCCCGGAGAGCACTTCCCGGATGGTCGGCAATGCCATCCGGATCCGGGTATCGTCGGTTATATGGTAGGATTTGTCCAGGGGCACGTTGAAATCCACCCGGACCAACACTTTCTTTTGATTGAAATTGTATTGCATACGAATCAGGTTTAGCGATAAGGGAATCAAACGGCCTGCGCAGGCCCGGCCTGCCGTCGCCGGTCGCCCGTGGGAAAAAGTTCCTCGTTTTCCGAAGTGGTCATCGAGCCCCGCCGCACGGGAAACCAAAAAAAGCGGGGGCTGTTCCGACATCGGAACGCCCCGCGCAATGGATTTTATCGGTGGAGGGACACAAGCGTCCCTCCCGCTATTATCAGCGGCCGGAAACGGCAGCCGCCGGGGCGGCCTCCGCGCATCGGCTTACTGGTTGGCCATGATGGTGGACAGGTCCGCCAGGCGGGCGGAATAGCCGGCCTCGTTGTCATACCAACCCACTACCCGGACGGTATTTCCGTTAACCTGCGTCAGCCCGGCATCGTAGATGCAGGAGTGCGGATTGCGGACGATATCGCTGGAAACGATCGGATCGGTGCAGTACTCGAGGATGCCTTTGAGATTGGATCCGGCCGCCTCCTGGAAGCGGGCGTTGACCTCCTCGACGGAAGCGCCGTTCTTCAGCACGCAAACCATGTCCACCAGGGAACCGGTCGCTACCGGAACCCGCAGGGCATGGGCGGCGATTTTACCTTTGAGATGCGGTGCAACGAGCACCACGGCGGCTTCCGCACCGGTGGAAGTGGGTACGATGTTCTCGGCGGCGGCACGTGCCCGACGAAGGTCGCTGTGCGGGGCGTCCTGGATGTTTTGGTCCGCCGTGTAAGCGTGGATGGTGGTCATGAAGAACTGCTCGATACCGAAATGCTGGTCCAGGACCTGTACCATGGGTACCAGGCAATTGGTGGTGCAGGAGGCGTTGGAGACGACCGTCTCGGAGGCTTGCAGCTGGTCCGCGTTGGCACCCAACACGTAGGTCGGAACGTCCTTGGTGGAGGCCGGTGCGGAAATCACCACGCGACGGGCTCCTGCCGTCAGGTGCATCGAGGCCTTTTCCCGGGAGCGGAATATACCGGTGCATTCCAGGACCACATCGACCCCCAGCTCCTTCCACGGCAATTCCTCGGGGTTGCGCACGGCACTGCAGATGATCTTCTGGCCGTTGACGTAGAGGTAGTCGTCATCGGCATGGACCTCCCCATCGAACTTACCGTGCATGGTATCGTATTTCAGCAGGTGCGCCAAGGTACGGTTATCCGTCAAATCATTGATGGCGACGACCTGGACACCTTCCTTCTTGAGGAGGTTGCGGAATGTCAGCCGGCCGATCCGGCCAAATCCGTTGATTGCAATCTTCTTAGCCATAGGTGATGCTTTTTAAGTTAAGAAAAGAGAAAGGTCTTATTTGCAGGACCGGCACAGGAACCGGCTGTTGTCAGGGCATCGCCGCGGAGGCAGCGCAAAGGTAAGCAAACAATCAATTCCGGCACGATTGCATTCCCGTAATTTTTTTTCCGACGGATGCTTTGATTTTCCGAAATCGGACTTATCTTTGCCCCGCTTTCAGGCTAATCGCCGCTTAAAGCACCCGAGCAGGCCCGTTCGTCTAGGGGTTAGGACGCTGCTCTTTCAAGGCGGAAACACGGGTTCAATTCCCGTACGGGCTACAAGAAAAGCCGTTGCAAATTCCAATTAGCAGCGGCTTTTGTCTTTTCCGGCAAAACATATGAAAAAGCCCTGAAAAACGCCGGAGCCCCACCCGAATGTGTCCGCTCCCGGTTTTCCGCTCCCGATTTTTCATGCGGGCACCGCACCGGTTCGGATGTTCCGCCCGCTTTCCGATGCCGGGTCGAAAATTCACGTGTTTCGCAAACGTTCCTGCCGAAAGGTCAGGCCCCTTCCTGACCACCGCGCCACCCAAACGGTCCCTTTCACCGAGTTTCAGCCGGTAAGTCCCGCTTTGGAACCACCGGGACTGGTCCCGGCAATCCGGTCCCTGGGCTTACCGGTATATTTACATGGATGCAAGTCATCCGCCGCATCTTCCGTACCTCAACCCTACAAGACAATTAATTACAAAACATTGATTTTCTGTTTTTTAGTCATCAAGCCAGCTGATGTACCACACCCCGCGCCTAAAAAATTTTCAGGACGGCCGGCGGCCCTTGGGCGCGCCGCCGACCGTCCTGTCAAAAGGCGGGAAGTATCCTACAGACGCTTCGGTTGTGGGTAGCTTACGTTCATATACAATCATGCGAAGCTTGCAATCAAAATATTCGATTTGGTTATTCAGGTGCGAAAGATGAGATCCGTCGCCGTCCCTTGCAAATTTTCCCTTAGGATGACAGGCCAGTGGGAAATATGAAAGATACCGGTATGCATCATCCGATTCCGGCGGCGGCCGGACCATGCCTCCCGGGAAATATTTTCGCATTGTCCGCCGCTTTGCACTTTTCAGCTACCTGGTCCGCAAGCGGGCCCGCATGAAAAGGCAGTTGGACATCCGGATGGATGGGACAGCAACCTATATCCGGGTAGGTATTGAGCTACGATTGCGGCGCCTTGACGAGTTTTCCGTAGCATGGGAACAGAAGACCGGTTGGGTTGCCTTGGATTCGTCCCTTAATCGACCGCATCACCTGCCTGCAGACGCCAAGGCCCGTCCGATGCCAAGTGGGCGCGGCACTAACTTCGGGCGGCGGTGGTCACCTCCAGCCGGTTATTATCTGGATCCAGGGTCTCGAACTCATAGTAGCCGTCGCCGGTCTGCCGGGGTCCGCTGAGGATCGGAAATCCCGCCGCCGCCAGTTCCCGGGCCTTTTGGTCCACCGCCGATCGAGAATCGACACCGAAAGCCAGGTGTATGATGCCGAGGTGTTGTTCCGCCGGATCGGACAGGACCTTCGGCGGGATGTCGGGCCGGGACATGAGCTCCAAACGGGCTCCACCGCCTGGGAAGGTCAGGAAGTAACTCTCGAACCGTTTCGCAGGGTTGACGTACTTCCCGCCGGAAACGGCATGGAAATAAGTCTCGTAATAAGCCTTGAGCACCTCCGGCTGCCGGGTCCAGACGGCCGAATGTTCCAGTGAAATTCTTTCCATAGGTTCTTGATAAATTCAACGGGCGGCGGCAATATACGGAAGCGCCGCTGCCGGATGGATCCTGCAGCGGCACTTTTCTTCTTGTCCGCCGTCCGGGCGGGCCCTCCTTCGGCCGCAGCCGTCAACGCTCCTGCATCATCATGCGGGTCGCGGTGAATGCCGGGGTCTCCAGCCGATAGTACAACATTCTCGCAGCAGGCAGGTCGTCCAGCAGGACCTCATGGTATCCCGCCGGATAATCCGATTCCAGCTGGTGCACCAGGCGCCCCTGGGCATCCCAAACCTTCAGGGAGGCGCTGGTCGCCTCCGGCAGGTAGAACCCGACCACGGTATGGGAGGAGAAGGGGTTTGGCCGGTTCTGGTACAGGACATAACCTCCCGCCTGTTCCGCATGGAAGCCGAGGTCGACCGCCATCCGTTGTCCGTCCGCCCCATACGCTTCGGCCGGCGTGAACCGGGAACTGACGGCCATTGCGCGGCTGAGCCGCACATCCCGGCGTGCCCGCAATACCAAGGTGAACAAGGTGTCGCTCGCCCCCAGCACGGTCGGACGGCTGTCGTTCCAGCTGCTGGTAAGCGCCCCGACGGGCAACAGGCGCAATCCGAAGTTCTCGCGGGTCGCCCGGCCGTCCCGGACCTCCACCAATTCCAGGTCTTCCCCGAGTTCCAGGGTAAATTGGTAACCGGAGACCGTCTGGTCGTTCCCGGTGAAAGCCACGGGAACCTGTTGGCCAGCCCGCAGGTCGAGGTCCTGCGCCCGGAAGACCAGGGCTTCGGCGCCACCCCGTTCATCGGGGGCGACGGTGAAATCCGTGGAAGCCGTACCGTTGACGTCCCCGATTTTTACCGCTACAAAATCCACATCCAGCTTACTGGTGTTCAAATCATTGAAACTAATCACCTCGGGGAAGCCGTTCGGGTCCTGCCAAGGGTTCAACGGGTTCGGGAACTGGTAGTTGTTGTCGATGAACCGCCAGCTGGTGTTGTTCATGAAATGGTCGTCCATGAACAGGATGACCCGTCGGATGACCACCAGGTCGAAGGTGGTGATGCTGCCGGAATTGTTGGCGTCTGCCGCAATCAACTTGTACGGGCTGTTCAACAGACTGATGCCCAGGATGTGTTGCCGGATCAGCACCAAGTCGAAGGTGGTGACCCCATTGGCGGGATCTTCATCCAGGATCGGGGAGATGGTATAATCAATGCCTGTCGGCACATGGAAGCTGTAGGCACCGGAGGGGTCGGTCAATTGCGAGAAACTGCCGCCGTTGACCTCCACCATCACTTCGTTGACCAAGGCGTTCTGCTCGGTGGCGATGGTACCCGCAATGTAGATGAGGGAATCGTTGCAGTAGTCCATGAGGTCGGACACTTCCACGAAAGTTTCACAGAAATCCTGGTTGCCGGCCGCATCGCTGACCCAAAGCTGGATGGGGTTCTGCCCGAGGCTTCCGCAATCCAGCTGCAGGGTTTCCTGCACCTGACCGGGCGAGAAGCTGAGGGTGACGTCGCTGCAGTTGTCATAGGAGCCTGCGTCGAACTGGAAGGCATTCACCTCAACCACCTGGTTGACGGAAATGGCCACCGAAATCCCGGGATTGCACAGCACCACCGGTTTCTTGCAGTCTTCTACATAGACCTTGATTTCCTTGAAAGTCTTGTTGCCGCAGTTGTCGTCCACCGTATACAGAACCGTGTAGGTACCCACGGGAACCTGGGTGAACTGATAGGGGTTGCCGGGTACCTGGTTCGGCATGGTCGAACTGACGAAGATCGCCACGTTGCCGGAGCAATCCACGATATCCGGTACCGGCAAGGTCACATCCAGGGTACAGCCGGCGGAATCCAGGCAGAAGGTCTGGTCGTCGACGAGTACCTCGGGACTTTCCTCGTCCACCACCTTGATGGTCTGCGAATAGACGACCACTCCATCCGAACCTGCCTTGTAGCGGCGCGTGCCGACGAGGGTATCCTGGACAGCATTGACACCGCCGGTCGGGTCGTAGGCACACCAGTTGATGGCGACCCAGGTCCGGGTGACCTTGTAGCAGGCATCCGGAACCACGGAGGATATCTGTTCCGTGTAGGTCAGCGCAATCAGTTCGCAGCCGTCGCCGAACAGGATGGGCTCGCCGAAGTCGGGAAGCTCCCCGTTGCTGCAGCTGGCGGTGATGTCCGCCGGGAATTCCACTTCCCAGTCGTTGGCATGCTGTACGGTGATGACCTGCGTACAGGTGGCCGGCGGATTCCCGGAGGCATCGGTGGCGCTCCAGGTGCGGGTGATGGTTCCGGACAGGCACTGGTCCAGTTCATAGGTGACGGATTCGGTCACCACAGGATCGCAATTATCGTCGAAAGTCGGCGAACCATACGTGGCCAGGACGCTGAAATTGCCGCTGTCGAGCGCCACTTCCAGTTCGGCGGCGTAGAGGTCGCAGGAAATGGCCGTGTCCGCCGGGCAGGATACGAGCGTCGGGGATATTTTTTCGGTGACGAACACCTCCACCATGCATTCGTTCCAGTTGCCTTCGCAATCATACGCCCGGAGGACCACCATGACCGGTATCGAGTCCACATCGGCGCAACAGAAATCGACGGTCGGGCCGAAATCGTCGGGATCACCGCTGCAGGTTCCGTCCATTCGCCGGATGACCAGCTTATCGAGGCAACAGTTGTCGAGGGTACCATCGTCAAAGGACCCGACACCGGCGGATGCCACCCCACCGCTGTTGAGGTTGACGTTCACCGATTCCTGACAAACCGTGACCGGGGCGATATTGTCCAGCACCAACACCGTGACGGCGAGGCTGGTGATATTGCCGCAGGCATCGGTGGCGGAATACGTCAGCTGATGGGTCCCTTGCGGCAAGCCCGGCGCCGGCAGCATACCGCCATTGGTCGTATTGCCGACCGGCGTCGCTACGATTACGTTGGTGATGCCGTTGCAGACCCCGTCGATGGTCGCCAGGGGAATCGGTCCGAACCCGACGCAGGCGGCGTAAGGATCGATGGAGTATTCCGTGGCGGAAATCACGAACCAGTTGTGAACGGTGTCGTAGTTGGTGGTCGGCATGGTGATGACCGGAGCCACATCCTCCACCTTGATGACCTGGACATGGGTCGCGGTCTCCGTTCCGGTGCCGCTGGCGGGGCAGAAATCCTTGACCTTCCAGGTACGGGTGATTTCATAGCTGCCGGGACAGATGGGGAACAGTTCGTCCTCGTAGACGACCGACAGGCCGCAGGCACCGGTTCCCTGGTCGGTGATGTCTATGCCCGCGATGGTCGGCCATCCGGTATAATCCGGCGTGGCGCCGACCGGAAGTGCGTTGCACAGGAAATCCTGGTCCGCCGGGAATACCACCTGGCTGAGGTCTCCGCGGAGCACATCGATGGTTTGGACGCAAGTGTCGGCGTTGGTCCATACATCCGTGACGATCCAGGTCCGGGTGATCCGGGTGCGGACCGTGGGGTGCTGCGCACAAGTGAATTGCTGGTAGGTATCGCTGTAGTTCGACGAATACGGCGAACAGTCCGTGGCCACCGGATTCCCGGTCAATGTCAGGTCGTGCTCACTCTGGGTACAGAAGATCTGGGTGGTCGGCGGACAAGTGACCACCGGCGGCAGTTTGTCCTCCACGGCGAGCTGGCCGCCGCATACATTCCCACTGATGACATGGAAGATCGCGTAGCTCAGCGTCTTGCCGGCATGGGTCTCGTCCACGATGTTGGCCGGTGTGTAGGAATTGGTACCGACGGGATAGGTCAGCACAACCGAGTAATCGTCGTAGCAGTAGTAGGTTCCCTCCAGCAACATGTCCGGCGTGATGAGGTTCTGGCAATCGCTGTCATCGAGAGACACCTGGAGCAGGTTGTTGCAGTTGACCTGGGAAGGTGTACCCACGATATTGACGACGATGGACATTTCCTGTTGGCAACCGGCATCCGCCAAGGCATCCTGTTGGGTCGGTCCCAAGGGTACGCCGTTGATGAGGGTATGGCCGGTGGCCGTCCCGGCATCGAAGATGGCGGTGACGGTGTGGGAACCCACCCCGAGCGCCGCTGCATCGAAGACGGTCGTCGGTACGCCGTTGACCATGACCTGCAGCAGGGTGCCCAGCGAACCGTAGGCATCCACCGCCTCGATCTCGAAGGGCGGGGTTTCCAGGCAAAGGGCATCCTGCAGATTGACGAACGCCGGGGTCGGATAATAACATTTGCTGCTCAAGGTGACCATGTCCCCGACGGTGTTCGCGAAGGTGACCGTGAAGCCTATGGCATCCACATGGCGGGCCATCAGGGTGTAGAAGCGCTGTTCGTCGTCCTCGTCCGTCTGGCCGTCCTGGTCGTTGTCGACCCCATCCAGGTGGCCGTTGGTCATCGCATAACCGTTCGGCACCGCGATAGGATTGGCGGGCGGAGCAGGGCTGCCGGGCTGGTACAATCCGACGGCGGACTGCACGGACCAGAGCTGGCCCGCAATGGCTTCCACCTGCAGGAACTCGTCGAACTGACCGTCTTCCAGCGAAGTGGCATTGTTCAGGCAGACACAGGGGTCGGAGCCGATGACATCATACACCGGATTACAGGGCGCGACACCTTCCTGGACGGTCACCAAGGCTTCACAGGTGGCACTGTTGCCGCAGGGATCGGTGACGGTCAGGATAACGGGATTGCCCCCCACATGGTCGCAATCGAACATCGTCTGGCCGGCGGAGAAGTCCAGCACACCGGCCGGGGCGCAATTGTCGGAGGATCCTCCGTCCAGGTCCGTCGGAACAATGGATGCCATACCGAACAGGTCCAGCGTCAGGGTGATATCCTGACAGACGGGAACGGGATTCTTCCCATCCTGCACGGTGAGCACCTGGGTATGGATACGGGTATTGCCACCGCCGCCGGTCGCACAGGTGGCGTCGGTCACGGTCCAGGTCCGTACCAATGTATAGTTGTAATGCCCGCAGCTTGCCGGGTCGGCGTCCTGCGTGCTGTTTTCCGTAAAATTGATGACCAGTTGCGGAGACGGCGTACAGTTGTCGTAGACGTCGTCGTTCGTCAGCACGAACGGAGCGGGTATCGACTCGCAATGTACCGTCGCATTCGCGGGCATGACGATATCCGCATCGAAGGAAGGCTTCTGCGTATCGACGACCTGGATGTTGAAGGTGCACAGGGAGGTATTACCGGCGAGGTCGGTGGCCTGGTAAACGATGGTTTCCACCTGGCAAACCGGAATGACACTGCCGGCGGCCGGACCGGAGACCTGTTGGATGCCCATCAAGGCACAGTTGTCGGTCGCCACGGGGATGCTCCAGTTCAGCTTGCCCGAGCATTGGTCGACGTCGTTGCCGATCATGACCATGGAGGTCGGGCAGTTGGTGAAGACAGGCGGCACATTGTCATTGATGAGGATGGGCACCTGGCAGGAGCTGCTGTTGCCACTGTTGTCCGTGACGGTGACCGTCACCTGGTTGGTCTGGCCGTTTGCATTCCCGAATTGGACACCGGCCACCGGATTTTGCGTAATGGTGCTCACCACGCAGTTGTCATCCGCATCCACTACCAAGGATACCAGATTGGGCACAAGATCGTTGCAATTGTTCAGCACCTGTGGCCCCGGACAGGTGAAGGTCGGAGCGATCAGGTCGACCACCGTCACCTCCGACACGCAGGCGGCGCTGTTGCCGGCCTGGTCGGTGGCGGTCAGGACGACATTGTTGTTGCCGAGGGCACTACAGTCGAAGGTCAGGACCGAGGCGGACAGGAGCAGGTCCTGAGAACCGGTACAATTGTCCACCGTCCCTCCGTCGATATCGCCGGGTATGATGGTGGCCTGGCCGTTGGAACCGAGCTGGACGGTGATGTCCTGGCAAAGCATGACGGGTTGCTGCAGGTCGAGCACCGTGACGGTCGTCACACAAAGGGCGGTATTGCCGGAGGCATCCGTCGCCGTGAATTCCAACAAGGACTGGCCGAGCGGGAACTGGGAGGCGGCAGGCAGGCCGGCCGTCTGGACGACGCTGACGCCGGCGCAGTTGTCGGTTGCCACGGGCAGGTCGAAATTCACATAGGCCTCGCAACCGAACACATCCGTGTTGACGGTGATGGCCGGGACGCAATCCGCGAAGACGGGCGGTTCATCATCCACAATCAGCACCGCCACGGCGCAGGTGGTGGTGTTTCCGTGTTCGTCGGTCACCGTCAGGATGACCTGGGGCACCTGACCGGCCGAATTACCGAACTGGACGCCCGGCAAGGGATTTTGCGCGACGGAAGCGATTCCGCAGTTGTCTTCCGCATCCGTCACCAAGGAAACGAGGTCCGGTACCAATCCGTCGCAACCGGCGATCTCCTGGGTCGGCGGACAGGTAAAGGTCGGGGCGACCGTATCGAGGACGGTTACTTCGGATACACAGGTGGACACGTTACCGGCCAGGTCTTCCACGGTCAGGGTGACGTTGTTGTCGCCGTGGTCGATGCACCCGAAGGTCGTCATGCTGGCCGACAGCACCAGTTCTGCCGGGGGGGTACAATTGTCGTAGGTTCCGCCGTTGATGGCTGCCGGCGTGATGCCGGCCTGGCCGTTGGCATCCAGGTAAACCGTCAGGTCCTGACAGACCACAACCGGTTGCTGGGTGTCTTCGACCACGATGGTCATCACACAGGAGGTGGCGTTGCCGCTCGGGTCGAACGCCGTGAACGCCACCAGGGACGAGCCCAAGGGGAAGGCGCTGCCCGAAGGCAGGCCGAAAGTCTGCAGGACGTTGCTGACCGAGCAGTTGTCGGTAGCGACGGGCAGCGGATAATTGACGAATGCCGTGCATGCGTCGGGATCCGTGCTCACCGTCATTTCCGGCGGGCAGTTGACAAAAACCGGCGGCGTGGTATCCACGATTTCGATCGTCACCTGGCAGCTGGTACTGTTCCCATGGATATCGGTGACAGTGACGGTGGCCGACTGTGGTTCGCCGGCCGTATTCCCGAATTGGACGCCGACCAGCGGATCCTGGGTTACGGCTGCGATTCCGCAATTATCCTGGGCATCGGTGACCAGTCCGGCGATGTCCGGCATCAGGTCGTCGCAGTTCGCCAGGATTTGGGTCGGCGGGCAGGTGAAAGTTGGCAGGATAGTATCCGCGACGGTCACTTCCGACACACATTGCGACGTATTTCCGGCCGCATCCATGACGGTGAGGACCACATTGTTATTCCCGAATCCAGAACAATCGAACGTGACCAATGCCGGACTCAGGCCGGGAGCGGCGCTGCAGTTGTCGGTGCTGCCGCCATCCAGGTCCACAGCCGTGATGCTGACGACACCTTCCGGGGAAAGGTAGACCGTGAGGTCCTGGCAAACCGCCGTCGGTGCCTGTTGGTCCTGGACCGTAATGACCGTAATGCAGGTACTGGCGTTACCCGAGGGATCCACTGCCGTGAAAGCTATGGTGGATACACCCAGGGGGAAGGCGCTCCCGCTCGGGAGTCCCAAGGTCTGGATGTGGTTGGCGACACTGCAGTTGTCGGTCACCTCCGGCAAGCTGAAGTTGACCAAGGCCGTGCATTCGTCAACATCCGTCGGGACGGTCATGGACGGGTTGCAGTTCACATAAACCGGGGCTTCCTCGTCGGAGACAAGCACTTGGATGGTGCATTGGCTGCTGTTTCCGGCCTCGTCCGTGGCCGTCCAGGTCACGGTCGTGGAGCCCAGGGGGAAGGTAGCGCCTTCCAGGCTGCCCGGGTCTCCCCAGGCGCCGAAGTCATGGTGGAACAACGTCACGCCGCAATTGTCGGTGGCGGTGGCATCCACGCCCATTCCCGGCATTTCGTATCCGCAGATGCCGGCGGTATTGTCAAACAGGAAGGGGCTGCCGGACGGGCAAGTCACCACCGGCGCTTCCTGGTCCGTTATCTCAATCGGCTGGTTGCAGGTGGTCTGGTTGCCGGATTCGTCCGTGACCGTCCATTCCACCTGGCTGATGCCTGCCAGGAAGGTGTATGTATTGTTGGCGGCGGCAAAGGGTCCGCTGATGCTGTTGTCCGGATTAAATACTGTGTAGGCCAAGGCCAGATTGGCTGCCGGTGTGCAATTGTCCGATACGGTCGGCAGCTCGAGGAAGCGCGTGGCTGTACAAACGCCCGGGTCCATGGTTTGTGCAAGGGGAGCCGGACAGCTGATGAGCGGTGGTTCCGCATCCGTGACGGTCACCGTGAAGCTGCAGGTCCAGGTCTGGCCGCTCGCCGTTTCGGTCACGGTATAGGTCACCGTGCTGGTGCCCAGGTTGAACGTCTCGCCGCTGGCGTCGTTGAAGCCGCTCGATGTCGTCGCACCCGTGATGGTGTAGCTCACCACCGAGTCGCAGTTGCTCGCCGTCAGCAGCGGCGTCAGGCTGTTCGCCGGCGCCGTCCAGGTACAGGTTCCCGGGTCGGTTTCGCTGATGACCACGTTCCCCGGGCAGACGATGACCGGTTCCTCCGTATCCACCACGTCGATGTAGAACCGGCAGGTGTCCGTGTTGCCGGCGGCATCCTGGGCCAGGTATACGATCTCGTACAGGCCGACCGACAGGATGCTGTCCTGCGCCGGACCGCCGATCTGCGTCACGGTCGCCCCGCAGTTGTCATCCGCAATCGGGACGCTCCAGATGGCGCCCGTCTCGCACACGTTGGTGAACAGCGCCACCGTGAAGGTCAGGTCCTCCGGACAGTTCACGAAGCTCGGCGCCTCGTCGTCCGTCACCGTCACCGTGAAGGTGCACTCGTCCGTATTTCCGTACCCGTCCGCCACAAAGTAACGGATGGTGCTTGTGCCCAGCGGGAAGTCGTATTCCGCCGCGAAGGTGCCCGCTCCGGATCCGTTCAACAGGCCGCTCAGGTCAAAGGGACCGTCCACCACCCCGTCGGCACGTTCCACCGTGTAGGTGTAGACCGGCATGTCGCAATTGTCCGTCGGCGTCGGATGGGTCCACCCATAGCTGCCCAGGCAGTCGCCGGTGTTCCCGAGCTGGCTGGTCGTGATGGTCGCATCGGCCACACAGGTTACGACCGGTGCTTCCTCGTCCGTGATGGTCACTTCCTGCTGGCAGCTGCTGCTGTTGCCGGCCGCATCCGTCACCGTCCATTCCACCTGGCTGATACCCAGCTGGAAGCTGTAGGTGTCGGCGGTCGATGCGAAAGGTCCGCTGAGGCTGTTGTCCGGGTTAAGGACGGTATAGGTTATCATCAGGCCGCCGGGACAGTTGTCGGCGACCAGCGGCAGGGTCAGCGTGATTTCCGCTTCGCAGCTGCCCAGGTCCGTCGCCTGGGCGATATCCGCCGGACAGTCGATCGTCGGCGCTTCGTTGTCTTCCACCGTCACCGTGAAGCTGCAGGTCCAGGTCTGGCCGCTCGCCGTCTCGGTCACGGTATAGGTCACCGTGCTGGTGCCCAGGTTGAACGTCTCGCCGCTGG
>CAZNLJ010000012.1:0-91014 GCA_964573725.1 uncultured Saprospiraceae bacterium
CAGGGTGCCCGCATCGCCGGCTGCCTGCACATGACCATCCAGACGGCCGTCCTGATCGAAACCCTGGTGGAACTGGGCGCGGAGGTCACCTGGTCCTCCTGTAATATTTTCTCGACCCAGGACCATGCCGCCGCCGCCATCGCCGCCGCCGGCATCCCCGTTTACGCCTGGAAAGGCCAGACGGAGGAGGAATTCTGGTGGTGCATCGAGCAGACCCTCTTCGCTTTCGAGGACGGGCAGCCGCTGAACATGATTTTGGACGACGGTGGGGACCTGACCAATGTCGTCCTGGACCGTTATCCGGAACTGGTCGCCGGTATCCGCGGCATCAGCGAGGAAACCACGACCGGTGTCCATCGGCTCTACGAACGCCAGGCGGCGGGTACGCTCCCGATGCCGGCCATCAACGTCAACGACAGCGTGACGAAATCCAAGTTCGACAACAAATATGGCTGTAAGGAAAGTCTGGTGGATGCCATCCGCCGGGCCACGGACATCATGATGGCCGGCAAGGTGGCGGTCGTCGCCGGTTACGGCGATGTCGGCAAAGGCTCCGCCGCTTCCCTGCGCGGCGCCGGCTGCCGCGTCATCGTGACGGAAATCGACCCGATCTGCGCCCTCCAGGCCGCCATGGACGGCTACCAGGTGCTCCGCATGGAGAACGCCATCCCGCAGGCCAATATCGTGGTGACGGCGACGGGCAACTGCAACATCGTCTCCGAAAAACATTTCCGGTTGATGAAGGACAAGACCATCGTCTGTAACATCGGCCACTTCGACAACGAGATCGATGTGGCCTGGCTCAAGGCGAACTACGGGGATACCCGCGTCACCATCAAACCGCAGGTGGACAAGTACACCATCGACGGCAACGACATCCTCCTGCTCGCGGAAGGCAGGCTGGTCAACCTGGGCTGCGCCACCGGACACCCTTCCTTCGTGATGTCCAACTCCTTCACCAACCAGGTGCTGGCGCAAATGGAACTGTGGAAGGCCTCCGGTCAATACGAGAACAAGGTGTACACCCTGCCCAAGCACCTGGACGAACAAGTGGCCAGGCTGCACCTGGCCAAGATCGGGGTCGAGCTGGAGTCGCTGACGGAAGAACAGGCCGATTACATCGGTGTTCCGAAGGCCGGCCCGTTCAAACCGGAATACTACCGCTATTGACCGGCTCCGGCCCAGGAAGTGGGTCGCCCCCCTGGTGCAGGTGCCTCCGCACCACCCGCCGGGGGGGCGCTTCCCTTCCCAAGCCCGGCCGGCGGAGAACCTTGCCAACCCTTCCCTGACCATGCCCATCGAAGAAAAAAGCCCCCCGGCCTCACCCGTCGATTTTCCCCCGGTCCGGTCCGAAATGTGGACCGCCCGGGTGCTGCAGGAAATGGAGGGACACGCTTTTCCCGATGCCTATGCCGCCCTGGGCATCGGGGGAATGGATCATTTCCCCCATCCCGGAGACGATGATGCGCCCCCGGTGGCGGTGCCGCTCCGGGAATCGGGCGGCTGGGAATTGGCGGAGACGGTTCCGGTCGCCGGCGGGGACTGGGCCGCTGCGAACGGCCGGGCTTTGGAAGCCCTGGCCATGGGGGCCGATTCGCTCCGTTTGCTGCTGCCGGCTTCCCCGGCTACAGCCGGCGGCTTGTCCCGCTTGCTGCAGGATATCGACCCGTCCGCCGCCTCGCTCTACCTGGTCCCGGAAAAGGGGGAGGCTTCCGACTATATCAGGCTGGCAGGCGCCTTCGCGGAGTGGTTGGGGGAGCGGTGCGCCACGGCGGTGGGGGGATTGGAATGGACGCCGGGACAAGCCGGCGTCGACGACGCAACCGTCCCGGCGTTCCTGCGGGATACCCTGCATCCCGCTCTGCCGCATGTCCGGACGGTTTCCCTGGTCCGGGAACAGGGCCTGACGGCAGGGACCCTCGTGGCCGGCTATGTCCGCTTGCTGCAGGATGCCGTGATGACCTTCCACCGCCGGCGGGCTTGTTTTCCGACCTTCGACCAGTTCAGCCGGCGGACGGTCGTGACCCTGTCGGTGGGACCGGATGTATGGATGGAAGTGGCCGGGCTGCGGGCATTCCGGCTGTTGTGGCGGCAGTTGTGTCGGGCGTACGGATCGGAGGTGGTTGTCGTTCCCTTGTTGGATGTGTACCTGGCACCTACCGTCCCGGCGGCGGAAGCCGACCGTTTGGTGGCGGACACCGTGCGTTCGGTGACGGCCGTCCTGGGTGGCGCGGACCGGCTGACGGTCTTGCCGGACACCGCCTACCGGCCGGATTCGGAGCCGGGTGCCGCCGAACGGCGGCACGCCCGCAACGTCCAGCATATCCTGCGGCTGGAAGCCTTCCTGGACCAGGTGGCCGACCCGCTGGCGGGGAGTCACTTTGTGGAACGCCTGACGGAAAATATCGCCCGGCTTTCCTGGGATGCGTTCCGGCGCGCGAATTCCTGAGGGTAGGAACGGAAGCGGCCATCCCCGCACCGGAGCCCGGATTTGGGAATGGCCGCCAGAATCCCGCCGATCGCCGGGTTGTCGGCTTTCATCAGCGGGTCAGCGCCCGAAGTCAGGCATTCCGGTTGAGGCAGTTCAGGTCCTCGAAAGCGAGTTTCAGGCGCTTGACGAACTGGTCCTCCCCTTTGCGGAGCCATACCCGCGGGTCGTAGTATTTCTTGTTCGGCTTGTCCTCCCCTTCGGGATTGCCGATTTGGCCTTGCAGGTATCCTTCCTTTCCCTTGTAATAGTGGAGGACACCTTCCCAGAACGCCCATTGCATATCGGTGTCGATGTTCATCTTGATGGCACCGTAGCTGATGGCTTCCCGGATTTCTTCCCGGCTGGAGCCGCTGCCGCCGTGGAAGACGAAATTGATGGGAAGCTGACGGGCGGTCTGGAACTTCTCCCGGACATAGTCCTGTGAATTCTTGAGGATGATGGGCTCCAGCCGGACGTTGCCGGGTTTGTAAACACCATGCACGTTGCCGAACGCGGCGGCGATGGTGAAGCGGTCGGAAACCTGGCTCAGGTGTTCATAGGCATAGGCCACTTCGGAAGGCTGGGTATACAGCTTGGAGCTGTCGACGCCCGTGTTGTCCACACCGTCCTCTTCCCCTCCGGTGACGCCGAGTTCTATCTCGAGGGTCATGCCGATGGCGGCCATCCGGCGGAGGTATTCCCGGGAGATTTCCACGTTCTCCTGCAGCGGTTCTTCCGAGAGGTCCAGCATGTGGGAGCTGTAGAGCGGATATCCGTTCTTTTCGTAAAAACGTTCCCCTTCCTCGAGGAGCCCGTCGATCCAGGGCAACAGGTTCTTGGCGCAGTGGTCGGTGTGCATGATGACCGTCACCCCGTAGGCCTTGGCCAGGGTGTGCACGTGCATGGCACCGGAAATGCCGCCGAGGATGGTGGCCTGCTGGCCTTCGTTGGAGAGCCCCTTGCCGGCGAAGAACTGGGCGCCGCCGTTGGAGAACTGTATGATGACCGGGGAGTTGACGGCCTTGGCGGTCTCCAGGACCGCATTGACGGAGTTGGTACCGACGACGTTGACGGCCGGCAGGGCGAAGTCGTGGTCGTTGGCGTAGTGGAGGAGTTCGGTCACTTCGTCGCCGGAAATGACACCGGGACGGAATCGGGTGGATGATAAGACATTCATATCGGCAAGTATCTTTAGTGAGCCGCAAAAATATCAAGAATTGAACTATTTTCTGATTTTTGGAAAAAAATCGGACGCTGCTGCGGCCCGGTGGCGGCGGCGGCAAGGAATGTTTCGCCCCGCCGACTGTTTGCCGACAAAGCCGGCGGCTCCGCTTATCCCAGGTCCTGGCCAGTCCCTCCGACAGGACGGAGCCGCCCCGCCGGGATAGAAATGAATACGATGAAAACCATCGACCGTCTATTGCTGAAAGGCTTCCTGCCGCCGTTCGTGGTGACCTTTTTCATCGCCCTCTTCGTGTTGGTCATGCAAACCCTGTGGATGTACATCGATGACATCGCAGGGAAAGGGGTCGGCTTCTTCCTGTTGACGGAATTGGTGGGCTACATGTCCGTATCCATGATCCCCATGGCTTTGCCTTTGGCCGTCCTGATATCCTCCGTCATGGTGATGGGCAACATGGCGGAGCGCTACGAACTGTCCAGCATGAAATCCGCCGGTGTTTCCCTGTGGCGGGTGATGTGGCCGCTGATGTGGGTCACCGCCCTGGTCGGGGGCGTATCTTTCCTGTGTTCCAACCACCTGATCCCGGTATCGAACCTGAAGTTCAAGTCCAGGTTGCATGACATCAAATACCAGAAACCGGCGCTGAGCCTCGAGGAATCCGTCTTCAACAACGATTTCCAGGGTTTTTCGATCCGGATCGGGGATAAGCGGTCGGACGGCAGGACCATCCACGACGTGCAGGTCTTCGACAACCGGGAGGCCAACCAGGGGCGGTTGACCTTGGTGACGGCGGACAGCGGACAAATGTACGGGACGCCGGACGGCAATTTCTTCATCATGGACCTGTACGACGGATACCAGTACCTCGAGCCGAAGCCGACCCAGACCAAGAACGGCCGCAATTACCCCATGATGCGGGCTTCCTTCCGCGCGTGGACCAAGGTGTTCGACCTGTACGAATTCGAACTCGACCGGACGGACGAGAACCTTTTCAAGTCGCACCATACCATGCTAAGCAACCGGCAGCTGCTCATCGCCATCGATTCGATCGACCGGGATATCGCCGGAAAAATCCTCCGGCTGGCCGAGGTCACCAACCGGAACTACTATTTCTGGGACAAGGCCTGGGAGGAGGAACAGGCGGCCCGCCGGGAAAAGGAGGCGGCCGACATCAGGGCCGCAAAGCAGGAAGCGGCCAGGGCGGCGGCAGTCGCCTCCGGTGGGGCGGACACCTTGTCGGATGCCGTCGTGCCGTTGACAGTCACCCGGTCCGCCCCGGGCACGCTGCCGGACCGCTCCTCGTCCGTCCCCCCGGGTGGTCCGGCCCGGGGCAGGAAAATCGAGGCGCCCCGCGACCAGATAGACCCTTGGCCCCAGGATATCCGGGGGGAGCTGTCCGCTTATCCTTCCTTTGTGTCCCTGTTCATCCCTTCGAAACAGGACCTGCTCATGGAAAAGGCCGCCGGCATCGTGCGGACCCTCAAGGACCAGGCCGTCAATACGGAACAGTCCCTCCGCCGTACCCGGGAAAGCCGGGTCAAACATATCTTCGAATACCACATGAAATTCAACCTGGCGGTTGCCTGCATCGTCTTCCTGTTCATCGGTGCCCCGATGGGGGCCATCGTCCGGAAAGGAGGATTCGGCTGGCCCATGCTGATTTCCATCGTTTTCTTCATGTTGTTCATCATCATCAACATCTTCAGCAAGAACATCGCCGAACGCTCCGTCATCTACCCCGTTCCCGCCTCCTGGATGTCCACGCTTGTCGTGTTTCCCCTGGGGTGGTTGCTGACCTATTGGGCCATGCGGGACATGGGTTGGTCCCACATCCGGGAAGCCTTCCGCCTGCTTCCCCGGCGGTCCCGGAAGCCCCGCACCGAAAGCCCCGCAAAGGATTGAAGCCCCCGACGGAATCCGCTTCGCCTTTCCGACGGGACTGTGGAATTTCATGGTGTCGGACGGCTTCGGCACCGGTTTGTATCCGATTTTTATCCGGAAATACAGAATTTCCATATCTTTCGCCCGAAACCGGCGGTTACTTTCCGTTTACGCGCATGATTCCCTGCGCCACCGCCACCATGCAGCACGAAAAATCGACGGATTATGACAGCAAAGAAAGAAGCCTGGGGGTCCCGGGTCGGATTGATTCTTGCGATGGCCGGCAACGCCGTCGGCCTGGGTAATTTCCTGCGTTTCCCGGTCCAGGCCGTACAGAACGGGGGCGGCGCTTTCATCATTCCCTACCTGGTCTGTTTCCTCCTGATGGGCATCCCGCTGTTGTTGATCGAATGGAGCATGGGCCGTTACGGCGGCCGCTACGGCAACCACAGCACCCCTTACATCCTGGATTCCATGGCGAAAGGAAGGTGGTGGAAATATGCCGGCGTGTTCGGGATCTTCACCAACCTGGCCGTCGCCGCCTACTATTGCTACATCGAGAGCTGGACCATGTCGTATGTCTTCCATTCGCTGACGGGTACCTTCGCCGGCATGGACCAGGGACAGGTGGCGGGCTTCTTCACCGACTACGTCGACATCGGTAAATCCATATCCGGTATCCCCTATGAGGCGGTCGTCTTTTACATCGTTTGCCTGGTGCTGAACACCTGGATCCTTTCCAACGGCATCAGCGGCGTGGAGAAGGTGGCCAAGATCGGGATGCCCCTCCTGATCCTGTTCGGTGTCTTGTTGGCCATCCGGGGCTTGACCCTGGGGACTTCCGGCGCCACGGCGGCACACCCGACGGCATCCGCCTGGGACGGGCTCAACTTCCTGTGGACGCCCCAATATGATTCCCTCACGAATCCGAAGGTTTGGATGGCGGCGGCAGGACAGATATTCTTCACCCTCTCGGTAGGGATGGGTACCATCCATTGCTATGCCGCCTATATCCGTTCCAAGGACGATGTGGCCTTGAACGGCGTATCGGCCGGCTTCATGAACGAGTTTGTCGAGGTGGTCCTGGGCAGCCTGATCGTCATCCCCATCGCCGCCGGTTATCTCGGTATCGAATGGGTGGAAGCGAATGCAGGGTTCGGAATGGCCTTCCAGACCATGCCCTACCTGTTCCAGCAATGGGGCCCCCTGTTGGCGATGCTGGCCGGCCTGTTCTGGTTCGGTCTGCTTTTCTTCGCCGGTATCACCTCTTCCCTCGCCATGGGGACACCCTGGATGGGTTTCATGCGGGACGAGTTCAACTGGGACCGTCGGAAAGGAGCGCTCTCCTTCGGTCTGCTGGTGCTGGTGCTGGGTTTACCCACCGTCCTCTTCTACAACTACGGCGTCTTCGACGAATACGATTATTGGGCGGGAACCGTTTCCCTGGTGGTGTTCGCCTTGCTGGAGTCCATCCTGTTCGCCTGGGTCTTCGGTATCGATAAGGGATGGCGCGAAATCAACCTGGGTGCGGATATCCGGCTGCCGGCGATGTTCAAATACATCATCAAATGGGTGACTCCTTTCCTCCTGCTCTTCGTCTTCCTCGGATCGCTCATCACACCCAAAGGCAACGAATGGTCGGTCCAGTTCGCCAACCTGCTCGGTGGCAAGGGCTGGGAATTGGACAACGGCTCCATCATCCGGACGCTCACCAACGAAAGCATCAAGGATGAAATCGCCTTCCTTGACGACCCGTCCACCCTGGGTACGCTCCAAACGGAGGCGGAAACCCTCCGGGAAGTCCGGGAGCAGTCATCGGACCTCAAGGAGCAGGCCCGGCTCTCCGTCCGGTATGACAAGGTCCTCTCCCGTATTTCCGAGGTATCCGACCCTGCCTATCGTGCCCGGCTGGAAAAGAAGCTGTTTTTCATCCCCCTGGCCCGTCTGATGCTGTTGGGACTGTTCATCGGCTTGAGCCTCCTGGTCTACAAGGCATACCGGATCCGTTCCCACAAGGAAAAATTGACATCATGAACAATGCCGCACTGATAACGATGATCCTCACCCAAGTGACGGTCATCTCCTTCACCGCTTATTTTTTCTTTCGGGTGTTGCGTACACCGCCCAAGGATTCCGATGAGGGTTGAAGGACCGACCGCTTCCATGCCTGCCGGTGCCTTGGCTCGCAGGCTTCCTTCCGTCGGGCGTTCCAAGGGCCGGAACGGTCGGGGTGCCGGGGCAACCGGCACGAACCTATTCCCCGCTGGCGGGTTTATCCCTTAGGGAAACGCCTTGCAATACGCCCGCCCGTCGACCGGTGGGCGGAATACATCCTGCAGGGCCCCGCTCCGATGGGAAGAAAGGCCCGGCACCGCCCGGGACCGGCTTGCCAAAGGGCTGTCCGAACGTTAAATATCGTACCATGTTAGGTTGGAATTTCGCAGCATTTACCCCGGATGAGGACGATGGTTCGCTCTTCGACCGCTTGTTGAAGTTGTTCCAAGACCTGCTCCTGCATACATCGGGGAACATCCGGGAGGCATTGGCCTGGATGACCTCGCTGGATCGCCGGCACCGCCTGACCAGCAAGGATTACGGCATGGCCGATTTCATCCAGGACCTCATCGAAAAAGGGTATATCACCCGGAGCGATATGGCCG
This sequence comes from uncultured Saprospiraceae bacterium, assembly GCA_964573725.1. Classification (GTDB taxonomy): domain Bacteria; phylum Bacteroidota; class Bacteroidia; order Chitinophagales; family Saprospiraceae; genus UBA6168. Next base: position 8,195 of record CAZNLJ010000012.1, read on the forward strand.
AGGGGCCCGGTTTCGTACCCACCTCCAAAATGGAGATCGCCTTGCGCCGGAAAGCGCTGGAGGATGTGTTCGGACAATTGAAAAAGGCGAAGCAAGGCAACCACACCACCCGCCAGGGGGGTAGGGGAGACGAGCATACCGCCGAACTGCGTCCGTACGAATTCGGTGATGCCCTCGACTCCATTGCGGTCTCCGAAAGCCTGCGCAATGCCCATATCAACCACGGCATAGACCGGTTCATGCTGACGCCGGAAGACCTGGAGGTACAGGAAACCTTTTACCAGAGCCTTTCCAGTACGGTGCTCATGATCGATATTTCCCACTCCATGATCTTGTACGGGGAAGACCGCATCACCCCCGCCAAACGGGTGGCCCTGGCCCTGTCCGAACTCATCACCACCCGGTATCCGAAGGATACGCTGGACATCATAGTCTTCGGGGACGATGCCTGGCAGGTGGAAATCAAGGACCTGCCCTACCTCCAGGTGGGCCCATACCACACCAATACGGTCGCCGGCCTGGAACTGGCCATGGAATTGCTCCGCAAACGCCGCAATCCGAACAAGCAGATCTTCATGATCACCGACGGCAAGCCTACCTGCATCCGGAAGGGGAAGAAATATTACAAGAACAGCTTCGGACTGGACCGGACCATCGTCAACCGGACCTTGGGGTTGGCCATGAAATGCCGGAAAATGCAGATTCCCATCACCACCTTCATGATTGCCCGGGATCCCTATCTCGTCCATTTTGTAGACCAATTCACCAAGGCCAACAACGGGAAGGCCTTTTTCAGCAGCCTGCAGGGACTCGGCGAATTCGTTTTTCTCGATTACAAAGACAACAAGCGCCGGCGGAAATGATACAGGGCCGGGAGATTTCCGGCCACCTGTACCTATCTTCCGGAAGCCCCTTCCCGCCGCGGCGGCATCCGCGCCGGCCGCTGCCGTCGCCGGATATAGGGAAAACCCGGCCGGAGGCTCGTCCGGAACAAACACAGGAACCGTGGAAAAGGAAAAAAGAATACAGGAGGTGCTCCGCCAGCTGGTGCAGGACCTGCGCTGGGACGATCCGCTGATAGAAACCGCGGTCCGGAAGGTCTGGGCTACCCGCATGGGGACGACCATCAACGGTTATACCCGGGAAATTTTTTTCCGAAAGGGAAAATTGTATATCCGGCTTTCGTCCGCTACCCTGAAGCAGGAAATGCACTACGAGCGGGAGAAAATCCGCCGGATGATGCACCAGCAGCTGGGCCGGGAGGTCATTTCGGAAGTTGTCATCCTGTGAGGCGGCGGGAATGTTTCCGTCGCTGACATCCGCTTATCCGGACCGGTAGGAATGCGCGCATTCCTACCGGTCCGGAAAAGTGGTTGTCGGCCTCAGGCCTTGCCGGGGGATGCGCCGGTCGCTGCGGAACCGGCCGGTTTACCGGAACCGCCCGACCTTTTCTTCGCCTTGCCTTTGGTTTTGGAGGCGGTCAGGACGGATTGGTAGACGTTGACCACGCCGCCTGTGACACAAAGCTCCTGGAAGGGAACCAGTTTTTCCGAATCCCCGCCGGGGACCCGGACCATGGCGTCCTTGGTCATGACGGTGCTGGACATCAGCACATCCCGTACCTGCCGGGCGGTCAGGTCCGGAAAATAAGAGCGGATCAGGGCGGCGACACCGGCCACGACCGGGGAAGCCATGCTGGTACCGCTGATGGCGTCGTATTCATTGTCCGGGAAGGTCGAGAAGATATCGACCCCCGGGGCGAACAGGTCGACGTTCTTTTTGCCGTAGTTGGAGAAATTGGCCGGCATTTCCGCCCCCGATTTCCAGGAGAGGGCGCCGACTTCCAACCAGTTACCGGCGGCTTTCGGACGGAGGGGGAAGCCCCGCTTCTCGAAGTACTTGTTGGGGAAGTTGTCCGTTTCGTCGTTGTTTTGGTGGGAATTGCCGGCGGCGTGTACGATGAGGACGTCATTTTTCATAGCGTAGCGAACGGCCTCATCCACGGCCTGCTTGTCCCAGGAATGACCTTTCCCGAAGCTCATGTTGATGATGCTGGCCCCGTTGTCCACGGCATACCGGATGGCGTTGGCGACGTCCTTGTCGCGTTCGTCGCCGTCCGGCACGCAACGGATGGCCATGATCCGGACGTTGTCGGCCACCCCGTCCATACCGATGCCGTTGTTGCGTGCGGCGCCGATGATACCGGCGACATGGGAGCCGTGGCTGGCATCCGGTCCTTTGACATCGTTGTTCCCGTAGAACCGTTCCGCGGAATCCAGGTAGTTGTCCCCGACGATTTGCCGCACCTTCAGGTTCGGGTTGTAGTTGTATTCCGCCTGGGAGCGGAAGTAATCCGCGGCCCCTTCCAGCTGTTCGCGCAGGTCGTCGACGGTCCCCCCTTTCGAGAGCATGGATTTCATGATTTGGGCGGTCCGTTTCACGGCCGGGTCGTCGGAGGAGAAATCATCCAGGTCGGCGGTGGAGAGGTTCGATTTGCCGACCGCCTGCTGCACCTTGTCGATGGCTTCCAGCATGGAGGTGTAGGTCGCCGCATTCTGGGCCGCCTCATCCCTTTTTTCCAGGATGACGGACTCGAAGGACTTGTATTGGTCGTAGGCTTTCCGGTCCTTTTTCTTGAGCCTGGCCGGGTCGGCATTGGCGAACCGCTCGTGGTATTTCACGTACAGCCGGGTGATTTCCAGTTGGTCGTGGTGTACGTTTTCGCCGCCTTGGCCGCCGATGAAGTTCCAGCCGAACACATCGTCCACATAGCCGTTGCGGTCATCGTCCATGCCGTTGTCCGGAATCTCGCCGGGATTCTTCCACATGACGTCCTTCAGGTCTTCATGATAGGGGTCGACACCGCCGTCGATGACGGCGACCACGACGGTGCGGCCGGTCCGCCCCGCCAGCAGTTCGGCATAAGCCTTATCGCTGCTCACGCCCAATACGCCGTCCTTTGCCTTGTCCAGGTGCTGCCAGTTTTCCGTGGGTGCGGAAAGTTGGGCCTGCAGGCCCCAAGCGACCCAGGCAAGTACGGCAATTAAGATCATTCTGATTTTCATCTGTCAGGATTTGAATGTTGATGGTTTTCGAACTAATAGCGACCAAATGTAGGGACTAATTGCCGGAGGCCGGCTATGTCGCGCGATAAATTGTCTCTTGTCGGCGTGGTTTCCGGATCCGGCCGCCGCAGGGAATCCCTTGTCGTCAAATAACAACCGGGAACGCCCCTCGGTTCGGCGGCGGATGGTAACCTGGCCGACAAGTGACCGGCCGGCCGGTCCGGCTTTCAAAAAATGGTGACCGGGCATGGGCAGGACGGTGCATGTCGGACGGGTCAGTCACGGATTCATCCGGCATGATCGGAGACGGACCGGTCGGCAGGCTCGTGTAAAAGAAGGGTGCCTTGGCGGTGCAGCTCGCCAAGGCACCCCGCATACGGGCTCGTTTCCTGTTTGTCCGCCGGAGGCGATGCATGTCGGCCTGCCCCGCCTGGGCGGACCGAAGCCCCGAGGTGCTTGGTATGGCCCCGGGGCTGGTGCTTATCCCTACCGTTGTATCACCACCCGGGTGGATTGGATCCCGGTGGCATGGCGCAGCGAAAGGAAGTAAATCCCTTCCGGCAGGTCATGGACCGGCAAAACGGCGGTATGGCTTCCGGCGGGGACCTGGAGGTCCTGCAGACGTACCGGGCGGCCGAGCGCATCCGAAAGGAGCAGTTCGTACCGGGCGGCCCGTTCCGTAGCCAGCTGCAGCTGCAGCATGGATTGGGCAGGGTTGGGCGCGACGGTGAAGCGGGTGGGCAGTTCCGTTTCCCTGCCGGAGGTGAATTGGCAGGGGTCGCTGTCGGAGGCCAGCAGGGTAAGGGTGTACTTTCCGGGGGCGAGGGCGGCGTTGGGGAACTCCAGCGGCAGCGGCAGGGAGGATCCGTTGATGAAAGCGGCGCCCTTGATGGTGAGTTGGTAATCACCGGGCGCATTGGTTCCGGTCGGGGTGCCGTAGATGGCGGCACAGCCGACGGTGTTCTTGATGTAGTGGCAATTTCCGGGGGAACAGGCGAAGGCCAGCCCTTCCGGTAGCCCTTCGACGGACTGGATGATGATGGAGTCCATCGGGAAGGCGAATGCGCCGATGTTCAAGGTGTCGCCCAGGACAATGGTGAAATTGAACTGGAAGAAGCTGCCGATGGCCGCGCAGGAAGTGATGCCGCCGTCCGGACTCAGGTCCGCATCGTACGGGAGCGGATAGACGCCGGCGGAGGAATCCGTGTAGAGGGGGTCCGGTTCGCAATCCTGTGCGGACAGGAGGGCGGCGGGAAGGGACAGGACGAGGAGGAGTAACGTCTTTTTCATAAGCATAATGGTATTGGTGAAGGATGATGTTGGCGGTGCGAGGGTGGTGGTGCTTCGGTGAAAGGACGGCTGCGGTGTAGCCGGCCGTCAAGCTCAACGGGTGGGTGGGATTCGACGTGTGGTCGAACAAAGGTCGTAATTTTTTCCATATTTGCATCTATGCCTCCCTGTTGTGGCCATTTCGGCCGCCGGCTCAAATTGTCGGCCTTTCCGATGGTTATGCGGCGGAATATGTATTACTTTTGCCTCTGTGGCGCAGCAGCGCACACCCACCACACCTACCCGGGCAACTCCCGATGATTTTCCTGTCCTCTTCCTTGTGTTTCCAGCCGTCCCGGGGCGACGGAAACCAAATATTCGGTAAATTCGTCCGTTGACCGGAACGGATCCGATACCGGCGGGGCTCTCCGGAAAAGCGTCGCCGGCGGGTGGGCGCTTTACAAACCGAAGGGAGGGATCGTTTTTTCGGTGCAAAAAAAATACGAGGCCGTACATCGACACCGCTTCGCCGGGGCTGGCATTCGACCGGGCACAGCCCGGCCGGCGGCCGGGAAAGCGGGCGACAAAAGCAAATGGTGATATGCTCAACAAACAAACCCTGTGGCTTTGGATGATTGCGGGCTGGCTGTCCTTCCCGCTGTACGGGCAGGTGCCTGCCCGGTTTTCCGGTGTGGTATTGGAAGCCGGCAGCGGACTGCCCCTGGTCGGCGCCACCGTACAGGTCGGGTCCGCCGGGACGGTGACGGGTGTGGAAGGCGACTTCGAGCTTTCCCTCCCGCCGGAGTGCCGGCCGGTGACCGTCAGTTACATCGGATACGAGCCCATCCTGGATACGGTGGACATGAGCGACGGGCTATCCGTCCAGCGGACCTACCGCCTCTCGGAGACCACCCAATTGTTGCGGACGGCCACGGTGACGAGCGGGAAACACGAGCGCGCCCTCGGGGAGGTGACCGTCTCCCTCGACGTGCTGAAGCCCAACCTGATCAACAATACCAACCAGACCAGCCTGAGCGGCCTGCTGGACAAGGTGCCGGGCGTCACCATGGTGGGCGACCAGGCCAACATCCGTGGCGGCTCCGGCTTCTCCTACGGGGCCGGAAGCCGGGTGCTGCTCCTGCTGGACGACATACCCATCCTGCAGGCGGACGCCGGCTATCCGCAATGGGAGGATGTCCCGCTGGAAAACATCGAACAAGTGGAGGTCGTCAAAGGGGCCGCTTCCGCCCTGTACGGTTCTTCCGCGCTGAACGGCATCGTCAATGTGCGCACTTCCTTCGCCCGCAGCGAACCGCAGACCCGCGTGGCGCCTTTCGTCACCGCTTTCCTGGCACCCCGCAACAAGGCGGCCAAATGGTGGGACACCCCCCGCTATACCGCCGGGACGAGCCTTTCGCACAAACAACGTTTCGGCAAACTGGATGTCGTAGGCGGCGCGTTCTACCAACGCAACGAAAGCGTCAACGACAGTACCTACTCCCGGCGGGGCCGCCTGAACACCAGCCTGCGTTACCGTTGGACGGACCGCCTGACGCTCGGCCTCAACGCCAATGCCAACCGGTCGGAAGGCAGTTCCTTCTTTTTCTGGGGCGGCCTAGACAGCCTGCTTTACCGCCCCGGTGCCCCCGTCTCCCGCTCCGCTTCCCTCCGCTTCAACCTGGACCCCTACCTGACCTACTTCGACGGTGCCGACAACCGGCACAAACTGATGGGCCGCCTCTTCCGGGTGAAGAACGACAACGAGACCTCGGAGGCCGACCAGTCGAACCGCTCCGACATGTACTACGGTGAATATCAGTTCCAACGCAAGATGGCCGCCTCCGGAACGGTATTGACCGCCGGCGGTGTGTACATCGGCACCGCGGTCCGGGCACCGTTGTACGGCGACACGACCTTCCTCTCGCGCAACATGGCCGCCTACCTGCAGGTCGACCAGGAATTTTTCCGCCGCCTGCGTCTCTCCGGCGGGTTCCGGCTGGAATCCAATACCATCCTGACCCCGGAATTTCTAGAATACCGCAATGCCGGGAACATCGTCTGGCGGGATACGGTGCCGGGCGGCGAAATCCGGGAAACGAAACCGGTGTTCCGGGTCGGCGCCAGCTACTCCCTCACCCCGGTCACCTTCCTCCGGGCCTCCTGGGGCCAGGGCTACCGGTTTCCCACCATCGCCGAAAAATTCATCTACACACTCTTCGGCGGCACCCCGATCATCCCGAACACCGACCTGACCTCCGAAACGGGCTGGTCCGCGGAAATCGGGCTCCGCCAGGGATTCCGCATCGCCGGCTTCAACGGATTCCTCGACCTCGCCGGCTTTTGGTCCGAATACGAGGACATGATGGAGTTCAATATCGTCCTGCAAGGTTTCCCGCCGCCTTTCCAATCCCGCAACGTCGGCGATACCCGGATCCGGGGACTGGAGGCCGGTATCACCGGGAAAGGTGCCATCGGCGGTTGGGAGACCACCGCCCTCGTCGGTTATACCTACATAGACCCCCGCTTCAAGACCTTCGCCTCCCTCGATTCCCTGCTGTACGGCTCCGCCGCTTTCCGGCAGACGGAAGCGTACCAGAACGCCTTGAATTCCTCCATCTGCAGCGGCGACCGGAGCCGCTGCAGGAATGTGCTGAAATACCGGTTCCGCCATTCGTTCAAATGGGATGTGGAATCCCGGAAGGGACCCTTCTCCATCGGATTGTCCGCCATTTACAACAGTGAGATGGAAAATATCGATGAGGTGTTCGAAGCCTTGATTGTTCCGGGCTTGCGTGCCTACCGGCAGCAGAACCGCCGGGGCAACCTCGTCCTGGGTGTCCGGACGGCTTTCTATGCCGGTGAACGGCTGAAGTGCTCGCTGCTTTGCAACAACCTGACCAACGAGGAGTACGTATCCCGGCCGGGCCGCCTCGAAGCGCCGAGGAACGTCACGGTGCGACTGGATTACACGTTCTGACCGGATGGCTGTCCTTTTTTCCGGCGGATAGGAATTCCGGTTCGGCACCGGGCGGGGTTGCGAATCGGTACGGATCGGTACGGGAACGATCGGTTTGGCGTAGCATCCGCCGGACCGGACGTGCTCAGCGAAGGGGCGGAAGCGTGTCGAGCAGGCTGTCGTCCACGAGATGGGGGAGGGTGACCCGCAGCCCCGGCGTGCGTCGCATTTCGCGTTCGATGGCCGTCATGGCCGGCGCGTTCCGGGCCCAGCTGCGGCGGGCGATGCCGTTGTTGACATCCCAGCAAAGCATGGAGCTGAGCCGGCGTTCCGCGGCCGGACTTCCGTCCAGTACCAGGCCGAACCCACCGTTGATGACTTCTCCCCAGCCGACGCCTCCCCCGTTGTGAAGGCTTACCCAGGTTGCGCCCCGGAAGGCGTCTCCGATTACGTTCTGTACCGCCATATCGGCCGTAAAGCGGGACCCGTCGTAAATGTTGGCGGTTTCCCGGAAGGGGGAATCCGTCCCGCTGACGTCGTGGTGGTCTCTTCCCAGGACAATCGGAGCGGTGATGTCACCTGCGGCGATGGCGTCGTTGAAGGCCCGGGCGATGCGGATGCGGCCTTCGGCGTCGGCATAGAGGATCCGGGCCAGCGACCCTACCACGGGGATGTCCCGGCCGGCCTGTTCGATCCAGCGAAGGTTGTCCAGCAATTGCCCCCGGATATCCGGCGTGGCGGTGTCTGCCAATTCGCGGAGGATACGGGCCGCCAGGGCATCGGTGGCCGCCAGGTCTTCCGGCCGGCCGCTGGTGCAGACCCAGCGGAACGGTCCGAATCCCAGGTCGAAACAGAGCGGTCCCATGATATCCTCGACATAGCTGGGATACCGGTACAAGCCCTTATCCCGGTCTTTCCAAACATCCGCCCCGGCATGGCCGGCCTCCAGCAGGAAGGCGTTCCCATAATCCCAGAAGTACATGCCCCGGCGGGTCATCGTTTCGATGGCCGCCACATGGCGTCTCAAGGTATGCCGCACAGCGGCCATGAAGGCCGGTTTGTCCTCGATGAGTAAATTTTTCGCTTCCTCGAAGGTGTATCCCGCCGGACAATAGCCCAGGTCGTCGATGTTGTGGAGGGAGGTCTGGTCGCTGCCCAATGCGACCGGAACTTCCTTATCGACCAATTTTTCCCACAGGTCGACGATGTTGCCGGCATAGACCAGGGCGGCCGGTTCCTTACCCGTACGGGCTTGCTCCAGGCGTTGGACCAAGGCATCCAGGTCCCGGTATACATCGGCGGCGTCCACATAGCCGTCCGCAATGCGTTGGTCGATGGTCATCCCGTCCACCTCCGCGATGACCCCGACCGCCCCGGTGATTACGGCGGCCCGGGCCTGTGCGCCGGACATCCCGCCAAGCCCGCTGGTCACGAACACCTGGCCCCGGAGGTCATCCGTGCCGGGATGCCGCATCCGGCCTGCATTGAGCAGGGTGATCGTCGTGCCATGTACGATTCCCTGCGGACCGATGTACATGAAGGAACCGGCGGTCATTTGGCCGTATTGGGTGACCCCCAAGGCGTTGTACTTGTTCCAGTCCTCCTTGCGGGAATAGTTCGGGATCATCATCCCGTTGGTCACCACCACCCGCGGGGCGCCCGGATGGGAGGGGAACAGGCCCAGCGGATGCCCGGAGTACAGGACGAGGGTCTGCTCGTCGGTCATGGTCGCCAGGTATTGCATGGTGAGCAGGTATTGGGCCCAGTTCTGGAAAACCGCCCCGTTGCCACCGTAAGTGATCAGTTCGTGCGGATGTTTGGCGACTTTGGGGTCGAGGTTGTTCTGGATCATCAGCATGATGGCCGCCGCTTGCCCGGAACGGTGCGGATATTCCCGGATGGGCCGGGCATGCATGGGGTAGGTGGGCCGGAAGCGATACATGTAGATGCGACCGTAGGTTTCCAGTTCCGCCAGGAATTCGGGAGCCAGGACGGCATGCTGTGCCGGGGGGAAGTACCGGAGGGCATTGCGCACCGCCAGTTTCTTGTCCTCCTGGTCCAGCACGCCCGTCAAGTTCCGTTTCGGGGCGTGGGAAACGGTCGGGTCGAGGGGGCGGAGGGGGGGGAGCACATCCGGGAGGCCCCGGAGGATGGATGCTTGGAAGTCGGTGGTGGACATGACGGAGTAGGATTTTAGCTGACATTAGGGTCCGGTAGGCACCGCTCTCGGTCCATGCGGCGCGCCTGGGCCGGAGGATGGGTCGTATCGGCTGCCGGCCGGCGGTAAAATTCAGAAAAAACACCGGAAGCCGGTAGCATGGCCCGGGAATCGGGCGATGCTGCCGCACCAGGTCGTTTGGGCGATGCCGGTGGGTCCTTGGTCGGCCGGAAGGCGGCTCAGCCGTGCAAGGACAGGATGGTGCCGTCGGCCAGGGCGAAGACCTGGTCTTGCCGGCCGGGTTCGACCAGGTACAGGCCGGTGAACCGGCTGAAGGCCGGCAGGGTAAGGGCGGCACCGGATATCCAGAAACAGGGGAGGCGGAGGGATTGCCCATGGCGGGTCCGGACGGCCACGCCCGGATGGAGATGGCCGGAGATGGTGGGCCGGCCGCCGTCGCGTTCCGCGGCAGGTTGGTGGACCAGGTCGAAGGGGGCTTCCGACCGTTGTTCGCAGACCAGGTCGATGCCCAGGTGGCGGTAGGTGGATTCGCCGAGCCGGTCGTGATTGCCACGGACGAGTACGAAGGCGGCTTCCTTCCGCTGCCGCCGCCAGACGCGGAACGCCTCCATGTCCTTGTTGATGCCGGCATGGAAGAGGTCGCCGACGATGACCACCTGCTGAGGCAGGAACAGGTCCATCAGGTTCGCCAAGCGGTCCAGGTCGTCCGCCTGGACTTTCGCCGGTATGGGTATGCCCGCTTTGCGGAAGTGTCCGCTCTTTCCGATATGCAGGTCGGACAGCAGGAGCATCCGTCGGTCCGGCCAATACAAGGCGCGGTCGGAATGGAGCAGCAAGGTCTCGCCGGCGAAGGAGATCGGCAGGGTTTCCATAGGTGGTACCGCTTATCTGGATTGACGTTGCAAGGTGAGTATCCTGGCCGCGAGTTTCTCCGAACTCATGTGTTGGCGCAGGCTGTCCACCTTGATCGGAAAGGAAAAGGGCGTCAGTCGGGCCGGGAAGGTCAGGCGGATCCGGCTGTCGGTGATCCGTTGCAGGGCAAGGCGCAGCCGGGCTTCCTCCAGTTGTTGGTCGAACACCTCCTGGTAGGCTTGGGCCAGGAGGAGGTTGTCCGGGTCGTATTCCGTGAAGACATTGAAAAGCAGGGCGGCGGAGGATTGCAGTTGCCTGTGCTGCTTGAGGCTTCCGGGATATCCCTGGAAGACGAGTCCGGCAATGACGGCGATGTCGCGGAACTTCCGCCGGGCCAGCTCTGCGGCATTGATGCTGGCCTGGATATCGGCCAGCAGCCCCTCCGGTCGGAAGAGTGTCCGGAGTTGTTCCGGGTCCGGCGAAAAATCTCGGTCGCTCATCAGTTCGAAACCATAATCGTTCATGGCCATGGAAAAACTGATGGGTTGCCGACGGCTGAGCCGGTAGGCCACCAGGGCCGCCATGACCTCGTGTACCAGCCGTCCCTCGAAAGGATACACGAAAAGGTGGTACCCGTCCCGCGTCCGGATGTATTCCGCCAGGGTATCCTTGGGGCCTGGCAGGAAGGACCGCTCCCGCTGGAGGGCCAGCAGGGGGGCGAGGAACTTTATTTCCGGATAATCTTTTCCCGGTCCATCTTCCTGCAGGACGGTCCGCAGGGTGTCGCCCAGGCTCGACGACAGGGGGATCCGGCCTCCCAGCCAGCTGGGTGTCTTGCCGTTGCGGGCTTTCGACCGCTTGACATAGGCCGTCATTTCCTTGCAATGTACGAAGGCCAGGGTCCGGCCTGCCAGGTGGAAGACATCCCCGGGTTTCAGTTTGGCGACGAACCACTCCTCCAGGGTGCCGATGTGTCCGCCGTTGAGGTATTTCACCTGCAGCAGCGTATCGCTGACAATGGTGCCGATGTGCAGGCGGTGCCGAAGGACGGACTTCCGGTCCGTCATCCGCAAGCTGCCGTCCTCGTCCCGTACCAGCCGACGGAACTCCTCGTAGGCGTGCAGGCTGCCGCCGGTGGTCAGCAGGGACAAGACCCATTCCCAGGCGGCAGTCGGCATCTCTTGAAAACAATGGGTGGAGCGGATTTCCGGAAGCACCGCCTCCGGTCGGAAGCCGGTCCCGCAGGCCAGGGTGCAGAGATACTGCACCAGCACGTCGTAGGCCAGCACAGGTGGTTGGCGGGATTCCAGCCTGTCCTCGCGGATGGCGACCTGCAGGGCCGCCGCTTCCGCCAATTCCAGGGAATGGGTGGGAAGGAAATAGATGCGGCTGGCTTCGTGCGGCGTATGCCCGCTTCGGCCGGCCCGCTGCAGGAAGCGGTCCACCCCTTTGGGGCTGCCGACCTGCACGACCGTATCCACCGGCCGGAAGTCGACCCCGAGGTCCAGGCTGGAGGTCGTCACGACCGCTTTGAGCAATCCTTCCCCGATCGCCTTTTCGACCCATTGCCGCAATTCGCGGTCGATGGAGCCATGGTGCAGGGCTATCTGTCCGGCCAGGTCGGGATAAGCGTCGAGCAAGGCGTGGTACCAACGTTCGGCCTGTCCCCGGGTATTGGTGAACAGGAGGGTGGTCCGGCTGTGGGCCACGACTTCGTACAGACGGTCGACCAACTGCAGGCCCAGGTGTCCGGCCCAGGGGAGCTGCTCCGCTTCCGCGGGCAGCAGGCTGTGGACATGGGTGGTTTTGCGCAGGTTCGACCGGACCAGGACGGCGGACGGATGGTTCTTGCCGTGCAGGACTTCCACCGCTTCGGGCAAGTTGCCGATGGTGGCGGAGATACCCCAGGTCCGAAGCCCCCGCCCATCTTCCGCCCGCCCTCCGGCGATTCCCTGCAGGCGACTGATGGCCAAGGTCGTGAGCACACCGCGCTTGCTGCCCATGAGTTCGTGCCACTCGTCCACCACGACGGCCTTCAGCCGACGGAAAATGTCCGCATGATCTTTCCGGCTGAGCAGCAGGTGCAAGCTTTCCGGGGTGGTGACCAGGATCTCGGGTTGGTTCCGCTGTTGCCTTTTCCGTTCGGCGGCGGTGGTGTCGCCACTGCGCAAGCCGACTTCCCAGGGCAGACCGATGCCCCCGCAGGCCTCCTGCATGGCTCGTTGCAGGTCCGTCGCCAGGGCCTTGAGCGGGGTGATCCACAACAGCAGCAAGCCGTTCCGGGTCCGCCGCTCCCAGTCGGGTACCGTATCCATCCAATCCGATATCAGGCCCAAGAGCAAGGCATAGGTCTTGCCGCTGCCGGTCGGAGCGTTCAGCATCCCGCTACGCCCTGTGCGGAAATGCCGCCAGACCTCCGCCTGGAACGGGAAGGGTTCCATTCCCTGCCCCGCCAGCCACCGACGGACCCTCGCCTCGCCAACACTGTTTTCCATTCGATCAGGATTTGTTTGTCCGGGTTCACGCCGCGCCGCCGCGACGGGCTGCCGGCATGGTCGTATCATCGGGAAACGGCTTTCAGCAGGTCCAGGACATCCGCCAGGGTGTCGATATCCGCGGCCGTCTTGTCCTTCCGCCAGCGCAGGATGCGCGGGAACCGTAGCGCCACCCCGGACTTATGGCGGCGGGATGCCGACAGGCCTTCGAATCCGATCTCGAAGACGAGCTCCGGCCGGACCGTCCGCACCGGACCGAATTTCTCCAGTACATTGGATTTGACAAAACCGTCCACTTCGCGGAACTCCCGGTCGGTCAGTCCCGAATAGGCTTTTGTCAGGGTGACCAGTTGGTCTCCGGACCTGACCGCCAAGGTATAGTCTGTGTACAGGTCGGCACGCCGGCCATGCCCTTTTTGGGCGGCGACCAGGACGACGTCCAGCCGGAGGGGGTCCACTTTCCACTTCCACCAATCCCCGCTTTTTCTTCCAGTGTGGTAGGTGGAAGACAAGGCCTTGATCATCAGTCCTTCCGCACCCACCTCCCGCGCATTGTCCCGGTAGGGGGCGAGTTCCTGCCAATTGCCGAACGGGAGGACGGGGGATAGCCGCAGGGCGGGGTGTGCGGTTGCGGCGACCAGCCCTGCCAGTTCCTCCCGGCGGTCGGCGAGGGGGCGGTCGCGGCAGTCCCGACTCCCGGACTCCAGCAGGTCGTAGGCCAGGAAGACCAGCGGGGCTTCGGCCAGTTGCCGGCGGGTGACCGTCTTGCGGGTGATGCGGGGCTGGAGCGCCTGGAAGGGCAGGGGTTTCCCATCCTGCCAGGGCAGGATCTCCCCGTCGAGCACCGTCCCGGCGGGAAGCAGGCGGGCCAGGGGGTGGAATTCCGGAAACTTGTCGGTCAGCAGTTCCTCGCCCCGGCTCCAGACGAAAAGTTGGCCCCGGCGGCATACCAGTTGTCCGCGGATACCGTCCCATTTCCATTCCGCCTGCCACTGACCGGGATCGCCGAGGTCTGGGAGGGGCAGGTCGAGGGACTTGGCCAGGCAGAAAGGGTAAGGTTTGGAGGCATCCGTATCGAGGTCCTCACCGGAGAGCAGTCGCCGGAAGGAGGTGTCGGCGGGTGTCCAGTTGCCGCTGATGCGGTGGGCGACGACGGCGGGGGGGAGGTCCATCACGCGGGCCAGCGCCTGGATGACCAACTGGCGGGAAACGCCGATGCGGAATCCGCCGGTGATGAGTTTGTTGAAAACGAAGCGTTCCCGGTCCGTGAGTCCGGACCAGGCGTCAAGGATGGCGGTGCGGCAGGCATCCTCGTCCGCCTGCCGCAGGGACGCCAGGAATTGCATCCAGTCGGTGAGCGTACGCTGGTGCCGTTTATCCGCCGGCGGCAAGACCAGGGCGATGGTTTCGGCCAGGTCGCCGACGCTGTGGTAGGATTCCTCGAAGAGCCAGTCGGGCAGGCCTGCCGCCGTCGCCGCCCACGTCCGCAGGCGGGTGGTGGTGACGGTGCGCCGTGGCCGCCGGCCGGTGAACAGGGCGACCATCCACAATTTGTCCGCGTCCTCCGCTTCGGCCAGGTAGGTCGACAGCGCCTCCAACTTTTCGAGGGTGCCGGTGGTGTCGGAGACCCGGTAGATGAGGTCGGCAAATCGCTTCATGGGCGGATCGGTTGCGTCGAAGCGTGCGTCTCCGGTGCGGGTTCTTCCGTGCCGTCCTCCGTTTCCGGGGTGCCGAATTCCGTGTTCACGGGTTCGCTGCGGAGGCCGGAATTTTCCCGTAGATAACGGGAGAAGATGTCCGTGTAGCCATGCGTGACAAAGACCTCCCGGGCTTCCGTTTCCCGGACGGCCGTCAGCAGGCCTTGCCAGTCGGCGTGATCGGAGAGGACGAAGCCGCGGTCGGCCTGTCGGCGGCGGGCATGGCCGCGGACCTGCATCCAGCCGGAACAGATACCGAGGGAATAGCGGCCGAACCGCTTGAGCCAGGCCGAGCCGGCCACGGCCGGCGGGGCGATGACCAGGGCGCCGCGGTAATCCGTATCGGCCGGCAAGGAACCGACCGGCATCAGGGCAGGGTAGGGGTGGCCCGCCGCCCGATAAGCCTCCTGGAGGCGGTGCACGGCACCATGCAGGAAGGTGTTCTCCGCCGAGACGGGCAGGTGCCTGACCAGGAGTTGGGATTTCCCGAGGCTGTAGGCACAGAGAATGCTGCATTTGCCGGCGGCCCGGTTGGCCGCCCACCACGCGGTGATGTCCTCGAAAACGGAGGATGGGGAGGGCCAGCGGAAAACGGGCAGCCCGAAAGTGCTTTCGGTGACGAAGGTGTGGCACCGGACGGGTTCGAAGGGGGTGGACAGGCCGTCCGGCTGTATCTTGTAATCTCCGGAGACCACCCATATTTCCCCGTTCCGCTCGACCCGCACCTGGGCGGAGCCGGGAATGTGGCCGGCAGGGTGGAGGCTGACGGTGACCCCGTTGAGGCGGAGGCGTTCGCCGTATTCCACGGTCTGCAGGGAGATGTCCGGTCCCAGCCGCAGCCGGAGGGCCGGTGCGGAATCATGGTGGGCCAGGTAGTGCCGGCTGCCCCGGCGGGCATGGTCCGAATGGGCATGCGTGAGGATGGCCCGTTCCGCCGGCCGCCAGGGATCGATATGGAAACCGCCGGCCGGGCAATGGATACCGGTATGGGTGAATTGCAACAGCATGGGAACTAAACAGCCGTCGCCCCGGAAGGTTTTTCCACCGGTCAGGGCCGCAGGCGCAGGAAGCCGCCGTCAAGCGGATAATCGCAGCCGGTGACGAAGGCCGCCTCCTCGGAACAAAGGAAGCAGGCGAGGGCCGCCACTTCCGCCGGGGTCGCCATGCGGCCGATCGGTTGGGTGCCGGCGAGGTGGTCGAACATCGCCTGTTCCGCTCCGGGGTAGTTCTTTTGCAGGTAGGCATCGACGAAGGGCGTATGCACCCGGGCCGGCGAGATGCAATTGCAGCGGATGTTGTCGCCGATGTAATCCATGGCGACGGACAAGGTCATCGTCAGCACCGCCCCCTTGGTCATGGAATAGGCGAAGCGGTCGGGAATGCCGACACTGCTGACGATGGAGGCCATATTGAGGATGACGCCGCCACCTTGCCGCCGGAACCAGGGGATGACGGCATACATCCCGTTGTACACACCCCGGACATTGACCTGGTACAGGCGGTCGAAGTCCGCTTCGGAGGTTTGCTCGATGTTGCCGACAAAACCGATGCCGGCATTGTTGACGAGGATGTCGATGGGATGTTCCGCGCTGATGGCTGCCACCAGGGTGCAGCATTCCTCCTGCCGGGATACGTCGCAGCAGCTGGCGAAGGCCTGCCCGCCGTCGGCCTGCAAGGATTCGGCCGCCGAGGCGGCGGCCGCCTCGTCCCGGTCCAACAGGTATACCCGGGCCCCTTCGGCGGCAAACCGCCGGGCGATGGCCAGCCCGATACCGCTGGCCGCCCCCGTGACGAGGGCTGTCTTGTCTTTCAGACGCTGCATCTGTCGTTGTTTTTCCGGTTTATCCGCCGATGCGCGGAATCAAAGTTCGAACACCTTTTCCAATGGAACCCATTTTTCCCCCGGCCGGGCCCAGGGAATCGCCTGCTGGAAGGTGCTCATCAGGGCTTCCCATTCCTGTACGACCGGATTGGCGGCGTCCAGCGCCGCCTTTCTTTCGAAGCTGAAATCCGGGGATGCCTCGATGACCATGACCAGCCTGTTGCCGGTCCGGTAGATCTGCATGTCCGTGATGCCGGCTTCCCGAAGGCTGTCCAGAACCGGCTGCCAGACCTTTCCGGGGGCATGGTACGCCTCGTAGTCCCGGATCAGGTCCTCGTCCGGCCGCAGGTCCAGGGCCAGTAGATAACGTTTTGTATGGATTGGCATGTGCATGAATTTTGGCTGCTCGTCGCGGCTCGTCCGTCATTCGGATCGGCCGGCCACGCGCCTTTCCCGCCGGTTGACGAACCAGGCGAATGGCAGGATGACGGTAAAACAAAGCGCGGGCACCAGGAAGGCCGTTTGGTAGCTGCCGCCCGCATCGGCGATGCTTCCCAGGACCGGCGGCATCACCGCCCCGCCGACAATGGCCATGATGACCAGCGAGGAACCCGTTTTCAACTGCGCCCCGAGGCCTTTCGTTCCCAAGGCGAAGATGGTCGGGAACATGATGGACATGAAGAAACTGGCGAACATGACCGACGTGACGGCTGCGAGTCCTTCCCCGAAGACGCCGCCCAGCAGCAGCGCCATGGAAACAACGGCGAAGCCGGCCAGCAGGCGGGCCGGCCGGATGTAGGACATCAACCAGGTGCCGAAGAACCGCCCCGTCATGAACAACAGGAAGGAGAAGGTCAGGTGGAATCCGGCCCATCTTTTCGGGGTCAGGTCCTCGGCACTGCCGGTCAGCCATTCGAAGAAGGGCCGGAGCGCCTCCACCAGGAAGAAATGCCGATCCGGCGACAGGCTCAGTTTCAAATCGATGAAATAACCCCAAAGACAGGCCTGCGCACCGACATAGGCGAACTGTGCCGCAACGGCCGCCACCAGTTGCCTGTGCCGCAGCAGCGCTGCCCATCCCTGGTCGGTCCGACCGCCGGATACCGGCGGTTCCGGCTCCGGCATCCGGGTCACCCGGAAGAGAAAGGCTACGGTCAGGACGGCCGTAGCCAGCCCGAGATAAGGTACTTGCACCGTCCGCGCCTCCGCCGCCCGGACCGCTTCCGCCGCCGCTGCCGGCATGGCCGCCAGGTCTTCCACCGTGTAGTTGTTGTCGGTGAAGATGAGCAGGCTGCCCAACAAGGGACCAAAGATGATGCTCAGCCCGTTGAAGGATTGGGAGAAGTTGAGCCGCTGCTCCGCCCGGTCGGCACTTCCCAGGACCGCGATGTAAGGGTTGGCCGCCGTTTCCAGGAAAGCCAACCCGCCGGCGATGGTGAACAAGGCGAACAGGAAAAAGGCATACTGCCGGGTTTCCGCCGCCGGGTAGAAAAGCAGCGCCCCGGCCCCGTACAACAAGAGGCCGACCAGGATACCTTTCTTATACCCGTATCGGTTCATGAACAGGCCGGCCGGAATGGCCAGGAAGAAATAGCCGAGGTAAAAGGCGGAATCGACCAGCCCGGCCTGCCAGCGGCGCAAGTCCAATGCGACCTGGAAATGGCTGATCAGGATGCCGTTCAGGGAGTTGGCGATGCCCCACAGGAAAAAAAGGCTTGTGACCAGGGCGAATGGGAGACGATAGGAAGGCTTGCTGCGCATGCGGTCGGTGTTGTGCTTGCCGGTGGGTGAATGGAGGCCCGGACCTCCCGCAAGCCCGCGGTGCACGGGACCGGGCGTCAGGTGGCGAACCGGTCCCAAAGTAAATCAAAATTCCGGAATCGCCGTGATTTTATGCCGGTCCTTCCGGAGGGATGGCCGATGGGATGCCCTGCCGCAGCAAGGAAACGGGGATGCCGAAAAATGCCGCGCCGGACCGGCCGGGAGCAGCCGGCTCCGGAAACCGCCTGCGCCCGGGTCAACCGAGGATGACCGGCAGGGGCTGCCGCAGCCAAAGGTCCCGTTGCGGGAAAGGTATCTGGACATGGTGCAGCCGGAAGAGGCGGTCTATCTCCAGCATGATATCGCTGCGGACCTGCTCGATCCCAAAGAACTCCTCGCTGAAGAAATAGAGCCTGAAATCCAGGGAGGAATCGCCGAATCGGTGGAAGGTGGCATGGATAGGCTTGGAGGACAGGACTTTCGGATGATTCTGCGCGGCCTCTCGCAGTAGTCGCATGACCAGCCCCAGGTCCGACCCGTAGGCGACGCCGACCTCAATGTTGAACCGCGTCGGGTAGTCGTTGTGGCTCCAGTTGACCACTTTTTCGACGATGAGCTTCGAATTGGGAATCAGGATGACCACCCGGTCCCGGGTCTCCGCCTGGGTGGTCCGCAGCCCGATGGCCTGAACCCGGGTGACCAGGCCGTCCACCTCGATGATGTCCCCGATCTCGATGGTCCCCTCTATCAACAGGATAATGCCGGAAATGAGGTCCTTGAAGGAATCCTGCAATCCCAGGCCGATGCCGACCAGCAAGGCGGCGGAACTGGCCCATACCATCGTGGCGATGCCCAGCAATTCCAGGATGACGAAGATGGCCAGGAAATAAATCACATAAGTGGTGACCTGCACCAAGGCCCGGCGCCGGCCCTCATCGGTGTTGCGGCGCAGGAAAATCCGCTTCAGGAATACCTTCTCCAGCAGCCATTTCAACACCCGGGCGGTGAGGATGACCAACAGGACGGTGAAGATGTCCTCGATGCTCAAATTTAGATGCTTGGTGGATATCAGGCTGTAATCCAACCATTCCGAAAAGTTCATCGCGCTTGTTTTATGGAAATGGGGCGGGTGGGCGGATGGTTGTCCGCTTTCCGGCTAAGCGGGCCGCCAACGCCGGCGGTCCGGTAAAATTCCGCTAATTTATCGGAATCGGCGGCCGGCCAACCGGAGTTTTTTTGCATTTTTACGGAAAGCCCCGCTCCCGGAACCTTAGCGGAACACAGGGCGGCCGGCGAAGACCCTGTCCCTTATGAGATATCTAACACTGTGGCTGACCTGGTGGCTGTGGAGTGTTCCCGCCGGCGTGCAGGCCCTCGACGCCAGCATCACCCACGCCACCTTCCAGGGCGAGGAAGGCGGCTACGTCGAATTGTATTTCCATTTCACCGGCCGTACCGTGACCTTCCTGCCGCAGCCGGACAGCCTGCACCGGTCGGTGCTGCTGGTATCCGTCCTGTTCCTGCAGGAAGACCGGGTGGTCAAGTTCGACAAGTATCGCCTGAACAGTCCCGCATTCGAATCGGCCTCGGACTTCGTGGACCTGAAACGGTATGCCCTCGCCAACGGGGACTACGTCCTGGACGTCACCGTCGAGGATGCGGCCGATACCGCCAACGTCTTCACGTTCCGGGAACCTATCACGGTGGACTACAGCGGGACGCTGGTCCGTCAGTCCGGCATACAGCTCCTGGCCTCCTGCCAACCGGTGGAGGCCGGCGCGGACCATCCCATGGTCAAGAGCGGTTTTTGCTTCGAACCGCTGCCGTACCAGTTCCTGTCACACCGGAACGGCCTGCTCATCTTCTATTGCGAACTGTACAACACGGACCGCCAGATCGGGGAGGATTTCCTGGTGCGTTATTTCATAGACAATGCCGACACCCCCCGCCAGGAGGAAACCCTGTTGACCGGGTACAAGCGCAAATCACCGGAACCCGTCATCCCCTTCCTGGCCCAGTTGGATGTGCAATCCCTGCCCAGCGGCAATTACAACCTGGTCGTGGAAATCCGGGACCGCACCCAGGTGCTGCTGAGCCGGCAATCCGTATTTTTCCAGCGCAGCAATCCTTTCCTGGCCCCGGTGGATGCTCCTGCGGCGGACAGCACCGGGGTATTGTCCCGGGAATTCGTCGGCCGCCTGGCCGAACAGGAACTGGTCTACAGCCTCCGTGCCATCGCCATGCAGGTCGACAAGGAGGACGGAGACCATCTCAATACCCTGATCCGGAACAAACAGCTGGATGCGATGCGGCTATACCTCTTCAATTACTGGACCCTGCAGAATTCCATCCATCCGGAGGGTGCGTGGAACGCCTATATGGAGGTGGTGCGGAAGATCGACGAAAAATTCAAGAACGGCTTCCGGTTCGGATTCGAGACCGACCGGGGTTATATCTTCATGAAATACGGGGCTCCCAGCGACGTGGTTTCCGTCGAGACGGAACCCAGCGCCCCGCCTTACGAAATCTGGTATTACAACCAGTTTCCGCAGACCGGGCAGAACAATGTCCGCTTCCTGTTCTACAACCCTTCCCTGTCGACCAACGGACATGTGCTCCTGCATTCCACCGCCCGCGGGGAAGTGTATAACCCGCGGTGGGAAGTGGAGCTGTACCGGAACGCCCCCAACGAAGGGGCCAGCGGCGATTTCATCGACAATACCCGGATGCAGGACAACATCGGCCGTCAGGCCCGCCGGCTGTTCGATAATTATTGAGACAAAAGACGGCCCGACCGCCCCGCCGCCTCCAGGCCCCTGGGGTACAGGGAACCATTTTCCGCAAGGGAACGGTTTCCTACGGCACAAGCCGTGGGAAACCCGGTCGGGCGGCCAGATTCTTCCCGGACACCGTTTCGGTAATTTCGCAATTGGAGGTAACTTAGCGCCCGCGGCATCCGGCTGCCCGAAGCGCCTGCCAGGGCGTCGGCGGATCCCTTCATCGGGAGCCCCCCGCCGGGCTATGCGGCCGCAATGAAAAGAAAAAATGAAAAAGTGGCAAAAAACCTGGTTATCATACCGACGTACAACGAACGGGAGAACATCACGCGGATGATCTCCACCGTACGTGCATTGCCCAGCCCATTCGACATGCTTGTGGTAGACGACGGCTCCCCCGACGGTACGGCCGACCTGGTGGAAGCACACCAGCGGGAGGAAGCGGACGACAGCTTGCATCTGATGAAGCGGAGCGGGAAGGCAGGCCTGGGCACGGCATACATCGCCGGATTCAAGTGGGCCCTGGAGCGGGATTATGCGCATATTTTCGAAATGGACTGCGATTTTTCCCACAATCCCGCGGACCTTCCGCGGCTGTTGGCGGCATTGACCGTCGGCGGGGCCGACGTGGCCGTCGGGTCCCGGTATGTCCGGGGCGGAAAATGTGTCAACTGGCCCCTGGACAGGAAGGTCCTTTCCTATGGAGCCTCCTGGTATGTCCGCCTGGTGACCGGCATGTGGGTCAGGGACCCGACGGCCGGCTTCGTAGGATACCGCCGCGAAGTGCTCGAGGCGATAGACCTCGACCGGATCCGGTTCGTCGGCTATGCGTTCCAGATCGAAATGAAATTCTCCGCCCGGGGGAAGGGATTCCGGATCCGGGAAATTCCCATCACTTTCACGGACCGTATCGAAGGCGTTTCCAAGATGTCGAAAGGCATCGTCAAGGAGGCTGTCCTCGGGGTGCTGCAGATGAAGTGGCGGCAACTCCGCCACGGGTGAATCAGGTGTCCGTGCCGGGCCGCCATCCCCGGCGCCGCTCCCACCCCGGCGGGAAAAACCTGATCCGCCGATCGGTGCGTCGACGTAACCTGTCGCGTTGACACCCCTTCCGTGCCGGAAGGCACCATCCGTTTCCATGTCGACCTAACAAACTGTAAACGAGGAAAAAAAGGATATGCTCCCGATTTTCCTCCCGCTGCCCCGTTTTTATGGCCGAACGGGGCCCGGCGGCGGCATGATATCCGGCGGAGCAAGCGCGCCGAAGTCCGGATATCAGCAAAAAACTTAAAGTGTTTTCACTTATATTATGACAAATTGCATGCAAAGCAGGCAAAGCGGGGATGTGGAAAAAAATTTTGACCGAAAAGTGGGGAAAAGTGGGGAATTGTGGCGGGAAGTAGCTATTTTTGAATCATAAATTTCAAAATATGGCAAAATGATCCAACTCCTCGGGGAATATCCATGTAAAGTAGACCCTAAGGGAAGGCTTCGGCTTCCATCCGGGCTGCTGGACCAGTTGCCCGTGGAGGAGCAGGACCAGTTTGTTGTCAACCGGGGTTTGGAGAGATGCCTGATGTTATACCCCAAGCGTGTGTGGGACGAGCGGTCTGCGCTCGTCAACGAGTTGAATGATTTCGACACCCAGGCGCGGTTGTTCAAGCGGGCATTTTACCGGGGGGCTACGCCGCTGAAGCGGGACGGGTCGGACCGGTTGAACCTGCCGAACCAATTGCTGGAGTGGGCCGGGATCGGCGAAGGGGAAGTGGTATTGGCGGCGGTGAACGACAAGATAGAGATTTGGGCCGCCGCAGCGTACGAGGCACAAATGGAGGAGGAACTGGATATGGCGCAGTTGGCGCAATCGGTCATGGGCAACAAGCAGGTGCCATGACGGGCGGCTCCTACCACGAGCCGGTCCTGGCACGGGAGAGCGTCGAATTGTTGCTGACGGACCGGGACGGAACCTATGTGGATGCGACCTTCGGGGGTGGCGGGCACAGTGCCCTGGTCCTGGAGGCGTTGGCGGACCGGGGCAGGTTGGTGGCATTCGACCAGGACGACGAGGTGCTGGGGCATTTGCCGACCGATCCCAGGTTCACCTTCCACCAGCATAACTTCCGGTACCTGCGACAGTTCCTCCGGCTGGACGGGATTACGCAGGTCGACGGGATATTGGCTGACCTGGGGGTTTCCTCCCATCAGCTCGACAGGCCGGAACGCGGGTTTTCCCATCGTTTCGACGAAGTGTTGGACATGCGGATGAACCGGCAGCTCGAACGGACGGCCGCCGATGTGCTCAACGGAACGCCTGCCGGAGAATTGCAGGAACTGTTCAGCCGGTACGGGGAAGTCCGAAACGCCCGTTCCCTGGCGGAACGGGTCGTACAGGAACGGGCGGCGCGACCGATACGGACGACGGGCGATTTGCTGCAGGTGGCCGCCCCGCTGGTCCGGGGGCAACGGAACCGGTACCTTTCGCAGGTCTTCCAGGCCTTGCGCATCGTTGTCAACGACGAGATGGGCGCCTTGGCGGAATTCCTCTCCGACGCCGGTGCCTTGCTTCGGCCCGGCGGCCGGTTGGTGGTCATCTCCTATCATTCCCTGGAGGACCGCATGGTGAAGCATTTCCTGAAGACGGGCAATGCCGAGGGTAAGGTGGTCAAGGATTTCTACGGGCAGATCGAACGGCCTTTCCACCTGCTCACCAAGGGTGCCGTCACGCCCTCCGAAGCGGAGCTGAAACGGAATCCGAGAGCCCGGAGCGCCCGGTTGCGGGCAGGGGAGAAAATCCTCCCGGGGCCGGGAAAGACCGGTCCGGTCGCCGGCGACGGGCCAAATACTTGAGGGACTATGGCGGAACGGAAGAAGAAAATGGCGAATTACATGGAATTGGGCACCATGGGGGCATCCCTGGTACTCAAGAACCTGCCTTTCGTCTTCTTCCTGGGCTTCCTGGCGGTGGTTTATATCGCGAACGCCCATTACGCCGAGAAACAGGTCCGGGAGATACAGGCGCTGCAGCAGGAGGTCAAGGAACTCAAACGGCAGTACAATGCGTTGAAGTCCGAGACGATGTTCCGCAGCCGGCTCGCGGAAGTAGGGGAGGGCGTGGAGTCGCTGGGCCTGTACAAGACCAGCGGCCGGGTGAAGAGGATCGTGGTGGACGATTGAAGCGGGGGCTTCCGGTACCGGTCCGGTCCGCATCGGCCGGCATACCGCGGGGCGTCCCCGATACCATAGGAATGAAATGGCTTTCAACGTAAAGAACGAAGTACTGGTCCGTGTTTATATCGTGTTGGCCGTCATCTTGTTGGCTGCCTTCGCCATCTTTGCCAGGACCCTTCGGATCAGCGTGTTGGAAGGAGAGAAATGGAGGGAGCGGGGCGTGGAGTTGTATGTGAAGGAAGTCCCCATGGAAGCGGAGCGCGGCAATATCCTCACCGAGGACGGCAGCATGCTCGCGACTTCGATCCCGTTCTTTGACATTGCATTCGACCCGAACAGTTCCGCCATCGATACGGCGGAATGGACGGCCCAGCTGGACAGTCTCGCCTGGTGCCTTTCCACCTACGTGCTGCCGGAATATACGCCGGGCGGCATGCGGGATTACCTGGTCCGCCAGAAAAAGGAAGGGAAACGCTACGTCGTCATCAAGAAGGATGCGACCATGGCGGAGAAGGACCGGATCGTTTCCTTCCCCTTGTTCCGCCTGGGGCAGTTCCGCGGCGGGCTGATCGTCCGCCAGAAATACAACCGCGAATTCCCGTTCCGGATGTTGGCACGCCGGACGCTCGGCTACGTGAACGGCGATTCCATCCAGGTGGGCCTGGAAGGTGCCTTTGACCAGGTCCTCCGCGGGGAGGACGGTACCCAGCTGATGTACAAGGTCGGCGGGGGGATGTGGATCCCGCTGGAAAACCTGGCGACCATCCAGCCCAAGGCCGGTCTCGACCTGGTGACGACCCTGGATGTCAACCTGCAGGAAATCGTCGAAAGCGCCCTGTCCAAGGCCGTCGTCCGGCATCAGGCGAAATACGGGACTGCCGTGCTGATGGAGGTCCGCACCGGTGCCATCCGGGCCATCGCCAACCTGGGCTGGACGCGGCAGGGGAAGCTCATGGAAACCTTCAACTACGCCGTCGGCGCAGCTACGGAACCCGGCTCCACCTTCAAACTCGCCGCCATGCTGGCCTTGCTGGAGGATGGTCATGTGGAGCCGGAGGACAGCATCGACCTGGAACAGGGACGCACCCTTTTCTTCGATGCGGAAATGCAGGACGCCTATCCGCATACCTTGAACAAGGTGCCGGTCATGCGGGCTTTCGGCATGTCTTCCAACGTCGGCATCTCCCGGCTGGTGCAACGCCACTACGGGGACCGCAACGATGCGGATGCCTTCCTGGACCGGCTTCGGGATTTCTACCTGGACCTTCCGGTCGACATCGGCATCAGCGGGGAACCCGAGCCTTTCTTCAAGCGCCCCTACAGCGCAGAGGACCAATGGAGCGGAACCACCCTCCCGTGGATGGCCACCGGCTACGAACTGACCATCACCCCCTTGCAGCTCCTGGCGTTCTACAATGCCATCGCGAACGAGGGTGAATATGTCAAACCCTTTCTGGTAAAGGAGTTACAACAATATGGCGAAACTGTCCGCCGCTTTCCGGTCACGGAGGTCAAAGGCAGGGTCGCTTCCCGGGATGCCATCCGGAGCGTACGCCGGATGTTGGAAAGTGTGGTGGACAGCACCTGGGGGACGGCCCACTTCCTGCAATCCGACCAATACCGCTTCGCAGGAAAGACCGGAACGACCCAATTGGGTTACCAAAGATTGGAAACCAAGACTTCCGTCAAAGGATACCAGGCGTCCTTCGCAGGTTATTTTCCGGCTGAAAATCCGGTGTATTCCTGCATCGTCCTGATCAGTGAACCGCAAACCGCCGGTTATTACGGCGGTCAGGTGGCCCTGCCCGTCTTCCGGGAAATAGCGGACAAGGCCATCGCCACCCGGCTGGAATTGTACCCGGTCGTCAATATCCCGGCGGACGACCGGCCGGAAGGCCGTCCGGCCGCCGCCGCCCTGCCGAATTACGACGCCGGTTACCTACCGGATATCCGGCAGGTGCTCCGTCGCCTCGATATGGACCCGGTCGACCGAAGTGAAGGGGACTGGGGTGTACTCCGGACGGCAGCGCCGGATACCCTGAAAATACTCAAGAGAAATTCTTCCCCCAACCAGGTGCCGAATGTCATCGGCATGGGTTTACGGGATGCATTGTACCTGCTGGAAAACAAAGGCTTGAAGGTGAAAATCAACGGTACCTATGGCAAGGTGCTGCGCCAGTCCGTCCGACCCGGCACGCGCGCCGCCAGACAAACCGTTGTCATATATCTGGGTTAACTGCACAACCGTCCCGATGCCATCCGACCTGGTCGGATCGGGTCGACGGACAACAAGTTCGAGAGGCCGTGAAGAAACTGAGTGCCTTGCTGGAAGGTATCGATGTCCTGGATATCCGGGGCCCGGTAAATCCGGATGTGGGTTCCGTGACATTGGACAGCAGGTCTGTCCTGCCCGGTGGCTTGTTCGCCGCCTTGCGCGGAACCTCCGCGGACGGGCACCATTTCATCGGCCAAGCGGTTGCCAATGGAGCCCGCGTCGTCCTTTGTGAGGAAATTCCGGCTGTCCCGGACCCCGATTGCACCTATGTATCGGTCGCCGACGGTCCGGCGGCCTTCGGCCGACTGGCCGCCGCGTTCCACGGCCACCCTTCCCGGGAATTGAAACTGGTCGGGGTGACCGGAACAAACGGAAAGACCACAACCGCCACGCTTCTCTACGAACTCTTTCTATCGCTGGGCTACAAGGTAGGCCTGCTCTCGACAATCGAAAACAAAGTCAACCGATATACCATATCCTCCACCCACACCACCCCAGACGCAGGAGCCGTCAACTTACTGATACGACAAATGGTGGAGGCAGGCTGCGACTACGCCTTTATGGAGGTGAGTTCCCATGCCGCCGTGCAACGGCGTATCGACGGGCTTTGTTTTGCCGGTGGTATTTTCACCAATATCACGCATGAACACCTGGATTATCACAAGACTTTCCAGGCGTACATCCAGGCAAAAAAGATGTTCTTTGACATGCTGCCCAAAAATGCGTTCGCCCTGGTCAATGGCGATGACAAACGGGGACCGGTCATGCTGCAGAATACCGCGGCACGTACCTACTCCTTTGCCTTGCATCGCCCGGCGGACTTCAAGGCGCGCTTGCTGGAGAACAACTTGTCCGGCCTGGTCCTCGATATCGACGGGGAAACGATCCATGCCCGTCTGGTCGGTGATTTCAATGCCTACAACCTGCTCGCCGCTTATGCGGCGGCAAGGTTGTTGGGCCAACACAAATCGGAAGTGCTGCCGGTGCTCAGCGGCCTGAAAGCCGCTGCCGGCCGCTTCGATTGTGTCACGGATCCCTCCGGTCAGGTCATGGCCGTCGTGGATTATGCCCACACGCCGGACGCGCTGGAAAAAGTTCTCGCCACCCTGCACCGTACCCGTAAAGGAGGCGGCCGGATCCTCACCGTGGTGGGTTGCGGCGGAGACCGCGACCGGTCCAAAAGACCGCTGATGGCAAAGGTCGCCGCCGATTACAGCGACCTCGTCCTGCTGACGAGTGACAACCCGCGGTCCGAACCGCCCGAAGCCATCCTCCGGGAAATGGAAGCCGGCATCCCGCCTTACGCCAGGTCACGCAAGCTGTCCATCCTGCATCGTGCGGAAGCCATCCGGACGGCCTGCCACCTGGCCCGCTCCGGTGACGTCATCCTCGTCGCCGGCAAAGGCCACGAAAAGTACCAGGAGATCATGGGTGTCCGGCACCCGTTCGACGACATGGTCATTCTTCGGGAAACCCTCGGGGACCGCTCCCCGGAATCTTGATTAGACACACCATGAGAAAATATAATTTGGAACCTTTTTCAACCTGCTCGCACCACCGGTCGCCGAACGGGTCGGAACCGGTTTCGTTTCCCGGTGATGCCGTTCGTCGGAAGCGCTGCCATCCCTGCGGGACCGGGCCGCTGCCCGCTGCCGTTCCGCTCCGGTGGTACCGGCCGTCATCCTGACGCGCCGGTTCCCGGCTGCCGGTCCCGAAGGGTGTCGACCCGCAATCCCCGCCCGTCTCCCGCTTGCCGCCCGCCTGCTTCGGCCCAAGCCGCAGGCAAGGCCGGCAAATCCCCATTCCCGATCGGTTCCTGGTGTCTCCCCGGCGGAATGTATGTCCAAATCACCCAGGGCCCGCAACCGACAAACGCACAAACATGAACTATGCTATCTCAACTTTTCCAATGGCTGGACCGTCAGTATGATTTGCCCGGTGCCGGTTTGTGGAATTTCATTTCCTTCCGGGCAGGTGCCGGCATGGTGCTTTCCCTGGTCATCAGCATGTACTTCGGCAAATCCATCATCCGGTTCCTGCGTTCCCTGCAAATCGGGGAAGATATCCGGGACCTCGGCCTGGAAGGCCAGCTGCAGAAGAAAGGCACGCCGACCATGGGAGGTGTCATCATCATCATGGGAATCGTCCTTCCGGTCCTCTTGGTCGCCGACCTCGACAACATGTACATCGTCATCCTGTTGCTGGTCACCAGTTGGATGGCGGTCATCGGTTTCATCGACGACTACATCAAAGTCTTCCGGAAAAACAAGGAGGGATTGAGCGGGAAAGCCAAGGTGCTCGGACAGGTGGGCTGCGGACTGATCGTCGCCATGGCCATGCTGTTGAGCGACGACATCGTCGTCCGTATGGAACTTGAACGCGCCGAAAACGCCGAATATGAATGGGTCGGGAATCCCTATCTGGTCCAGGATGCCGACGGCGATATGGTCGAGGTGGTCAATACCAAGTCCCTCGTGACCAACCTACCGTTTTTCAAGGATAACCTCATCGACTATTCCCGCATCCTTCCCCTGGAAGGGATGCTGGCCAGACAGGCCAGTTGGGGGGTCTTCATCCTGCTGGTGATTTTCGTGATCACCGCCGTCAGTAATGCGGCCAATCTCACGGACGGCCTGGACGGGCTGGCCACGGGTGTCAGCAGCATCGCCGTCACCACCCTGGGGGCTTTCGCCTATGTCAGTGGGAACGTGATCCTGGCCGGATACCTCAGCGTGCTCTATTTGCCCGGTGCCGGGGAAATATTCGTGTACGCCGCTTGCTTCCTGGGTGCCTGTACCGGCTTCCTCTGGTACAATGCCTACCCGGCGCAAGTCTTCATGGGGGACACCGGGAGCCTGACCCTCGGCGGGGTCATCGCCGCCATGGCGCTCCTGTTGCGCAAGGAATGGTTGCTCCCGATTCTTTGCGGGGTGTTTGTGGTGGAGAACCTGTCCGTTATCCTGCAAGTGGCTTACTTCAAGTACACCAAGCGGAAATATGGGACGGGCCGGCGAATTCTGCTGATGTCACCCCTGCACCACCATTATCAAAAAATGGGCCTTCCGGAAGCGAAGATCGTGACCCGTTTCTGGATTGTCAGTATCCTGCTGGCGGTGCTGACGATCCTGACCCTGAAAGTAAGATAATCCGGTAGCACGTCGCCATTCGGCGCCTGTCCGGTCATACCTCGTCTGCGTCCCGTCCGACAACCGGAAGATTGTCCTGCGGAACGGAAACGGAAATTTCGGCCAATATGAGAATCAGTATTCTGGGAGCGGGGGAAAGCGGGCTGGGTGCGGCCTGCCTGGCACAGGCCAAGGGACTGGATGTCCTGGTGTCGGATGCCGGGGAAATCGATGCCGCCGCCCGCCGGCTGCTCGTCGAAAAAGGGATTCCTTTCGAGGCAGGACACCATACCTGGGACCTGATCCGCCGCTCCGATGAAGTCGTCAAGAGCCCCGGTATCCCGGATTCGGCACCCTTGGTGGTTCGGTTGCGGGAATCGGGTATTCCGGTGATTTCCGATATCGAACTGGCCAGCCGCTATACGAAGGCCCGGATCATCGCCATCACCGGTAGCAACGGCAAGACCACCACCACCCGCTTGACTTACCACCTGCTGGCTGCCGCCGGCCTGTCGGTGTCAATCGGTGGCAATGTGGGCCTCAGCTTCGCCCGCAATGTGCTCGATGGCCCTTACGATATTCATGTGTTGGAATTGAGCAGTTTCCAACTCGACGGCATCGTCCGGTTCCGCCCGCATGTCGCCGTCCTGCTCAACATCACCCCGGACCACCTGGACCGGTACGAGTACCGGATGGAGCGATATGTCGAATCGAAGTTCCGCATCGGCATGAACCAACTGGAAGAGGACCTGCTGGTATTCAATGCGGACGACCTTCGGATCCGGGCGTTCCTTTCCGGTCTCCCTTCCCGGCAGCGCCTGCTGCCGGTGCCGGGGCACTACGAAGGAAAGGACCGGCTGGAGGTCGGTGCGGGGGGAGGGCTCGGTCCCGAACGGTTCGATATGCGGCGATGCACGCTCAAAGGGCAGCATAATTTCCTGAACGCGGCCTGCGCGATACAGGTGGCCCGGGAAATGGGGGTGCCGCACCCGGTCATCCAGGAGGCCCTGGATTCCTTCGTCAACGATCCGCACCGGATGGAGACGGTCGCGGTATCCGACGGCATCACCTGGGTGAACGACAGCAAGGCCACCAATGTGGACAGTGTCTACTACGCCTTGCAGGCCATGGATACGCCGGTCGTCTGGCTGGCCGGGGGAACCGACAAAGGGAACGATTATACGCCCTTGCTGGACCTGGCCCGACGGAAAGTCCGGACGCTGATTTGCATCGGGCAGGACAATCAAAAACTGGTGGAGGCTTTCCGCCCCCACGTGCCGCAGATTCTGGAAGCGGACGGCGCAGCGGCGGCCGTCCGACTTGCCCGGGATGCCGCCCGACCGGGAGATACGGTCCTGCTCAGCCCGGCCTGCGCCAGTTTCGACCGGTTCCGAAATTATATGGACCGGGGCGAGCAGTTCAAGGCGGCCGTCCGGGGAAGTTGACCGATCCGCTTTCCCACCGGCTCCGCCGCACCGCGAAAAGGCGGTTGAAAAGCAAATACGACCGGAATACCCTTCGGTAACCCGGTATGAACAAACAACGACCATGAGTTTAGGCGCAAGGATTTATGCGGAATTGAGAGGTGACCGTGTCATTTGGATGATACTGGCCCTGCTTTCCATATTTTCCATCCTGGCCGTTTACAGCAGCACCGGTACCATCGCCTACAAATTGAGCGGCGGCAACACCACCGGCTACCTGGTCAAGCATATCCTCATTCTCGGTTTCGGTCTGTTCCTGGCCTACCTGGCCTACCTGACCCCCTACATGCGGTTCATGAAACTCGCACCCTGGCTGTGGTTGATAGCCGTCGGCCTGTTGGTGTATACGCTGTTGTTCGGGGTGGAAATCAATTATGCAAGGCGTTGGATTCGGATCCCCTTGGTCGGATTGACATTCCAGACCTCCGATTTCGCAAAATTGGCCCTGATCCTGGTTGTCGCCCGGGAAATCACCCGGCACAAGGATTATATCAAGGATTTCAACAAGGCCTTCATGCCGATCATCATGCCGATCATCGTCATGTGCGGACTCATCGCCCCGTCGGACCTCAGTACGGCCCTGGTGCTCTTCGTGACCTGCTTCACGATGATGTTCATCGGCCGGGTGGATATGAAATACCTCGGCTTGCTGCTGTTGTTGTGGATCGTCTTGTTCGCCGCCTTGATCGTGGTTTGGAAATTCGCACCGGAATTGGTCCGGGTGGACACCTGGACCACCCGGATATCGGAATTCCTGGAGGACCCTCGGGACGGCAGTTTCCAAAACCAACAGGCCAAGATTGCGATTGCCAACGGCGAGTTCTTCGGGAAGGGTCCGGGAAACAGCATCCAGCGCAATTACCTGCCGACACCTTATGCGGATTTCATCTATGCCGTCTTCTGCGAGGAATACGGCCTGTTCGGCGGTTTCCTGCTGTTGTGCCTGTATGTCTTGCTGTTTTTTCGGGTCACCCGCTTGGTCACCATCAGCGAGAAATCCTTCGGCGCGATGGTCGCCGTCGGATTGGCCCTGAACATCGTCATCCAGGCCCTGGCGAACATGGCCATTGCCGTCCACCTGGTACCGGTCGGCGGTCTGACCCTGCCGATGGTCAGCTGGGGAGGGACTTCCGTCCTCTTCTCCTGCCTGTTCTTCGGTATCATCCTGAGCGTCAGCCGCTATATCGAGGCTATCGCCGAACGGCAGCAAAATCAATCCGGGAGCGGCCAACCAGGACCGCCACCGGTCAACGCAAATTGAGCGGAAGGAAGTAGTAATTATGCAGGATACACTCAGGGTCATCATCTCCGGCGGCGGAACGGGCGGGCATGTGTTCCCGGCCATCGCCATTGCGGATGCCATCAAGGCCGCCGCACCCGACACGGTTTTCCTCTTCGTGGGGGCTGCCGGCCGGATGGAGATGGATAAGGTTCCGGCGGCCGGGTACGAGATTGTCGGGCTGTGGATCAGCGGCTTTCAACGGTCCTTGTCCTGGCGCAACCTCCTGTTTCCGGTGAAGTTGTTCCACAGCTGGTGGGCGGCCCGCCGAATCCTGAACCGCTTCCGGCCTTCCCTGGTCATCGGTGTCGGCGGCTATGCTTCCGGTCCGGTGCTCCGGGCGGCGATTTCCCGTCGGGTTCCTTCCCTGCTCCAGGAACAGAACTCGTTTCCGGGCGTCACCAATCGGATCCTGGCGAGGAAAGCGGACCTGGTCTGCGTGGCTTACGAAGGGATGGAACTTTTCTTCCCGCCTCAAAAGCTGAGGTTGACGGGTAACCCCATCCGGCCGGCCCTTTTGATGGACCTGGAGGCCAAACGTTCGGAAGCATACAGGTATTTCGACCTGGACCCCGCAAAAAGGACGGTCTTCCTTTTCGGGGGTAGCCTGGGGGCCCGCAGCATGAACGAGGCGATGTCCGAAGGGGAAGTGCTCCTCGTACAGCGCCCGGACGTGCAGGTGATCTGGCAGTGTGGGCGGGCTGGTTACGAACGGTTCGCCGCTACGGGAACCGCCCGGCTGGAAAACGTGCGGCTGCACGCCTTCATCGACCGGATGGACCTGGCCTATGCGGCGGCCGATGTGGTGGTCGCCCGGGCAGGTGCCTTGAGCATCAGCGAGCTATGTCTGGTCGGCAAGCCCGCTGTCTTGGTACCCTCTCCCTATGTGGCGGAAGACCACCAAACCCGAAATGCCGAGGCGCTCGTCGCCAAAGGGGCGGCTGTCCTGGTGAAGGACGAAGCGGCCCGGTCCGGTTTGCTGCCGGCCGTCCTGTCCGTGCTCTCGGATCCCGGCCTGCAGGCGCAATTGGCTGCCCGTATCCGGGCCCTGGCCAAACCGGATGCCGCCGGGGCCGTCGCAGCAGCGGCCATCGAACTGGCCCGGATGAAAAACAAACAGGTACGGACCGGATAGGGCCCTCTCCTGCCCGGTGAACGACGGCGCAGGAATCCATACCCTTCGAACCAAACGAACTTGTTCAATATGCGATCCATGAAATTGGAAGACATCCGGAAGGTTTATTTCCTCGGTATCGGCGGCATCGGCATGAGCGCCCTCGCCAGGTATTTCCTTTCCATGGGTTGCACCGTACAGGGCTACGACCGTACCCGGACCCCGCTGACCGCTTCCCTGGAGGAAGCGGGCGTGGGGATCCATTACGGGCCTGCAGACGTTTCCCTGATTCCGACGGACCTGGACCTGGCGGTCTGGACGCCGGCCGTTCCGCAGGATTTCGAGGAATTGGTTTTCCTGCAGGAAAGTACGGTCCCGCTGTTGAAACGGGCGGCCGTGCTCGGCCTGGTCAGCCGGAGCCGCCGGACCATCGCCGTGGCGGGAACACATGGGAAGACGACCACTTCCGCCATGGTGACGCACCTGCTCCGATGCGGAGGGATAGATTGCACCGCTTTCCTCGGGGGCATTGCCCGGAACCTGGCTTCCAACTATGTCGGTGGTGCCAGCGATTGGGTGGTGGTGGAGGCGGATGAGTTCGACCGGAGCTTCCTCCACCTGCGTCCCTCCGTCGCCGTCCTGCTGAGCATGGACCCGGACCACCTGGACATCTACGGGGATGCCGAAGCCATCGAATCATCCGGATACCGGGAATTTGTCCGCCGGCTCGAACCGGGCGGGCTGCTGTTCCTCCATCGGAAGGTGGCCGATAAGTTCGCCGACCAAGCCCACTTCACCTTCGGCCTGGAAACGGGCGACCGCCGCGCTTGCCGCATCCGGGTGGAGGACGGGACCTTCCGATTCGATTACGAAGACGCCAAGGCACCGGAACATTCGATGAAAGACCTGGAACTGCCCATGCCGGGTCGTCATAATATAGAAAACGCAACCGCCGCCATTGCCGTGGCACAGGCGGTCGGGGTGGCCGGACCGGCCATCCGGGAGGGACTGCGGACCTTCCAGGGCATCCGGCGCCGTTTCGAATTCGTTTACCGGGATGAAAAAAGGGTTTACATAGACGATTACGCCCACCACCCCACGGAAATCGCCGCGGCCGTGCAGGCTGCGCGGGAATTGTTTCCGGGACGGCGCCTGACGGGTATCTTTCAGCCGCATCTTTACTCGAGGACCCGCGATTTTCTCGACGGCTTTGCGGCCGCCTTGTCGGAGCTGGACGAGATCTGGTTGCTGGATATCTATCCTGCCCGGGAGAAGCCGTTGCCGGGCATCACCTCCGGGGTGATGTTCGAAAAAATCGAAGGGGCGGAGAAATTCCTGCTGCACAAGGAAGAGGTGCTGCCCTTTCTGGCGGCCCGGTCCGTGGACGTCCTGATGACCATCGGCGCCGGAGATATCGATACCCTGGTGGCCCCCATCCGGGACTGGCTGGAAAGCAGCGGGAAGGGGCTTGCCGGAAAAACGGGTGGTGAGACCGCATAAATCATGAGGATAACGAACGCACATACCAAACGGTCGCTTCGGCGCTTGTTATGGACCGGGGGACTGGTCCTGACCGCCTTGTTGATCGTCGCAGCAGTCTCCCGCAAGAAGGAACTGCCCGTCAGGGCGACCCTGGTGGAGGTCGTCCCCTTGGCGGACGGGGCGCTGCTCATAGACAGCGCGGATGTGATCCGGCTCGTCCATAAGAGTACGGGCGAACAGTTGGACGAACAGCGGTCCGACGAGGTCGACGAGGACCGCATCGAAAGGGCGCTCGAGGAGGACCCCCTGGTCAAGAATGCGGAAGTGGCTTTGTTGGCCAACAGTACCATTCGGATCAGGGTGGAACAGCGGGTTCCCCTGGTGCGGGTCATCGATAAACTCGGGGCGCAATATTACCTGGATACGGAGGGAACCCGGATGCCCCTGTCCAAACATGTCACGGCGCATACCCTGGTGGCTACCGGCCAGATTCCCGGGTATTCCCCGGATTATATCGAGCGGGCGGGGGGACATCCGCTGCGGGACCTCTTCCGCTTGACGCAGTTCCTCGTGTCGGACCCCTTTTGGGACGCCTTGGTCGAACAGGTCCATCTCAACGCGAAAGGCGAATGGATGCTGATTCCGAAGGTGGGGGACCAAGTGATCCATTTCGGCCGCTGGGATACCGATGCGGAGGAAAAGTTCGACCGCCTCCTGGTGTTCTACCAGGAAGCGATGTCCCGGGAAGGATGGTGGAAGTATCGTTCCATAGACCTGCGGTTCCGCGACCAGGTCGTCTGCCAGCGCAGGTGACCCGGTGCGAACCGTACGATTGAAATCAGAAACGAGACACACGAAGACTATTAAAGCGAAAAAAACTGAATCATGGACTTTCCAAATGTATCCAAACAGGATGTGGTCGTCGCGGTGGACATTGGCACGACGAAGGTTTGTGCCATCGCCGGCCTGAAGAACAAACATGGCCGGCTGGAGATCATGGGGGTGGGAAAGGTCGAAAGCGATGGCGTCATGCGGGGCGTGGTCAGCAACATCGAAAAGACGGTGCGGGCCATTTCCGATGCGGTGGCCATCGCGCAAAGGGCTGCCGGCACCACTTTCGGCAAGGCGCATGTCGGTATTGCCGGCCAACACATCAAGAGCCTCCAACACCGCGGACTGCTCACCCGCGACAACAACCTGACGGAAATCAGCCAGCAGGACATCGACAAGCTGATCAACGACATGTACCGGCTGGTGCTGCCGCCCGGAGACAAGATCATCCATGTCCTCCCACAGGAATACACCGTCGACGACGAACAGGGCATCATCGATCCCATCGGGATGAGCGGAATCCGGCTCGAGGCAAATTTCCATATCATCACCGGCCAGATCACCGCCACGCAGAACATCGTGAAATGCGTGGAAAGAGCCGGCCTCCGGGTGGCCAGCCTCACCCTCGAACCGATCGCAAGTGCCTCGGCCGTGCTGTCGGATGAGGAAAAGGAAGCCGGCGTCGCCTTGGTCGATATCGGTGGCGGAACAACCGACATCACGATTTTCAAGGACAATATCATCCGCCATACGGCCGTCATCCCGTTCGGTGGCGGGGTCATCACCAAGGATATCAAGGAGGGTTGCAACGTGATGCAAAACCAGGCGGAAAAACTGAAAGTCAGGTTCGGTGCCGCCCTGGCCGATGAAGTGTACGACAACCGCATCATCACCATTCCGGGATTGAAAGGCCGGGAACATAAGGAAATCTCGGAAAAGAACCTGGCCCGCATCATCCAGGCCCGCATGGAGGAAGTGCTGGATTATGTGGTGTGGGAAATCCGACGAAGCGGCTATGAAGGGAAATTGATCGGGGGGATCGTCCTGACCGGCGGCGGGGCGCTGCTCGCCCATATCGAAAAACTGACGGAATACCATACCGGCCTGAGCACCCGCATCGGAACGCCCGTGGAACAACTGGCCCACGGTTACAGCGAACAACTCCAAAGCCCGGTCTTCTCCACGGCCATCGGATTGCTGATGAAAGGGATCCAGGATGCGGACCAGGAAATGGCCAGCCCCCCGCAAAACCGACAAACGCCCGACCAACCGAGCCCCCCGCCTCCCGCGGAACCGGAAATGGTGCCGCAACAGGATGGGACCGGATTCCTCGACAAACTGTTCCAGAAAACCAAAGAGTGGTTTCAATCGGAACCGGATGCAGAATTCTAAACTTCTTTCCTGATATTTGTGTCAAATAAGCAGCAGTTATGATCTTCAAACTAATCGACGAAAAAAAGGATGCCCCGATCATCAAGGTCATCGGAGTGGGCGGGGGCGGCAGCAATGCCGTCAACCATATGTTCCGTCAAGGTATCGTCGGCGTGGACTTCGCCATCTGTAATACGGACAAGCAGGCCATGGAACAAAGCCCCGTCCCTACCAAGATCCAGTTGGGCCCGACCCTCACCGAAGGCAGGGGCGCCGGCTCAAAACCAGCCATCGGCAAACTTTCCGCGGAGGAAAGTATCGAGGAAGTCCGCCAATACCTGTCCAATAATTGCAAGATGCTGTTCATTACGGCCGGCATGGGCGGCGGAACCGGTACCGGCGCGGCTCCCATCATCGCCAAGACCGCCCAGGAAATGGACGTCCTGACGGTCGGCATCGTGACGCTCCCCTTTACCTTCGAAGGTAACAAACGCGTCCACCAAGGATTCGACGGACTGGATGAACTCAAGAAATACGTGGATACCATCATCGTCATCTCCAATGATAAACTCAAGGCCATCCATGGTAATCTCACCATCTCCCAAGCTTTCGCCCAAGCGGACAATATCCTGACCACCGCCGCCAAAGGAATCGCGGAAATCATCACCGTCCCCGGTTATGTCAACGTCGACTTCGAAGACGTCAATACCGTCATGCGCAGCTCCGGCGTCGCCATCATGGGTACCGCCGTGGCGGAAGGCGACAACCGCGCCAAAAGAGCCGTCGATGAAGCCCTCAACTCCCCCCTGCTGGAAGATAACAATATCAACGGCGCCCAACACATCCTCATCAACATCACTTCCGGTAAAAAGGAAGTGACCATGGAGGAAATCTTCGAAATCACGGAATTCGTCCAGGAAGAGGCCGGCCAGGGTACCAACCTGATCTGGGGAAATTGCTACGAGGAATCCCTCGGTGACAAACTCAGTGTCACCA
This sequence comes from uncultured Saprospiraceae bacterium, assembly GCA_964573725.1. Taxonomy (GTDB): domain Bacteria; phylum Bacteroidota; class Bacteroidia; order Chitinophagales; family Saprospiraceae; genus UBA6168. The sequence continues at coordinate 46,193 of CAZNLJ010000012.1, forward strand.
TCATCGCGACCGGCTTCGACAGACGGTCCGATACCTCCGTCAAGTCCGGCACCCAGCCCGCCTCCAACGCCCGACCCGTCAAGGTCTCCCTGGATGATGAGTCCGACTTCCCCGCCGGCCGGGAACCGTCCCTCCCGGATATGCCCGCACAAACCCGGAATGCCACGGTGGTCGATTTTCCCGAAATAAATGAAAAATTCAATAAATACAACCGTTTTAACCGCGAAGAACCGTATATTCGTGACGGGTTTCCTTCGGACGGCAGGGATCGGAACAAGAGTCAGGAACCTTCCCCTCGGCGAAAAATTCCCCCTCATTCGGCTTCTTTTAAGCCAAAATTGAATAACCCACAGGTTATCAATGAATTGGAAAATGAACCGGCCTATCTGCGCAAAGGTGTGCGATTGGACGACGTGCCGGGATCGGATGAAATCGGCTATTCGAAATGGACGGTTTCCGACCAAAAAGGCGAGCCGCAGCTCAAGGAAGGTAACAGCTACCTGCATGACAACGTCGACTGAGCTGCCCACGCCCCATCTGTAAGGCTTTATTAGTTTCTAGCCATCATAACTTGCTAAGCAATGTCCAAGGTCTGGTATGTGCAATCATACCAGGCTTTTTTTGTCCTCGCTTGTGGCCCCCGTCCTTCCCGCCCTCGGCGGCGTGCACCGGAAAAAACGGAAGCGGCCGGAGCACATGCCCCGGCCGCTTCCGCCTTTTCCGGTACCCGTCAAACAAGTCGATGGATTCCGAAGTGTCCAACCTTTCCTACCGGACCACGGCCACTTGCCGGAATGCACGGACGCTACCGCTTCGGCCCACAATGACCAACATATAGTTGCCCGGTGCGATACCGGACAAGGGGTAGGTCGAAGTCCCGTTCACCAGGGGATGCCGCATCACTTCCCGACCGGACAGGTCCTGCAGCAACAACTGGTCACCGGCCTGGCCTCCCGGAAAGGAAACCGTCAATGCCGTTCGCGCAGGATTGGGATACACTTCCCATGCCACCTGCGGCAATACCGCCGCCGTTTCCGATGTGACGACATCCCGAAGCCAGGATACCAACTTGATGGTGCCGGCGGGATTGGATTCCACTTGTACCAGCGGGAATCCCAGCCCACCCTGGTTGGTCCACCAATTATAGTAGACCACCGTGTCTTTTTCGGAGGCCTGCAAAGGGAACCAAATGCCGCCCGACAGAATATAGACGGAATCCATCCCGCTTTCGATTTCCCGGGCCCGGAGGGTCTCGTACTCGCCGGCAGGTGTCTTCAGGGTGCCGTAGGCATCATATACCACTTCCCGATAGGTTTGGCTCCGGAGCCGGAGGCTGTCGAACGTGGAACCGATTACGCTGCCGGGAACCTGGATGGTGGAACGTACCGATTCCGTATAACCGGCCTCCCACTCGGCCGGGAACGCCAAAATGGTCTGCTCCGGACCGAAGGAAAGGGATCCCTCCACCGTGAAACCCTGGTACAGCAACTTACCGGTGACACCCATCAGCTGCAGGTCGTTGTCCGTCTTCCTCAAATACACGTAAAGGTCGCTGTTTCGGCGGACGGCGATGTCCGCATCCGGATAGGAATCCGAAAACGGCGTCTCCGCAGGTGCCAACGCAGTCAAGGTGTCGCTGGATTGGTCCTTCAGGGCGCTGAAGTCCCAGGCTTGCATCCCCGGACCGCCCGGTTGGATGCCTGCATCCGGAAAGGAATCCCGGCTCTGGATGCCCTGTAGTCCGATCGGGTTGACATCGGTGGCCAAAATGCCGATTTGGCAGGACGCATCGGGCAAGAAACCCAGGCTGAGGATAAGTCCGGTCAGGATGGATACGGTGCTTCCGGTACAGGTCAGGATGTTTCGATGGCTGTTGGTCATATGTTGATTTTTATTGGTCTGTTTTTTCGGTGTATTGTTCCCGGGTGTGTTCATCGTTACCCGAATCCAAAGATACCGGCCTGCCGCTCCCGGGCCGGTGGGACTTTCGTCGTTTTGTCGTACCGAAGACTTTTTGTCCTTTGCGTCGCTGCGTCCGGATTCCGGCCCGGGGGTATGGCGGTTCCCGGCGGGTCCCTGTTCCGGTTCGTCCAAGGGACCTGGCCTTCCGGCGCTTGTATGTATCGGGTTCGGAGGCGGAACAGGCGTATTCAGCGACGATACAGGGTGAACAACGGGACATCCACCCCCATGCCGAGGAAAAATCGGCTGGACCGGACGGTGGCCTGCTTGCCGTCTATGTCCACGAATTGTGGCCCCCCCTGCCATCCGGCACCCACGTAGAAGGGCGACCTTCGGATGTTGTAATGGACCTGAAGGCTGGGTTTCAGCACGTTCTTGAAGGTCAGGGCCGTTTCCGCCTCGCCGCTGCCCTCGGCGGAAAAGTCCAGCGCAGCTCCGAGGTCGACCATCGACAGGAAAGCGGAGAAGGAGTGCGGCTTCTCCGCAGGGCCGAGCGTCAGGCTGAAATGAACGCCGACCGGAACCGTCGGTACCAGTTTGGTCCGGCGTGCTTTCGCGGGCAGGACGGGACCGGACCAGGTTTCGCGCAAGATATTGGCACCCAGGTAGGCGTTGATGCCGGCCGACAGGCTGGCTGTCCTTTTGATCCGGGAACTGCCGGGCGGATCCGCGACCTCTTCGAGCAAGGCTTCCACCTCGGCGGTTTCGGTGGCTTCCAGCAATCCGCCGAGGAAGGGTCCGTATTTTTCCAGGAACCGGACCGCTGGGTTGGAGCCGCCGCCCCGCTCCCGGTCGATATCCTCCAACAGGCCCAGCAAGCTGCCCAGGGTGGCGATGGCACGTCCGTGGTTCCGGGTATGACTGTAGTAAATGAAATGGGTCAGCAACTGGGACATTTCCGTAAAGCGAACCAAGGGGCCCGGATATGCCTGCAGGACGGTTTGGTACTCGCCGGGCCGACCGGTCGGCAGGAGGGGTGTTTCCAAGACCTGCCGAAGGGTGTGCACGGTAAAGAACAGCTTCCCGAATGCCGCGGCATAAGGCGACTGCCCGATGGAATCCGGAAGCTGCTGCTCGGACAGGAGGGGCAAGGCTTGTGCGGTCGCCAAAAGGATGTCCTCGAGGCCGGCCGGAGAAAGGTGGGCGGGGTCCCGGCCGTTTCGCCACCTTTGTAACAACAGGCCGACCAGGAGGTCGCGATGGACCGGGTCCTGCATCAGCCCCTGGAAAGCGCCTGGGTCGGACGGTTGGTCCGTGTCTCCCAGCAGGAAGAACAGCAGGTCGGAAGACAGACGGGTGACTTGCAGGAGCGGGGCCGCAAACCGGCGGCGCTCGGACAACATTGGGGCGTAGGCCTGCTCCAGGTCGGCCAATTGTACCCGGGTCTGTGCCAAAGTACCGGCCAAGGCCTTTATCCGCTCGCGGGTTTCCGGGAAAGTGGGGGTGTCGGGTGCGGCCGCCTCCGCCGCGAGGTAGGGTGGGAAGGCCGGATATTGCCGCCGCAGCGATGCCTCGAGGGTGGCCAGCCGCTGCAGGACACCCGAAAGGTGGGTCTCCAGGGTCTCTGTCATCCGCCGGTTGCGGACGTCCGGATCCGATTCCGACAGGATCGCGTAAGCGTTCCGGAGGTCGGACAAGGTTTCCCTGCCGGTCAGGTTCAGCAAGGCGGTGAAGCGGAGTTCGTCGTGAGGTGCCAGGCCGCCCGGCACGGCGGCCCAATGGTTCATGGTCCCTTCCACCTGGTTCCGGGTCGCCAGCACCTGGTCCTGGAGGGTCGGCGGCCGCCGTTCCACCTGGGCGGTCCATTCCGCTACAGCCCGATGGTAACGGGACAAATCGCCCAACCATTCCTCGAACAGCAAATCCATCGATGGCCTGCCCGGTGCGGTGCCGCCGACGTTTTGCAACAATTCCAGTCCCACGGCCCGCATCGTCAGGGGCGTCCAGTCCTTCCCGAAGAACCGGTCGTAACCTGCCAAGGTGTTTTGGTCGAGGACTTCCGTCGGGTCGAAGGCGCCTTCCAGCAGTTGGGAAAGGAACAACAGGTCGAATCCTGCCGCTTGCGCCCCCAATGCGGCGTCAAGTCGGTAGCGGCGGTTGTCGAGGTAATCTTGGGGGGAAGGGGGGACGGGCCGGGTTTCCCCGCCGGGCATCGATGACAGTCCGGTCAGGATGCGTTCGGACAACCGGTCCTCCAACTGCACGAGCTCGCGGTAGGTGTCCACCAATTGGTCTTCCAGGGAGTCGGCCAGGGCGACCAGCCCGGCCAGGGCGGGCCGGTCGTTCTCCAGCCGGCTCGCCAGCAGGAGATTGCTTTCCTTGGTTTGCTCCGCATACATCCGGTACAGCTGCCGATGGGCGCCGCCGGTCGCCTCCGTGGCCCCCTCGCCGGCCAGCAGGTGGCCGACCAGGGCGTAGACGGTCAACAATTGGTAGGCTTGGGCATCGAGCGGCCTTTTCAAGCCACAGGTGTCGGACAGGAGTACGGACGGCAAGCGGAAGGGTAGGCTTTGCAGGTCTTCCAGGAATGCCTGCTGCAGTTGGGCCAGAAAGGCCTGGCTCAACAGCTGGTCCGTCCGATGGAGCGAACGGGCCACCGTCGGGAACCAACAGGGCAATTTGCGGACATCCTCGTTCGCGAGTTGGTCGAGGAAGGTGATGGCGACTTCCTCCCGGGCCCTCTTCAGGATGAAATCCGCAGTGGCCTTCAGGATGACGGCCTGGGTGACCGGCACCCCTTCCCGGGCGGAAGGATAGGCGGCGGCAGTCTGCCGGAGATATTGTCCAGCAGGTCTTGCCGGTGTCTGGTATTTCGGCAGCAAACGGGCGGCCGACAGGTATTCGGCCGGCGTTTCGGACCCGCTGTCCGCCGTGGATGGGGCGAATGGACCGGATGGGCCGGATACCGCCGGTGACTGGTCCAGTGCGGTCGGACCCAGCAGGGTGTCCCAGTTGAGCTCCTCGGCCAGCCGCACCAGGTAGGGGTTGTCGGACAAGGCCTGTAACTCTTGCCGACGGGTCCGTTCCGGACGTTCGGCATGCGGCGCCGCTTCGGTATAATGTCGCAGCAGTCCGAGCAGGCGGTCGACGGCCCGGATGCGTGCCTCCCGGGTCGGGTACTGCGGCAGGGAGTCCGTGAGGACCAGGATGTCCCGCAGGTCTTCCGCCAAGCCCTGCCCGTCGGAACGGACCGGGAGACAAAAGGTCGTCCAGATCAGGCAAAAAATCAGACTATGCTTTCTTGGCATCGTATCTTCCGCTTTTCAGGTGAGGGAGGGGACCGGCCGCTGTCAGCACACCGGCAGGAGCCAGTCGTCCTCCGCCGGTTCCTGCAGGTATTGGTCGATGTAAAGGGACAACAGGCGCAGTTTGTCCAGGAAAGACGGGGGTGGCATGGGCAGCGCCAGCGCCATTTCGAGGGCTTCCAGGTTTTCCAGTTGGGTCAAGCGGGCTTCGACCGCCTGGGCCCACAGGGCATTCTGGTAGCGCTGCATCCGGGGAGACAATTCCTGCATGGCCGGTAGGACTTCCGGATGGTCCAGGGTCAGGCTCCCGTTCACCTGCTTATCCTGCAGGCGCGTCGTCATATGGCGCTTTGTCCGCACCAGGCAGTCGATGACCTTCAGGCTGACCGTCCGTACCCGGGAGCGCACCACCGTCTCCCCCAACAGGGAAACCTGCAGTTGCAGGACCAACTGCTGGAGCGCTTCCCGAAAAAGCGCCGGGTCCTGGTTGTCCAGCGCCCGGATCTCGGCCGCCATGGCCGTCAGCTGGTCCTCGGTGGCCGTGACGGGTTGTTTCCATAGTTGCGGATTGGACAGCGTCGACAACCACCCGTCCATCCGCTCGGTCCATGCCGATGCAGCGGTTTCACCGGCCACGGTCGGCAACCGGTCCAATTGCTCCCGGATGCCGGGAAGGACGCTTTCCTTCAGGATCTCATATACGGTCGTATCGGCCATACGGAATTCCATGGATGTCGATGGGGGCGCGTCTCGTCCGCAAGGCCCTCGATACCGGAGGTGTCTGCGGAACAGCGGCGCATCCCGTACCTGACATGGGTTGTTTTGCATAAATGTAATATTTTCCAAGTTGTCCGACCGTATTTTCCAGGCTAATTTCTTCGGTCGGGACCGTTTTTTTTCCGGCTGTTCCGCATCGGGGCGGCGAGGCCTTCCGCTGGTCCCCCGTTCAGGGGATCCGGTCGGCGGCAGGTGCTTGTTATTTTGGGAAAGCGGCCGTTCCTACTTCGGATAGCCGTATTTTTACCGGCATATGGAGAAAAATGTAGCTGTAGCATCCGGCCCGGCCTGGCACGCAACCCTCGACGGTGGGATTCCGCTGGCATCCCTGACGCCTGCCCAGACGGATGGCATGCTGGCGGCCGGCTGGACCAGGAACGGTAGGTCGGCCCGCACTTTCACGGGTATCCGGTTGTATGGCGATTGGTATGGCTGTGTGATGCTTCGCCTGCCACTCCATGGATTTTCATGGAAAAAACGCCTGCGAAAGCTGCTCCGGCGCAATGAAAGGCATTTTAAATGGGATGTCGGCCCTTATCGTCCCGAAGATGCGGAAAGGCTTGCCCTGTGGAGGCGTTTCAAATCGGAAGTACATAGCTGGATGTCGCCGCCGGATCTCGACCAGCATATCCTCCGGGGGGCGGCGCCGGAAGATTTCCATACCTGGGAACTGACCGTCCGGGAAGCCGGCCGACTCGTAGCCTTCAGTATATTCGACCACGGCAGCCGTTCCATCGCTTCCCTGGAGGCGGCCTATGATCCCGGCTTCCACCGTTTCAGTCCCGGGCTGTACACCATGTTGCTGGAGATCGATTACGCACAGGCGGCCGGTATGGATTATTATTACCCCGGATTCCTGCCCCGGAATTTTCCGGATTCGATGTTCGAGTACAAGTTGCGCCCGGGCAACCTGGAATTTTTCCGGGTGGCCGACCAATCCTGGCGACCGACGGACCAATTGGAGGAAAAGGACTGGCTGTTCCATGCCGTGCGGGACCGGCTCTGGTCGGTCCGGCCCGGCCTGGCGGCAATCGGACGCTCCGGTACACTGGTCGTTCCCCAATACCCCCTGCCCACTTTCTTCCCCCGACCCGATATCGCCAATTATTTGCTTTTTTTGGAAATAGTCGGGCAAGACTCCGCCGCGACCCGCCACCTGTTGACCTGGGATCCCCTGGACCGGCTTTATCGTTTGTTCCCGGCAGCCGGGTACCCGGAGGAATTCCTGGTGCCCGCTCCCTACGACGGACCGGACCAACCGCGGATTCCTGTCCTGCCGACTGCGGATTTCGACGATCCCGCCGAACTGGCCAGGTGCTTGTCCGCTTTGTGAATCCCCCCGTTCCACGGCACGGCAGGCGATGGCCGGACTTCTTCCCCGGCCGACCTTTTTCCTGCCCCGGACCGCCGTTGCCTGCCCGGTATGGCCCGAATCGGAAGAATTGTCGACCGGTAAACATATTTTTATATAAATAATTTATTTGCGCGGGCGGCAGGTGTTGCTCGGAATATTATTTTTATTCTGCATAAAATAACCGTATATATAAGTAATAATATCTTAATTGTACGAAGAAACATAGGTAAAACAATTGTTTTGCGTCCGGGGCAAATCAGCCCGGCCATCGTTCGCACGGCCGGGCGACAAAATAGTTCAAACCGGAAAGCCGTTAGAATTGAACTATTTATGCAGCAAACCGTTAACAAATTATTTGCGCCCGGTAATGCCGTCCGTCTGGAGTCAGGGTTCCGATCCTATTTTCGGAGCTGCCCGGAGGCCATCGTCCGGTCTCCGGTGTAAAATATGTTCTTCCGGATGTTCCGGCGACGGCCGGAATCAGGCGGGGAATACACGGTATAACGAGGTAGGGATGCGAGGCAAGGGCAGGTCCTCCGGAAGTACAACCGCCGGCACGGGCAGGCGGAATTTCATCCGGAGCCGTCCAGTAAAATCCCGCTCGTATTTTTCGTCCGTCCGGAACCTTGTCCCCGTTCCGGTTGTTCATACTTAACGTCAGTTCATCAAATCAATCCATACCAATGAGGGCTTTAGTTATTACGCAGTCCATTACCCGTCGGGACGCCAAGTCTCTGGAAAAATATATGACGGAGGTCTCCCGTTACGAAGTGCTGACCCCGGAACAGGAAGTCGACCTTTTCCGTAAATATAAGGATGGAGACCTCAACGCCTTCCAGCAGATCGTCAATTGCAACCTGAAGTTTGTCATCTCCGTCGCCAAGCAATACCAGCATTGCGGATTGACCTTGGGCGACCTGATCAATGAAGGGAACCTCGGTCTGCTCAAGGCCGCCGAGCGTTTCGATGAGACCAAAGGCTTCAAGTTCATTTCCTACGCCGTGTGGTGGATCCGCCAGAGCATCCTCCAAGCCGTCGGCGAAAAATCCCGCGAAATCCGCGTTCCTTTCAATCACCAGTCCAACCTGATGAAGGTGCTCCGTACCCGCGACGACCTCACGCAACACCTCGAGCGCGAACCGACCATCGAGGAAATTGCCATCGCCCTCGACATGACACTTGATTCCGTGGAAAAATGCCTGGAAACAAACAGCCGATGCAGTTCCCTTGACGCCCCGGTTTCCGAAGGGGAAGAGGCCGACCTGACCTATTTCATCGAGGACGAAGGCGTGCCGAAACCGGACAAGGCCGTTCAGCACGAATCCCTCCAAAAGGAAATCCAAATGCTGTTGCAGGACCTGCAACCCAACGAGGCGCAGGTACTTTCCATGTATTACGGTATCGGCCAGGACCGCACCTACGGGCTGGATGAGATCAGCGAACTGCTCGGCGTCGGGAAGGAGCGTGTCCGCCAAATCAAATACAAAGGCCTCAAGAAGTTACAGGCGAAAATCAAACGCCACGACCTTCATTTCAGCCTCAACTGATACGACCGGGTCCCTGCGGGTACACAAGCCTGTCCCCCACATCCTGTCTTCCGCGCTGTCTACGGAATAACCGCGACAACAATTGCCGAAGTGCCATGAAATGTGTTTTCATGGCACTTCGTGTTGCTACGGGTTCCGGACGGAACCGGCGGTCGGAATCCGGCGGACACGGGAGGAAGCGGTCGCTCACCCTCCCTTATCGGCCGGGATTCGCATGCCGGCCCTATCCTGAGGCCCGGGGCAAACCTCCGGCCGGATTTCCGCGGCACAGGCAGTTTCCTAGCCTTGCCGCCCAACAGTCGCTACCACCTGGCAGGAGGATGGGTGCAGGCTACATTTTCATCCGCAGCTACCGGTGAAAATCGACTCCGGTTGCGCGCCGTCTTCCTGGCGCCCGGTGGTAGGGTAGGGGCGTGCCGGTTAAGGTCCATAGGCTCCCTGCGGTCAAGTTGTTTGGAGGAAAGCAAAGGGACCGACGAATCCGTCGGTGCCATCCAGCCCTGTTGCGACGCTGCCGGGCTGTGGGGAAACAGCGGATCGTCGCGTGGCGCAGCCACGGCCGCCCGGTGGATCCGCCTGGTATTTTCCGGTGGCCGGCCGGTCTCTTGCGTGTCATAATTTAGTTTGCGCCGCACAAAACCCGTTCCCCCTTTTCCACATTTCGTTTACTTTTGGCAGCCTTTTCGAGGCCAGCCATCCAACCCCGCGAACCGATCGAAAGCCATCACCATAACGAATTGCAGCAGATGAAAAAGAAGGTCAAGGTATTCAAGTTCGGCGGTGCATCCGTACGCGATGCCGCCGGTATCCGGAATGTCGCGGATATCCTCCGTTCCTACCGGGAGGAAGCGATCGTCATCGTCGTGTCCGCCATGGGCAAGACCACCGACAGCTTGGAGCAACTTGCCGCCGCCCATGCCGCCGGTCAGACCAAGGAGGCCTGGGAACTGCTGGAACGGATTCGGCAAGCCCACGACCAGGTAATGGATGAACTCTTCGAAGACAAGGGCTCCCCGGTATACGAGGAGGTGAACGATACCTTTGTCGCCATCGAATGGATACTCGAGGATGCGCCGCACCCCAATTACGATTTCTTGTATGACCAGATCGTCTCCGTCGGGGAAGTCGTCTCCAGCCGGATTGTCGCGGCCTATCTCAACCGGGTCGGATTACCGACCCGATGGCTGGATGCCAGGGACATCATCCGGACCGACGACATATACCGGGAAGGATGGGTGCAATGGGAGGAGACCATCGAAAATGCCCAGTCCATCGTCCCCCCGCTCCTGGAGGAGGGGGGCTTCGTCCTGACCCAGGGCTTCATCGGAAGTACGGCCGAGAATTTCACCACCACCCTCGGCCGGGAGGGCTCCGATTATACGGCCGCCATCTTTTCCTATTGCCTCGATGCCGAGGGCATGACCATTTGGAAGGACGTCCCCGGGGTCCTTACCGGCGATCCCCGTATTTTCGACCATGTGACGAAACTGGACCGGCTCAGTTACCGGGAAGCCATCGAGATGACCTATTACGGCGCCAAGGTCATCCATCCCAAGACCATCAAACCGCTCCAGAACAAGAGCATTCCGCTATATGTCAAGTCTTTCAAGGACCCTTCCGGCGAAGGCACCTATATCGGACCGGATATCGACGACCTGTATCCGCCGATGGTGGCGGTCGAGCGGAACCAGGCGCTGCTGAATATCTCCACCCGTGATTTTTCCTTTGTCGCGGAGCATCACATGAGCTACCTGTTCAATAAGATTGCGGAATTCCGCCTGCAGGTCAACCTGATGCAGAACACGGCGATCAGTTTCGCCATTTGCGTCAATGATGTGGACGACAAGGTCTTCCGTTTTGCGGAGCGTATCGAGCGGGATTTCAAGGTGATGATCGACAACGAGGGACTGGAGCTCATCACCGTGCGCCACTACACCCAGCCGGTGCTGGACATGTTGCGGCAAGGAAAGGTCGTGCTCGTGGAGGAACGCACCCGCAATACCGTCCAGATGGTCGCCAAGGAGGTACCCCAGATGGTTCGGAAAACAATGGGCTGACCCGTTCCGCTGTCAATCCGGATATAGGCTCAGGGCTTGTCCGCCTCACGCTGCCTTGCGCGTTGCATCATGTTCGGTCCCGCCTCGTAACGGTCTGATTTGTACACCTGGAAAAGCACCGGCACCGTCGGGACGGGCTTGCTGTTGTTGCTTTCGTCGATATCGGCGGTCTCTTTCCAGGGATCCAGCCGGACCGCGCGGACCGGGCGCTCCTTGACGAATGTCTGGGTGAATTGCCGTTCGTTTTTCCGCCAGATTTCCACCGGCAAGCGTTCCGTTTCCGTGGTACCGTCTTCGAAGGTCCATTCCAGGATGACAGGCATGACCAGTCCGCCCCGGTTGCTGAAAGCGATCTCGTAATAGTGTTTGCCGCCGAACAGCGCTTCCTTTTCCGCACGGGTGTATAAGCTGTCGAATTTATAAAGGGTGTCGGTACGAAGGCTGTCCGCCGTCGTCCAGGGTTCATAAAAGGTATAAAAGTCCTGCAGGGCGGTATCCTGTTCCACCGGGAAAGGATGGCCTTCCGCCCGGTACCGGGACTGTGTGAGGGTCTGGAAAGGGGCCTCGACCTGTTGGGGGATTTTCCTGGTCACCGGGGTCGGGTCTTTTTCCATGTCCACTTGTTTCCAGACGATGCTGTCCATGGAAATGTCCACCGGGTCGATGCCGAAGAACCAACCCCGCCAGAACCAGTCCAGGTCCATGCCGCCGGCATCCTCCATGGTGCGGAAAAAATCTGCCGGTGTTGGGTGTCGGAATGCCCACCGGCGGCAATATTCCCGGAAAGCGAGGTCGAATTTTTCCCGGCCCATGATGGTTTCGCGCAGGATGTTCAAGGCCGTGGCCGGTTTTCGGTAGGCATTGCTGTAGTAATCGATGATGTTGTCGGAATGGGTCATGATGGGCTCGAGGATGCTCGGCGGAAGGGACATATAGTCCACGATCAGGTGGGGCGGCCCTTCCCCCGAATCATATCGGTTGTCCCATTCCTGTTCCGTGATGAACTGGAGGAAGGTGTTGATTCCTTCGTCGAACCAGGCCCACTGCCGTTCGTCGGAGTTGATGATCATCGGGAAATAATTGTGGCCCACCTCATGGAAGATGACCGTGAGCGCCGCGTTCTTGGCGGCTTCGGTGTAGGTGCCGTCTTTTTCGGCCCGACCTGGGTTGAAGCTGATCATCGGGTATTCCATCCCGTTTTGGGCCTCCACGGAAATGGCGACCGGGTAGGGGTAGGGTAAGGCGTACTTGCCGTAGGTCTTCAGGGTATGGGCAATGGCGCGGGTGGAAAATCGGCGGTAGATGGGATAAGCCTCCCGGGGATAATAGCTCATGCACATGACCCGCCCGTCCGCTCCATTGTCGTAAGGCATGGCATCCCAGATGAATTTGCGGCTGGCGGTCCAGGCGAAATCCCGGACATTGGCCGCCTTGAAATGCCAGGTCTTCTGTGCACGGCTGGCCGGTGTCTTTTCCAGGGCGGTCGCCTCGGCCAGGGTGATGATTTCCAGCGGTTCGGTGGCGGTGGCGGCGGATTTCCAGCGGCGCAGCTGTTCGGCTTCCAATACCTTGTGGTAATTCTGGCAAACACCGGTCGCCCCGACCGTATAATCGGCCGGCAAGCTGATGCGCACATCGAAGTCGCCGAAGTTGAGGGCGAATTCACCGGTGCCGGTGAACTGGTCCGTTTGCCAGCCCTTTGCATCGCTGTACACACACAGGCGCGGATACCACTGGGTGATGGTGAACAGGTAATTGCCGTCTTCCGGAAAATACTCGTAACCGCCCCGGCCGAAGGTAAGGTTGTTGATTCGGTCGACCAGTTTGTACTGCCATTCGATTTGGAAGGTAAAGGATTTGCCTGGCTCGAGCGGGGTCGGCAAGGTGATGCGCATGACCGTTTGGTCGATGAAATGGTCGAGCGGGGCGCCTTTGGCATCGGTCACGCGCTTGATCCGGTGGCCGTACCCGTCCAATGTCGTCCATACCTGCAACATCTGCATGGCGCGTTCGTCCATGGTCTGCCGGAGGGAGTTCGGATGGGAATGGTGCAGGTCGTTGTCGGCGGCGTGCTGGTTCTCATCCAGTTGCAACCAAAGGTAGCGCAAGGTTTGCGGGGATTGGTTGTGGTACCGGACCACCTCTTTTCCATGCAGTTCCAGTTGTTCCGGGTCCAGGCTGCACTCGATCTGATAGTCACAGCGCTGCTGCCAATAGGCAGGGCCGGGCGACCCGTCCATGGAGCGGTAGGTATTGCCGTCGGGCAGCAGGGACCCCAACTGTTCGAAGGCAAAGCCGTGGTTGCGGGTTGGTTGGGCGGATACCGCCATCGCCAGGAAGCTGGTCAGCGATGCGGCGGCGAGGGTGTAGCGGATGCTTTTCATGATGCGTGAACCGGAATGGTGAGAAGGGAATGGAGCGGTGCCGGGCGTGACTTGGACGGAAAAGGCGGAAGGAAGGGCGACCCGTCGGTCCCGGGCTGCCCTTCCACTTTGGTCTGTCGTTCCGCGCAGGCGGCGATTCGGGGCTGGACCGCCCGCCGGCTACCGGAAGGACTCGTTTCAATCGTAGCGGCAGCTGGCGTTGTCGGCCTTGACGTAGTAAGGTTTGTAGTTGCTGGCGGTGGGATCCATGCAGCCCGCCAGGTTGAGGAGCCGGATGTTCCGGAAATGTACGGGATGGCTTTCGCTTTGCAGGGAGATGGTTCCTCCGGTGACCGCTTGTCCGTCCGCTTTTACCGCCGGGTCGAATCCGTTGACGACCGAGCCGCCGATGACGGGCCGGCTGTATTCCAGGACGACTTCCCCGTCCAGGATGTGTTGGATCAGGGAATCGCCCAACACCAGGAATTCCGCCTGTACCCACTGCTCGCCATGGTAGGTTTTCGAACGGGAGTCGATGCAATGCGTCTCCTCCAGTTCCCCGTTCAGGACGACGTGGGTTCCGGGTGTGCACAGGTTGAGGGTATGCCGCTCGTCCGTGCCGTTGCCGCCGAGGAATTGTGCCTCGATGGAAATCGGGAAGTCCTGGTCCTTTTGCATGGTGGCGGCCGGTTGTCCGTGAAGCATCACGCCGCTGTTGCGCAGCGCCCATCCTTCTCCGCCGGGGCATTGGTCGCCGACGAAGCGGTATTCCAGCTGCAGGCGGTAGTAGGAGAAAGGTGTCCGGTAGAACAGGTGGCCGTACCGTTGACCGAAGTCGTCGTATCCGGCATACTGGACCTGGATCATGCTGTCTGCCGCCACGAAGGTTTGCTGGTAGTTGTCATTGAGCTCGTAGCCCCGGATCTTTACGTCCCAACCGCTCAGGTCCACGCCGTTGAAGAGGTATTGCCAATCGGCTGTTTCCGGCGCCGTATCCGCCGCTACGGTTTCCGCCGCATCGGTGGCGGGTGTGGATTGACAGCCGGAAAGGCACGCAAGGCCGGCCGGAAGCAGCCATAAGGCCGCCAGCTGGGGGAGTGACTTGTTTTGCATGGTGGTCGATTTGTTTTGTTGAAAAGAGATATTGATTACGATTCCGGGGTTTCGATGGCGGCGTTGCTCATCAGGAAGGCCTTGAGGAACTCGTCGATCTCCCCGTCAAGCACATCGTCCGTCTGGGAGGTCTGGTATCCGGTCCGATGGTCCTTGACCCGGCGGTCATCCAGGACGTAGCTCCGGATTTGACTCCCCCATTCGTTCTTCATCTTTCCTGCCTCGATTTTTTCCTTTTCCGCCTTCTGCCTCTCCAGCTCGCGCTCGTACAGGCGGGACCGCAGCATCTGCATGGCTTTCTCCCGGTTCTGGATCTGGGAGCGTTCCTGCTGGCATTCCACCACGATGCCACTGGGCAAGTGCCGGACCCGGACGGCGCTCTCCGTCTTGTTGACGTGCTGGCCACCCGCCCCGGAGGAACGGAAGGTATCCCATTCCAGGTCTGCCGGGTTGATCTCGACCGTAATCCGGTCATCCACCATGGGATGCACGAAGACCGATGCGAAAGACGTCATCCGTTTCCCTTGGGAATTGTAAGGGCTGACCCGGACCAAGCGGTGCACCCCGTTTTCCCCTTTCAACAATCCGAATGCGTAATCGCCGTCGATTTCCAGCCCCACGGATTTGATCCCGGCGGCATCCCCGGGCGTCAACCACAGTTGGGAAGCCTTGAAATCGCTTTTCTCCGCCCACATGAGGTACATGCGCATGAGCATGGAGGCCCAGTCGCAGGCTTCCGTGCCGCCAGCGCCGGCATTGATCTCCAGGATGGCACCGAGTTCGTCCTCCTGTTGGTTGAGGGTGGACCGGAATTCGATGTCGTCCAGCGCTTGCACGGCCTTGCGGTATTGGGCATCCACCTCCTCCTCCGTCGATTCCCCGGCCTTCTGGAACTCCAGCAGGACCTCGGCATCGCCGACCTTTTCCGCGATTTCGCGGTATTGCTGCACCCATTTCTTGTGTGTCTTGATGGTGCGCAGGATACCCTGGGCTTTTTCCGCATCGGCCCAAAAATCGGGATCGGCCGTCAATTGCTCCTTTTCTTCTATTTCCGATAGTCGTCTGTCGACGTCAAAGATACCTCCCTAAAGAAGCCAGGCGTTCCTTCAACGTCGTGAGTTGTTCGCTGGTCATAACTATTTTTTTAGTGATGAAAGATAGGTTCCGTTTCGGACGGCCGCCGGGGCGGGTGAGGGTGGGTGGCCACCGGCTCCGCGTCCGTTCCGCCGGATTTCCGTCCGGAATGTAACAAACGCGGGAGCCGGGTGGTTCCGCCGGACAAGGTCATTCGCCTACGGCGACCAATTCCACGTAAAAGACGAGTTCCGCATTCGGCGGGATATCCGCCCCGGCACCGGTTTCGCCGTAACCCAGGTCGGAGGGGATGAAAAGGACGGCCTTGTCGCCTTCCTTCAGCAGCGCGATACCTTCGTCCCATCCCTGGATGACTTGCCCGATACCGAGGGTAAAGGGAATCGGCGTACCGCGTTCGAAAGAGTCGTCGAACTTCTTGCCGTTCGTGAGCATACCGTAGTAAAGTACCTTGACGGGTTTTCCGGAGACCGCTTGTTTTCCGGTGCCCTCCTCCATGACCATGTACTTGAGGCCGGAATCGGTGGTGCGGATCTTGCCGTCGAGTTCGCCGGCGGCATATTGGCCGGCCAGGGCCTGCATCATCGCATCCACTTCCGGTGCCCGGACCGAAACGGCCTGCCTTTGTTCGGCAGCCGCGGCTTCCCGGGCGGATTGCTCCTGGAGGTAGGCATCGGGGGTCTTGACTTCCACCAACACGATGTCGTAGGCGAGTTTCTTGACATTCTGCAGCTCCGGGAACTGCTTCATTTCCTCGGTGATGGGCAGCAGCACGGTGGCGCTGTCCCCGACCGTCATCATGGAAACGGCGTCCGCCACCGGATCCGCGATACCCGGCACTTTCTGTTCCGGGGACAAGCTGTCCAGGTTCGGCACCTCCAGGGTGTAGGTGCCCCGGCCCGTCATACGGGTGCTGTTGATGAGGCTGTCGTCCTGCAGGACGTAAATGTGTACGGAGGCATAATCACCCGGTGACGGTTTCGGGCCCTTGCCCCCCGTATGGTTGATGAGGTCGTACCCGCTCGGGGTCTTGACCGGGGTGGCCGGTTTGTCGCACCCGGGTGCGACGGCCGTCAGCAGGGATACGGCCAGGACGGCCGCAGAAAAATGCTTCATGATGGATGGATTGTGAATGATGCCGAAACCTGACTTGTGGTACCAGGGCAGGGAGCGGTGTTCAGAATTCGTTTTGTGAGAGTTGTTCTTTGTATTCCGGCAGGATGGCTTTGAATTTCTTGAGGGTCGGCCGTAACCCGATGAAGGAGTATCCGCCGGATGCGTTCTTATGGCCCCCTCCCTTGAAATATTTCCGGGCGATGTCCTGTACGGAAAAGTTGCCTTTCGACCGCAAGGAGATCTTGGTGATGGTGGGTTGTTCATGGATGAAGATGGCCATGACGATATGGCGCATCATCAGCAGGTAATTGACCAGGCCCTCGGTGTCCCCGCGGGAGATGCGGAATTTCTCGTAATCCTGTTTGGTCAGGACGATGATGGCGGTGTGGTACTCGTCCAGCACTTCCATCCGGTTGTTGAGCACATGGCCGAGCAGGCGAAGGTGTTTCTCGTCCAGGCTGTTGAAGACCAGGTTTTGGATCCGGGTGTCGTCGACGCCGAGTTCGAGCAGGTGCGCCACCGTCCGGAATAACTTGGGGGAGGTACCGTATTTGAACGATCCCGTGTCGGTCAGGATGCCGGTGAAGATGCATGCCGCGACCGTCCGGTTGAGCAGGGCGCTTTCCGCAAGCAGGTGGATCAGGTCGTAAACCAGTTCGCTCGTGGAGCTGGCGGTGACGTCGTGCAGCTCGAAATCATAGAAGGGATCGGGGTACAGGTGATGGTCGATGAGCACCTTCGGGCACCGCAGGGTGGCGATTTGTTCGCCCATCTTGTCGATCCGGTCGAGTGAGTTGAAATCAAGGCAGAAGACCATATCCGGCTGCTCGAGCACCTGCCGGACCTCCTCCGGGTCGGAATCGTAAATCAGGATGTCTCCGCTGCCTGCCATCCAGTTGAGGAACAGCGGAAAATCGGAGGGAACGGCAATCTTGACCGTATGTCCCAGCTGTTCGAGAAAATGGCGCAAAGCCAACGACGACCCGATGGCATCCCCGTCCGGGTTGCGGTGGGTGGTGATGACGATGTCCTTGGGTATCGCCAACAATGACTTCAGCGCTGCGACGTTTTCCATGATGGTGTGCATCCGAATAAGGGAGGCGAAGTTCCCCAAAAAAAATCAATTATTCCAAAATTAACCGCCTGATTTGAAGCGGAAGGGTATGATTGCTTACTTTTGCGCCCGTTTTACACACCTGTGCCGGCAAGGCTGCCCGGGGGGCCTCCCTTCTCCGCCGCGTCGGCATTCACCAAAGTTCAATACCATGTCCAACAGAACGCTTACCATGATCAAGCCCGATGCCGTGAAAGACGGGCATATCGGTGCCATCCTCCATGATATCTCGGCCGCCGGTTTCCGGATCGTCGCCCTCAAGATGACGCAGCTCACCCGGGAAAAGGCCGGTGAATTCTATGCCGTCCACCGGGAACGCCCCTTCTACGAGGAACTGGTCGGTTTCATGTCCTCCGGACCGATCGTGGCGGCCATCCTGGAAAAGGAAAATGCCGTGGCCGACTTCCGGACCTTGATCGGTGCGACCAACCCGGCCCAGGCCGCTCCCGGCACCCTCCGGGCGAAATATGCAAAAAGCGTCGGGGAGAATGCCGTACATGGTTCCGATTCCGACGAGAACGCCGCCATCGAGGGCAGCTTCCATTTCGCCGGCGTGGAGATGTTCTGACGGCCCGGCCGGCCATGCGGACGGGAAAGCGGTCTTTGCGACTTCTTTCCCGTTTTTTTTTCCTTTCCGCCCCGCTTGTTCACCCATCCATAAGTGCTCCCCGGCAGGTTACCCTTCCCTTTCGGGGCATCCGCACTCACTCCTGTACCGGACGGTCCGACACGGCCACGATTTCCACCCGGCGTTCCCGGGCGGCGCCGAGGCTGTAGATCGAATTCCGTTCGTCCACCAGGTCGTCGCTGACATTCGCCGCCGCCGTGGTCTCGCCGAAGGGTACCTCGACCAGTTGCAGCGTGCCGGCCCGGATGAAAGGCAGGAGGGTACCGTCATGCCAGGTCTCGAAGTGGTTGCGAAGGCTGCTGATACGCCGTTGGGCCAGGCGGTCGTTGTATTCGGACTGTGCCCGGGGGCTGGTGTATCCCCGGATGGAGATGGAGACCTCGCTCCCACCCGCCAGTCGGTCGTGCAACAGGTCCGTGAAAAGGGCCAGGTCGTCCCGGCCCTTACGGACCACCGTTTCGAAAAAATCCTCCATGTCCGCCTCGGCAAGGGTCGCCTTTTCCGCCGGTAAGCCGCGGCGGCAGCGTTCCAGGTACGCCTGTTTGCGGGCATAGTAGGTGTCGAAGGTAGTTTCGTACGATTTTCGGGTCGTCGTGCGTGAGGTCCGACGATCGGGTTCATCGTTGTCGAAATAGAGGGCCAAAGGCAGGTAATCCGACAGGCGGGTCGGGGTCGCCGGGTCGGCGGGGGCTGCCGCTGTCGCTTGCGCGGCGAATGGGATGGCGGTGGTGTCCGGCCCGGCGGGGGAAGCCGGGTCGGCGCTCGGGATCCGGACGAACCGGTAGATGTCGAAGCAGCACGCCTGGTTGGCGGCATCGAGGAAAAGGGAGCCGGGGCGGTTGGAGGACAGCAGCCGCACACTGTCGCCGTCCGTGGAAAAATACAGGTCGTGGTAGCCGGAATTGAACGGCCTGCCGATATTTTCCGGTCGGGCGAAGGTCAGGTTCCGGCAGTCCGCGCGAAAGATGTCATAGCCGCCGAAGGAGGGTTGTTGCCGGTCGGAACTGTAAAACAGGCACTGGGCGGGGGTATCGAAGAAGGGACTGATGTCATTTTCCGGCGTATTGAGGGCGGTAAGGTTGGTCGGTTCGAGGAAGCGGCCTTCCGTCAGGGGGGTGTACCAAAGGTCGAGCTTGCCGGCCCCGCCGTTGCGGTCGGAGACAAAGAAGAGGATTTCCTGCCCGGACAAGCTGTCGAAGCCGATACTGGGCTGGGTGGTGGTAAAGTCCTTCTTGTTGATGATGTCGGGCAGCCGGACGGCATCCTGCTTCCAACGGCCGCGGCGGTCACGTTCCCGGTAATACAGTTCGCAACGGATCCGGTTGCCCTGTTCATATTGGCACAAGGTGAAATAGAGGCGCGACCCGTCGGTGCTGAAGGCGGTATGCGCGGTATGACGGTCCGTGGCATTGAAACCGCCGGGCATCGGCCGGCCCCGTTGCCGGTTTTTCGCCACCATGACCTTGGTGAGCTTGCGCGGCGGCCGCTGCCGGTCGCCGGGAAATTCGAAACGAAGGGAGGAATAATACAACTCCCCGCCCCGCTGTACGGCGCCGAATTCGGAAAAAGGACTGTTCACCTGCCGGCCCGGCGGGTCCGCCCGGTACTGTTCCCCGTCCGCCGCCGCTTCCCCGCGCAGGACCCATTCGCAACTGCGGATCTCCTCCGCGCACCAGGCGCGGTAGTCTTCCGGCCCGGTTTCCTGCGCCTGGTACCGGCGGAAGGCCTGCAGGGCTTCGGCGTACCGCTCCTGTGACTTCAGGGCCTGTCCGAGCAGGAAACCGGCCAAGGGATGATCCGCCGCCCGTTCGTGTTCGGTCACCTTTTGGAAATAGGTGGCGGCCACGGCCCAGGCATGACTGCCCCGGGCCGCGTCGGCATACTTGTACCACAACCGGATGTCCTCCGGTTCCCGCGCCAAGGCTTCCCCGTAATGGAGCAGGGCGGCGTGGGAATCCGAGGCCGCCGTGGCCTTGTCGCCGGCTTTTTCGAATGCACGGGCGGACTGTCCGTGCGCCGGCCCGGGGAGGGTCATGAATCCGGCCAGGAGAATGGCGGGGAGGACGGCCAGGAAACGGGGCGCTTCCCGATCCGGCCGTTCCGGCGGCCGGGCGTTTGGGAGGATACCGGGCATAGCGGTGATTTTATCGACCGGTCGGCTTCGTTGCCGCCTGGCAGCGGAAAAATAACATTTTCCGGCGACAGTCCAATCGGTTCCGGCGGACGGCCAGGCGGAAAACAATACCCGGCAGGGGGAACCCCGTCAGGATGCGGTGGGGCGGAACGGACGAGGCGGGTGGGGACGGGTGCGGCGGCAAAGGAATGCCCGTCGGCCGGGCGGGCACGACGGGCAGGTTGTTTTCATTCGCTACTTTTAGTTAGGGGTGATAGCCTGGCGGGCGAGGTAGAAATCGACTTTCTCGTAGGTGGTGTCGGCAATCCGTGCATCCATTTCCGCCAGGGTCTTCGGTGGCGGGACGATGGCCTTGTCCCCTTTGCGCCAGTTGACCGGGAGGGCGCACTTGCAGGTGTCGGCGGTCTGGAGGGCGGTCAGTGCCCGCTGGATTTCATCCATGTTGCGGCCGACGTTCATCGGATAGTACATGATGAGCCGGATGATGCCCTGCGGGTCGATGATGAAAACGGCCCGGACAGCTGCGGTTTCGCTTTCTCCCGGATGGAGCATGCCGTATAAGTGGGAGACCTTCATGTCGAGGTCTGCGATGATCGGGAAATCCATGTAGACGTCCGTCTTTTCCCGGACATTGTTGACCCAGGCCAAGTGGGAATGGATGCTGTCGATGCTCAGCCCGAGCAACTTGGTTTGGTGTGCGGCATAAAAGTCCTTGTCCAGGGCGAAGGCGGACATCTCCGTCGTGCAGACGGGGGTGAAATCCGCCGGGTGGGAGAACAGGATGACCCAGCTTCCCTTGTTGAATTCGGAGAAGGTCATGTTCCCGGTGGTGGTCTTGGCGGTGAAATCCGGCGCCTTGTCCCCGATGCGGGGTATGGTGCCGTTTTGTACGGTGGTATTCATATTATATAATATTTTTACATGAAAAAAAACAGTTCCTGGGGGCGGATCCGTTTCGGCCGGTTCATCGGCCCTTGGCCTGTGCGACGCGTTGCCAGGGGCCGCCGTTGACACAGGTGATGCCGGCGGCCTGCAGCTGCCGGGCGGCGATGCCGCTGCGGCGGCCGGAGGCACAACAGGTGACGACCGGCTTTTGCTGCCGCACCAAGCGGCTGACTTGGGCACCCAGCTCCTGCAGGGGGATGTTGGTGGCACCCTTGGCATGACCGGCCTTGAACTCCTCCCGGCTGCGGACATCGACGATGACGGCACCCTGGTCAAGGAGCTCCCGCATGCCCGGCCCGGTCGGGCCACCGAACAATTTTTTCAGGAAGTTGAACATAAGGTTCTTTTTGTTTGTGGAGAGGATGGGTGTCAGACGGATGGGGTGAAAGCGGCCTGTGCCTGGTAGTACAGTACCTCGTCCAAACCGCCCGCATTGTAGACCGGGGTGATTCCTTTTGCCTGCAGGACCAGTTTCGCGTGCTCGCTTCGGTTGCCGCTGCGGCAATAGACGACGATGGGTCGGGAGAGGTTGCGATAGTTGTCGAGGGAACTCATCAGTTCGCTCAAGGGAAGGTTGATGGCACCTTTGGCATGTCCGGATTGGAATTCATAGGTCTCGCGGACATCGACCAGGGTGGCGGAGGGATCGTTGACGATTGCGGTTAAGTCCATGTTGACAAATTTTTTGTGATTTGTATGGTACAAAGGTAAGCCGGTGCCGCCGCTTATTCCGTAATCCACATCACACGTGTGCCGGCCGGCCGGGAAATCGGAGGCGGACGCACAATCCCGGGCCGGGTCCGGCCGGACCAGCCCGGGGTGGTCCGGAAAAAAAGAAGCGCTTGTGCACGGTCGGCACAAGCACTTCTTTCAAAAATCGAACAATTAGAAATCACAGTTCCGTCAGCTGCGCCACAAAGTCCGTCCTCGGGAGGGCTGTCTGGCTGAGTGCCTTGTATCCACCCCGGATATTGACGAGTTGGTGGAAACCGCGGGATTTGAGGATGGAGGCGGCGATGACGGAGCGGTAGCCGCCGGCGCAATGCAGGTAGTAGGTCTTGTTGCGATCGAGCTCGGCCATGTGCTGGTTGATGAAATCCAGCGGGAAATTGCTCGCTCCCTGGATGTGCTCGGTGTCGAATTCGCTGCTTCGGCGCACGTCCAGCAGGTTCATGGACTTGCGGTCGTATTTGGCGGCGAAGGCGTCGGCGGAGATTTCCTCGAGGGTGTCGACCTCCTCGCCGGCATGTCGCCAGGCCTCGATGCCTCCTGCCAGGTACCCGATGGCGTGGTCATAGCCGACCCGCGCCAGTCTGGTGACGACTTCCTCCTCGCGGCCGGGTTCGCAGACGAAAAGGATGGGTGTCCGCAGGTCCGTGACCAGGGTGCCGACCCAGGGGGCGAAATTGTCATCGATGCCGATGAAAATCGAGCCCGGGATGAAGCCCTTGGCGAAGTCCGACTGGTGCCGGGTATCCAGCACCAGGGCTTCGTTCCCTTCCCAGGCGGCTTTGAACGAGCGGACGGTCAGCGCCTGTTCGCCGCGTTCGCGGACGGTTTCGATGCTTTCGTACCCCATCTTGTTCATCATGGCGTTCTTGGGGAAATATTGCGGGGGAGGTACCAGGCCGGTGAGCACTTCCTCGATGAAAGCCTCCTTGGACATATCGGCCCGAAGGGCGTAATTCAGTTTTTTCTGGTCGCCGAGGTAGCCCCAGGTATCCTTGCTCATTTTCTTGCCGCAGGCCGAGCCGGCGCCGTGTCCGGGGTAGACGATGACATCGTCGTTCAAGGGCATGATCCGGTTGCGGAGGCTGTCGTAAAGCATGCCGGCCAGGTCGCTTTCGGTAATTTCCCCTTGCTTGATGGCCAAATCGGGGCGGCCGACATCCCCCAGGAAGAGCGTATCGCCGGTAAAGATCGCATAGTCCTTCCCGTTTTCGTCCTTGAGCAGGAAGGTCGTGCTTTCCATCGTATGGCCCGGGGTATGCAGCACCTGTATGGTCACCTCACCGACTTTCAGCACCTCGTTGTCCGCAGCGATGTGGGCCTCGAAATTGGGTTTGGCCGTAGGGCCGTAGACAATGGTGGCACCGGTTTCCTTGGCCAGGTCCAGGTGTCCGGAAACGAAATCCGCATGGAAGTGTGTCTCCAATACGTACTTCAGGGTCGCTTGGTCGTCCCGGAGCCGCTGCAGGTAGGGTTCCGTCTCCCGAAGTGGGTCGATGATGACCGCTTCCCCTTTGCTGACGATATAATAGGCCGCTTCCGCGAGGCATCCGGTATAGAGCTGTTCTACTTTCATGACAAAAGATGTTTAGGTGATGATCGAGTTTTTTTCCGCATTCCGATGTGTAGGTGTCACCCAGGTGTCGATGAATGCAAAGGTCGGTCGGGAAGCGGCGCGGGTATGTGAAGAAGCTCACGGACAGGGGTGACCTTCATCAGCCTGTGGGCATGAGAAAGCTCACCTCCCGGCGCGGAAGCGGGGCAGGAAGGGGAAGCACCGGCGGAACGGGGGGACTGGTTGTTTCTTGTCCGCCTTGGAGATGGTCGAAATGGTTATTGCTTGAGCATCAGCTGATTCCTGCCCAGTTTGACGATACCCTCCCGCTCCAGGTTCTTGAGCAGGCGGGAGATGGCCTCGCGGGTCACGTTCAGGTCGTAGGCGATGTCCTGGTGGGAAGCCTGGATGACGCGGTTGCCGGTCAGCCCGACCCGTTTGCGGAGGTACTCCAGCAGGCGTTCGTCGAGGTGTTTGAAGGAGATGCTGTCCACCACCCGGACCAAGTCCATGATCTTGCGGTCATAGGTGGTCAGAACGAAATTCTTCCAGCTGGGGTAGCGGGTCATCCAATCCTCCATGTACCGGATGGGGATGGCGATCAGGGAGGTGTCCTCCTCCGCCTCCGTCCGGATTTCGCTCTTCTTGTGGACCATGCAACAGGTGAACGACATCGAGCAGGCATCACCCGGCTGCAGGAAATACAGCAGGATCTCGCGGTCCTCGTTCGGGTCCTCCCGGGTCACCCGGATGGCGCCCTCCACGACCAGCGGGACGAGCTTGACGTAGCTGCCGTAGTCCATGATGACTTCCCCGGCTTGGAAATGCATCAGTTTGCCCACCTGGGCGATCTCCTGTTGCAGCTCCTTTTCGAGCAATTGGGGAAAATGTGCCTGGAGCAATTCGATGATGTTGGCGCTTTCGGTGATCATGGTGGAAGTTCTTTTGAAAATCGGGTATTTTCTGGTCCGTCCGGTCCGGGCATGCCCATCGGAAAAGCGGCCTTCCTGCCGGATATTCAGCGTACCGGCCATCCCCGGTCCGGGTAATCGGTAATGAGGCCGTCCACGCCCCAGCGGATCAGTTTCCGCATGGTCTTGGGGTCGTTGACGGTCCAGGGGACGACCCGGATCCCCATGCGGTGGAGGGCGTCGACCTGGCGTTTCCGGAGCAGCCGGTGATAGGGGCTGTAAATGGCCGGCCGGAACCCGAGGTCGTCCACGAATGCCGACGGATTCCCCGGCTTTTCGACCAGCAGGGCGGTGCGCAGGGTGGGGTCCAGGTCATGCACCGCCCGCAGGGCTCTCGGGTCGAAGGACTGGACGGTCGAGATACCTGAGATGTCCAGGTCCCGGAGGGCCGCTACGGTCAGCCGGGAGAATGTTTCCACGGGCGGGGTCAGGAGGCCGTCGTAGGACGGCCGGCTCTTGATCTCGATATTGAAGGCGGGCATTGGCCGGCCGTTTTCCCGGCAGTGGTCCCGGACGGCGGCTACGACCGCCGCCAGCGACGGCTTGTGTACCGCTTCCCGCCGTTGGTCCGGGAAACGGGGATTGCCGCGACTGCCGCAATCGAAGGATTGGATTTCCCCGTAGGTAAGGTCCAGCAGTTTGTAGGTCGACGATCCCTGGCCCGGCGGTATCGGGGTACCGTCGGGCATGCGGCAGATGTCGTCCGACATCCAGGGCTCGTGGCTGACCACCAGCAGGCCGTCTTTGGACACCGCCAGGTCCAGTTCCAAGGTGGTGACCCACGGATAGGACAAGGCCCGCAGGAATGCCGGGATGCTGTTTTCAGGTGCCAGCCCCCGGGCGCCCCGGTGGCCCTGCCAATCGAAGGGGCGTGGATCGGCTTGGGATGTCCCGAAAATCGGCAGGATGGCCATGGATAGGGTCAGCAATGGGAAGGAAAGGTATATGGACTTGGTCATCGGTCGGCATTTTACGCCCGGATACCCTGGACAAACGGCCTTGGGAGCCCACCCGTCCGGCATCCGGGGTAAAATTAGCCCTCCGGCCGGTAAAAACGACCGCACCGGCGAAATTTTGCCGAAGGGGTGACAAATTGCTCCCGATCCGGAAGGTAGCGGCTGTCCCGGCCGGAAATCTTTCCACCTGCCTTATCGGCATCATGGAAAGTTGCGGCAAACCAGATAATTTAGCCCAAAATACCGCTATGCACCGATTGTTGGCAATCCTGGTTTGTTGGGGGGTCGGCCTTGCCACCCTCTACCCGCAGTCCGCCCGCATCCAGGTACTGGAGGACAGCATCCGGACCTTGACGGGGGAAGCGGCGGTCCGCACGGCCCTGGCCCTGGCGGTGCTGTGCCGTGAGGAGGACAAGACGGACCGTTCGATGGCTTGGGCGGACAAGGCTTTCGTGGCGGCCAGGAGCGAAGGTTGGAAGGACCTGCAGGCGATGGCCCTGATGGAGAAGGCCCGAACCACCAGCCGGGCGGCAGGGCCGCTCCACGTGCAGCGCAACCTCAAGGCCTACAAATGGTGGGAGGAAGCCTACCATACCGCCACCGCCTTGTCGCTCCGGCATGAGGCATTGACGGGAATGGGCGATTTGGCCGGCCTCCTCGGCCGTCGCCGGGAGGTGATGGCCCTGGAACGGAAATTGGTGCAGGCAGGTGGGGCCCGCCTGATGGCCCGGCTGGACAGCCTGGAAAGCCAAAAGGAAGTCCTGCGCGATAGCCAGGTGGTCCTGGAACAGGTCATCCGCGAGAAGGAGGATGCCATCCGGAATATGTCGCAGGCGCAGATGCGGCAGCAGTTGATGCTGGCGGAGCGGGAGCGGCTGCTGGATTCCCTCCGGTACCGGCAGGCCGCCGATTCCCTGGGTATCGCACAACGCGACCTCCGGCTCGAAAGACAGGCCGCT
Organism: uncultured Saprospiraceae bacterium; assembly: GCA_964573725.1. Lineage (GTDB taxonomy): Bacteria > Bacteroidota > Bacteroidia > Chitinophagales > Saprospiraceae > UBA6168. The sequence continues at coordinate 72,810 of CAZNLJ010000012.1, forward strand.
GCCCTGGCCCTGAAGGATTCCCAACGGAAACTGTTCCTCGCCCTGGCCGGGCTGGGCCTGCTGCTGACCGCAACCCTCCTGTACCGGTATCACGCCTCCCGGCGGCACAACGCCGTGCTGGCGTCCAAGAACGCCCTCATCGAAGCGGAGCGCCAACGGGCCGAAAACCTCCTGCACAACATCCTTCCCGCCCCGGTCGCGCGCGAGCTGCAGGAAACCGGCATCGCCGCCGCCAGGAGGCATGGGGAGGTGTCGGTCCTTTTTTCGGATTTCACCGGTTTCAGCACCTTTTCCAAGGGGCTCGCACCGGAGAACCTGGTCCGGGACCTGGACCACGCCTTCCGGGGCTTCGACGAGATCGTCCAACGTCACCGGCTGGAAAAGATAAAAACCATCGGTGACGCTTATATGTGCGCAGGCGGCTTGTCCGAACCGGATCCCGACCATGCCGTCCGGATGGTCCGGGCCGCCCTTGATTTCATGGCCTTCCTGGCGGATTGGAACCGGGACCGTTCGGCGGTAGGGCTTTTTCCGTTCGTGGCGCGCATCGGGATCCATACGGGTCCCGTGGTGGCAGGGGTAGTGGGCAGCAAAAAGTTCGCCTACGACATATGGGGGGAAACCGTCAACATCGCCGCCCGCATGGAAACCGCCAGCGAACCCGGCCGGATCACCTTGTCCGCCGCCACCCATGCCCTCGTGGCCGGGCATTTCCGCTGTACGCCCCGCGGTCTGCTGACGGCCCGGAATATCGGAGAAGTGGAGGCCTATTTCGTGGACGGGCCTGCATGAACGGCACCGCGGCGGCGCAGATACCCGGAAAATGGAAAAATCGGCCGACGGTACCCGTGCAATACCCCCGGAACCGGAATTTTTCCTACCTTGTCGGTCGCCTTTCCGCCCGCTTCTTACGGAACTTCCCGTCCTGCCACCGGGCCGGACGGATGGAATTCCGGCGGGCGGCACATCGGAACCGCGCCATCAATCCGCTAATCGAGCCTCCGCATGAAAAACGCACGTAGAAAATTCCTGTACCAAACCTCGGCACTGGTCGCCGGGGCCACCCTGCTTCCCACGGAAATCATCACGGCCCGGCAAGGTCGTGTCGCGGCCGTCGACCGGCTGCAGGTCGGCCTGATCGGTTGCAAGGGCATGGGTTGGAGCAACCTGCAACAACACCTCCGGATCAAACAAGTCTCCTGCGCCGCCCTGGCGGATGTAGACCAGTCCGTCCTCGACGAAAGGGCAGGGCAGGTGGCCGACCTCCAGGGCAGCCGCCCCGCCCTGTACAAGGATTACCGGAAAATGCTGGAACAGGAGAACCTCGACTACGTCATAATCGCCACTCCCGACCATTGGCATTGCCTGCCTTTCTGCGACGCCCTGTCCGCCGGCCTGCATGTCTATCAGGAAAAGCCCCTGGCCAACTCCATCGAGGAATGCAACCTCATGCGCAAAGCCGCCCGCCGTTACGGGAAAATGGTCCAGGTCGGACAATGGCAGCGCAGCGGGAGCCACTACGAAAGAGCCATCGAATATCTTCGTTCCGGTCGGATCGGTAATGTCCGGCTCGTGAAATGCTGGGCCTACCAGGGGTGGATGAAACCGGTGCCCGTCGTGCCGGATGCGACGCCCCCCGCCGGGGTGGACTACGACATGTGGCTGGGCCCCGCCCCGCGCCGACCGTTCAACCAAAACCGCTTCCATTTCAATTTCCGCTGGTTCTGGGATTACGCCGGCGGATTGATGACGGATTGGGGGGTTCACGAGATCGATATCGCCCTCTATGCCATGGGGGTCTCGGCACCTAAGTCGGTCATGGCCTCCGGGGGCAAGCTGGCATACCCCGACGATGCCTCCGAAACGCCGGATACCCTGCAGGCGGTCTTCGAATACGACCATTTCAACATGCTCTGGGAACACGGAACGGGAATCGACCTCGGCAACTACGGCAAAACGGAAGGCATCGCCTTCATCGGCAACAACGGAACCCTGGTCCTCAACCGCGACGGTTGGGACGTCATCCCCGAAACCCTCCGGGATGACGGCGGAATCCTGCGGTACAAGGTCGAGGACATCCCGGAACAGCGTAAACCGTCCGGCGAGAATTACCTCTACGAGCACGTCCGGAATTTCGTCGAGGCCATCACCGAAAACCGACCGGATATCCTGAAGTGCGGCATCGAGACCGGTGCCGTGGCGGCCATCAATGCCCACATGGGCAATGTGGCCTTCAAGACCGGCAGGAAGGTATACTGGGACGCGGCCGCCGGCAATTTCGGAGCCGACGAAGCGGCCAACCGCCTGATCCGGTCACAATATCAGAACGGCTGGTCCCTGCCGTCCGTCTGACGTCTTGCCGATTGCCGCCCCGGCCGGACGCCCCCCGCGCAACACTTTGCGCACCCGGGCGTTTACCTGTATGGAGTCATGCCGATCATGGGGACGGCATGTCCCGGTTACCAACCCGTCGTTCGAATCATGCAGTTGACTGACAACATGGATGTCCGGAATCTCGGCAATCTCGAATTGCTGGCCCGGCAAGTGGTGGAAGGTTTCATCATCGGACTGCACAAGTCCCCTTTCCACGGTTTCTCCGTCGAGTTCGCGGAACACCGCCTCTACAACCAGGGGGAAAGTACACGCGATCTCGACTGGAAAGTGTTCGCCCGCACGGAACGGCTCTATGTCAAGAAGTTCGAAGAGGAAACCAACCTTCGTTGCCAGCTGGTCATCGACGCGTCCTCCTCGATGTATTTCCCGGAAGGGGACGGCGAAACGTTCAACAAGCTTCGTTTTTCCGCCCTCGCGGCCGCTTCCCTCATGAACCTGTTGCTGCGGCAACGCGATGCCTTCGGTTTGTCCGTTTTCGACGAATCGGTCGGTCTGCACACCCGTTGCAAAGCCAGCACCTCCCACTACCGCCTGCTGCTGACCTACCTGCAGCAGCTGTTGGACAACCCCACCCGAAACAAGGGCACGTCCGCGGCCCAGTCGCTCCACCAAATCGCGGACAGCATCCATCGCCGCTCCCTGGTCGTCCTCTTCAGCGACATGTTCGAACAGGGGGACCAAACGGAAGCCCTTTTTTCCGCCTTGCAGCACCTGCGCTACAACAAACACGAGGTCATCCTTTTCCATACGGTGGACAAGCGGCTGGAACTCGACTTCGAGTTCTCAAACAGGCCCTACCTGTTCATCGACATGGAATCCGGCGAGCAGGTCCGCCTGCAGCCCAACCAGGTGAAGGCCTCCTACGTGGAACAGGTCCGTCGCTTCAAGGAATCCCTCCGGCTGCGCTGCATGCAGTACCGGGTCGATTTTGTGGAGGCGGACATCAACGCCGGCTTCCGCCCCATCCTTCAATCCTGGCTGGTCAAGCGGTCCCGCATGGGTGTCTGACGGATGCCGGCCCGCTTGTTCCGTTCGGGTCGGCCTGCTGCCGCACCTGCCCGGAAGCATCGATTTCGTCCGATATGATTCCACTCACCGTGCGTTCCCGCCGTCGGTCCCGTTCCGTCGGATTGTCCCCCGCCGGGCTGCGTCCGCTGCCTTACCTGCTGGCGTTCTGGTGCGCCGCCGCACTATCCGCCTGTTACCAACCGAAGGAAGGTTGCCTGGACCCGCGGGCCGCCAACTACGATGTATCCGCCGATGACGACTGTCTGGCGGCCTGCTGTACCTACCCGGCCTTGCGGCTATCCTTCCGTCACCGGTACGCCCGACTTGGGGATGCGCAGGCGGAAGAGACTTTGCGGTACGATTCCCTGTATCCGGCCCTCCCGGATACAACCCAACTGTTTTCCGTCCGGCGGGCCCGCTTCCTATTTACCGAGCTGCAGCTGGTCCGGGAGGATGGTGTGGCCGTAGCCCTGTCCGACAGCCTTGAACTTATGTCCGCCAACGGTGTTCCAATGATAGTGGGCGGAGGGTTCGTTCCGGCGGACCGCGACCTGTTTCAGGCGGCCACCGCCGGGACCTGGGTGGGGGAGGGGGTGTACACGCACCTGCGGCTCACCATCGGCCTCCCTTCCGGCCTGCGGGACATCAAGCCGGAAGACTGGCCCGCCGGGCACCCGCTCCGGGAGGATTCCCTGCTGTACGACCCCGACGCCGGGTTCCTGGCCTTGCGGATGGTCCTGCGCCGGGACACCGTCGCCGGTACGCCCCTGACGGATATCCGGCTTGTCGGCCCCCAAGCGGTCGACCTGCCTTTCGAGACCCCGCTGCGGGTCGACAACGGCTTCGATGTGGGCGCCGTACTCATGATCCGGTACGACCAATTGCTTGATGGCGTGGATTTCGCTGGGGATTCGGAGGCCCAGATCGGACAAAAAATGGACGCCAACCTGACAAAAGCAGTTACGGTGGTTGATATCAAAATGGAATAGCGACAGGTTTGCCCGAATCCTGCGGCCGCACGGTTTTCCTGGGATAGCGGTTAGCATCCCGACCCGCCGCGACCGCACAAAAACGAATCACATGAGAAAATCGCTGATCCCTTTCGCCCTGGCCGCCCTTCTTCTTTCCGCTTGCCGGGAGGAGGATCCCGGCACTACCGGAACCGTCCAGCTGGACCTGTTGGCCACCTATGCGGATGCCCCCTTGGTGATGTACGAACAGGACTACACCTATCCGGACGGCCGGAACATCCGGTTCCAGGTGCTGAACGGCTACCTCTCCGAACTGGTTCTGGTCGGGGAGGACGGAAACACGGAAGTACCCTTGATGGATGCCTTGTTCTTCGATTTTTCCGACAATACCACGGCGGCGGAGGCGGCCCGTCCCTTGGGTTTCCGTACCGACCGACTGCCGGTGGGCAACTACCGGGGGCTGCGGATGGGGATCGGGGTCCCTGCCGCCTTCAACAACCCCCAAGCGAACCAGTTGCCGGCCGGAAACCCTTTCCGCACCACGTTCAATTCACATTTCTGGACGGATTGGGGCAGCTTCATCTTCCTCAAATCCGAAGGTATCTATGACATGGACGGCAACGGCATCGGACAAGGCGATCCCGGTTTCGGGCATCACCCCGGCACGGACGAGGTCTACCGGACCATATTCTTCGAGCAGCCCTTCTCCGTCGCCGCCGGGCAGACCTCCCGCCTCGAACTGACCCTCGACGTCAGCCTGCTGTACCGATGGGCCGACGGCGATTACCTGGACCTGACCGTCCCGGCGAACCGATACACCCACAACATGAACGACCTGTCCCTGGCCAATCAGTTGTGTGACCAGCACGCGCGTGCCTGGCGGCTGCGCAACCCCTGACCACAAGACATCGATGTACACATCCAAACAAACGAAATGATGAGCAGGAAATGGTTGATAGGCGCTTTGTCGCTGCTCGGCTGGCTGTCCGCCTGCCGCGAGGACGGACCGGTGGCCTTGCCGGATGGAAGGGACCCGGACCTGGTCGCGCTGACATATGCGCCGACCCCTTACAACCTGGACATACCGCCGGGGTTCCCCCAAATGTTGATTCCGGAAGATAACCTCATGACCGTCCAGGGAATCGCCCTCGGGAGAAGGCTCTTTTACGATCCGATCCTCTCTTCGGACAGCACCATCTCCTGTGCGGGTTGCCACCAATTGGAAGCCGCGTTCAACGACCGGTCGCCCCAGGCCGTCGGAATCGGGAACCAGGTGGGGCCCCGCAGCTCCATGTCCTTGATGAACATAGGGTTCAATGAAAACGGTTTCTTCTGGGACGGTCGCGTGAAGACCCTCGAGGAACAGGCGCTCCATCCCGTCACCAACCCCGTCGAAATGGGGGATATCTGGGAAAACGTCGAGGAGAAGCTGCGCCGGCACCCGACTTATCCCGCTTTCTTCCGGGAAGCTTTCGGTATCGATTCGCGGTCCCAGCTTACCCGTACCCTGGTATCCAGGGCCCTGGCGCAATTCGAACGGACGCTGGTGAGCGCCAATTCCCGGTACGACCAGAAATTCTACCAGCAGAACAGCGATCCCTTCCTGCTGTCGGACCTGGAGATCGACGGCTACAACATTTTTTTCGACGACCTGACCAATACCGCCAAAGGCGGACACTGTGCCCATTGCCACGGAGGCCCCTTGCTGACGAACAACGAATACTTCAACAACGCCATCCAGTCGGTCAACTCCCTGGATGATTTCGCCGACAAAGGGCTGGGTGCGGTCACCGGGCGCCGGACGGACAACGGCAAGTTCCGGGCACCCAGCCTGCGGAACATCGCCCTGAACGCACCTTACATGCACAACGGCTCGCTGCAAACCCTGGAGGACGTGGTGGACCATTACAGCTCCGGCGGCCATTGGGCGGAGAATGTCAATGTACAGTCCATCAACCACCTCAGCCTGAACGATTACGAGAAAAAGGCCCTCACGGCTTTCCTGCATACATTTACCGATACCACCTACTATGGCCGGGAGGATTTCCGCAATCCGTTCCGGGAATGAGCAGGGGGAACGGCCGTGGATAACTTATTCCCGGAATTCCGTAAACCCTTTGTCCGCCGCGCTGTTATGAGTGTTGGATAAAAATTTTCAGGAATGGTTGACATCACCATGGAGCAGGACCTGGAAATATTGGAGGAAATGGTCACGCAAGACGGGGACACCCTCCTGCGGCTGACCTACGAAAGCCCCGTATTATTGGTGTTCCTGCGTCATTTCGGCTGTGTATTTTGCAAGGAGGCGCTCGATGACCTCGCCCGCAAACGCGCCGAGTTCGAAAAGGGCGGTATCCGGATGGTTTTCGTCCATATGGCGGAATTCGATACCGCGGTTTCATACTTCGAAAAATTCAACCTGGTCGGCATCGACCATGTCAGCGATCCCGTCCAGCGGTATTATTCCGCGTTCGGGTTGCACCGGGGCACCTTCTCCCAGCTTTACGGCCTGCATACCTGGATGAGGGGATTCCAGCTCAAGGCATCCCGTGGTTACCAGCTGGAGTTGGCCCAGAAGCTCGGCGATTCCACACAGATGCCCGGTGTCTTTGTCCTGCACGAAGGGCAGATCAAGGAGTCATTCATCCACCAATACGCGGCGGAACGCCCGAATTACGACCACTTGATATCCTGCTGCGTGCGGTAGCCGGGCTTTCGGCAGGTCAGTAAAGTCTTCCGTTCCCCGTGCCATTCCTTCAGGTCGCCGCGCCTGTGGCGGCCGCCTCCGTTGTCCGGAGAACAGTCTTCCCCCGCAAACCGGTCCCTTCCGAATTTCCGAACAATCCTTACCTTTGTTACCGTTCGAACCGGTGTCTATGATGCCGGAGAATGCATCCATTCACCTGCAAGCGAACCAGACATGCCAGGAAACAGTATCGGCCAAGCGTTCCGGATCACCACTTTCGGGGAATCCCACGGGGAGGCCGTCGGTGTCGTCGTGGACGGCTGTCCGGCGGGGTTGCGGTTGTCCGTTCCGGCCATTCAGGCGGAGTTGGACCGTCGCCGTCCGGGGCAGTCGACCCTGGTGACACAACGCAAGGAGTCGGATGAGGTACAGCTTTTGTCCGGCGTATTCGAGGGGATCACCACCGGTATGCCGATCGCATTGTTGATTCGGAATGAGGATGCGCGCTCCGGGGATTACCGGCATATCGCGACGAAATACCGGCCGTCCCACGCGGACTTCACCTGGCAGGAGAAATACGGTTGGCGGGACTATCGGGGCGGGGGCCGTTCTTCCGCCCGGGAAACCGCCGCCCGGGTGGCGGCCGGCGCGGTGGCCCGGCAACTGCTGGGGCAGGCCGGTATCACGATACAGGCCTGGGTAAGTCGGGTAGGGGACCTCGGGCTGGAGGCGGATTACCGGACGCTCGACTTGTCGCTGACGGAGCGTAATCCGGTCCGCTGTCCCGATCCGGAGCTGGCGGCCCGGATGGAGGCGCTCATCCGCACGGTACGCAAAGCCGGGGATACCATCGGCGGGCATGTGACCTGCCTGGTGAAAGGGTGTCCGGTGGGATTGGGAGAACCCGTTTTCGACCGGTTGCATGCCGATTTGGGCAAGGCGGTCCTGAGCATCAATGCCTGCAAGGGATTCGAGATCGGATCCGGATTCGAAGGGGCCTCCATGCGGGGATCCCGGCACAACGACGCATATTACAACGACGAAGGGACGATAAGGACCCGGACCAACCATGCCGGCGGGGTGCTGGGGGGGGTATCCACCGGGATGGACATCTATTTCAAGGCCGCATTCAAACCGGTGGCGACCATCGTGCAGGAACAGGAATCGGTGGATATGGAAGGCCGCGCCACGACCGTGGAGGGTAAGGGGCGGCACGACCCCTGCGTGCTGCCCAGGGCGGTCCCCATCGTCGAGGCCATGACGGCACTGGTGTTGGCCGACCATTGGCTCCGGCATCGGCTGGCGCGGGTCGGATGACAGGAAAGCGGCCGGCATCCTTTCGGTCCGCCGGAGCCTGCGCCGGCCGTATCTGCGCACAACAAAAATCAATACGACATGTCTTACCGCTTGCTGTCGGGGATGGCGTTCGTCCTGTGGATGCTGTACGGGCCGGTTCGGACGGACGCGCAGCTGGTCGTCACCATCACGGCCTTGCCGGATGATACGCCGGCCTCGTCCTCGTTGTTCATCGCCGGCAATTTCCAGGGATGGGTACCGGGCGAGGAGGCTTACCGTTTGAAGCGGAACCCTTCCGGTGTATGGTATACGACCTTGCAGCCGGCGGCCGGCCTCTTGCGTTTCAAGTTTACCCGCGGAGGCTGGGACATGGTCGAATCGGACGAGCGCGGCGGCTTCCTGGCGGATCGGGAATACGTCTTCACCGGTGGGCCCGACACGCTCCGCTGCCGTATCCTGGGCTGGGAGGATCGGTCCCCAGAAGCCGGAAGCCCCGGAACCGCCGGTCCGGGCGTCCGGGTCCTCCGCGAGGATTTCCATATGCCGCAGCTGGACCGCTATCGCCGGGTCTGGATCTATCTTCCGCCCGACTATCACCGAACCGACAAACATTACCCGGTCATTTACCTGCAGGACGGGCAGAACCTGTTCGACCGGTCCTTGAGTTTTTCCGGGGAGTGGGAGGTGGACGAATCCATGGACACGCTTTTTTACCGGGGTGCCCACGGCTACCTGGTCGTCGGCATAGACAACGGGGGAGACCGGCGCATGGATGAATATGCGCCGTGGTACAATCCGACCTACCAGCGGGGCGGGGAGGGGGCCGCTTATGCCGATTTCCTGGCCAACACCCTGAAGCCGTATGTAGACAAACATTTCCGGACCTTGCCCGGCAAGGACCATACGGCCATTGCCGGCAGCTCCCTGGGTGCGCTGGTCGCCCACTATGCTTTCGTCGAATATCCGGAGGTGTTCGGTCGCTTGGGAGCTTTTTCCCCGGCATATTGGTACAATCCCGAGATTTATGATTTCACCCGGCGCCGGGCTGGCCCGGCGCCGAAGCGGGCCCGTGTATGGTGGCTGGCCGGTCTGCCGGAGGGAGGAGGCCGTGTCCGGGAGGATGTCGACCGGATGCACGCGACGATGCTGGCGGCCGGGTACCAACCGGAGGATTTGGAAAAACGCCTGCATGCGGACGGACAACATCAGGAATGGTACTGGGCCCGGGAATTCCCGGGTGCCGTCGAATGGATGTTTCGCGACTTTCCCGGGAACTTCGCCCGGCAGGGTGAGGACGTGGCGGCTGCGGTCCCTTACGGATACGTAGACCCGACCCGCCGGCTGCTGTTCCTGGGCGGCATCCCGGAGCTGAGAACCCGGCCCATGTACCGGCTGACAGACCCGGCCGGCGTTTTGCTCCGCAAAGGACGGTTGGAAAAACAAAACCTCGATATCGCGGACTTGCCACCGGGTACTTATATGCTGCAGGTCCGACCTAGGAGAAAACGGCAGTGGACCGTAAACTTTGAAGTCAAGTGAAGGCGTTTCCATCACCTGGCAGGTCGTGCCGCGTGCAGTCGGTCGGTCCTTGTGCCGGTATTTCCCAAAGCGGGTTCAGGATAGGCGCCGGTATATTTTCGACCTTGGGGAACACCGAACCTGTCGATTTGGAATGCCACTGAATACAGGCTCCGGCCGCCCCCGCAGCGAGGGTATCAAACGCAAATGGGCTGCCCCGGCGCGCCGTTTTTCCCATGTTTTGCCGATAGACAAAAGGGAATGGGGTGCAAACCGAATGATGGCAGCGGACAACAAGCTCCCGACCACCACGCAGCTGCCGGGAAATGGATTCCCTATTATTGAAATATGTATCGGCGCCCGGCGTCGTTGTGGCCGGGCAAGGCGGGCAGCCGTCCGCCCAGCCCGAAGGATACTTTTTGCGGCATTTGGTGCGGGCATTTTTTTCTTGTTTTTTTAGGAAATCAGCCGCAGGGTTTTGGTATTCAAGCCAGGGGGCTTATCTTTGCCCCCGCTTACAAGATAAGCATTCCGATTCCGTAGCTCAGTCGGTAGAGCATTTGACTTTTAATCAAAGGGTCCCGGGTTCGAGCCCCGGCGGAATCACTCCGGATTCACCAAGTCCTTGCAGATGGAAAATTTGCAAGGACTTTTTTTTTGTATCAGGCAGGAATTACGGACGGGGTCCCGGCCTGGTGCGCGGGGGGGCGGCACACGCCGATGGTACCTTAGAACGCCGATTTCAAACCGAACGATGACTGCATATCTTTTCGTATACGGAACCCTGCAACAAGGTTCCGACCATCCGATGGCCGAGTTTCTGCGGGAGCGGGGACGTTGGGTGGGAAGGGGCACGATGCCGGGGACCTGTTATGACCTCGGCAACTATCCCGGGGCGGTATATGCGGAAGACAGTCCGGAAAGCGTGGAAGGGGATATATTCGAATTGCCGGATCCCGCGCCCGTGTTTGCCGTGTTGGACCGCTATGAAGGCATCGCCCCGTACGGGCATCCACCGGAATATGAGCGGGTTGTAAGACGGATCAAGGGGTGTGGCCAAGACTTTGATTGCTGGGTGTACCTGTACTTGTCCCCGGACGGCGGCCAAATTACGACTACGAGCCCGTAGGGACCATTTATACCGGAACGGAAAGAATGGCATGGTATTGGCATAATGATTTACATTCCTCCCTCACAAATAAGGCAACTCCCAGCCGGTCCCACAGGACGAAGCCCGCTATTCCCACACATGGAAGTCCCTGCATCTGTTCCCTACGGAAAGGGAAATCATTTTAGCCGTACATGAAATACAAAAACGACAAACAAACAACCTGACCTGCAATCCTTTCGTCAGCCCACGCTGAGACCTCTTTTCCCACACAAATAAACGAATCGTGACCCCGCGTGTTGCCGGGTATGCGCCATCGGTTGCGTACCGCCGGCAAGACCAGGAAAAATGAGAGGGAGTACAGTCTTTACAAACCGGCGTGCCGGTTTGGAAAGCTGTCATTAGAGCAGCGGTGTTCCACCGCTGCTTTTTTTATTGGGACAAATCATCCCAATCCAACAAACCCGGTTCGAAGAGGTTTTCGTCCAGTTCCACCGGTTCCGGGGTTGCGGCGGCGGCATCGGCCGAATTCCCCCCGACATTTTTCCAGTGGACGGAGACATCCGTTCCGACGGAGAGTTCGCCGGTATTCGGATCCGCCTCCAGCAAGATGCAGGAGAAGGCGAAAGTAAGTAATTCGGGGCCATCGAAGGAGATGCTGTTGCTGGAGTTGCCGGAGACACGGACGGACGCGTTCGCATCGGAGACGATTTGCCGGATTTCCGGCAGGGAGAAGTTGCCTTGGCCTTGTCCGGCACCGGTCAGTTGGATGGTAAATCCGTTGGACAGGATGGCATCCGTGACCAGGAGCAGGCGGAACGGCGCCTCCCCGGAAAAGATGCGTGCGGAGGGGTGGGACAGGTCGAGTGTCCGGTTCCGCAGGGCGGTCCCGAGTTCGTTCCTGTCGATCCAACGGCGGCGGACCTGGTGGAAGGACAAGGACATTTCCTTGCCGTTATTGAGGTTGGCACCGAGGGTAGCGGAAGGCAGCCCGAAGCCATGGAAGAAACCTTCCAACAATTTCAGTCCGATATTCCAGTCCATGGACCTTGTCCGCTGAAGGTTCACATCCGCCACGGTGTCTTCCCGCAGGGTGATCGTCAATTCGGAGGGTTGCGACAGCAGGTGATGGAGGGCCCCCCGCTTATCCGTTTTTCCGTCCCGCTCCGCGATGACGAGCAGGGGTTGGATGCTGGTTTCCGGTACACGCACCGGGGTGGCTCCGAAGATATCCCGCAGGGCGGAGGTGGTATCATTATTGCAGATTCGGAATCGAAAAGCCATGGCTTCGTATTTTTGCTCGGAAGTTATTTGCACCGGTCCGCCTGCATCAAACCGGCCCTGTCGCGCGGGCGGACCCGACCTGATGATGCTGCCGTAGTGCGGCAATCCTGCCAAGTCCCAATATAGTGGATATTCCGGCGCATTCGGCCGGAGGACCCACTTTTTTTTGACCCGAGCCCCGGGCTGGTATACGGGAAGCCCGGAGCGAGGCAAGGCCGGACAGATTATTCCGGATTCCGGTCAAAAAAATCAGATTTTGGGTCGACTATTGGAAAAAAGTCTTAATTTTGACCGGATTAAAAGATGTCCGTGTAGCCGTCGAAATGCGTGTGTTCCCCGGAGCATCAAAAATCGCCCAGTGTTTATAGGCGTCGTGAATGCAAGGCAACAAGCCGTTCGCACGATGATATCGGGCCGAAGTCCCAACTGGTTCGTGCGATAAGATGCGGTTCATCACCTTATTTAGTATCAGACCGGATTGGTTGCTATTCGGCGATTGGTCCGTATGAAATATTTGAATGGGTTAGGAATTGGGAATTCGGTTTTCCACAAGAAAACCGATCCCAATCTTTTTTTGTGTGAGTTTCCTACCTTCCTGATTTTGTTTATTTTCTCTCCCTTTTTTAAGTTGGTCACCATGTACGCTGCCCTATGGACAGGCCGGTAAGGGTCATGCATGTCTCCACCGCCGGGACCTGGCGGGGCGGGGAGCAACAGGTTTGCCACCTCATGGCCGCATTGCGGCTCCGGGGCTTGGAGCAGGGCTTGTTTTGTGCGGAAGGATCGGCCATAGCCCGGGAAGCTGCTCGGATCGGCATAGCGGTGCATACGTACCGGCGGTGGATGCGTACCGGTCCGGCGGCATGGCGGATCCGGACCTTATGTCGGCGGCATGCGGTGGAGGTGTTGCATGCCCATGATTCGGGGGCGCACACGATGGCTTGGCTGGCCAAACTGCTGGGCTTGCGATGCAGGTTGGTCGTGCATCGACGCGTCGATTTTCCGGTGGGACGGCATAAGTTATCGCGGTGGAAGTACCGGCATGATGCGACGGACCACTACATCTGCCTGACGCAAGCCATTGCGGCGGTACTTGGCCGGACGGTTCCCGGGCATCGGATGAGCGTGGTGCCCAGCGGGGTGGATTTGCGGGTTTTCGAACCATGGTGGGAGCCGGCGGCGCGCAAAGCGGCGCGGGCCTGGCTTCGGACCGAGCTGGGGGTAGGGCCGGAAACGGTGGTGATACTGAATGCCGCGGCATTGGCGGGCCACAAGGATCAGGCGACCTACCTTCGGGTGGCCGCAAGTTTCCTGGGGGCGGACAAGCCGATGGCGTGGGTGGTAGCGGGAGCGGATGCCGGCGAAGGCATGGAACTGCGGCGGCTCATCGAGGAGTTGGGATTGACCGGTGCGGTGCATCTGCTCGGATTCCGTACGGATGTGCCGAGGATAATGGCAGGGTCGGACCTTTTCCTGTTCACCAGCAGGATGGAGGGAATGGGCAGCGTGTTGTTGGAAGCGTTTGCGAGCCGGCTTCCGGTGGTGACCACCGATGCGGGGGGCATAACGGCGGTGGTGCGGCATGGGAGCAACGGGTTGGTGGCGCCGGTAGGCGATGCGGCGGCCTTGTCGGCGCTGGTCCGGGATTTGTTGGCCGACGAGGGATTGCGGGAGCGGCTGACCGCTCGGGCAACGGCCGACCTGGCCGGATTCTCCAGGGAAAAAATGGCGGAGCGGATTGTCCGTATCTATGAAAAGATACGAACCGTCGGTTCCACATAACGGACGCGAATGAAAAATACGAAGATGTCGGGCCTGCTGCGCGGCAGTCAGGGCCAGCGCGTGGTCAATACCATGGCCATCCTGGGCACCATCCTGGCCATCAGCATCCTGTTTCCGGGGGGTGCCGATTTCGGCTACGAATACCGGCTCGGGCAGACCTGGCCGTACGAGGACCTGGTGGCGGCATTTGATTTTCCGATTTACAAGCGTGGGGAAGAGCTTCGCACGGATAAGCGAGACGCGGCGACGGAACAGCCACCGGTGTACCAGTTGGACACCTTGCGGGGGCCACGGCAGGTGGACGCCGTCCGGAGCCGGTTCGGTACCGGCCGGCCGCAGGGGGTGTCCGACGACCACCTGGCCTATGGTTGCGAGGTCTTGGTCTCCTTGTACCGGCAGGGTATCCTGGGGCCGGAAGCCGGTCGTCCCGATATCATCATGTTGGTGCAGGGCAATCGCCTGCGCACCCGGACCGTGGGGACATTCCTCGACCTGGCGCAGGCGCGCCGGCATTTGGCCGACTCGTTGCAGTCCTATGACCCCGCCGGATTCCCGCCGGTCCTGCGCCAGGCCCTGGAGGCCGCCCTGGCACCGAACATCAGCTACGATTCCGCCTGGACCGAGAAACTTCGGTCGGCTGCAACCGCATCCGTCACCACGACGAAAGGCATGGTCCGCGAAGGCACCCTGATCGTCCGGGAAAAGGGCGTTGTGACCCAGGAGACATTCGACATGCTGTCGAGCTACGAAAGGGCCATTCGGGAATTGGGCGCCGAAAGGCCTGCCGCCCAGGTATTCCTGGGCTACGTGATGTTGCTCACGCTCCTCTTGGGCACCTTCATGATGTACCTGGGGGCCTATCGTCGGGAGATCCTCGAGCACAGCCGGTACTTGTTGTTCGTCCTGTTGTGGCTGCTGGTATTCGGCTACCTCAGCAAATTGTTGCGGCAAGAGGTCGGATTGAGCAGTTACCTCATCCCTTATTGCATCGCACCCATCGTCATCCGCCATTTCTTCACCTACCGGCTGGCCTTCTTCACCCATGTGGTGGTCATCCTGGTCGTCTCCATGATCAATTCCGAAGGGTTTCCCTTCCTGTTCACCCAGCTGGTGGCGGGGGTGGTCGCCGTGTTGACCGTCGCGGATGCGCGGAATTGGAGTGTTTTCTTCCGCTCCATGTTGTATATATTCCTGGCATATGCGGTTTCCTTGCTCGGACTGTCCTTGACGGAGGGAAATGACCTGTCTGACATCGACTGGTCCGCCTTCGGTTGGTTGGTGGGGAACGGGTTGCTGACCCTGGTGGCCTTTCCGCTTATTCCCTTGATGGAGCGGGTTTTCGGATTCACCTCCTCCATTTCGTTGGTGGAATTGGCGGCCATGAACCGCCCGCTGCTGCGGGAACTGGCCATGAAGGCACCCGGTACGTTCCAACATTCCCTGCAGGTAGGCAACCTGGCGGAGGCGGCCGCCATCGAAATCGGGGCCAATCCGCTGCTCGTCCGGACAGGTGCCCTCTACCACGACATCGGCAAGCTCAACCATCCGGAGTATTTTATGGAGAACCAACCCTTCCGAAGCCCCCATGAGGACCTGACTCCGACGGAAAGCGCCGCCATCATCATGGCCCATGTCGCGGACGGACTGCAGCTGGCCAGGAAACACAACCTGCCGAAAGTCATCACCCGGTTCATCGCCACCCACCATGGAACCAGCCAGGTGTCCTATTTCTACCGGCACTGGTTGCGGGCCCATCCGGACGAAACGACCGTTCCCGCCGAGTTCTCCTACCCGGGACCCCGACCGCAGACGAAATGCGAAACGCTCGTCATGTTGGCCGATACGCTGGAGGCCACCGCCCGAAGCCTGAAGGAACCTTCCGGGACCAGCATCGATGCGCTCGTGGATAAGGTCATCCGGGAAAAAATGGAAACCGGACAACTGGCCGAGTCCCGCATCACCGTCGAAGACCTGGAGAAATGCCGGCGCGTATTCCGGCAGATGTTGCGCAGCATCCATCACGTGCGGGCGGAGTACCCGGAGACTTGAAGCGCCGGCCGCGCGGCACCGCAGCGGGTAATTCATGGCCGCCCACCTAACTACTTACAAAATCACCTATATTTGCACCCTGGAAATCCAGTCCGCCGGCAGGTAAGACCCCGCCGGCCGGTAGCCGGGAAAAGAAAACACCCGGGATCTCACCACCTGCGCCATCCATGGAAAAAATCCGTAATTTTTGCGTTATCGCCCATATCGACCACGGTAAAAGTACCCTGTCGGACCGACTGCTGGAAGTGACCCAGACCATTTCCGCCCGGGAGATGAAAGACCAGGCCCTCGACAGCATGGACCTGGAGCGGGAACGGGGCATCACCATCAAGAGCCACGCCATCCAGATGTACTACAACCACACCGACGGGCAGCGGTTTACCCTCAATCTCATCGATACGCCCGGTCATGTGGACTTTTCCTACGAGGTGAGCCGCTCGATAGCCGCCTGCGAAGGTGCCCTGCTCCTGGTGGATGCGACCCAGGGAATCCAGGCGCAGACCATTTCCAACCTTTACCTGGCCATCGAACACGACCTGACCATCATCCCGGTGGTCAATAAGATCGATATGCCGAACGCCATGATCGATGAGACAATCGAGCAGATCGTGGACCTGACCGGTTGTCGCATCGAGGATGTCATCATGACCAGCGGGAAGACCGGGGAGGGGGTACCGGCCCTGCTCTCCGCCATCGTCGAGCGGATCCCCGCCCCGAAAGGCAACCCGGATGCACCCCTGCAGGCCCTGATCTTCGACTCCGTGTTCAATCCCTTCCGCGGGGTCATCGCCTACTACAAGGTCATCAACGGTACCCTTCGGAAAGGGGATAAGGTGCGTTTCTACTACACCGGAAAGGAATACGAGGCCGATGAGGTCGGCATCCTGCAAATGGACATGATTCCCCGACCCACCATGCAGACGGGGGATGTGGGTTATATCATTACCGGTATCAAGGTCTCCCGGGAAATCAAGGTCGGCGATACCATCACCCACAAGGAAAATCCCTGCCGGGAAGCCATCCGTGGTTTCGAGGATGTGAAACCCATGGTCTTCGCCGGTATCTATCCCATTGAAAACGAGGACTTCGAAGACCTTCGGGACAGCCTCGAGAAATTACAGCTCAACGACAGCTCCCTGACCTTCGAACCGGAAAGTTCCGCCGCACTCGGCTTCGGTTTCCGTTGCGGCTTCCTCGGTATGCTCCATTTGGAAATCATCCAGGAAAGGCTGTCCAGGGAATTCGACATGGAGGTCATCACCACCGTTCCGAACGTATCCTACATCGCACACACCACCAAAGGGGAGGAAATCTTCCTGCGTACCCCCGCCGATTTTCCGGATCCCACCAACCTCGATTATGTGGAGGAACCTTTCATCAACGCACAGATCATCACCAAACCGGAATACATCGGCGCCATCATGAACCTCTGCCTCGAGAAACGGGGCATCTTCAAGAACCAGAACTATCTCACCCCCTCCCGGGTGGAAATGACGTTCGAACTGCCGCTCGGCGAAATCGTATTCGACTTCTACGACCGGCTCAAGTCCATATCCCGGGGCTATGCCTCGTTCGACTATCACCCGATCGGTTACCGGGAATCCGACTTGGTCCGGGTGGATATCAAGCTCAATTCCGAAAGCGTGGACGCCCTTTCCGCCTTGGTCCATCGCGAAAAGGCGGCGACTTTCGGGCGCCGTATCTGCGAAAAACTCAAGGAACTGCTGCCCCGGCAACAATTCGTCATCGCCATCCAGGCAGCCATCGGCGCCAAGATCATCGCCCGGGAAACCATTTCCGCCCTGCGCAAGGACGTGACGGCCAAATGTTACGGGGGGGATATCTCCCGAAAGCGGAAGTTGTTGGAAAAACAAAAGAAGGGTAAGAAAAAGATGCGCCAGATCGGTTCCGTCGAAGTGCCGCAGAAGGCTTTCCTCGATGTGTTGAAGCTGGACTGAGGCCTGCCCCGACCCGGATGGCTCCCGGCCCTGGTGCCGGCCGCCGTTACTGTCTGCCGGTGGAAAGCCTTGTACGGCTTCCCGTCCGGTCATCCGTTTATAGCCCTTTCCCTGCCCCGCCCTTCCCCACCTGCCATTCCCGTGCTGCCGG